>NZ_CADCST010000068.1:55331-112792 GCF_902804485.1 Flavobacterium collinsii | reverse complement strand
TTAACAAGTACTATTTCGATTTATTCTATAGAATTTTCACTAATCTTCTTGTTATTGTCAGAAAATAAATCTATTTTAAACCAATTCATTAGTCGCAAATATTTTTAACTCCGTCCTTTTTCTTTTCCCACAGATTAAGCAGATTTTTTAGTCTTTCTATCTGTAACAATCCTTTAAGCATATAGAAACATCTATTTTCCAGCTGAAAATATAACGTTTCACAGTCAACATCTCACTTTTCACTTTTCACATAAAGCCAAGCTGTAAGTTTTCACTGCAAAAAGCATTATTCACTTGTCTGCGAAGTGTAATTCTAAAGCATTTTTAAGATATTCACCTTTATTTTTTACTTAAAACTAGAAAGATTTAGTCTAAATAAGTATAAATTTGCGACGGATTTTCGGTTGGAAAGAATTTATCTCCAGCGAAAAACTGACCCTATTAGGGTATAAACTACAATGCCATAAACCAAAATAAGACTATTAATGAAGAAAGGAATAAAGAAAACTATCGGACAATTACATTTATGGCTGGGACTTGGCTCAGGTTTAATCGTTTTTATTGCTGCATTAACAGGGAGTATTTTAGTTTTTGAAAAAGAGATTGACCAAGTGGTAAATCCACAGTATTACCACGTTTCTTCTATAGGGAAAACCAAAAAAACGATCGATTACTGCACAGATGTCCTTCAGAAAGAATACGGCATCAAAAAGATTAGCCGAATTTCTACTTTTAATGATCCTTCACGTACGATACAAATTCTGGGAAAAGATTCAGATAAAAAAGCACAATTTTTTTCTGTTGATCCGTATTCTGGAAAAGTACTAGCAACAACGCCTCAGGAAAGCAGGTTTTTTGTGGTGGTACTTTCACTGCACAGGCAATTGTTAATGGGAGATGCGGGGCAACTTATCATGGGATCTTCCTGTCTTATCTTTGTTTTTATGCTGATCTCGGGTATCGTTTTGTGGTGGCCCAAAAAAATGAAACATTTAAAGCAGCGTCTTTCTGTAAAATGGAGCGGTTCTTTCAAAAGGATCAACTGGGATTTTCATTCTACTTTTGGCTTTTACAGTTTTTTAGTTTTACTTATTATTTCACTAACCGGTCTGACATTTGCCTTTGACTGGTTTCAAAGTGGCCTTTACCTGGTGACCGAAGGGACGACAAAGAAAACTTCTTTAAAAGTAGAAAATCCAACCAAAATAGATCCTAAACTCAATAACACGGCTTTTTACCAAAGCATTTACAATACTACGGACAGTATTTTTCCTTATGATGGAAATATTCAAATCAGAATGCCTGTGGATACCATCAACAGTATTACGGTCCTGAAAGAAGATGTGGAAAGAATCATTCCGCACCAATCCAGTTCTGCTTATTTTGATAAGTATACTGCGAAAAATATTGAGAACAGACACTTCGCAGCCTATTCCAAAGGAGATAAACTGAGACGTTTGATGTATCCAATTCACACTGGCAGTATCTATGGTTTGACGACTAAAATAATTGCTTTTCTGGTCTGCCTTTTTGCTGCAACATTACCTATTACAGGTTTGTTGATTTGGCTGGGCAGGAAGAAAAAGTAGGTTTTGTATGCTATTATATTTCTCTAAAGAACAACCATTTTTTTAGGCTTTCGAGATATTTTTGAAGCATTTTGCAAAATAAGAACTATCGTAAGTTGTTATGTATCAAAAAATTAATTAATTTTAGTCCCCCCCTATTCTACTAAATCTTTTTATTCTTTGTTTAATCTGTCGGCTAAAATCCAAAAAGCATGAAATGGTTCAACACTTTAACAATAAAAAAGTTTACTGAAAGACTTTCAAAATCCCATTCTAATGAAGGGCCGGCTCATCTGGAAAAAGGAAGGCAATTCTTTTTGTCGAACCAGTTCCAGGATGCACTGTTGCATTTAAACAATGCGATCAATTCAGGATTTGATCAGGGAGTTTATGCTTTGAGGGGAAATTGTCTTCAAAAACTCGATTATCATTATAATGCCATTGAAGATTTTGACAAAGCCATTGAAACTGATCCTTTAGAATTTTCTATTTACTACAATCGGGCAGTATCCAAAAGAGCAATCTTAGATTTTACAGGCCATATAGAGGATTTGCACAATGCAATCTATTACTACAAAAAACATTCAACTATCGAAAATCAAGTGCTCAGAGCATTCGAAACCGATTTACAGGCGGCTAAAATGGATATAGAAGGTCCGGTACAAAGCAGATACGAAGGACGAAAAGCTCCATCGTTAGAAATAAAATCGCTGATCAGAGATTCTCTAAATCTCATTAAAAAAGCAAAGGGTAGAAATACCGCGGTGAATTGATTTCTTTCCTATTTCTGAAAACTTTTTTTGTTTTAAAGTGGTACTAAAAAAAGTACACAGATGAAGCGGATTCGCCAGGCGAAGACTCGGATCTGCAAGGTTTTTTTTTTTGTTTTATCTGGGATAGGATTACTTTATCATGATAGCGTATTTTATTCATCTAAAAATCCGTTTTCATCCGCGTTTTCGTGAAACGAATCCGTATCATCCGTGTGCCATGATCCTAACTATAAAAATACAAAAGTTCACACTAAGACTTCCCTTCTTTTGCAACTCACCCGCTAATTGTGTTATATTTACCATATTAAACTGAAGTTTTATTATGGAAGATTTTTTAATTGGTATTGGAAAGAGATTAAAAGAGATCAGGAAGAAAAATGCATTAACCATACACGAAGTAGCCAACAGAGCCGGAGTTAGCAACGGTTTGATTTCCAGAATTGAAAACGGAAGAACAATTCCTTCCCTGCCCGTTTTGATTGAACTGATCCAATCCTTAAATACGGATGTGAGTTATTTTTTCGAAGGCGTTGAAAATACCAAGAATGCGAAGTACATTCATATTAAAAAAGACGATTATCAAAAAATAGAAAAAGAGGACCGAGCTGAAACTACCGGTTTTAACTACTATCATATTTTCAGCAAAAGCATCAATTCTATTGGTTTTGAAGCCGTAATCCTTGACGTGGAGCCTAACTGCAAACGCGAAAAAGTAATCACAGATGCTTGGGAGTTCAAATACATCATCAAAGGAAGTGTAACTTATATTATTGACGATGCAGAAGTAGTTGTCAATGAAGGTGATTCCTTATGCTTTAACGGAAGACATCCACACGTACCTCAAAACAGAACGACAGAAAACTGCGTGATGCTGGTGCTTTATTTTTATTCTGAGAGTAATAGTTAGATTTAACCGTTTTTAACCGGAAGGATCGCAAAATTTTTTCTCATTTTATGTCATTTCGACCGAAGGGAGAAATCGCATTAGAAACTCCGCAAAGAATGTCGCCAATCTTTGTCGATTAGCGAGTGCGATTTCTCCCTTCGGTCGAAATGACACAAAACTTTACGAACCTTGCGTAACATCTTAGCGTTCTTTGCGGTTAAACTCCAAGCCAGAATCAAATCAAAAAGGCTACCTTCAAAATGAAGATAACCCTTTAAAAAACAAAAAACACAAATTTTTTAGTTCCCTGCCGGAAGCCAAGAACGGCCGTCTAATGACCATCCACTATTGATAGGTACACCAAACCATTGCAGAGAAGAATAGGCGATATCGACCATTTTTGGAACTACTCCCGTCGCAGTGCCGCATTTTAAAGTAGCAGTACTGGTAGTCCAACTAGGTGTGTTTGGAAAAGTAAGCCCCACTTGCTGGCTGCTTGAATCGGTGAAACTGTTTCCTGATCCGTTATCTCCTTTCCAATATCCGATAAGATTTGAATAATCCGGATGAGAAGCGGTAACCGATGAACAGGTATAATTGAAAATGGAAGCTTCAGTTAAGGCTTTGTTCCATACGCGAACCTCAGCAATATTTCCGTTTACATTTGCACCATACGTCAGGGTTCCGTCCTGTCCGATAGCGAAAGGCAAACCTGAAGTCAAACTTCCAAAACTGGCGCCAATAGCTGCCTGGCCTACAAAAGCACCATCCTGATACGTTTTAACCAATTTGGCTGTGCGGTCCACCACAAGTGTCAAATGATGCCATTTCCCATCATTGATTGTCCCACCGGAAATATCCACACGACTTTGAGTATCCCCAATATTTACCTTCCATGTTCCTCCGGTATTAGCACAAATTACAAATCCACGGTTTTTACCACTCACCCAGTTTTTATTCGAAACCAATGACGGATCACTGCTGTAACCTGATGTTTTTACTCGGCATTCAACTGTAAAACTTGAAGTTCCGAAATTGTAAAGCGCATTGGCTGTTGAAGCATAAACACTATTTGAATTAAAATTGACAAATTTACCGGTAATCGTTGTGGTTGGATCTACCGGCTTTTCGATCTTAGTCGAAGTGAAATTTTTGTTGTTGAAAATGGTAAAAATATTTCGCTCTTCGTAGGATGTCCCGCCATGAGATCCGCTGGAACCTGTAACGATACCACCATGATCCGGTGCAACTACAACCAGCCAGTCTTCATTGGCATAGTTGGGTCTGTTTTTTAAAGCTGCTAAAATTTCTCCTATATAACCGTCTGTTGTTTCAATTGAAGCTTTGTATTGCGTCACATTAAGTGAAAATCCATAGCTGTGTCCGGCGTGATCGACATCATCAAAATGCAGAAACAAAGCGTCCGGGTTGTCGTTTGTAAGTGCAGCAACCACCTCATTTTTAACAGCCACATCAGTCGTGAGTGTTTTCTCTACATCAATTCCGTCCACAATGTAGGTATTGATCGGTGCCCAATGCACGATTGACATGGTTTTTAAAGCCGCATTATAAGTCTCAAATCGTTTTAAAAAATTCGGATAAGCTGCAAAATTCGGACTCGAAAATGAATTATCCGTTACGCCATGTTTCAAATGGGTAACTCCGGTAAGCATCGTCGACCAGCCGTTTCCACTCCATGTAGGTGCTTCGGTCAAAGCATCGAGGCTATAGACAGCATTGGGCAATAAAGCATGAACATTAGGTGTATTGGCTCCCATTAAAGCATCCCCGCGACAGCCGTCAATTCCAATAATCAGTAATTTTCTGGTTCCACTGCTTAAAGCAGATTTACCTGTTTTAGCGTTTGTTTTATCATTTACGGCCTGTTCGTTATCCTTAAATGCGGAATCATTGGTACAGGATGTGACTAAAAGCACACTTGCAAGAATTGTAATGTAACTTAATCTAAAAATCTTTTTCATTGGGTTGAATTGTTTTATGGTTACTATTTATTTACTTGTTTGAAACTTTTCCTGCAGGGATATTGTTTTAACTAATTAGCGAATTGTTTAATGTATAGTGTAGGTACTCAAAATACAGACAAAAGATATTTTTATTCTAAATAAATGATGTGTGTTTTTTCTCTCGCAGATTGCTTCGCCTGTTCGCTATCGTTCGGGTTAGCAGCTTTTTAATCTTTCCTCTAAAATCTTTACTCTTTACTCTTTACTCTTTATTCTTTATTCTTTATTCTTTACTCTTTACTCTTTATTCTATAATCTCTCAACTCTTTTTTAACACATAGAAACATAGCTCGAAATGCTTGCAAAAGACGCTTTGCTCAAAATAAACCGCAGAGCGATGTGTATATCTCCTCTCGCAGATTGCTTCGCCTGTTCGCTATCGTTCGGGTTAGCAGCTTTTTAATCTTTCCTCTAAAATCTTTATTCTTTACTCTTTATTCTTTACTCTTTACTCTTTACTCTTTGTTCTATAATCTCTACTCCTTTTTATTTCACTCTTCACTCCTCACACCTAACACTTCGCCCCAATAACCCCATAAAGCGATGCCAGAGAATCTAATATGTAATCCGGTTGGGCTTCTTCGAGCTGCTGTCTGGTTTGTGCGCCTGACAAAACTCCTACGGTCAAACCACATTTAGCATTTTTTCCTTCTTCTATATCTATAGCCGAATCACCTGCTTTTAGTACTTTAGAAGCGTCTTCAATGGCAAACAATTGCATGGCTTTATGTATCATATCCGGAAAAGGACGTCCCAGCACTACATCATCGGCTGTGATCAGGGCATCGTATTGATTTCCTTCTTTCCAGTTTAGCTTTTCTAATAAAGTATTGGCAACATGACTGCTGTATCCTGTGTTTAAGACTACTTTTATACCGTCATTTTTAAGGTTTTTCAAAACCTTTTCGACACCTTCTATGGGTAAAACCTGAGCCGAAAGGTATTCTTTGTCCAATGTTTCTTTAAAGTAGTCAAATATTAAAGCCGACTTGTTCATATCTGTTATGTTCAAGTGTATTAAAATATCCTTGATAGCCTGATGCTTTTCTTTTCCTGCTCCTAAAGACAATACCAGTTCAAGAGAAACATCAATACCGAAGTGATTAATCGATTTATGTAATGTTTTGTAAACTATATTTTGCTCATTTATTGTTGTTCCGGCCATGTCAAAAACAACCATTTCAAGTTCATTAATTTTCATTTTGTGTATTTTTTAAAAAAAATTATAGTTTTTGGTTGGTGGTTAATGGTTGATGGTCTAAAATCTATTGTTTATTATTTATTGCTCTAGAAAGCACTATAAATGTAGATTATAAACTATGATTAATAATTTCCCTGATAACTCATAACTCATAACTCATAACTCAAACCTCATAACTCAAACCTCACAATCCCTAAGTATTAAAGATAGTATCAATATTATGTTTGGCAAATCCTGCGCTGCCGGTCATTCCTTTACCTCCTATTCCGGTTATGATGTGAATGTTTTGATCAACAGTATATTCAAAGATATCCTTTGTTTTACATTGCGAATACATCCCAAACCATCTGTTTTGGATTTCATACGTTGGAAGATCGATTATCTTTTTGGCTTCTTCAATCATAAAATGGTCGATATCCATATTCAGGTCAAAACCTAAAGAGTCAATTTCTTTTGCGGGAGCATATTCATGAGAATCTCCAAGAATCACTGAGCCGTCAAGGGCTTGCTTGAACAAGATGTGAATGCCATATTTTTTCTCGAAACTATCCGGATTTTCCTTTTCTTTAATGGCCTGATACGATTTGCATTCTTCAAAAGATTCGTATCTTCTGATCGTCAATCCGGTTAAGATAGAACCGTCTAGTTTATAATTTTTCTGAGGTTTGGTTTGCAGCATCTGTAGTTTAGAAACAATCAGATCGCTGTTATTGTAAATCTCAGGATATAAAATTTTGAAATCACTTCCGTTGCAAATGATAATTTTTGACGCTTTGTATTCTAGGCCGGTTGCGGTTATGGCTACAACCTCATCATTTCTATCTTCCGTTTGTACTACGGTAGTATTCATAAATAAATCTAGCCCCAGACTGGTTGTCATGAACTGGTGCAATTTATGAATCATTGTAGAAGGTTCAACGGTTACTTCTTGCGGGAAAAATAATCCTCCAGTACAATAATCAGCTCGTAATCCATTGTATTTGGTCAGACATTGTTCTTTTGTCAGCAAATTAGATTCATAATCGTTCGAAATATTAATTTGATGTAACTCTTCTATCAACTGCATTTCTTCTTCGTTTGACGCTACATAAATAGTTCCGTTTTGACGCAAATTAATATCAAACTGCGATTGAATGTCTTTATAGATATTTAAACTTTCTTTTCCGAAATTTTGCCACTTTCGATCCATCCCGGACGGTACAACCTGTCCAAAATTTCTAACGGTTGCGCCTTCCGGTTTGCTGTTTTTTTCCAGAATGGCGACCGATAATCCTTTTCTCAGGGCGTGATAGGCGTGAAATGTTCCTAAAACTCCGGATCCAACAATTATTAAATCATACTTCTCTTTCATGTTTGTGTTTTTATTTGTGTTACTGTTTATTTGTTTATGGTTTGTTGTTTCAGGTTTCAGGTTTCAGGTTTCAGGTTTCACCTACATTTTACATCCTACATTTTACATCTTACATCTTACATCTCATAACTCATAGCCGTGGGAATTTCGACAGTTTTTCTAAACTTCCTTTTAAAATAATTAAAGGACATTATGGTGGTGATGATCCCTACGAAAGAGAGCAGGTAAATACAAGTGGTAAAAAAGTTCAATAAAGAAATTTTTCGGTCTCCAAAATTTTTGAAAAACAATACCAAAACACTCCCTAAATAACCAAAGGCATCGGCTATGTAAATTAAAAATCCAGTATTTCCATTTATTTTATAAGTGGCTATCATTCGGTCAAAAAATAAACCGTTAAACGGAATGTAGCAAACGTACATTCCAAATCCTGAAATGATCATCCACGGAAGTGCTGACATCAGATGTTTTTGAAACAGGAAAGTTGTGATTCCTATAAGTACTGAACCTACAAACAATACCAAATGATAATTGCGGAAAGCTTTATAATTGTTTTTCATGCTTCCTAAAATCCCTAAAATAACCAAAACTGATATGGCAATGGGAATTTCTGAGTACATATAAATTGAAATACTCTCTTTGTATCCCAAGCAATCCCATAATTCTCGCGCAAAATTATCTCTGAACTCACGCATGGCCGTTAGCATAGCATAAAAGACAATAAGTATTGTTAGCGGAAAAGCAAATTGTCGGAACAACAAAGCGCGTTCTTTTTTAGCCAATGGTTTACGCTTAGAACGCAGGGCCAAATCCTCGCTATCCGGATTTGGGATTTTTTCCAAAAACAATGAAAATGCAATTAACGGAACAATAAAAATTAACCCCGAAACAAAAGGCATCCAAAACTCATTGCGTCCCAAAACCTTCAAGACAAAGATTCCCACAGATTTTGCAGCTCCGGAAGAAACGATAAAACTCGAACATAAAATCACCCCTAATAATTCCGTTGTTTTCCGGCCTTCGATATAAGAGAAAACAATTCCCCAAATCATTCCGAGAGGTAATCCGTTAATAAATAAAAACAAGATGTTATAGGGTGCCGGTACCAAAGCAAAGCCCAGTAAAGCCAGTTCGGAAATAACAATAAAACTGATTAGGTATAAAATTCTCCTGGCCGATTTCAATTCAGATATAATCTTGATTCCTAAAAACTTAGAAAAAGTATATCCTAAAACCTGTGCCAGAATCAAGAGAATTTTGTAATCTATTCCCCAAAAAGAAAGCTGATCGAATGTGGCTACCGTGAAAGGTTTTCTAAAAGCATACATACAAAAATAGGTACCAAATGCCGCTATAGATGTTTTGAGTATGAACCTGAAATTAGATGCTTTTTTAGACATTAGTTCTTGAAATTTAGCGTGATAATTGTCTTGTAAATAAGAAGCGTTTACTATTGTTTTTAAAAACCCGTTGCTTGCAGTAGATTAAAAAAAAATAAACTGTAAAAATAAAACCTACCAGCATCCAACGGGTTAACTTATAGTTGTCTATAAATTATATTTTAAACCTAGATTAAACTTCATCCCGTAATATTCCACCTGTTTTGGACGATTTGGTGTTTCTCCAAAATGATACATTAAAGGTTCATTCAATACATTATTTACATCACTGAAAATGGTAAAATGATCTCCAATTTTATACGAAGCAGAAAAATCAAGTGAGTTGTATTTACCGTAATAAATATCATTCATGTCTGTATTTTTAGCATTGGCATCAAAACTTGTAGCATAAGCTCCTTTGTGATTAAAGGCTGCTCTCACATTCAATTTACCACTCTCATAGAACAATTGCAGGTTGTAAAGTTCTTTGGCCTGATAAGGAGTAGACACTTTTCTTCCGTTAGGATTATTAGCATTCTGCCCCAAAGTCATTTCAGAGTTCATAAGTGTTGCATTGATCTGAGTTCCAAAATACTTAAGGAAGCCTGGCAAGAAGCTGAATCTCTTGGTAATTCCAAATTCAACTCCGCCTATCCATGCATTTCCACCATTAGCAGGCGAACTGATTTCTATATTAGGAATTCCGTTGATCGTTCCCTGGTAAGTGTCATCAAAAATTGGATCCGTAATCGACTTGTAAAATACACCGGCATTGATAATTCCCACCTCATCCAGGAAGTATTCTCCTAGCAAATCGAAGTTCCAGGAATAGGTTGGATTTAAATTTGGGTTTCCTCCTGCATACTCCCCATCAATCGTGTTCAGTGAACCTGTTGGTGAAATGTCTCCAAAATTGGGTCTTGCAAATGTTCTTGTAGTAGCAAAACGAAGGTTTAAATTCTCAATCGGAGTATATTTTACATGTACCATTGGAAGTACCGATGTATAGGTTTTCGTATTTTCGGCATCGACTACCACATTATTCTCTACAGTTTTACCGGTTACCTGTGTTATAGTATTGGTTACTCTCAATCCTCCTAAAATGGTCCATTTATCGGATACATTATAGGTTGACATGGCATAAACAGAAGAGGTCGTTTCGCCTACATTAAAGTTTCTTCCCAATCCTTTTCCTAATTCAGGAATTTGAGAATCTGCAGGGTTTAAAACCAAATTTGCTTTCGAGGTATTGAATAATCTTGTCATTCCGTCCGGAGATAAAACCGGACCAAAGCTGTTTCCGATCAAAGTACCAGTTTCTTTTCTCATATAATTTGTACCACCAGGCTGGTTGATTAAATCAGGAGCATAGTTAGACAAATAAGGCGTTGGCGATCCTGTCCAGTTGTAGTATTCGTCTCTGAAAGTAGCAATACGGTCTTTGTCAGTTAATTTTGCACCGAACTTCATTTTAAGATTTTCATTAAAATTGTGCTCGTAGTTTACAGCCGCAATAATATTGTCTCTTTCAACGATGTTGATTTTGTAAAGTTCTAAAGTAGAAAACTTCATTTTTGTCGGATCTGTTTTAAAATTTGGATCTGAATAAAAATCAAATATAGATTTTGGATTGTTCGGGTCCAGCTTTCCTCCATCTGCAGCCCAGTAAGCTCTTGGACCTCCGGCCCCACCATTGGCAAGCGGCACTGTATTTAAATACTCCGGCTTAACACCTACTCCGGTTTGATTGAACTGAATTAAAAAGTAACTATTGTCTTCTGCATTTGGAATGTTTCCGTACTTGAATCTGTTTCGGTAAGATGCCACGCTCCAATCTAAATTTCCATTTGCCAATTGATGTTTCCCTCCCAAATCAATACCTATAAACTGTGTCATTAACTGGTTATGGATGTCTTGTTGCTCAACAGTCAGCGCATTTGTTGCCCCATTGAATTTATCAAATCTAATACGATGTTTGTAATGTGTTTCTTCATCCGTAAGTCCGCCATAAGTAGCCTTTAGGAAAATTTTATCTCTCGATGATGGATTGAATTCCAATGCACCATTTAAACCCGAGGTTTTTCTAATTCCGGTATAGTCTCTCAGTTCTAATCTGTAAACTCCCTGATCTCCTTGTCTTCTCGCCTCATAATTATCGGTTGCCCAGTTTCTGTCCCAGTATGTACCATTGATAATATATCCGAACTTTCCGTTTTTGCTTTTGTCGCCAATGGTAAGCGATCCACTATAAATTCCTTTATCTGATTTTTGGTTGTATCCACTAAAAACACTGGCTTTAATAGTTCGTTTGGTTGGAGCGGTTTGTGTAGTAAAATTTACGCTTCCGCCAATCGCATCACCGTCCATATCCGGTGTAAGTGCTTTGGTAGCTTCAACATACGCAATAAGATCTGAAGGAAAAAAATCAAATGCTGTGGCTCTCGAAGTTGTTTCTTCTTCGGCGGTTGGAATTCGATTTCCATTAATAGTAGTCGACGACCAAAAAGGAGGTAATCCTCTCACCGACACAAAACGTCCTTCACCCTGATCACGTTCTATAGAAACTCCGGGCATACGCTGTACGGTTTCGGCAGCATTACGATCCGGAAGTTTTCCTATCCCGTCGGCTGCAATTACGTTTACAATACTCATCGATTTTTTTTGCATGTTCAGCGCTCTGGCTTCACTATTTCTTTGAGTCATTCCACTCACGACAACTTCATTCAATTCTTTGGAATTCGTTTGCAGTTGAATGATTCCTAACTTTAACTGTTGATTGTCTTTAATATCAATTTTTATATTCTTTACTTCATATCCTATATAGGAGATCTCCAATTCAAAACTGCCCGATCCCACATCCTGAATTGTAAAATAACCACTAAAATCGGTCGTAGCTTTTTGATTATTAGACAATACAATGGTCGCTCCCGGAAGTGGGGATTGTGCGTCGGTAATTGTTCCGCTAATACTTGCCTTTTGGGCGGTCATGTTTTGAGTAAAAAGTGCAACCGAAAAAATTAAAATTGCCTTGTAAATTGTTTTCATGGTTAATTTGTTTACAAATATTAAATTTATACAAGCAAATAAACAATGATTTTTATAAATAGTAAATAATTGAAAATTATCTAATTGTTAAAGAAAAGAAAATTCAGCAGCCTGATTTGTTAAGTATTTGTAAAAAAAATGTACTATAATGTTTTGATTATTGGTACACTATTATTGTATTTAGGCCTTTAGGTGAAGCAATCTAAGGGAAGTATCATAAAAAACACTTCACCAGGCTTAAGTTAAGTCCTGATTAAGATTAATTTTTTTGAAAAGTCATTTTTTTACTATTTGTAAAATAGTAGTTTGATTTTTTACAAATAATTGATCAATATAAAAGTTATGTATTGATAAAAATTCTTCCGTTTACCAACAATATCAGCGCTTCAATTTTCTGGAGCCTTATTATAAATAAAAGACATTCCAGCACATAGGATCACTTTTTTTGTGGGAGTTTGGCTTTCGCTCTTACAGGGCTTAAACAATTATCATCCTTATTCATAGTGCTTCGCACTATTCTAATTGCCAAAGCTCTTTCAGAGCTGGTGAATTTACTACAAACAAAAAAGACCGCAAACGGCGGTCTTAGGTGTGTAAATACCAATTAAATTATCTAAAAACGGCTCCGTTATTACAATCCGGAAACGGCAAAGTTTATTGTTTTATTAAAATATAACCGATCTGCATTCACAGTTTTGATTTAATTCTTTCACTATGCAACGCTTTCCAATATAGCATTAGAATGATCTTCTACTTTAGCATCCGGCGCGTATTTTCTAAACTCCAAGATTTCCGCATCACGGGAATCTCTATCTTTAAACATTTTACTTGTTCCGATAATCTTTCCGTTAAAAGCTTTAAGATTAAAGTATCTTTCATCTTTTGAATTTGTTTTTCGGAAGAATTTTGTGTTATCCTGTGAATTAGCTTTTACTGATTCTATTCCTTTCATGCACATAAATTTTCGGGTATATGCTCCACTGCTCAAAATAATTTCGCCATTTTTATTCACAAAATCAAATTGAAATTCTCCATTAGCTCTTTTGTTAACTATAAATTTTTCCATTCTTAAATTAATTATTTATGTACGCTGATACTTCTATTCATAATGCTAAGCGCAGCATCTTTAGTCCTTAAAAAAGATTTTAAATGTGGTTCCTTCTCCCACCTGGCTTTCAACCGTAATCTTACCCTTCATAGACTCAATCTGGTTCTTTGTAATGTACAAGCCCAAACCGTTTGCATTCTCGTGCTTATGAAATGTTTTATACATTCCGAAAATTAAATCTCCGTGTTTCTCCAGATCAATCCCTAAACCATTGTCTTTTACCGTCAGTACTTTTTTTCCGTTTTCGATAAAAAAATTAAATTCAACGACCAGGGGTCTTTTAGGATCTGCATACTTTATAGCATTCGTACTCAGGTTTTGCAATACACTTTCAAGATATGCAGGATTAAAACAAACAACTGCTTCGGGAGAAACATTATTGATTACCGTCATATTACTTCTGTCATTATAAGCATTAACAATATTAAGTACTCTATTGAGGTAGTTGTTTACATTGAGAGATTCGATATTAATTTCGGAATTGTTTTGAATATTTACTATTTGGGACAAATCTTCAATGGTTTTACTAAGATCTCCGGAAACCGCACGCAGGTATTTTATGGTTTCGATTTTTTCATCAAAACCTTCCTCTGAATCGATCAAGTCCAGAAGAACTTTAAAATTACCTGCGTGCGAGTTTAGGTTATGTGATACGATATGCGAAAAATTCAATAATCTATTATTTTCCTCTTTATACACTTCCATTTCTCTCTCTAGCTCTAACTCTTTTTCTTTTTGAAAAGAAACATCACTGTGCGTTCCTATTACTTTTAGAGCTTTACCGGCAGCATCACGTTCTACCACCATTCCCTTACTAAGAACCCATTTATATTCTTTTTTTGAAGTCAGCACACGCTGAAAATTTTCGTAAGAAGAAGTTTTGTTATCCAAATGATTCTGCAGTACGCTTAAGTATCCTTCAAAATCATCCGGATGTACTATTTTATTCCAGCCGTCACGAGTATTTGAAATATCTGAAGCTTTCAATTCTAATACCTTCAAAGATTGTGGCGAATAGTAAACTCTATTGGCCACTAAATCCCAATCCCAAATACCTGCATTTGAACTCTCCAGCATAAACTTAAAACGCTCTTCTGTCCTTTTAAGTTTCAACTCCTGTTCTTTTAACTCGGTAATATCTGTTATCCGACCATAAAATTCTACACTTCCGTCTTTATTAACCTGTCTTTTTGAGGTAACCTTAAACCAGCTTAATCCGTTCAAAGGCAATTCTGCTCTGAACACAACACTCCATTTTCTTCTTTTTTTGATAGCATCAAATAAAGAGTCCTTCACTAGTTTTTTATCTTCCGTATGAATTCGGTTGTAAATGGAAAGTACTGTACTGGTAAACATCTTACTTGATAAAACTTCAAACATCTCATAAGTTGCATCATTTATAAATGGCATCTCATAATCGTTATCTGCCGAAATCGTAAACACGAAAAGAGCGTCCTGAATCTCATCAAATGCTTTAGATTTAAAAATACTTACATTTGCTTTTTTCTTTGTATTGTAAAAGTCGAATTCCATAGTCTTGCTTTTTTTACATTCTCTTTCTGTTAACTGTAGTTTTCTCTAACTCTAAATTTGTTGTAGACTTAAAAAGTAATATTTGTTGATCAGACGGCCATATCCAAAAAAAAAAAAATGACCTGACTTGTATAAACCCAAAAACACAAACAAAAGAGCCGTCCGTAACAACAAAAAAAAATCTTTTAATACAGGAAGCTAGATGCTGAAAAAAAATAACCCATTCTACTACAAATCCATCCTTTTTATAAACTTCCAGCAACTGCGTCTTCCTGACACAACAAAAATACATTCAATAAAATCAATACTTTATAGAACATCGAACGTCCTGTTGTAGAATTATTTCTACAGAAAATACATCAAAAAACAAAAGCTTTTTACAAAAAAAAACAGGAACCCAAAAGTTCCTGTTTTTAAATATGTAGGCAATAAATTGTTTCTGATCTGTTATTCGTTTTTGCCGTGTAAATTCGTTAATCAGAATACAGCTGAAAAAACTTGATCAAATCGGCGAGATTATCGATTTCCAATTTTTCAAAAATCCTGTTTTTATAAGTACTTACCGTTGTTTTTTTGATGTTTAAATGTTCAATTATTTCCAGATTGCCATAACCTTTAATTAAAAGCTGTGCCACTTCGATTTCTCTGTTGGACAATACATCCAATGGGTTTGTCGGCTTTTTTGATATATAAGAATCCAGAATCCTGTCTTTAACATTCTGCGTAATATACTTCCCGGATGAGATCATTGAACTGATCGCATTTTTCATTTCTTCCTCAGAAGTTTCTTTATTCAGATACCCTGAAGCTCCTGCGTTTAAATACCGCATAGCATAGATGTTCTCATCATAAGCAGAAAAAATTAATATTTTAACTTCCGGCTGGATTGCTTTTATTTCTGCTATAATATTGATACTGTTTCCGTCTGGAAAGTTCACATCTAATATCAGTAAATCTATATATTCTTCTTTTAAAAGATTAAGTGTATCCTTAAAATTTCCTGCTTTGTGAATCAAAGCATTTGAAAATAATTCTTTTATCATTAAAGAAACGCCTTGTCGAACCACACTATGGTCATCGGCCACTAGAAAGCTATAGTTGTTGGATGGTGATTTCATTTTCATTTACCTAATTTAGGGTTATTTCAGCGCTTTTCTGTAACTAATTACCACTTTAACATAATTAATTTGGTCTTATTTTAAACTAAGCTTATAAGGAGATTAAAAATTATTTTAGTCCCTTTGCCTTCCTCGCTCTGAACATCTATTTTTCCATCAAACAATTCTACTATTTCTTTACATAAATTAAGCCCTAAACCTACTCCAAGATCGTTTACTTTACCTGAAACAGTTCCTTGGTAATAAAGCTCAAATATATTTTTCAGGTCATTTTTGGCAATACCAATTCCGCTGTCCTGAATTTCAACTTTTAAATTCACGATCTTGTCCGAAGTCTTTTCAAGATCCATCATGATCTTTATAAGTCCATTCTCTGTAAACTTATTCGCGTTACCGATAATGTTATAAAAAAGCTGATGAATTTTTGCTGCATCCGAATTAACTTCAAGCTCCGAAATTAAATTAGAATTAACCTCTATTCTATTCCCTTTACTTTCTACCAACGAAGTCATGGAATTAACTATCTGATGTACCTCCTCCTTAAGATAAAATTGCTTCTTGTTTAGTTTAGGTGCGTAATTTCCATCTTTAGAATACTCCAAGATCTGATTGGCCAGAAGAAGCAATGAGTTAGTCGTAAACTGAATCGATTTAAAAGTGTCTTTTATTTCCGGATCTTTTATAGAGGAACTTATCATTTTACTATAAATAGAAATAATGCTTAAAGGAGATCTGATTTCATGACTGATCATACCCATAATTCTATTCTTAAAATTCAAGCTTTCACGAATCTGCATCTGAGCTGTTGTGAGTCTTTTTTCATACTGAAAAGCCAGTCTTGTAAAGCCAAAAAGTACAAGTGAAACTATAAACATTAACAGAATCAAAATTGCAATGGTGTAACTTCTCACTATTTTATTCGAATCGTACTGCTTCTGTAACTGCTTTTGAGTATTGTCCTGAAGTACTTTCAACGAATTGTTATAGTTAGGCATAATTGCTGCCTCTAAATTTAGTAATTCATTATTTAACTGCTTTAGTTTAGCATCCTGATCTTTTAAATTCGCAAATGATTTTCGTAGATTCTTAAACTGGTCTTCGTAATATTTGTTAGTAGTATTAAACAAGTTTGCAAATTGTTCTTCGATACTTCCGCTTACCACTTTATTGTCATATTTCATGGTAACGGTGATCTTCAACTGCTCTTTTTGCACATCGACTTTTCCTGCCAAAGCAGCACCCAATCTTGAAAATAATCCTTTTTTAGACACACTGTCTACTTTGATATAAGAATCAGTTTTAATACTGTCTAATATTTTTTTGTACGCGAACTTATTTAGTTTAAAAGGCTGAGTCAAAGTAGTCTTATCCGGATTAATCTGCGATTCAATAATCGAATCGATACTAGTTTTCAAAGACTCTACTGATTCTTCAGACTGATTCTTTTCCTTCAGAATCTTCATGAACTCCTTATTATCCTTTGTAATTAGGCTCAAACTGTCAATCAAACGGCTGATCTCGTTTAAAGAAGCGGTGTATTTATCAAGTGATTCTTTGTCTTTGTAACTGGTATAATTACTAAAGCTTTTTTGAGAATCAACAAATGAGTTGTTTATACTGCTTGTAAAATGTGTTATTTTATTTAATGAATCCATCGAACTAAGCGTCTTTGACATTTCCGACTCATTAGACGATTCGTTGTACCAAATAATTATTGCAATTATCTGTAAAAGGATGACACAGGCTATTAAAGTGTAGTGAATTATTTTTCTGTGCTTGAACTTTAGTTTTAAAAAACTAAATGTACTATTTAAGGAATGTTTTCTAATCAAAATTTATATTTTAAAATGATAAATAAAATAAAGAGTCAAAGAATCAAATCAATAACTCGTGCAATTTTTTTAATTAGGTATCGAAAGAACATCCTGAATGATGTACTACATTTTGAATAAATATTGTTCTATAGCTAAAATTAGTCACAACTAATTCAATTTTAATATCAATAACGGATGTTATTCCTCTAAGATACAGCTTTTTTGCTAAAAAAAAGCAAAACCACAGCACTTGTCTATCAATATTAACCATAACACAACAGATATTTAAAAGAGATTTGGGGGATCTTTTTAATAGAATAAATAGGTTTGATGCGACAAACATACTTTTATTCTATTTTTTAAATATATACTTGTTTCTATTTTCTTAATAAGAAGCAAAAATAGCATGCAGGGATTAAACCGACTGTAGAACATTCTCTAACAGTCTGTAGAACTTGTTCTACAATTTAATCATTACTTATCACTACAATTTTCTTGCTGCAAAGATACTGTTTTTGAAAAAATATGCCGGATTATTTACGAAATCGTTTGATCAGGAACTAATCTAATGCCCCAACATTGCCGGTTCGTGTGAGTACTCCCCAACTCTGACTTTCGCCTTTAATCGCCTTTTTTATGGCTCTGAATAAGATAACATACATCAATTGTCTGTAAACAAACCGCTGTGGAATTAGCCAGATGAGTTTACTTAATTTCTCTTTCTCGAAGACAAAAGCAACTACACTAACCAACATGTCTACCAGCATAAATACCAGGTAATAAATTCCAATTTTATACAAACTGTCTATATTGTTATGGTTCCAGATTAAACTGACGATAAGTATTAAATCGGCCAGCGGAGCAAAAATGGGTAAGACAATCTGAAAAATTAATACATTTGGTAATGATACCATTCCAAGCCCTTTGTACTTTGGATTAAAACAAGCATCTCTATTTTTCCAGAATGCTTGTATAATTCCGTAACTCCAGCGAAAACGCTGCTTCATAAATTCATTCAGTGTCTCCGGGGCTTCGGTAACTGCAATGGCTTCTACACAGTTTACAATGCGATAATTGTTGCGAAGAATTCTAATGGTTAAATCGCAATCTTCAGCCAGTGTATCTGTTGTAAAACCTCCCGCAATTTCTATAGCTTCTTTTCTAAAAGCACCAATCGCGCCCGGTACAACTGTAATTCCGTTCACCAAATCAAAGGCTCTTCGGTCAAAATTCTGGGCTGTTGTGTACTCAATACTTTGCCATCTGGCCAGCATGGTATTTTCATTTCCTACTTTTACATTTCCGGCAACCGCTCCTACTTGTTGGTTGTTTTTAAACTGTAGTCTAAAACACTTCATGAGCTGCGAAAGCGCATCTGTTTTCAACTGTGTGTCTGCGTCTATGCAAACAACGAAATCATTCTGAGTTAATGCAATTCCGTGATTTAGCGCCGAAGCTTTCCCGCCATTTGGCTTTGTATGTACTTTTACAATCGCATGATTTTTATATTCCAGATCTACTTTTTTATACGTGCTGTCTTTTGATCCGTCGTCTACAAAAATAATGTCAAAATCAGGGTAATCCTGTCGAAGTAAATTCTGAATTGTTTTAACCGCATTTACCTCTTCATTGTAAGCGGGTACAATTATGCTAACTTTCGGATAATTTTCGTCATTCGTATCATACGTTAGCGGATGTTTGTAATCTTTCCATTTTTTGTAAAAAGCCATCACAGCCATTAACATAATGCGGAAGAATCCCAACAAAATAGCGATCCAGAAAACCGCAGTGATAAAGTGACCAAACCAATACCCCAAATCAAATATGAGGTTGTCAATGGTCATCAGATTCCCTTTGGCCTTGGGCATAATCTCGCTCTTACTTTTTCCTAACAGCTTAGAAACAGTAGTAAATTGAATTCCCTTATCCTTAAAATATTTGATAATTCGCGGTAAAGCCTCTACGGTTGCCTGCCGGTCACCACCTGCATCATGAAGCAGTATGATCCCTTTACTCGGATCGGCTTCATATTGCCGAATTGTTCTGGCGTAAATACTATCGGCAGTTACCCCTTTTTCCCAATCATTGGGATCGATGCTTTCCCCAACCGTATAATAGTTCTGTGCTTTACTCAAAGCAATGGGTCTGAGTTCGGCTTCTGTCGTAGGTTCGGCATCGGCATTATAAGGCGCTCTAAAAAGTACCGTGCTTCTTCCTGTAACCGCCTCGATGAGCAATCGTGTCGTTTCCATTTCGGCCGAAGCCCTATCTTTGCTAACTAATGCAATATTGGGATGAGTGAAAGTATGATTGCCAATCTCATGACCCTCCGCATAAATCTGTTGCAAAAGCGGAATGTTATTCTCTCCTTGTAATCCTACTACGAAAAATACAGCAGGCACTTTTTCGCGTTTTAAGATGTCCAGAATTTGTGGCGTGTACGTAGGATCAGGACCATCATCAAAGGTCAAAACAACCTCTTTGTGAACATTTCCAAACTTACTGATCACATATTTAGTAGGTAATTCTAAGTAATTTTCTTCGTCTATGATCGACTCATTCGGATTGGTTTGTAATTTAATTTTACCGGGATGCGGATCTGTCAATACATTTAGAATTTCACCTTCTCCGATATAATCCGGAGCTGAGAAACTCATGTTCACTTTTTCCAGTGTTTTAAAATCGAAGGCTTTTTTGGCAATACTTTCATTGGTTAAACTGCGGTTGTAAAAATGCCATAATCTGCCATCTTCACTCCCCAATCGCCACAATGCGGTTCCGGCAATACCATATTCGTCAGCAAAGCGAATGGTATTAAAATTAGTAGCAGCATCAGTAAAATACACCAGATGTTTATTGCCTCTTCCGTCACTATAAGCAAATGAATTGTTGTAACTGTCATTATCAAAATCAATAGTAGCGCCGTATTGTTTTGCTAAAGACAGGGCTTCATCGTAGGTAACAGTTATCCCCTCCTTTTTTTGTTCCCAATCATAGCCGTAACCTGCAAAACAGAGAATAATTTTGTTCGACGGAATTTCTTTGGCTACCTGATCTAAAATTCGCTCTGTCCATTTCTGACTGCTTATTGCCCCGGGAACGCTTCCGCTATAATGCTCATCGTACGCCATTAAAAATATATAATCGTTGTACTCTGTAAGTGCTTTAATGTTGAAATCATCGTCGTTTGGCATTATATCCTGTGTCACAATAAATCCTTGCGGATGTAACTTTTCATAAAGTTCTTTTTGAAAGGCAATTATAGGTTCATCGCTGGACTCTTTAAATTCTTCAAAATCGATATTGATTCCCTGAAATTTGTACAACTTCAGATTTGCTGCGATGTCACTAATCAGTCTTTCTCTTTTTACCTTATCGTGCAAAATCCGATGTATCATATCACCATCGAAGTCCCCTTCACCAATAGATTCATTACTATTATTGATGATTGGAACAATCTTTACACCTGCTTTTTTCATGATTTTTAAAGCGGCGGTATCAATTTCTGTACGCAATAAATCGGTTTTTGGATCTATAAAAAACCATTCCGGCACAACCATATTGAGCTTGCTGATATTTTTTTGAAGAGAAAATAAACTCTGCGGGTCCCAATCGACATAAAAAGCGGCTCTTATTTGCGGAAAATCTATTGCCTCATTTTGTTTCTTAAGCTTATCCATTTTTGATTTAGATCGCAAAAAGCTGTCGAAACCTTTATACTTTCTGAGGTCTTCAGCACTAAGTGCAGCCGGAATGCTGGGATTGACTAATTTTTGTGTCGAGGGATCATTACCCAACATCGGTAAAGAAGGCTTCAGTCCCTGTTTTAGGGTAATTATAAAAACCGGGATCAACAATAGAAAAAGAAAAATAACTAATCTGGTAGACCATTGAAAGGTTCTCCAACGCAATTTTGTTTCGGTCTGAAATACATGCTTTTTATTATCCATAATTTTTCTCAAAATTGATGTCTAAATGTACACTAATATTCTCCTCTATTCACCTACTAACAAACAACTTAATATGCTTTTACTTAAAAAATCAAAACTATTAATTACGATTCTGAGTATCGTTAAAAATGGTAGTTTATCCTCAGATAATGAAGCTATTTTTTTTCAAGCAAACCGTCTAAATCTGATAATGTATAGAATTTTAGGTCGTTTAACTTCATGTATCTGCAGATGAACTCCAGTGTTTCTATTTTGGTCTGATAGTTTTCGGTAACATTTCTCACGGGTTTATGACCGCATAAAATCAGGATTTTATTGTGCTTTTTTGCATAGTCTAACAATTCCAGAAGATACGGAATACTAAAATGGATGTGGCTGTTGTCTATATCGAAGGCAAACACAATTTTAGAATTGTTAAAATAGCTGTCCTGTTTTTCCGGAAGTTCTCCTCCAAAGGCTCTTCCTCTTATAATTTTAAATTTGGGAGATAACGCTTTGTCCAATGCATCAGATCTTAATCCGTATGGATAAGCAAACGTGGTCATTTTAAAAGATAGCCTTTTCATAGAAGCAATCATAGGGGTAATTTCCTGATCGATGTAGGCATCCATTCCATTTTTATTGACAAATTTAACGGCATTATAGTGATGGTAGCCATGTCCGGCTATTTCATGTCCGTATTTTTGCATTTCAAGAAGTTTTTCGATTTGCGGTTTCCCAATCGAATCAATACGGCAAACATTAAAAGTAGCTTTCCAGGAGTATTTTCTCAAAGCCTGATCGGCTTCGGACCATTCGTCTACATAGGCATCATCAAAAGATAAAATTACACCTGCTTTATACGCTTTGGCATTCGGATTTTGCCTTTTACCTTCACAAGAAAATAAGGCTAGGCAAGAAAAAAACAATGCTGATTTAAGGAAAAACATGTTCATAAATTATCCCGGATATTAAAGATTGAAGCAAACTTTTTTTTGCAAATAGAATCGCATTATTTCAAAGATAATTCTTTTTTCCAATTTTTCTGCAATTAAAAAGCCTTCAAAATATTCTCACTTTGAAGGCTTTAATTCTACGCTTTATTCATATTTCAAATACTTTAAAACATCTATTTTGGTTACCTGATAGGCTTTTGCCAACACAATTGACAAGGTTAAAAACAGGAGCAATACAAAAGCAAGTATAAAAGGAAGTAAGGGAATCTCGATCCGGAAAGCAAAATCCTCCAACCACTTTCGCAATAAAAGATAGGCAGGAATTATTCCGATAGCAAAACCAATCATACAAAACACCACGTATTGTTTGGATAATTCACGGAGTAAGACAGTCGTGTCTGCTCCCAGTGTTTTTCTGATCGCAATTTCCCGTACTTTTCTTTCCATTGAAAAGGAAGCTAAAGCAAATAATCCAAAAACAGCGATAAGAATCACAACTCCGTTTAGGAGTGAAAACAGTTGGCTTTGGCTTTCATACACCTTATAGGTTCGGGCAAAGCTTCTGTCAACAAAATTGTATTCAAAAGGATATTCTCCATCTACTTTTGTTATCCAGAATTTATTTATAGCCGATATTGTTTCGGGCATGTCTTGTGGTGCGATTTTAACCGAGATATTAAGCAAATCTTTTTCCATCCAGTCAAAAGCTTTGATGTGCATGAAGATCATGGGCGAAATACTGTTTTCGAGTCCAAAATAATTGAAGTCTTTTACCACACCAACAATTTTCATTTTTCTATCTTCCCAGATAATTTCTTTGTTAATAGGATCTTTTTCTAATAATGTTTTGGCAGCAGCTTCATTCAACAAAACATTACTACTACTGTCTGATGCAATTTTGTTATTTAAATCTCTGCCTTTAACTATCCGGATCCCCAAAACATTCATCATCCCAAAATCAATTGCCATTTGCTGTGTTATCACTTCTTTATTTGCTTTGTAGTGCATGCCAGACCATGAATTAACATCATTACCGATAGAAAATACTCCCGCCGAAACCGCCTGGACACCTTTTATTTTTAAAAGTTCCTGTTGTATCGTTTTGTATCTTTCAAATTGATTCCTTCCTTTCTTAGGTTTAAAAGAAATATCCATCACCTGAGCACCTTTAAAGCCTAAATCTTTATCAGCCATATAATTAACCTGCTGGTATACAATAAATGAGCCAATGATAAAAAATGTGGCTATAGCAAATTGTAAAACCAACATACCGTTTCTAAGCCAGATTCCATTTTTACTGCGGGAAAAATTCCCTTTTAAAACCTTCAATGGCTCAAAGTTAGAGACATATATCGCAGGTAAAACTCCCGAAACTACAATGACGATTATAAAAATGAAAAATAGCTGTAAATAAAACTGAGAACCTTCAAGAATCAGATCTTTGTGCAAAAGTGAATTGTAAAAAGGTAATGAAAGTTCAACAATCACTAATGCCAACAAAAGCGACAAAAGCGTAATTAGTGTTGTTTCAAAAACAAACTGAGTAATAATTTGCCATTTTGTGGCACCAACTATTTTTCTTACTCCAACTTCTTTAGCCCGTTTTACAGCATTAGCAGTGGCAAGGTTAACATAATTTACAATTGACAACAGCAAAATAAGGATTGATAATCCCATTAAAATTTTTAAAAACCGCAGATTGGCGATTCCTTCCGGAAAAGGGGAATTTCCCTGATACAATCTCGCTCCCGAAAACGGAAGCAACTTGGCTTTTTCTACCTCTCCATACTTCTTCAAATAACTTTCATAAGTGATTCCTTCAGCTTTGGCCTGTTTTTTAACTTTCTTTTCGATATAGATTCTATTCAGGTTTTTGAGTACCGCTGTCGTATCACTTTGCTTTTTTAACTTCAATATTAATCCATAGCGCAGTCCCCAGCTTTCTCTGTTTTTCTCTATTTCGTTGTCAATTATCGTTGTCACTACATTGGGCATTATCGAAGATTTTTTAGACAATCGGTATACGCCCCGGACAATAAAAATTTTGTCGGCATACTTAACCTGTCTTCCTATTGGATTTTCATCCTTAAACAAGCGCGAAGCTGTCTCTTCAGAAAAAGCAATACTGTTGCGGTCATGAAGTGCACTTTTTCCGCTACCGTGAATAAACTCAAAAGGGAAAAAAGAAAAGAAATTCCCCTGCCCTGAGAAAATTTTATCTATTACTTCAATTTTGCCATTATACTGTATCGTTTCTCGGGCATAATTGTTTGTGAAATAACAATAACTCTCTAAAGCCGGGCTCATTCTTTTTAAAAGTGGTCCCGGAATAGGTGAATTTACAGCCCAAACATTGCCCCCTCCTATATTGTTCAATACCGCGTAAATTTTATCTTTTTCAGGATTCCACTCGTCATAAGAGTGTTCATCATTCCAATACAGAGTGGCAAAAATCAATCCTGCAATTCCAATACTTAAACCCAAAACATTCAAAGCTGTAAAAAACTTATTGTTTTTGATCTGATAAATAAATAGGTTGGTCCAGTTTTTTAGCATGTTACTCGTATTTTAAGTATTTCAAAACATCTATCTTGGTTGCCTGATATGCTCTTGTAAGTACCACTACTAACGTCAATGCCAATAAAGCAGTAAATCCAATTACAAAGGGATAAATCGAAATTGTAATTCGGTACGAAAAATTCTCTAACCATTTGTTGAGTAAATAATAAGCCGGAGCCAGCGCTATTAAAAACCCGATGACACTGAAAACTACGTACTGTTTACAAAGTTCTTTTAGCAAAACATTAGTTTCAGCACCCAGAGTTTTTCGAATCGCGATTTCTTTCATACGGCGTTCAATTGAATAGGAAGCCAGTGCAAACAAACCAAAAAGCGCAATGACAATTACAATGACATTCAATAAAGAAAATAGGTTTTTCTGCCTCACGTAATTACTATACGATCTTTTGTACCCTTTATCGACAAAATCATAGGAAAACGGGTATTCAGTATCTACTTTTTTAGTCCACATACTTTCGATATCCGTCAGCGTTTGCTGCATCGTTTTTGGGTCGGCGGTGATATAAATATTATTCAAAAGTTCTGAAAACCAAGGTACTGTTTTAAAATGAAAAAAGGACATCGGAGGAATAGCCTGACCCGGATCCATCAGATTAAAATCTTTTACAACTCCCACAATAATTGCATCCTGACCATTCCAGTTTACCTTTTTCCCTATCGGATCTTTTTCGTTCAATAACTTGAGTGCAGTCTCATTAATCAACATTGAACTGACGGTATCCTGAGCAAATTTGGGATCTAAATAGCGCCCTTTAACTATTTTAATTTTCAACATTTCCAATAATCCAAAGTCTATTGGTATATTTTCTCCGTCTACACTTTTATCTTTATATTGATAAGTTATAGTCGATTTTGGCCCATATCCCAAGACAAAACCGCCACCCGAAACTTCTTTAACCCCTTTGATATGAAGCAATTGATTCCTTATGCTATTGTAGCGGTCCAATCGCTCTTTATTGCTGATTTTTTCTCCATAAATGTTCTTATAAGAAATGTTCAGAACTTGTTTTCCATTAAAACCTAACTCTTTAGAGTTCATATGTTCTATTTGCTGGTAAACAATATAAGATCCTACAATAAAGAAAGCGGCCACACTAAATTGAAAAATCAACATACCGTTACGGAGCCAAATACCGTTTTTACTTCGACCAAAGTTTCCTTTCAACACTTTTAAAGGCTCAAAATTTGAAACGTAAACTGCCGGAAGTATACCGGCCAATACAACCGTTATAAAAAATATAGCCACAAGTTGCAGATAAAACTGACTACTTTGTAATACCAGTGATTTTTCTAAAAAGGCATTATAATACGGTAGCGAAATTTCGACGATAACCAATGATACCAAAATGGCAAACAACGAAATGAGAGCCGTTTCAAAAACAAATTGTTGAATTATACCATATTTTGAAGCTCCTATAATTTTTCGAACTCCAACTTCCTTCGCTCTCTTCACCGCATTTGCTGTAGCTGAATTAACATAATTTACAATCGATAACAGAAGGATTAAAACCGATAACCCCACCATAATAAGTAAAAATTGGAAATTCCCTTTCGATTCTGTCATACCTCCGGTTTTGGTATGCAGACGAACTGAGGCCAGAGACTCTAAACTTGGTTTTACTTCACCATACTTGCGAATAAGTTCCTCAGGAGTAATTCCCTTCTCTTTTGCAAATCGGACTGTCAGGTTTTCAAAATATATTTTTTGGAGACTTTTTGCTACCTGTTTTTGATTCCCCTGATCTTTCAGTTTCAGTAATAAAACATACTGAAAGTTTCCCCAAAACTGAATGTTTGCATTAATTCGCTGGTCCATAAAATTAACAACACAAGAAGGATTATAGGCTGATTTTTTATCCAACTTGTAAACGCCTCGCACTGTCAAAACTTTCTTCTGTAAAACTACTTCTTTACCTACAGCAGTTTCATTTCCAAAAAGCTTAAACGCTAAATCCTGCGATAAGCAAATACTGTTTACATCCGGTAAAGCTCCCTTTCGACTACCCTCAGTAAATTCATACGGGAAATAATCAAAGAAGTTTCTTTGGGCAATGGTAATCTTGTCAGATTGTGCTTTTTTGCCCTTAAAATAAAGAATATCATTATCATAACCTCCGCTCAAATAACAAAAAGATTCGACTTCAGGACTTGTAGCTTTTAGCGCTGATCCAACAGATGCCGAACTTGAGGACCAATAGGTCGTAGCATTCATTTTATTGGTTACTAAAAAAATGTTGTCTTTATTAGGGTTCCACTGATCGTAGGATTGTTCATCGTTCCAGTACAAAATGGCAAAAATTAATCCTGCAATTCCAATACTCAAGCCCAAAACATTTAAAGCTGTAAAAAGCTTGTTGTTTTTGATGTGGTAAATAAATATGTTGATCCAGTTCTTTAGCATGATTTAGTTGATTGAATTGTTTACTAAAACATCTACATTTCTATGATTCATTTTCTCAGAAAGAATCATTCCGTCTTTCATAACAATTGTTTTTTGCGAAAACGAAGCATCATAATCCGAATGTGTCACCATCAAAATTGTGGCACCGCCGGCATGAAGATCTGTCAATAACTCCATTACTTCGTTACCATTTTTACTGTCCAGATTTCCTGTAGGTTCATCGGCAAGAATAATTTTCGGGTCATTAATTAGCGCTCTTGCAACAGCCACACGCTGCTGCTGTCCTCCCGAAAGTTGTTGCGGATAATGTTTCAAACGATGTGCAATGCCTAATATAGTGGCAATTTCCTGCACTTTTTTCTTTCTTTCTGATGAAGGAACATTATTGTAAATGAGCGGCAATTCGATATTATCAAAAACCGATAATTCATCAATTAAATTAAAATTCTGAAAAATGAATCCAATATTTTCTTTTCTGGCTTTCGATTTAAATTTCTCTTTCACCCCAATCATTTCCTGTCCTAACAATTCATAACTTCCACCCGAAGCGCTGTCCAGTAATCCGATGATGTTCAACAAAGTTGATTTTCCGCTTCCGGATGGTCCCATGATTGATACAAAATCGCCTTCGTTAATGGTTAATGAAATTTCGCTTAAAGCTTTTGTCTCTACTTCTTCGGTTCTGAAAATTTTTGAAAGCTCTTTAATCCTGATCATAATAATTTGTTTTTGATGTTTGTTTTTCTCTCTGAGAATTTTATTGCCGAAGTAAAAAACAGATCCTAAATTAAGATAATAGATAACATAATCTATAAATATCTATTTTTGTTACATTTACCAGCAATAATGATTCTACTATTTGATGATTTGTTAATGGTAATGTGATTTTCATGCCAAAAACTTAAAATTTGTAACTGCCTAATTTTAAATTTTTTATTATTTAAAAGAATTCAAAAGTGTCCAATAATGGACAGCTTTCGTCCAAAACCGAACAAAAATGAAAAAGACAAATGCTGCAATATTAATCATAGACGATCAGGAAGACATCCTTTTTGCGTCGAAAGTGTTCCTTAAAAAGTATTTTGAAGACATTTATACGCTCAATAATCCGAAAAAAATTGTCGAATTATTGGCAAAAAACAGCATTGATGTAGTCTTACTTGATATGAATTACAGAATAGGTTTTGAAGACGGAAAAGAAGGTTTGTATTTATTGAAGGAAATTAAAACGCTTTCGCCAAAAACCGTTGTGATTTTAATGACCGCTTTTGGCAAAGTCGAAACTGCTGTTGAAGGCTTAAAATCAGGTGCTTTTGATTATATCTTAAAACCATGGGAAAATAAAAAACTGCTTGAATCTGTCAAACAGGCTGTTGACAAATCCCGAAAGGAGCAAAAAAAAACCAGGAATATCGAAATCGAAAATGATTTTTTTATTGGTACTTCCGAAATTATCAAAAAGGCCTATTCCCTAGCTGACAAAGTAGCGAAAACCGACGCCAACGTTCTGATATTAGGCGAAAACGGAACCGGTAAATTTGTTTTAGCGCATCATATATTCAGACAGTCCGAAAGGAAAAACAATCCTTTTATAGCGGTAGATTTGGGAGCCTTAAACTCTAATATTTTCGAAAGCGAACTGTTTGGTTATGCCAAAGGTGCTTTCACTGATGCCAAAACAGATACACCCGGACGTTTTGAAATGGCACAAAACGGGACTATATTTTTAGATGAAATTGGAAATGTACCTTTACATTTACAGTCCAAATTACTGCAGGTTATTCAAACCAAAACGGTGACAAGGCTTGGAGAAACCAAAGCACGCCCCTTAAATGTCCGCATCATCACAGCAACCAATCTCAATCTGAAACTGGAAGTTGCCGATAAAAACTTTAGAGAAGATTTGTATTATCGTATCAATACAATGGAAATTGTCCTGCCCCCTTTACGAGAACGCAACGAAGATAAAATTCCACTGGCAAATTACCTGCTCGATAAGATGATTGTAAAATACGACCGAAGTATGATTCAGTTTGATAAAAAAGTACTCGAACAAATTGAAAAACACGCGTGGAATGGAAATATCAGAGAAATGGAAAATAAAATTGAACGTGCTGTCATTTTGTGTGAAAACAATAAAATAACTACGTCCGATTTAGATTTAGAGATCATAACCCCGTACGACGAAAACCCTGACGATATTCAGCTTTCTTCTGTCGAAAAAGCTGCGGTCGAAAAAGCCCTTCTCAAAAACAATAATAACATCAGTAAAACAGCCGAAGAATTAGGCTTGTCAAGAGGGGCTTTGTACCGTCGTTTAGAAAAATACAACATCAATATTACCTAATATGTTTAAAACATTCCAAACCTATAAATTGCTTTTTTTAAGACTGATACTGATTGTTGCGATGATCGAAATCTCCTTGTACTTTTTTAAGAAAGAATTACTCTTTACAGGAATATTTGGCCTTTTTGTTGTCTTTCTACTCGTCCGCGAAATGTACTTTTATGTTCGGAATTTTGTTTTGCTCTATAACAGAACAATCTCTTCTATATTACAAAATGATTTCGGATCAGACTTTTCGCAACATAAATACAATAAAAACTACCACGAATTATTTCTCTTATACGATACACTTAAAAACAAACAAAACGAACAGATTTCCAAAGACATTGTCTATCGTTCCATACTAAATAACATTGAAACCGGAATTGTCATTCTGCAAAAGGAAGAAAAAGAATGGGACATTTTTTTAATGAACAATTATTTCTCTTCCCATTTCAATGTTCCAAAAGTTTCCAAATGGAAATACCTTAAAGATCAATTGCCCTCATTATGCGAAATTATTGAAGCAGATGATTTTCAGGAAATCAAGACCTCTTTAGAAATTCGCGTAAAAGAGCAAAACATACAGACATTTGTTTTGCAAGCTTCCCGAACAGAAATTTTCGGAAAAGAATATTTTATCGTTTTACTCGATTCGATTCAAAATGTCGTTGAGAAAAAAGAGAAAGATGCCTGGGTGAATTTAATGAAAGTGATTTCGCATGAACTCTTAAATTCGATCACGCCAATTCGCTCTATCTGTCAGAATTTACAAGATCTGGTGGATCAGGATACTATGTCGGCTGAAGATTTGGAAGATGTCAAGATTAGTGTTGAAACCATGCTGAGACGAAGTGATCATTTACAAAAATTTGTCGAAGGGTATAGAAAACTGGCCATGCTGCCAAGTCCAAAAAAAGAGAAAACCGACTTGCAATTTCTGATGCACAATTGCCTTCAAATTATGGCTCCCCTGTTTAGGGAGGCAACCATTGAAGTTGTCAACACCATTACGTCCAAATACTGGATTACGATCGATTCCCAGCAAGTTGAACAGGTTTTTATTAATCTTTTGACGAACTGTATTTACGCCTTAAAAGATGCCACAGAAAAGACAGTATTGATTTCGGCGGAAGTTAAAGAAAACAGAACCTTCATTAAAATTACCGATACTGGAAATGGAATCGAAAAAGAAATCGAACACAAAGTCTTTCTCCCTTTTTTCACCACCCGAATTGAAGGTGCCGGAATTGGTTTAACGTTATCCAAAAGTATCATTGAGGCACACGGTGGCTACATCACACACCGAAATGAAAATGGCAAAACTACTTTTGAAATTTGTTTGCTTGAGCAGTAAATGACTTCTTTAACAGCAAAAATGAAATCATTTTTTTCCAAATAGTTTACAAACATCCCTCTTATTGGATAAATTTTCTTACCACAATTCATACCGTTCTTAATTAACAGAATAAAATTTAATTTTCATCTACTTATGCTTAATGCTTTTTTAATAGAAATTCATCTTTTATACTTTCAAATTTCTCTTTACTTAGTGGTTTATTGAGAAAACCTATTACTAGGGGGTTACTTTCTGCTCGTTTAAGATCCTCAGGATGTGTTGAAGAAGTAATCATCATTATGATACAATTTAACTTGATTGATTCAGAAAACTTTGCATATTCCTCAAGAAACTCAAAACCATTCATTTCAGGCATATTGATATCGAGAAAAATGAATTGCGGAAGTAAATGAGGTGTACCTTCTAACGAAAGTAAATATTGAAGTGCCGTAGTGGCTAACTCTTGTAAAACAATTTCCTCAGCAAAGTAATACTTTTCAGCCATTCGCTTTGCAATATAACGATCTGTAGCACTATCGTCTATTACAAGGATTTTTTTAAAGGAGGGTTGTGTTGCTTTCTGTTCCATAGGTTAAGTTGTTTACTTGTTTGGAATTTTAATAGTAAAAGTGGTTCCATGACCAATTTTAGATTGAACTTTTATATCTCCATTGAGTTTATAGATTGCTTCTTTTACAATATAAAGTCCTAATCCTGAACCAACCGATTCTCGGGAAACACGATAAAACATGTCAAATATTTTTGGATGCAAATCTTCATGAATTCCAATGCCATTATCTTTAACAATGATATTTGTTTCAATAGTAGAAATATCAATTTTGATGTTAACAAATGGATTTGGAACCTGAAAATTTTGATAGCGGATAGAATTTGAAATAAGATTATTTAGAATAGTAGTAAGACGATTTTTATCTGAGTACACAGTAGCATTGCCAACAATATCAACTTCAAAATCGACTCTCCTACTAGTATCTCCCATGAATTTTAAATTTTGAGTTACCTCGTTAAGAAGCTCTTTAAAATTGATATTTTGTTTGTCAATTTCCATACGTGAGTTTCTTGAGTAATCAAGGATGTCGCAAATGAAGTTATCTAATTTTTCGGCATTTTCCTTTAACATTTCAAGATGTCCAATCATTAATTTTTCAGTAGTATCGTCCTTGGCTATTTCAATAAGGCCAAGCATAGAATTCAAGGGAGCACGTAAATCATGAGACGTACTATAAACAAATCGGTCAAGCTCGTAATTTGCTGTTTTTAGTTCTTGATTTTCAATTTCCCGTTTTTTAAATGTCTGATTAATATGAGCTTCACTATATTTTTTAAATTGATATGCCCACAATCCACAAAGACCAAAAATAGTTGTAGCCAACAATATATGAATAACAAAAGTTCGAAGTGTCATATAATCCAACTGCGTAAAATAAATGCCGCTGACACCAATATATTGCAAATAGCCAAATAGTGCATGATGAATTATTACTACTAATGCTAGAGGTATTTGCAGTTTCCAGTTTTGATAAGTAATAAGTATCGCACTTGCCACAAATGCAGTAAAATGCATCTCAAACATACCGTGCATTTGATAAATATACTGGCACATGAAAATTCCCAATACACTACTGAGAACATACTGATAAAAGTCAGATTCAGGCAACGCTAATTTTGAAGAATAGTAGGCAATGAGTAATATTCCTCCAACTCCAATGGCAATTTCCCAAGTATCATAATAAAAGGCCAATAATAAACCCGTAATAAAAAAAAAGATCAGGAAGTAATTAATTAAATTATCCGATTTTCTTTTTATTGCCAAAAGAAATTCCTGAATATTCTTAGATTGTTCTAGATTTTCTATTTTCTCTTTCATACTTTTTTCAATTTGGTAATGCATTGCTATACTCTTTTAAAGTAAAAGCAATTTGGATTAAAAAAGGACAAGAAAAGCGGTTTGTTTTTATTTCAGTACCTAATATTAGTGCTTCACTCCGGTAAATGAATAATAGTTTGCAGGCGGGAAACTTTGGTGATCTATAATTGCACTCATTTATTATATGCTAAAAAGCGAAAAAATAGTACACGAGCGAAGTAGTAGGCTGTTCAGAAGGTAATATTTTAATTCTATCCTTCACTTTTCAACATTTTGCTTAGAATTAATCAGTTACTTCCTTTCTTATTCTCCTAAAAGAAATTCAATCCACTACTCCATATATTAATGATATTGACAAAAAGCACTAAGTATACGAATTAGCTAAATTACTAAAAAAACTACAAAGTAGGATTTTATCTGTTATAATATATTTGAAATTATGTATATACCCCCCTATTGTATTATACTAACAAGCTCTTTATACTGCATCTTTTTTTTCCATTATTATGAATTTTCAAAAAAAAATCAAAACACCAAATCTAAAACATTATCCATTGAATACCTGTGCCAGCTGGGGATTTTAAGAAATTAGGGGTCCATGTAAAATGGAAAGGTCTTTTTGTATATTTGGCCTCGCTATAGAACAAACTAATTAGGAACAAAAATCCCCGTCTCTGCAACGCCAGGAAACGTTAACAACAAATGTAAAAAGCATTACGATGAAAAGAATCATACTAAAAATTACAAAATGGGCAGTTCTAGTTTGCCTGGCAATATTCATCGTTAAAGGTTGTATTTCTACAACGTTGGATGTGCCTTACATTAAACCTCGTACAACTACTCAATACTGGAATTTACCTACAGGTTCAAAAATTGCATATACACACATTGCGGGCAAAGGGGTGAAAAAACCCTATCCAATTATTTACCTGCACGGTGGTCCTGGGGGATACGTATATACCAAAAATATAGAAACATTAGGAAAACTTTCTGAATCGGGCTATGATGTCTATTTATATGACCAGGTAGGTTGTGGACTTTCGGAAAGACTTGAAAAAGTTAAAGAATACACTGCTCTACGACATATAAAAGACCTTGAAGAAATTATCAAATTATTAGGTACCGAAAAAGTAATTCTTGTTGGACAATCTTGGGGTGGAGCATTAGCTGCATTATACTCCGCTGACAATTTGAACAAAATAGACAGAATTGTTTTTACTTGTCCTGGTGCGATTAAACCTGCTAATGAAGCGTTAGAAAAAATTAAAGCACCCGACAGCCTGAATTTAAAAGAACCATACAATGCAAATTCAAAAGTACTTCCAATCGTGCTTAATCCAAGGTATGTTTCTATAGGAATTTGGGCAAGATTTTTTGGAACAAAGCTGGCTACTGATAAAGAAGCTGATGGTTTTCTGACGAGTATGGCTAATGTTTTTACGAAAGGTCTTGTTTGTGACCCAGCTAATGTATTGAAAGAAGAAGGAGGTGCTGGTAGTTATTGCAATTTAAACACAAGCGTAAGCTATGGTAGTTTAAAAGACCCGAGAATAAAACTGAAAAACAACAAAATTCCTGTTTTGGTAATGAAAGGACAATACGATAATATTGATTGGGGCTACACCAAAGAGTATCTTGACTTGTTTAGTAATAGTAAGTTCAAATTAATTCCAAATGCAGGACATCAGATTTTTGCAGAACAACCAGAATTATATATAAAAACAATTAAAGACTTTTTAACTCAATAATAACTTCTACGCTTTAACAAGTATCTCATTGATTTCCAAACTTTGTCTTTCCATACTTTATCATTTTTCGAATGTCATCAACACATCTTAACACCTAGTTTGGTTTGACCCCATTTTTTCGATTTAAGATATTGTAAAATAAAAAAACAACCCGAAGGTTGTTTTTTTATTTTACAATACTGTGTATCTCCGATTATCTGTAAATATTAGTGGAAATATTAACCATCAACACATCTAACACATTACAAACTTTAACTCTTCATCGGGCTTAAAAAAGAGTCTTTCGATAGTCTCTTTTATATCTCTTAAAATTAATTACCAGCCTTTTACTGCTCCGCCTTTAAATTCACGAACAGCAGCCTTTTCTACTTCAGCAGATTGAAAAGCCTGGACAAATTGTTTTATTTTTTCTTCTTTTTTATTATCATCACGACTTACGATTAAGTTTACATAAGGCGAATCTTTGTCTTCTACAAACAAAGCATCACGAGCCGGAACCAATCCTGCCTGCGAAGCAAAAGTATTATTGATAATCGCAATTACTACATTTTGATCGTCTAAAGCACGTGGCAATTGTGGCGCTTCTAATTCTAATATTTTTAGGTTCTTCGGATTCTCCGTGATATCCATTACTTTAGGCAATAAACCAACATTTGGACGAAGTTTTAACAATCCGTTTTTCTCCAAAAGCAACAAAGAACGACCTCCATTTGTCGGGTCATTTGGAATAATGATAGTGCTTTCGTTTTTCAATTCCGAAAGGCTTTTGATCTTTTTAGAATAAGCCGCAATTGGGTAAATAAAGGTCTTCGCAATAATCGCCAGTTTGTATCCACGTTGCTTTGATTGCTCGTCCAAATAAGGTTTATGCTGAAAAGCATTCACATCAATATCTCCCTGACTTAAAGCTTCGTTTGGAATCACATAATCGTTAAAAGAAACCAATTCTACTTCAAGACCGTATTTGTCTTTGGCTACTTTTTGAGCAGCTTGCGCCAGAGCATATTCCGGACCGGCAGCAACACCTACTTTAATATGGTGCGGATCGTTAGTTTTACTTTTCCCACAATTGGAAACCACAATTGACAGTGCCACAATTCCCGCTATTTTTAAAAAATTTAGTTTATTATTCATTCTTCTACTTTTTATAATTTTAACTCTTTTTTCTATGTTCTTTCTTCTTTACTCTTTACTCTTTACTCTTTACTCTTTACTCTTTCTTCTATACTCTTTCTTCTATACTCTTTCTTCTATACTCTTTCTTCTATACTCTTTCTTCTATACTCTTTCTTCTTTACTCTTTCTTCTTTACTCTTTCTTCTTTACTCTCAATTACAGTTATCTATGATCAAATCTTTTAGACAATGCATCACCTGCAAACTGAATCACGAATACCAGAACCACCAATAAAGCCAATACCGAGTTCATCGTTACAGCGTCATAACCTGTATAACCGTACTGGTACCCTACCTGTCCTAAACCACCTGCTCCGACTGCTCCACCCATAGCAGAATAGCCTACAAGTGTAATTAAAGTGATCGATGCGGCATTAATTAAAGAAGGTAAAGCTTCCGGAAGCAATACTTTAAATACGATTTGCAAAGGTGTTGCGCCCAATGCCCTTGCTGCCTCGATTAATCCTGAAGGAAGTCCCAAAAGACTATTCTCTACCAATCTGGCAATAAAAGGAGCTGCCCCAATACTTAACGGGACCAATGCTGCACTTACACCAATAGAAGTTCCTACCAGCGCACGGGTAAACGGAATCATCCATACAATTAAGATGATAAACGGAATCGAACGAAAAACATTCACCAGAACCGATAAAAACCGATTCAAAACCGGCTGTTCTAAAATTTGATTTTTTCGGGTCAGAAAAAGTAAAACACCTGTTGGTAATCCAAGCAGAAAACCGAAAAAACCAGACACAAAGGTCATCACTATCGTTTCCCAAGTACCTTTCAATAATAATTCAATAATGGATTCAGACATAACCTATGATTTCTGTTTTAATATGTTTTGAAATAAAATACTGGATCGCGGCATCGTAATTTTCACGTTTACCCGACAATTCAATCAGCATCACGCCAAAATTAACTTCTCCAGCCTGATCCATTTGCGCACTGACGATCTTAAAATTCGTATCAAATAAACGCGAAACCTCAGAAATAACAGGTTCATTAACCGATTTACCCGTCATTTCAAGTCTAAGTAACGGATTCAATCCCTCACCATCTTCCTTTTGCAGTCTTTCCTGATAGACTTGCGGAACATCAAGATGTAATGATGAAGCTATAAATTCTTTCGTCAGTTCATGTTTCGGATCTGCAAAAATTTCCCCAACACTTCCCTGCTCTATTAATTTTCCATGGCTGATTACCGCAACTTCATCACAGATCGATTTTACGACTTCCATTTGATGTGTAATAAGTAAAACTGTAATATTTAGACGACGGTTAATGTCTTTCAATAGATTCAAGATCGATCTTGTAGTTGCAGGGTCCAGTGCGCTTGTAGCCTCATCGCATAAAAGTACTTTAGGATTATTGGCCAGCGTTCTCGCAATGGCAACCCTTTGTTTTTGACCACCCGAAAGACTGACCGGATAATCGTTTGCCTTTTCTTTTAAACCTACCAATTCCAGTAGTTCTAAAACGCGACTTTTGATTTCTGATTTTGAAGCCCCCACAAGTTCCAGCGGAAAAGCCACATTTTCAAAAACCGTACGCGATGAAAGTAAATTGAAATGCTGAAAAATCATTCCAATCTGTCTTCTTTCAATTGCCAGCTGCGCGTTTGACAATAACATCAGTGATTTTCCGTCTACAATAATTTCTCCCGAAGTGGGTCTCTCCAATAAATTCACACATCGAATTAAGGTACTTTTTCCCGCTCCTGAAGTTCCTATTACTCCAAAAATCTTCCCTGGAGGAACCCTAAGCGAAACATCTGACAAAGCCGAAACTACCCGGTCTTTCTGATGGAAATTCTTAGTGACATTTTTTAATTCAATCATTCTTTAATTCAAGTTTAAAAACAAAAAAGCCTCTCAAATAATCATGAAAGGCTTCTCAAATAAATAATACCATTTTATACATAAGCCAGATCAATTAACCTCATAACCACATTACAACACATCATCATGTTGCAGTTATCATAGTTCATATTCTGGTCCTTTTTTCTCATTGTTGCGGCAAATTTAATGAGTTATTTTTAATTTTAAGACAAAAACACGCAAAACTTTTATTAACCTATCAAAATAATAGACTAACATCCCGAATCAGGAGCAATTTCCGGCTATCCGCTTGTATCTTTGCCCGCTTAAAGAAAGCAGGCAAAGGATACCGCTACTATCCGGGCTAGGGCTTTAATTTTCAAAAAGACTTTTCCGAGAAACAAATTTTAATCAGGGCCTTTTATAAGCTCCGGCATCCAATAAAACGGCCAACTGAATACAAGGCAGCTCCGATCGATTGCTCCAGGCATGATTCGTACCTCTTTGTACCACAATATCACCGGCTTGCAATAACGTTTCTCCTTCGTCAACAATCAGATAAATTTCTCCAGAAAGAATAACGATATAATCCAGCGTATCCGTTTGATGCATCAACGGATGTGGCTCTCCCTTGTGAGCCACAATACCAAGCGAAGCATCCGGCGGAATCTGAACATAACGAAAATAACTTCCATTTTCCGGCGTATGGGGAAAAGCGGTATTGTCAATAACCTTCTCCTCATTTAACAGAACAGGCATACAATCCGTTGACCAGATATCCGATATGATAAGACCCGGAAAATGTTCTGAAACATTAGTGACAAGAGCATCCTTTTCAATTATCGATTTTCCATTTTGTATTCCTGTAACGATCCTTCTCGGAATTGTTTTCATATTGGGTTTATTTGCATGATTAATTTCTTCCCATTCGTTCTGTTTTCGCGAAGTACAGCCTGTGCTTTCAAAACTGTTGAAACTTCTAAATTACCCATTACTTCAATATTTGGCGGTGCAATTAACCGCTGTTCCAACAGAGAAGCCAACTGCTCCAGTCCATTTTTATAATAAGTATATCTCTTTTCAAGACCGTAGGCATAATTTGAAATATTGAGAACGGTTGCCCCCTTATTAAAAAGCACTTCACGCGATTCCGAAGTCAAAAAATTCGTCACATCTGCATAAACACCATTTGTTTTTAGCACTCGGGCTGCTGTAACAGCAATAGCATTACCAACTAAATCAACTACAAAATCAAACTTTCGATTGTCATTGAATAACAAAGCAGCCTCGTAAACATTTTCTTCTTTATAATTAATGATTTGTTTTTTAGTCAAACCAATTGCCACTAATGCTTCAATACTATTTTCATTTCCAGCCGTAACAATCAGATTTTGATAGCCATTTGCCAAAAGCAGTTTTACTAACATTGCTCCTACTCCACCTGCTGCTCCGGCTATGAATATAAAATCTGTAGTTTGCACTTTCATACGATTCAAACATTGTAGCGCAGTAAGTCCTGCAGAAGGAATTGCAGCCGCTTGTTCAAACGAAACATGCTTTGGCAAGTGCACTAGAATTTCCGCGGGAACACAAATAAATTCTGCATAAGTACCATTTGACCCCATACTGCCGGAACCACAAAAAACGGCATCCCCAATTTTAAAATCCCGGGCATTTTTTCCGATAGACGTAACGACTCCCGAAAATTCCCTCCCTAATACTGGCGAATGCAATAATTTACGCTCCATCGCATTTTCGGTCATTTGATAATCAATCGGATTAAAACCGGCAGCGGCAATTTTTACCTGAACCTGATTTTCGGACGGCTGTGGAGTAATGAATTCCTCAAGCCGAAATTCCCCATTTTGATGTAAAACAATTGCTTTCATATTTATACTTTTATCTTACGAAATTAGTACAGAAATGATTTATTTTTGCTACTAGTTAACCCGGGGTAACCGGTTACTTAAGAGAAACTACTATGGTAAAAATCAAGGATAACGGGATACTTCGGGAAGCTAATTGCTCAGAAGAATTAATGGCAATGCGCGATAGCCTTGATGTGCTGGGTGGAAAATGGAAACTGATGATTTTACGTTTTTTAACCAATCGAACACATCAAATTATTCATTTTAAAAAAATGCAGCGCGAAATCGAAGGTATATCGGCTAAAATGTTAAGCAAGGAGCTAAAAGAGCTCGAAACTAATTTGCTTATTTCAAGAACAGAACAGAAAACCCAACCAATTATGGTGGTATATGCTATTACTGAATACGGAAAATCTGTACTTCCTGTTACTGAAACTTTGGTACAATGGGGGTTAAATCACCGTGAAAAGATAATTGAAACCATCTGTAAATAAAACCAACCCGATACCTTATATACTCAGTATTAGCAATTTGTTTTATGGATGTTTCAAAAAGAGCACATAGAAATATAGATTCTGTACCTATGTTTCTATGTGCTAATTATATTTTATGAAGCAGAATTGCGAAATCATGTCACACAAGACACCACTTGCTTATTCCAATTCCAACTAAAGTTTATTTTTTATCAATTTTATACAACTTACCGCCATCTGTAACTGCATACAAAGCACCATCGCTTCCTTGGGTAATATCTCTGAATCGTTGATTCTCTGACACCAATAGTCTTTCTTCACCCACAACCTTATTATTGTCTATGGCAAGACGAACAATATGCATTCCGCTTAAAGCCCCAATAAAAAGATTATTCTGCCACTCAGGAACCCGATTACCCTTGTAAAATGTCATACCACTTGGCGAAACTACGGGATCCCAATAATAAACCGGCTGTTCCATACCCTCCTGCTGCTGAATTCCGGCTCCTATTTTATCTCCTCCATATTCAATTCCGTATGTAATAGTAGGCCATCCGTAATTTGCTCCAGCCTTTAATCGATTGATTTCGTCACCCCCACGTGGCCCATGTTCAGACAGCCAGATTTCCCCACTAATCGGGTGAAGTGCCAGTCCCTGTGGATTTCTGTGTCCGTAGGTAAACAACTCAGCTAGTGCTCCGACCTGACTAAAAGCAGGGTTTCCGGATGCCGGCTGTCCTTCCTTTGTAATTCTAACCACCTTACCAAGACCTGAGGTAACAGATTGTGCCAAAGGTCGTGTTTCCAAAACCGAACGTTCCCCGGTACTAACCACGAGATTACCGGTTTTATCAAATAAAATACGTCCTCCATAATGAAGAGTACTTGCATTGGCGGGTTTTGCTCTGTAAATAACCGTTGCTCCTTCTATAGTTTTTTCATTGGCCGATAATTTTCCTTTGGCAACTGCCGTATTGTTCCCTCCTCCTGTTGCTTCAGCAAAAACCCAATAAATCATTCGATTGGAAGCAAATTCAGGATCCAGACACAACCCCAACAAACCTCCCTGTCCTCCGGCATTAACAGCAGGGATACCTGTAATAGGATCACTCACTACCCCGGCAGTTGTAACAATGCGCATCGCACCCGTCTTTTGGGTAATCAGCAAACGACCGTCCGGAAGACTTGTAACTCCCCACGGACTGGTAAGAGCACTCGTGATCACTTTTGCTTCATAAGCCGTGTTCGTTTGTACCCCATTCGTTCGGGTTTGTCCCGAAAAAGCAGGTTTATAGGTCGTATTGGCAGGATTGCCCTCTACAGGATTTGTAATAGTGCCTGGATCAGTAACAACTTCTTTGTCATTTGAACAGCCTAAAAAAATTAATAATACACCCGAAAGAACAACAATGTGTTTTATATTTCTCATACGAAGTAGATTTAGTTAAAAAATGGTATTGGGGTAATTGTACCAAATTTCTACAATTCAAATTGAAAACTTTTATATAATTCACCCGAAAAGTTATACAATTTTATTGTTAAAGCTTTCAAAATAAATTCAAACTACATCTAAACATAACAAACTGAAAAACAATCAACAACCCGTGAAACCGCCCTAATTTCCTGTCGTCAGCTTAACAACTAAATCATAAAAAAGACTTAATAATGGTTGATTCTACAATTATTCTTTTATTTTTGCAATCATCAGATGATGTGATACATACATGAAAACTCTTATCCAAAAAAAATCGCTTGCAGAAGAAGTTGCGTCAAAAATACAGCAACAAATTACCTTGGGTCATTATAAAATTAATGAAAAATTACCCATTGAGGCTGAGTTGATGAAAAGTTTTGGTGTAGGTCGTTCGTCTATACGTGAAGCCATGAAGATACTGGCTAATTCCGGTTTTTTGCGCATTCAGCAAGGTGTAGGTACTTTTGTAGAACAGCTTACCAGTAATCGTGAACCAATGGATCAGCGTATCATGCGTGCCAATGTTCAGGATCTCGATGAAGTGAGACAAATACTGGAAATGAAAATTGCTGAGAAAGCTGCCATTAACAGAACGAATGAGGATATCACAGCCATGCAAGAACATTTACACAACAGATTGATTGCTGCCAAACAAGGAAATTTAGAAGAATGTGTAGAAGCCGACATACAATTTCATATTGCCATTGCCAAAGCTTCGAAAAATGAAATCCTTGCCGACTTATACAAATCAGCATCCGTACACCTTAAAAAAGGTTTTTTACATCTTTATACTGACACCAAAATATTTCAGGAAACTTCGGCCGTTCACCATCAACTTTTAGAAAATATTATTGCACAGGATCCAAAAAAAGCCTGGAATACTGTTGCAAAAATTATCGGACATATCAATTACTAATTTTTTACCCATAATCATCAGATGATCTGATCTATTATTACTTATGAAAACAGACACTACTTTTACCAATACACTAGCCGGATCGAAGCAATTGGCCCAGCAAACCGTTTTCTCTATTTTATTTACCATCAGTTTTACGCATTTTATCAACGATATGCTTCAGGCTGTTATTCCTGCGGTTTACCCTATTCTAAAAACTAAATTTAGTCTGACTTTTACCGAAGTTGGACTTATTACCCTGACCTATCAGCTAACCGCCTCCATACTGCAGCCTTTTATTGGCTTTTATACCGACAAAAAACCGCGTCCGTATTCATTGGCTATCGGTATGGGTTTTACTCTTGTGGGTCTGGCAGCAGTAGCCGTAGCTTCGAGCTTTGTTAATATTTTACTTGCTGTAAGTTTAATTGGCATCGGATCGTCCATATTTCACCCCGAATCTTCACGCGTTGCCCATTTGGCTTCTGGCGGAAAAAGAGGTCTTGCCCAATCGATTTTTCAGCTTGGAGGAAATGCAGGAAGTGCAATTGGACCTTTGTTGGCAGCTATAATTGTGGTTCCTTATGGACAATTTAATATTATATGGTTCTGTTTAGCCGCCATCGTAGGTATTGTAATTCTATCAGGTGTTGCCAAATGGTATCAGGAGCATTTAAATCTTAAAGCACTAAACAAATCGGCTGTTTTAGAAGAAAGACACCATTCGCTTTCCAAACAAAAAGTCATATTCTCATTAGGAATTTTACTGGTATTGATTTTTTCAAAATACTTTTATATGGCCAGTATGACCAGTTATTACACATTTTATCTGATTGACAAATTCCATTTATCTGTTCAGGAATCACAAATTTATCTTTTTGCATTTCTTGGTGCAGTAGCTGCAGGAACATTATTTGGAGGAGCATTAGGCGACCGTTTTGGACGAAAATACATTATCTGGATTTCTATTTTAGGTGTTGCTCCCTTTACCCTCTTATTACCTTATGTTTCACTTTTCTGGACCGGAATATTATCCGTAGTTATTGGTTTAATTATATCATCCGCATTCTCAGCCATTCTGGTTTACGCAACAGAACTTGTTCCGGGTAAAGTAGGTTTAATTGCCGGGCTATTCTTTGGACTGGCTTTTGGTATGGGTGGATTAGGTTCTGCTGTATTGGGAAAATTAGCCGATACTACAAGCATCGAATATGTGTTTAAAATTTGCGCTTTCCTACCCCTGATAGGAGTTTTGACCAGTTTACTACCCAACATCGAAGGAAAAAAAAGAAAACAGTAGGCTCATAACAAAACCGCTAAACTGTAAAATGTAAACTCCAAATTGAGACTGTAAACTGTGTTTTTTACTTTCTGAATATTTTAATCCTTAAAAAAAGATTAAAATTGGAGTTTCTTCAGCAAATACATTGATTTACTAATATTAATTTTTACATTTGCGTTATTTTTAACTATTCTAAATAGATTGTACACGCAAGCTATTTTAGTAATGTACCAAAACAACTAATTTTTTAAAAAATAGTAAATCTTTAAATATGAAAAAGAATTTCTTTATCTCTTTTGCATTAGTCGCTTCTTTATTTGTTAGTGCCCAGCAAAAAAACATATTATTAGAACAATCTTTTTGGAAAACGGCACCGGATGTAAATACCGTTAAAGCTGAAATTGCAAAAGGGAATAATCCGGTAGAAGCAAATGCCAATGCTTTTGATGCTACAGTTATCGCAATCAACAACGATGCTCCTATTGCTACTATAAAATTTTTATTAGACCAACCTGGTAATCCAATAGTTAAATTAACTCACGATAATCGTATTTATCTGCATTGGGCAGCCTACAGAGGAAATGTTGAATTGGTAAACTATCTTATTGCTAAAGGTTCTGACATTAACCTTGAAGACAGCCACGCTACTACTCCACTCGCTTTTGCAGCTTCAAATGGTCAAAACAATACCGCTTTGTATGATGCTTTTTTCAAAGCCGGAATTGATCCTAAGAAAAAATACGCTGACGGTACCAACCTGTTATTAATGGCTATAGCATCAGATAAAGAACTTGTTCTTACGGATTATTTAATTACCAAAGGATTGTCTCTAAAAGATGTTGACGCTAATGGAAGTACTGCTTTTGACTATGCAGCAAGAACCGGAAACATTGTACTTTTGAAAAAACTTTTAGACAGAAAAGTAAAACCTACTGACAATGCACTTCTAATTGCAGCACAGGGATCACGCAGAGAAACCAATACGCTTGAAACTTATAAATTTTTAGTAGAAGAAGTAAAATTAAAAGCTACAGCTACTGGTAAGTCCGGAGAAAATGTACTTCACTTATTGGCAAACAAACCAAATCAGGGAGAAATAATTGCTTATTTCTTAGCTAAAGGTGTTGATGCTAACAAAGTCGACAAAGACGGAAATACACCGTTAATGATCGCTGCCGGAGCAAGAGAAACTTCTGCCTTAGACAAATTATTACCAGTATCAAAAAACATTAACTTACAAAATATTAAAGGGGAATCGGCATTGACATTTGCAGTAAAATCAGGCACTCCTGAAGCGGTTGCAACCTTGTTAAGCAAAGGTGCCGATGTAAATGTAAAAGATAAAGACGGGAACAATCTAGGAGTTTACTTAGTACAATCATACCGTCCAATGGGCCGTGAAGCTAATGCTGTACAAGACCCATTTGAAGCAAAAGTAAAATTACTTCAGGAAAAAGGACTGAATTTAGCTGCTCCTCAAAAAGACGGAAGCACGCTGTATCACTATGCTATTGCAAAAAATGACCTGACTTTAATAAAAAAAATAGCTTCTTTAAACATTGATGTTAATGCTAAAAACAAGGATGGTTTAACAGCTTTACACAAAGCAGCGATGGTTGCAAAAGACGATTCAATCTTAAAATACCTTCTTTCAATTGGTGCAAAAAAAGAAATCAACACCGAATTTGACGAAACTGCTTATGCTTTAGCAAAAGAGAACGAATCGTTAACAAAAAACAATGTTTCTATTGACTTTTTAAAGTAATCGGTAGAAAAATCAAATTCCAAATTCCAAATTCCAAAAATCTAAAGATCTAAGAATCTAAAAGTCTAAAATTAATATGAAATCAATATTTAAAATAGCGCTTACAGCTGCGTTAATCTGCTTAATCTCTTTTCAGTCTACAGCACAAAGCAAATACAAATGTATGCTTCAAATGGCTAATTATATGGGAGAAGGCGCTTACATCGTCGTTTCGCTTATCAATCCAAAAGGAGAATACGAGAAAACACTTTATGTAATGGGTGACGATAAAAAATGGTACAAATCGTTGAAAGAGTGGAATAAGTTTCAAACTTCAAAACCTGCTGACATCAGTGCAAAAACAGGAGCTTCTGTTACAGGCGGGGATCGCAGCATTACCACGATTGAAATCGAAGATTCTAAAATAAACAAAGGATATAAACTAAGATTTGAATCGGCAGTAGAAGATCAGAAGTACTATGTAAGCGATTTAGAAATTCCGCTTACCACTGAAGGACTGGCTAATAAAACTGAAGGAAAAGGTTATATCAGATACGTGAGATTGAACAAAGTTTAATTCTAATAGTCATAGCGTGCGAAAACAAACAGGCGAAGCAATCGCACGAATACACTCTAATTAAATTCTTTGAAAAAGAATAACCACAGATTCAAAAGGTCTAAACAAATTAAAATTCCTTTTAATCTGTGGTAAAAAAACGCTTAAATTTGATTACATTATAGATTACACTCCATGACTCTTTCTTTTTGGCGTTACGCACACCTGGCTCTTGCTTTATTCTCTTCTTTGTTTTTGATCCTCGCTTCGGCAACAGGTATTATTCTGGCTGTTGATACGATGCAGGAAAAAACACTTCCGTACCGTGCCGAAAATTTTGATACTATAACACTGGAAGAAGCCTTAACCGTACTCAAAAAGAATTATTCTGAAATTACAACCGTAAGCGTCGATAACAATCAGTTTGTAACTTTGCAAGCTATTGATGAAGACGGCAATGACATTAATGCTTATATTGATCCTAAAACCGGTAAACAATTAGGAACACCTCTAAAAAAAAGTGAATTTATTCAATGGGTGACCGGATTCCATCGTTCTTTGTTTCTTCATGAAACGGGACGATTTTTTGTAGGTGTTATTTCCTTTTTACTCGTTTTAATTGCGATCTCGGGCTTTGCCTTGGTATTAAACAGACAAAGAGGCATCCGTAATTTTTTCTCTAAAGTGGTCAAAGAATATTTCACACAATATTACCATGTTGTTTTAGGAAGACTGGCTCTAATTCCAATTCTGATTATTGCACTTACCGGAACTTATTTATCTCTGGAAAAATTTAACTTCTTCCTGGATAAAAAAGACCAGGAGAAAGTTAAAACTGTCAAAGCCGTTGTTTCCAAAAAAGAAAAAGAAACCTCCGTTTTCAAACACACTCTTTTAGCAGATGTCGAAAAAATCGAATTTCCTTTTACATCTGACCCGGAAGAATATTACATTATAGGATTAAAAGACCGCGAAATTGAAGTCAATCAGGTTACAGGGGCTATTGTTACGAAAAAATTTTCTCCGGTAACCGCTCAATTGTCTGAGTTAAGTCTCGATCTGCATACCGGAAGAGCTAATGGAATCTGGGCTTTTATACTTGCGATTGCCAGTATCAACATCCTCTTTTTTATCTATTCGGGATTTGCTATCACCTTAAAAAGAAGATCCAGCCGAATCAAAAATAAATACAAAGCTGCTGAAAGTGAATTTATACTGCTGGTAGGTTCCGAAAACGGAAGCTCTTTGCGATTTGCCAATGCCGTTCTCAAACAATTGACCGATCAGGGCAAAAAAGCGTTTGTTACCGAACTAAACAGTTATACCGCTTTTCCAAAAGCAGAACATCTCATTATCTTCTCCTCGACACACGGATTAGGAGACGCCCCTTCTAATGCAAATAAATTTATATCACTTTTAAAGAAACATCCGCAGCAACAAAAAATCTCTTATTCTATAGTTGGATTTGGTTCAAAAGCTTATCCTGATTTTTGTGGTTTTGCCTTTGAAATAGACAAACAGCTAGAAAATCAAAATTGGACAGAACGCTTTCTGGAAGTTCAAACCGTAAACGATAAATCGGCAATAGAGTTTGTAAACTGGATCAGGCTGTGGAGTGCTAAAACCGGAATTCCGTTGTCGACAACGCCTTCTTTGTACAATCATGTTCCCAAAGGATTGCAAAAATTAATGGTTTTAGACAAAACACTTATTTCCGAAACAGAACAAACTTTCCTGATTACATTACGTGCTAACATGAGAGCTAAATTTACTTCAGGAGACTTACTGGCAGTTTATCCGGCAAACGACAGCAGAGAACGCCTCTACTCGATCGGAAATCATTCCGGAAACATTCAGTTGGTTGTAAAATTACATCCGCACGGATTAGGTTCCGGATTCTTAAATGCCTTAGTTCCCGGGAATGTAATCAAAGCCAGAATCATCAACAATAAAGCTTTTCATTTTCCTAAAAAAGTGCCTCAGGTGGCCTTTATTTCAAACGGAACCGGTATCGCACCTTTCCTTGGAATGATCGAACAGAACAAAACTAAAACAGAAATACGTTTGTATTCAGGGTTCCGAATGGAAACCGAGACTGTTTCAGGCTATAAAAAATTTACGACTGAAATGATTCAGAAACAAAAACTGCAAAGTTTTCATTTGGCTTTATCTCGTGAAAATGAACATTTTTATGTTATGGACCTGATCAAACGCGATGCTGATTTTTTCATTAATTTACTACATCAAGGTGGTGTAATTATGATTTGTGGCTCACTGGCCATGCAACAGGATGTAGAATCAATTCTAGATCAATTATGTCTGGAAAGAAATGTAAAAAATCTTTCGGAATACAAGAAAAATGGCCAATTGCTAAGCGATTGTTACTAGCGAATTATTGCATTTAATGCATCACAACATCAATTTTATGCCTCTTTAAAACATAAAACAAATTTCAATGTCAATCAAAAAAGCGATCCATACTCACTCTTTACTGCTACTGGTAATGTTTTGGAGCCTAACTAGTACTGCACAGGCTTTGCGAAAAAGAACTACATTGCTTATGGGGGGACGTTTTGATATTTCGATTGTGGCTAAAGATTCCCTTGCGGCTGAACAAAATATTGATGCGGTAATTGCTGAAATTACACGAATAGAGAATCTTATCTCCGACTGGAAACCCGATTCTCAGGTTTCTCAAGTCAATCAAAATGCCGGAATCCGACCTGTAAAAGTAGATCGCGAAGTTTTTGAACTCACGCAAAGAGCCATACAATTTTCTGAAGCGACCAAAGGCGGTTTTGATGTAAGTTTTGCCGCTATGGACAGAATCTGGAAATTTGACGGATCAATGACTGAAATACCTTCACCTGAAGCCATAAAAAAGTCAGTAGAAAAAGTAGGTTACAAAAACATTATCCTAGACAGCGTTCAATCGACCATATTCCTAAAATTGAAAGGAATGAAAATTGGATTTGGCGCTCTGGGCGAAGGTTATGCAACAGATAAATGCCGAAATATGATGCTCGAAAAAGGCATTAAAGCCGGAATCGTAAACGGCTCAGGCGACATGACCGCGTGGGGAAGACAACCCAACGGCAAAGATTGGAACATCGGAATGACCAATCCTTTTCACCCTGATACACTGTTTGCGGTAGTTCCGTTAAACAATGGCGCTGTGACCACTTCCGGAAGCTATGAGAAGTTTGTAGTTTTTGATGGCAAGCGTTATTCTCATATCATTAATCCCGCAACCGGATATCCTGCTACCGGTTTGTGCAGTGTTTCCGTCTTTGGACCTAATGCCGAAACCGCAAATGGTTTAAGTACCTCGCTTATGGTTTTAGGACAAAAAGAAGGCCTTCTTTTATTAAAAAAATACCCCGACTATAGCTGTGTGATGATTACAGATAATGGCAAACTGGTCAAATCTAAAAACTTTAAAATCAAAAAATTCAAGCCTAGACTTTAATCTGTTGCTAGTTTTTTTCGCGTAGCTTGCTTCGCCTGTTCTCTATCGCTCGGGTTTGCAAATTTATGTTTCTCACGAAGTCGCTAAGACGCTAAGCTGTTTTTGTGTGGGGGCTTCAAACACTCCAACACAAAACTTTGCAACTTTGCGCCTCTGCGAGAGTTTTCTTTTATACAGATTTAGCAGATCTTGCAGATTTTTGTTTCTCGCGAAGTCGCTAAGACGCAAAGATTTTTCTGTGTGAAGCATCAAAATACTCCAATCTAAAACTTTGCGCCTTTGCGAGAATTTTATTTTCATGCAAAAGCACCACAATTTCTCCTTGTCTTTTATTTTAAATATTTGAAAGAAATTAGAGACAAGTGATTATTCCACTAACATAAATCACCTCGCAGAACTGACCTTGTTTTCGATAGTAATCCGTTTCAAAATTAAGCAATTATAGTTCACCATTTTAGTATCTCGTAAAAAACTACCTATCAACACCATACCACAAAACACCATAGCTCAACACTATTTTACTTTGTTCAATCTTGGGTAATTTAAAAAGTATTATAGTACAAAACTGATGGTATCCTCTCACTTCAAATTTCAAATTAATCTCAACATTAGAATTTCTAATGTAATTCTAATGATCTTCTAATCTCTTTATTTAGATTAAATATAAACAATGATTTAAGTTTGCATTCCTATTTAAGAAGTACATAAATCATGAGGTTTTTATTGTTATTGTTGACGTTCATTCATTTTTCAGGTTGGTCCCAAAATGGAAATATTAAAGGAAAAGTTACTTTTGGAAACGCTGAATCTGCATTTGGCGCATCGGTTACAATCGCCGGAACTCAAAAGTTTGCCATAGTGGGTAACGACGGTCAATTTGAAATTAAAAACGTTGCTTACGGCAATTATACCCTTGAAATCACTTCACTTGAAGCCAAAACAAAAACAATAAAAGTTGTTGTAAATAGCCCTACTGTTCCCGTAAACATCTTATTGGAAAAATCAACTGATCCAAAAGCCTTAAAAGAGGTTGTAATCAAAAAGAACTCTGTAAAAAAGGAGATCATGAACAAAGGTTTCTCCGTGAATGTTATAGAAACTAAAGAGGCTGCTACCAGAAATATACAAACAAATGAATTACTTGACCGCTCTGCCGGCGTAAGAATCAGACAAAATGGAGGATTAGGATCGAGCGTTAATTACAATCTAAATGGAATGTCAGGAAACGCTATCCGAATTTTTATTGACGGAATTCCATTAGATACATACGGCTCTTCTTTTAGTCTTAACAGTATACCACCTGCTTTAATCGAGCGCATCGAAGTTTACAAAGGAGTCACTCCTGCGGAACTGGCTGATGACGCCTTGGGTGGAGCTATAAATGTGATTCTAAAAAAAGGTGCCAAAAATACGCTAAATGCTTCCCTTTCTTATGGTTCATTCAATACTATTCAGTCTAACTTTAACACAACTTATCGCGACAAATCAGGTTTTACGGTAAAAGGATCGGGGTTTTATAACTACTCTGATAACGATTATGAAATATGGGGACGATTTGTTTACAACATAGCACCGGACGGAACTCGTGAAGCTGCGCGGGTTAAACGTTTCGAGAACCGATACAGATCTTACGGGGGAAGATTTGAAGCCGGTTTTACCAATGTTAAATGGGCTGACAATTTTTTAATTGGATTAAATGTCTCTGAAGATCACAATCAAATTCAGCATGGCCAATACATGACAAAACCTTATAAAGGCCGTTTTTCCGAAGCTGATGCTACTGTACTAAGTCTGAATTACTCCAAAAAAGATTTCCTATTTAAAAAAATTGATTTTTCAACCAATACGGTTTTTAGCAACAAACATGAAGTGGTAAACGATACGGTCAGAACGGTTTACAACTGGTCTGGTGAAAAAGTAATAGATTTAAGGACAGGCAAACCCCTTTTATCTCATACGGGAGCACAGCAGGCTGGTCCCACCATTAATAACATTTCAGAAAATATACTAAGTTCCAGAACCGTATTGACTTATAATCTAAATGAAAAAAACAGATTTATATTCAGTAATTTATTCTATACATTGGATAGAAATGAGGACGATTTAATCAAACCTGAATTTCAAAAAGATTTTGAAGCAACATTTGATTTGCAAAAAACAGTTACTTCCCTAGCTTACGAAATGCAGGCTTTTGACTCACGTCTGAGAACCAATATTTTCGGTAAGTTTTACGAGCAAAAAGTTAACCATAGAAAACCGGAATTGGTCACACAAAATGGGCAAACCACGGTAGTGGAAAGGATTATCAAAAGTACAACTCCACTATTTGGATACGGACTGGCTGCTTCCTACTTTGTTACTCCTGAGATTATGATTACGGCATCAGCAGAAAAAGCCGTCAGATTAGCAGCTGCAAATGAAATGTTTGGAAGACCCAGTGAAAATGTATTGGCTAACCCCAATCTAAAACCCGAACAAAGCAACAATTTCAATTTAGGGTTACAATTTGGACCTTACGCAATAAATACGCATAAAATATCCGTTGCTGCAACAGGTTTTTCAAGAAATACCCGTGATCGAATTGTTCGTGTCTCGAATGACAGAGTTAATGATGCCATACAAGTTTTACCATTTGATAATCTGGGACGCGCGCAATCCATTGGCTATGAAGCATCGTTTAATTATAGCTATAACGACCGTTTGTTTGTATCGATGAACATGTCAAAATTCAACTCCTTATACAAAAAGAAATACGATGATAATGGGAAGGAACTAGATTTTTACAACAGACAAATCCCAAATGAACCTTTCTTTACGGTAAACGGAAACGTACAGTACAACTTTAAGGAACTGATCCAAAAAAATTCACAACTGAATTTGTATTATAACTTTGGTTATGTAGATCCTTTTCCAACAATTTGGATAGACGTACCAGACTCCAAAACACCAGCACAATTTGCACAGGATTTAGGCTTGAGTTATGTTTTTCCGAATAAACAATTTGTACTAAGTCTTGACGCTAAAAATATATTTGATAAACAGGTTTTCGATAATTACGCTGTTCAAAAACCCGGACGCGCTTTTTATCTGAAACTTAATTATACCCTAAATAACTTTTAATATCTAATTTTTTAAAACAATGAATATGAGAAAAAATATGTTTAAACTATTTACATGTGGTCTAGTTTTAGGTGCATTCTCATTAACTACAAGCTGTAGCAGTAATGATGAGAAAAGTGCCGATCCAATAAATCCGGAAACAACTGATCGTTGGATTACAGTTTCAGGCGCATTAATGCAGGAAAATCCCGGAGACGGAAACGGAGGAACTATGGTTTATGCGGTTACGAAAAAAAACGCTAAAGATCCAAACTACTCGATTAATGTTTATGCAGACGGAATGCCTGTACAATCGAACAGAACGGCTCGTTTGCAATCTTCTGTAGACGGAAAAACTCTCTTCAACATTACCTATACAGGGGCTAACGGTGGAGAGTTTATGACGTATGCAGTAAATGGAGCCAAAAATTTCACCCAATCAGGTACTACCGTAAACATCTCGCAATATGCAGGAACATCTCCAAGATGGAATAAACTTTTTGATGGAGACAAAACCGGTGTTGCTGTAAATGTAAGTACTCCAATAATTAAAACAAATCCGGATAAAACTTACATGTATACGAGAGGTACTGCTACTGTCCTTGCTTTAGACCTTAAAGGCATTCGTATTTCAAAATACGATCAGTATGAACTTCCATTAAGCCCTCAGGAAGAAGCTCAGGGACACCATATTTTCCGTTTAGATGCTCCTACGATCAACAAAGCAGGAAATAAAGTAATTATCGGAACATGGTTACGTAAAACGAATCCAACTACAGGGCAAATCGAAACAACCTATGACCGTTTAGGCGCTAAATCTGTTGTAGTAGATTATCCATCATTAGCAAATCCACAAGTCATTACTTCTAAAGTTGGTTTTGGAGATACAAGCGGTTTCCGTAGCTTTAATAGTTTCTTAGGAACTGATGGTAACATCTATCAAGCAACTCAAAGAGATACAAACAAAGGTTCATTTATTGTAAGAATCAACCAAAACAATCAATATGATGACTCATTTGTTATCAGCCTTGATGCTGCGTTAGGCATAAAAGGATCTTATATCGATGCTTGGAGATATGCAGGAAACGGAATTGCTTATGTACTTTACACGCAAACTGCAACCGGTAAACAAGGGTTTGTTGCCAGAGTAGATCTAAATGCTAAAACGGCTAAAAAAGTAGACGGTATCGCTTACGATACTGCTATAGATTTTGGTCAATACCAAGGTTTTGTAGTTGACGGTAACGAACTTTACCTGGCTGTTACACCAGTTGGAAAAGACGGAAACATTTATGTTATCGATATTCCAACAGGAGCTGTTACCAAAGGAGCAAAACTGGTTAACAAAGCAGGAAACCATTATATTGGAGTATTCTAAAAAAAAGCTGCAAAAGCAGTAAAAGCACTCATAACAATTGTTATTACTTGAGTTTTTTTTTTAATTAAAACATTCCGTTTCAGATTTCTGGAACGGAATGTTTGTTTTTAGGACAATCTTTTATTTCTTATAGCGAGAAGTCAAAATGAATTACAGCAGTTCAATTCATAATTTTTACGTTTTTTTCCCCACAAACGATTCGACAACTACATTAAATAAAATATTTTTCTTAGATTTGTGTAATCGATTACATTTAAGTTTTATTCTTTATTGGAGCTGTTTTTTAAAATTTCTAAAAAAAAGCCATAACGAATAAGACAATTTAGTAACAACGAATACTAATTTATAATTAAATTTCAAACCAAATTCATACCCATGAATGCTAGCCCAATCCAACTTCTACGCATTACTCTGATCCTTACGATCCTCTGTTTATTTCCAGATAGTTTTGCTCAGGGTAACAAACCCTATGACACCTATAAAAATATAGAGTTTAAAATGGCAAAAGTCAATGAACCACTAATCCCTCAAAATACCGTAAACCTAAAAGATTTCGGTGCGGTCAATGGCGGATATGTTTTAAACACTAAAGCTTTCGCTGATGCCATAGAAGCACTATCCAAAAAAGGTGGTGGAAAGGTAGTTATTCCTCCAGGAATCTGGCTTACTGGCCCAATTATCTTAAAAAGTAATATTGAACTTCATGCCGAAGCTGGGGCTCTTATTAAATTCTCTACCGATAAAAGTTTATATCCAATTATCGAAACCAGTTTTGAAGGGCTTAACACCTGGCGCTGCCTCTCTCCTATTTATGGCAAGAATCTGGTAAATGTAGCCTTTACAGGAAGTGGTGTGTGGGACGGTTCCGGAGAAGCCTGGAGACAGGTTAAAAAAAACAAACTCACGGACGAACAATGGAAGAAGTTTGTAGCTTCCGGTGGTGTTTTAAACGAGAAAAAAGACAGTTGGTATCCTTCTGAGCAATATCTAAAAGGGGCTAAAAGTGCGGATCAAAATGTTCGTCACGATCTAAAAACCAAAGAAGAATTTGAAGCCATTCACGATTTTCTCCGTCCGGTTTTGGTAAGTATTCAAAATAGTAAAAGAGTACTATTTGATGGGCCTGTATTTCAAAACTCTCCCGCCTGGAACATTCATCCATTTATGGTTGAAGATTTAATTGTTAGAAATATAACCGTTCGCAATCCGTGGTTTTCTCAAAATGGTGATGGTCTTGATGTGGAATCCTGCAAAAATGTAATTATCGAAAATTCAAGTTTTGATGTGGGTGACGACGCGATCTGCATCAAATCGGGAAAAGACAAAGACGGTCGTGATCGCGCTGTTGCCTGTGAAAATATTATCGTTAAAAATAACATCGTTTATCACGGACATGGTGGTGTAACGGTAGGAAGCGAAATGTCGGGCGGCGTAAAAAATCTACATGTCTCTAATTGTACTTTCATGGGAACCGACGTGGGGCTTCGTTTTAAAAGCACTCGCGGACGAGGAGGAATTGTAGAAAATATTTACATCTCGGATATTTTTATGACCGATATTCCGTCACAGGCTATTTCATTTGATTTGTACTATGGAGGGAAATCAATTGCCGAAACTTTGGCCGAAGGCGGAAACACCGTTACTACAAAAGCTGTTCCTGTAAACGAAGAAACACCACAATTTAAAAATATTTCGATCAAAAACATCACGATTAGAGGTGCGCAACAGGCGGTATTTCTTCAAGGTTTACCCGAGATGAACCTTCAAAACATCGAAATCTCTAATCTGATCGCCAAAGCAGAAAAGGGTTTTACAATCATTGATGCCAACGGAATCAAAATCAACAATGCAACATTAGACATCGAAAATAGTACCGTATTTGAAATCTACAATACCCAAAATATGTCTTTAAAAAATGTTGAATTTAATTCGGCCTCGACAAAAGCAATTTCGATAAACGGAGAAGCGTGTCAAAATATCGAATTGGTTTCCTCCCAAAAACAAGATTTATCTAAAAGAACTACTCTGGGAGAAAACGTTTCTAAAAATGCTGTAAAGTTTTAAATTAAAAACTACAAACAAAAAATATCTCGCTCGCCAAAGTCTTCAAATGTCAACTGAAAAACTGCGCAAATGTCCCTAACTTTGCGCATTTTTCCGTTACTTATAACTCATAAGCGTTTCAAAAGTCTCTGCCTTTTTTAATAGACTTATTGATGCAATTAAATTTAGCTTGTTTTTAAATATATTTGCTAGATACGCTACAAAGTCAAAGACATTTGCGCAGCGCGTTTATGTAATTAAAAAACACCTGGCAGAGCTGGTATTGCAGCAACTATAATTAAAACATAAATTTTATATAATGGAAATAATAAGAATTAAAAGAAATTATACTAAAATTATTTTTCTTTTGGTCGCAGGAATAATTTTTGGGATTCTATGTTTGAATATGTTTTTAAATCCTGATAAGTATGCTTCTTTTGTTTTTAAAAGTACTTCATTTATACAGTTTTTTGGTTTAATAGGTTCTATTTTCACATTTGTCAGTATAATTCTAGTTACAATTAAAACTTTTAGAAACAAATATGGTTTGATCATCACTAAAGAAGGTATAATTGATCTATCAAGCGTAGGAAGTATAGGTTTGATTCATTGGAAAGATATAAAAGGAATTAGGCGAAAAAAAGTTATGTCAACTGAATTTTTATTGATAGATGTTCGTAATCCCAATGAGTATTTAGATAAAGCTAAAAACAAACTTATTTTAAACTTATTAAAATCTAATCTAAGTATGTATGGTACCCCTATTGCTTTATCATCCGTTGCTTTACAATGTAATTTTCATGAATTAAAAACTATGCTTAATAATTATTATCAAATATTCTTAGAGAAACATTAGTAACGCATAAAATCGAGTAATACCCTTACTTTTCGAAGTGTCAAAATGTCAACTAAAAAGCCACACATTTATGTAATTGTAGAATACTTGGCAGAGCTATTTGTTTTATATTATGATGTAGCAGGAGGAAATAGTGAAATATAAATAAATGCAAACTGGCAGAAAGAGAATAAAAATTAGTCCAATTTTAAAATTATGAAAAAATATCCGATTCTTATTTTGATAATGTTATCGTTGATTTCTTGCAACAAAAGCGAAACTAACCAGACTCTTAATAAAGAAGAAATAAAATTTATTAAAAGTTTAAATCTTCTAGCAGATAGCGAGCATATCTATAAATTTTATAGTGAGTATAAAAAAAA
>NZ_CADCST010000068.1:0-55321 GCF_902804485.1 Flavobacterium collinsii | reverse complement strand
AATCCTCTACCACAATTGCATCAAATCTTTAAATTTTTAACTTTGTAAAAAAAAAATAATCCGGGTAATTTTTTTAAAAACCGAACAATTTCAACGTATTGGATAGATGAGAGGAATTCAAAAAAAAATGAAATAAATTATGCCTATTATAACGAAATAGAGAAAATAGATGCTGTATTAAATGCTGGAGCAAGTTATACTCCCTACATTCTTATAACTAAAATTAACGGAAAAACCTTTAAAGTTAGTGTTGATGGTGATAAGAAAGAAATTAAAGCTTTTATTGAAGGTGCACTTAGGGAGTGGAAAATAAAAAGGTAAATTTTAGTAATAATATAGTAGTATTTCGGTAAGAATAAATCTATTTAAAAAATAATATTTTGATAGATATAAATCGCTCATTTTTTTTGGCTAAAGTATATAAGTTAGCAGCTGTTTTCTTTTGTACTTTAATATCTTTTTTAATGTTTTCATGTAATTTTTTTGTTGAAAATGGAGGTTTAGGAACTAGTTTAAATATTGAAGATTCTAAACAAGAAAGGTATTTATTAGTGAATATAAAACAAATCTGAATCCTTATAAAATTAATGATAGTCTATCAATAATTGTAAAATCTATATGGCTAGAATATCAATGGCGATATGCGGGAGAAAAAAGTAGTGAAGCAGAAATAATAAAAAACGATTATCAGTTAATTATAATTACAGATAAAGGTGAACAATCAAAGAGTTGTATGGTTTTATTACTCCCTTATTGGTTCTACAACAGCCTATTTTGTACTCCTTTATGATCAAAAGGAAAAGGTTGATAATTGTAAAATCGACAAATATAAAAGATGTTAATTTTTCTAAAAATACTGTAACGTTATTACTTCGTGGAAAACCTGAAATCTATGATGATCCTATCATCCTAAAAAAGAAGGTAAATGGATTAAATATAAAAGTTGATACAACAGCTGTTTCAACTGGTCCTACTTTTAGAAAATTCTATAAAAGAAACAATGAAGGAAAACTATATTAGATAAAAGGAAGCACTACATCAAATATATGCCCATAAAAAAAGCGCCTCATCAACTGAGGCGCTTTTCGTTTTAAAATTTAAAATAATAGAAGCCGCGAAGACTATTTCCATCCTCCACCTAAAGCACGATACAAATCAACAACAGCTTGCAATTTTTGCAGGTTATCAGTGATTCCGCTTAATTGCGCGGCCAATAGGTTTTGCTCTGAAGTTAATACATCCGTATAATTCGTAGCCGAGCTATATTCTAAAAGCTGCTGTGTAAAATCAACTGCTTTTTCCAGGGCCTTAATTTGTTTTTCTCTTGAATCTTCTTTTTCGACAGCCATTTCATAAGCATACAAAGCATTCGATACTTCCTGTCCTGCTTTTAAAAGACTTTGCTGGAAATTATTCAGTGCCTGTACTTGTTTGGATTGTGCTGTTGTAAGCCTCGCTTTATTCAGTCCCTGATTGAAAATAGGCTGTGTCAACCCACCTATCAAAGAGTAAAAAACAGAATTAGTAAAGAAATCCGTTAGTTGCAGGTTCGAGAAACCCCCACTTGCGGTAAGAGTCAAGCTTGGATAAAAATAAGTTTTAGCCATATTAGTTGTCTCGAACGCTGTTCTGAAATCAAACTCAGCCTGACGAACATCTGGACGGTTCTCTAGCAATTGTGCCGGTAAACCTACAGCCAGATTTTCTGGAATCGTTTGAGTTCCTAATGTACCTCTTTCGATTGCTCCCGGAGCCTGTCCTAACAAAATATTAAGCGCATTCTCGGTTTCGCGAATACTTCTTTTTAAGTCCGGGATCAATACTTCGGCTGCATGTTGATTGGCTTCACTTTGCACTACTGCTGCTCCGGTTACTATTGCACCTTCTTTTAAAGCTTTAATCGTTTCCACATTTTTAATACGACTTTCTAAGGTAGCCTTGGTGATTTCTAATTGCTTGTCATAGGCCAGCAATAAAAAATAGTTGTTAGCAATATCGGCAATCAATTGTGTCTGAATGGCCTGTTTTGCTGCATCAGTAGAAAGATAGGTTGCCAAAGCCGCTCTTTTTGAACTGCTTAATTTCCCCCAAATATCTGCTTCCCAAGAGGTACTCAAACCTAATTTAGAAGTTGTTGTTAAAGTATTGATGTTAATTCCCGGCGGGAAGTTTAGTCCGGCCTTTGATTGTTTGTTATGCGTTACATTGGCATCAATATTCAGCGTTGGGTAATAGGCCAGTTTTGCCTGTTGCAAAGAGGCTCTGGACTGTACTATATTTTCAATCGCATTCTTTAAATTCAGGTTCTGATCCAATCCCTTCTGAATTAAAGCATTCAGTTTTTCATCTTTAAAAACGGTTTGCCAGGGCATACTCGCCATAGTGGTCGAGTCGGCAGCAGCCTGATCCCTATATAACTTATCTGTCGAAATAGTCGACGGACGTTCGTATTTCTTAGTAATCGAGCAGGCACTCAACAGTGCGGCCGCTAACATTACAAGAATATATTTATTTGAACTATGAGTCATTTTTTTTGAATTAAATTATTACTCTTTATGAGCTTCTACCAATTGTACTTCCTCGTCATCGTCACCTTCATCATCATAATTTTCTTTTGGCGGACCACTCACACGCTCCTGCAAACTTTGGAAAATGATGAACAATACCGGAATAACAAATACTCCTAAAATGGTTCCGATTAACATCCCTCCTACGGCTCCTGTTCCAATGGATTTGTTTCCAACTGCACCGGCTCCCGAAGCAAACATTAAAGGAACAAGTCCTAAAATAAAGGCAAAAGAGGTCATCAAAATCGGACGTAAACGTGCTACCGCTCCTTCAATGGCTGACTGAACAATGGGCAATCCTTTTCGGCGTCTCTCGAGGGCAAATTCGACGATCAGAATACCGTTCTTAGCTAAAAGTCCAATTAACATGATCAGCGAAATCTGTAAATAAATGTTACTGTTCAATTTGAAAATAATCGAGAACAAATAGGCTCCTGCCAGTCCAAACGGAATCGAAAACAATACGGCAAAAGGCAAGATATAACTCTCATATTGTGCACTCAACAGGAAGTAAACAAACACCAAACACAATATAAAAATAAAGATGGTCTCACTTCCTGACGCTAATTCTTCACGTGTTAAACCAGAAAATTCATAACCATAACCCGCAGGCAAACTCTCTGCTGCTACTTCCTGAATCGCTTTAATAGCATCACCGGAACTATAACCCGGTTTTGGTGCTCCTGTAATCGAGATCGACGTAAACAAATTAAATCTTGAAATCGATTCCGGCCCGAATACCCTGGTCATTTTTACGAACTCGGTAATAGGTGCCATGGTTCCGGCACTGTTGCGTACAAATATTTTATTCAGCCCCTCGGTATTGGTTCTAAACTCCGGAGAAGCCTGAATCATTACACGATACTGTTTACCGAATTTATTGAAATTAGATGCGTACAATCCTCCATAATATCCCTGCATGGTTGACAAAATGGTATTGACCGAAACTCCTGCATCTTTGGCTTTCGCCAAATTAATATCCATCATATATTGAGGGAATCCCGGATTAAAAGGAGTCGTCGCATATTGTATCTCCGGACGTGCCGAAAGCTTGGCCAGAAATTCATTGTTTACTTTATAGAATTCAGCCGTACTGTGGCCTCCTTTGTCTTGTAACTGGAATTCAAATCCCCCACTTTGTCCAAATCCCTGAATAGTTGGCGGTGAAATAAAGAAGATATTAGCTTCGCGAATTCCGCTTGTTTTAGCAAACAACTGTCCAATTACATCATCGACACTCAGTTCACGGTCTTCCCAGCTTTTCAGCCTCACAATTACCATACTATAAGCACTACCTGCACCCGCTGTAAAGTTCTGACCAACGATACGAAGGGTATTTTCTACTCCCGGAATGGTGTGCGCTATACTGTCTACTTTTTTCGCCACTACATCTGAACGTTCCATAGAGGCTGAAGGCGGTAAACTAATGTTTGCAAAAACTACTCCCTGATCTTCTGCCGGAACGAACGCTGACGGGGTTGTTTTCATCATATAAAACAAGGCTCCCGCAGCAATAAGTATAGAAGCCAGTACGATCCATTTTTTAACAGAAAGGAACTGAACAGAACGTTTGTACTTTTCGGTTACATTGTCAAATGCAACGTTAAATGAAGTATAAAATCTCTGAATGAAGCTCTGATGTTTATGATCGTCAGCATGTGGTTTTAAAAGCAAAGCACATAAAGCCGGACTCAAAGTAAGGGCATTGACTGCCGAAAGAATAATTGCAACCGCCAGTGTAATACCAAACTGCTTGTAGAAAACTCCTGTAGAACCTGTAATAAAAGTTACGGGAATAAATACCGCCGCCATTACCAACGTGATCGAAATAATGGCTCCCGAAATCTCGTTCATGGCGTGAATCGTAGCTTTCTTAGCCGATTTATAACCATTATCGAGTTTGGCATGCACCGCCTCGACGACTACAATCGCATCATCGACCACAATACCAATCGCCAGAACCATCGCAAATAGCGTCAGCAGGTTAATCGTAAATCCGAATAAATTCAGGAAGAAAAATGTACCCACAATCGCAACCGGAACGGCAATCGCCGGAATTAAAGTCGATCGAAAATCCTGAAGAAAAATAAATACAACTATGAAAACCAGAATAAAAGCTTCTATCAAAGTATGGATTACTTTCTCAATTGAGGCATCCAAATTCTCATTAACATTGATCAGTACGGTATATTTTACTCCTTTAGGGAAGGTCTTTACGGCTTCGTCAATAAGCTTTTTAGAATTGTTAATTACGTCACGTGCATTCGAACCCGGCGTCTGACTAATTGCAATACCAACAGACGGACGTCCGTTTGTTGTACTTGTAGAAGAATAACTTAAAGAACCCAATTCTACTTTTGCCACATCTTTTAATCGCAGCAATTGTCCGTTTCCGGCTGATTTGATTACGATATCTTCAAATTCTTTTGCGCTTGTTAAACGACCTTTGTATTTGATTACATATTGAAAAGCCTGATTTCCGTTTTCCCCAAATTTACCCGGTGCAGCCTCAATATTTTGTTCTGCTAAAGCTGCCGAAACATCACTTGGAATCAATTTGTACTGCTGCATCACATCCGGTTTTAGCCAGATACGCATCGAATAATCCCTTGAACCGAAAACCGTAACATCTCCTACCCCTACTACACGTTGAATTTGTGGTACCAGGTTGATCTTAGCGTAATTTTGAAGAAACGTTTGATCGTAAGCTTTATCATCACTATATAAGGAGAAAATTAATAAGTTACTACTTTGGCTTTTGGTTACAGTTACCCCGGCCTGAGTTACCTCAACAGGCAATAAACTAGTAGCTCTGGAAACCCTGTTTTGTACGTTTACGGCAGCTAAATCAGGGTCTGTACCTACTTTAAAGAAAATTTTTATAGAAGCATTACCATCATTAGTCGCCGTAGAAGTCATGTAGGTCATGTTTTCTACACCGTTAATTTGCTCTTCAAGCGGAATTACGATACTTTTTAGTACCACATCTGCATTGGCTCCGGTATAACTTGCCGCTACATTTACGGTCGGTGGTGCAATGTCCGGATACTGCGCAATAGGAAGTGCTGCCAGCCCCAGTATACCCAGGATTACGATAATAACCGATATTACCGTAGAAAGTACTGGTCGTTGTATGAATATTTTAAACATTTGTTGTTATTTTAAGTCCGCGTAAACAGTTTCTGCATTTTGGTTCAGAGCTTTAATCTCCGTTCCGTCTTTAAGTGCTGCCACTCCTTCCAGAACAATCTGATCTCCGGTCTGCAAACCACTTTTTACGACATAATAATTTCCTGCCGTATTTTCTAAAACTGTAATATTTGTATTTTTCGTTTTACCATCTTTTCCAACTACCACAGCAAACAATTTATCCTGAAGTTCAAAAGTGGCGCTTTGAGGAATGATTATCGCTTCGTTAACTTCATTCGGAATTCTGACTGTAGTACTGTTCCCGCTTCTTATGATGCTTTTCGGATTGGAGAAACGTGCTCTGAACGTAACCGAACCTGTTTCTGTATTGATTAATCCGTTTACCGTTTCGATACGTCCTTTTTCGCTGTAAGCCGTACCATCGGAAAGAAGCAATGAAACCGGAGGCATTTTTTTAATTTTGGCTGCCAGTGAAATTCCCGGATCTGTGTTTTGAGTAAAATTTAAAAGTTTTTTTTCATTAACCGCAAAATAAGCATACACGTTTCCGATACTTGAAACTGTTGTCATAGGGTCAGTCGTGTTTGAGCTTACTAAGCTTCCCAGACGAAACGGAATAGATCCCACAACTCCGTCAACAGGACTGGTTACAGTAGTATATCCCAAATTCGTTTTCGCATTTACCAGACTGGCATTGGCCTGCGCCAGTGTTGCCAGAGCCGATTCATAAGTATATTGTGCCGATTCCAAATCGTACTTACTAATGATTCCTTTTTCAACCAATGGTTTTACTTTATTTACAGCCAGTTTTGCTGCACTTAAGTTTGCCTGAGCGCTTTTTATACTTGCGGCTGCTGTACGAACTTCCTGCTCATATTCCGGAGCACTTATTTTAAACAAAGCTTGTCCGGCTCGAACCACCGCACCTTCATCAACAAAAATCTTATCAATGTACCCTTCAACCCGAGGGCGAATTTCTATATTTTGCTGTCCCTGAATACTGGCAGGATAATCTGTATATAAAGTCGCCGATTTAGGTTCTAAAGTCAGCGTTTTATACTCTTTAACTTGTGGTGCACCTCCGGCCTGAGCCGCTTTATCATTTTTGTTTCCACACGAAGTGATGATAATAGATGCTGCTAGAATACTTAAAAAAGATTGCTTGTTCATTTTTATGGAATGTATGATTATCTATTTATTAAGGAACAAAAGAACTGAAATAGTACATGCAAAAATTTTACAATAGACGAAAAGCCTGCTGCAATCGATAAAGATTAGATGAGAACCGATGGAAGATGTTCCCTTATAAATAAGTATTTTTGTAATAGTCTCGTCGGCTCTAAAATGGTTTTTACGGATTGTGAATCTGTTTTGGGCGATTGGTTTTATCAACTGTTCAAATAAAATGTAATATTGCCCTTAAAATCACAACTTACAATGGCAACCCACTTTTTTAAACCCTTTATGTCTACCGGATTACACATCCTGGCCTGGGTATTATTAGGATATATGCAACTGTTTTACATACCACTTACCTGGAATATTGCACTTCCTCAAATATTCTGGTTTTGGCAATCTATTGTCCTGGTCTTTATTCTTGCGATTTTCTACTACAATGCCAAGGTAATTGTTCCTAAAACAATCATTAAGGACAAGATAGGCCCATTCTTATTGTGGGTTCTCTGCATCATTTTTGCTATGCAGCTACTGTCCTATTTTTATAACCTGAATACCGATTTACATAATAAACTCGCAGCGCTTATACGATTTAAAAGATACAGAAACACTTATTTCGATAACTATATTTTTAGTCTCACCTTATTAGTTTTAGCAATCAGCACCAGTTACGCTATGCTGCTACATTGGCAAAGAGCTGCACAGCACAAGCAAAAATTGGAACAGGATAAAACAATGGCCGAACTGGCAATGCTGAAAGCGCAAATTAATCCGCACTTTTTCTTCAATTCGCTTAACAGTATTTACTCACTTACCTATACCAATATCGAGGATTCTCGTAGTGCCCTCCATACTTTAAGCCGAATGATGAGATACCTTCTTTACAGTACCGAAGGCGAACGAACGACCTTATTAAAAGAAGTTGATTTTATGAAGGATTTTATTGCTTTGATGAAACTCCGTGCCAATAGTAAACTGACTATCACAGGAGATATTCCGGAAAAAATTCATGACTATCCGATTGTTCCGATGCTGTTATTACCTTTGGTTGAAAATGCCTTTAAACACGGTGTACATGCGACAGACAAAAGTGAAATTCATTTTATACTGAAGCAAAATAAAACCCATCTTGAATTTGAAGTCGAAAATACCTTTTTTGAAAAAACAGCTTCTACAGAACAGGGAGGAATCGGGTTAACCAATACCAAACGTAGATTGCACCTGATCTATCCCAACAAACATACTTTGACCGCCGGTATTGACCAAAACGGAAAGTATAAAGTAAACCTGCAAATAACTTTAGAACAATGATTGTATTAAAATGTATCGCAGTAGATGACGAACCGCTAGCTTTAAAACTGGTGGAAACCTTTATAGAACAGACTCCTTTTTTACAACTGGCTTGTAGCTGTGATAATGCCGTAGAAGCCATGAGTTTGATACGGGAACAACAGCCGGACATTGTTTTTCTGGATATCAATATGCCGAATTTAACCGGTATGGAACTCGCCCGCCTTTTACAGGAACAACCTGGCTCCTTACCCAAAATTATTTTCACGACAGCTTACAACCATTATGCTATTGAAGGTTATCGTGTAAATGCTGTTGATTATCTTTTGAAACCCTTTAGTTATGAAGAATTTTTAAGGGCTGCCAACAAAGTTTTACAACTGTCAGAAGAAGCATCCGGTCAATTTCAAACGATTACAGCCGATGATGAATTTATTTTTCTGAAAGTTGAGTACCAGTGGGTTCGAATTTCATTAAAAGACATATTGTATATCGAAAGTCTGAAAGATTACGTAAAAGTACATCTCGAAGATTCTCAAAAAGGATTAATGTCTTTGATCTCCTTAAAAGCGTTGGAAGAAAAATTACCTTCCTTAAAATTTATGCGAATCAATCGGTCTTTTATTGTTGCACTCGATAAAATAAATGCCATAAGCAAGAATTCAATATTTATCAATAAAACCGAAATAACAGTTGGTGAGCAATACAAAGAAGCCTTTAAAACCATAGTAGACAAATGGTTGAAATAAATTAAAAAAAATAATATCATGCAAAAAAGATCCAACAAATATTATCTGACTCTAAGCTTAAAGGAATATGCAAACGGTGAAACTGAACCTGCAAGAGAACTGGGGATAGAATTTGATAACCACGATGAAATATTTGGTATCATCGAAAAAATAAAAGAAAAAAACTTGTTTGAAAATCCATACGAAGCCACACAATTTGCACTTGGTCTGAAACTATTTAGCGAAATCAAACTGAAGCATCGCAACAACCCTCTCTTTGATGAACTGAATGAAGTATTTCCTGTTTTTATGAAAAAGCTAAAAAGTTTGTAACTTAAAGTATCACGAGTAATTTATTTTAACACATAGAAACATAGATACTATATCTATAAAAAAGGCTGAAACTTTATTGTTTCGGCCTTTTTTATACAAAACTAAAGAATCAATTAATTACAGTTCTCCATTTCGATAATCGAAAATCCCTGTTTAAGAATCTGACTTTCCACAGCCTCAGGAGCTTTGTCAATATGACAAAATTTACATTCTTTCGAGGTCAGCGGCTGACCGTCCTGTGCAACTGTTTTAAGATACATTTTGCCATATTCAAAAATCTGACTTTCATCAACGGTACGTTCGTCAACCAGAATATCAAAATGCATTACTGTTCCGTCTTTTCGGGTTACATAGGTATCCCACACTGCTATCTTCATACTTATTTACGTTTTACAAATCACATCTCACAGTGGATCTATCCAATCACATCCGCAATAGAAGCACCAAAATTAATATGAAGCACATTCCCGTTTGGTGTGACCAAAGCCGGAACCGATTGCAATCCTGCTTTTTGAGCTTCTGCAATTCTGGATTTATCGATACCCAGATTAACAACTTCAACCTCAGTAGGATTAATTAAACTTAAAATATCTTGTTCTGCACTAATACAAACCGGACAGCCGGCATGATAAAAAATTGATTTACTCATTTTAATTTGTTTTAAATTTGACTTTATTGTCCGTACAAAATTACTGCGCTTCAGGATCAGCTAAATAATCCAGTTTTTTCATTTATAGTCCTAATCTGGTCCAGTTTACATCCAATCTGGACTATTACTTATACTAAAAACTGGATCTTTTAAATAGATTTCCGTACCTCTACTTTTGTCCTCATGAAAGAAGATGTGATATTTAATTTGAAACAGGTACATCAGCGTATTGAAAATGCCTGTAAAAGTTCTGGCAGAAATGTGTCAGATGTCAGACTATTACTAGCTACTAAAACTGTTACAGCAAATAACATTCAAATTGCGATCAAAGCGGGAGAAACACTTATTGGTGAAAATAAGATGCAGGAATTACGCGATAAGAATCCGGTATTGAAGGATTTAAAAATAGAGCGTCATTTTATTGGTCATCTTCAAACCAATAAAGTAAAAGATGTTCTTAAGTACGTAACTTGCATTCAGTCTCTTGACCGATTAAGTTTAGCCAATGAACTAGACAAACAATTACAAAAGGAAGGGCGAACGCTTGATGTTTTTATTCAGGTAAACACTTCTTTTGAAGAAAGTAAATTTGGTTTACCTCCAACAGAAGTGATTTCATTTATTCAAAAAATAAAACGTTACGAAACCCTAAAAATAAAAGGTCTAATGACCATTGGATTATTAGATGTAGAAAAAGAAAAAATGCGTCCGTCTTTGCGTTTACTGCGAAAAATCAGGGATGAAATTTATGCCGCTGAACTTGAAGGGATCCCTAATTTACAACTTTCAATGGGAATGTCGCAGGATTTGGAACTGGCTATTGCTGAAGGGTCAAATATAATAAGGGTTGGAACTGCAATTTTCGGGAATCGCTTTTTAGGAAAAGAAATCTGGAACGAAAATATTGCAGAATAAAGTCTAATTTTGCATCAAATAAAATCTCAAATGAATCTGTACGAACTTGTTGTAAACGATACTGAAAAAATAGCACTGGATGATTTACTTTTCAGCCCGGAGAATAAAGCTACACTCCTTCAGACCATAAAAGAACATAAATATATCGAGGAATTAAAAAAGTACAATCTAAAAGTAGATCATAAAATACTATTGCACGGGCATTCTGGCTGTGGCAAAACCACTACTGCAAAAGCCATTGCCAATGCTTTAAATAAGAATATCGTAATCGTTAACCTGAGTACTATCATCGATTCGAAAATTGGTGAAACCTCCAAAAATGTAAAAGCCATATTTGATAAAGCAATTCGTGAAAGAGCCGTTTTATTTTTGGACGAATTTGATCAGATTGGTAAAAGCCGCGACAGTCAGGACAAAGATGTTGCCGAAATGAAACGCCTTGTTAATACTATAATTCAACTGATTGATTATCTTCCGACAGACAGTTTACTTATTTGTGCAACTAACTATTACAGTAGTATCGATACAGCTTTGCTTAGAAGGTTTCAAATCAAACTGAAATTTGAAATGCCAAATGAAGAAGAACTGAATCGCTATTATAATAAATTACTTACCGATTTTCCAGTTCATCTTCAGGAAATTCCACTTAAATACAACATATCCTATGCCGAAGCCAAAGACTATGTTCATACCACAATGAAAAAACAAATCATTGCCGGACTGGAGCTACAGGAGCAGCAAAAAACAGAATCAGTAGAGAATATTGTGGACTGTTAAAAATCATTCCGTTTATTAACGATAGCAACTCCTCAGTTTTCAAACATTGTATTGCAAATAGAAGCATCATTTTATTATAGGTGTTCGCAACGAATAAAAATGGGTTTAAAGCCCAAAAGCACCAACATAGTGCAACGCACTATGATCTAAACCAATGCTACCTATAGCCCTGAAAGGGAGTGGGCAAGCAGGGATAATATTAAGGTTTTAACGATAGAACTTCTACTTTAGAAAATTCTTTGCAAAATTAAGATAAGTGTTTTTTTTCTTTTGGGGGTCTTGGCTTACGCCCTTTCAGGGCTTGGGCATTCATCTCCATTAGTCATGATGCTTTCGCAACATGCTTTTGCTAAGGCTCTTTCAGAGCAATAGGTTTCGAATACTTAGGATTGGTTATTTTTTTAGAGCAACTAGGCTTTCATTCTTTCAGGGCTTAAACAATCATCATCATTAGTCATGATGCTACGCAACATGCTTTTGCTAAGGCCAGAGCGAACGGTTTCGAATACTTATGTCTTAAAGATCGTACTATATTTCGTAGGCTACTAAAAATTATTCTGGTTATCGAAGTTCGTAACTCCATAGAATTCTAGCGTTTTATTGAAAACAGAAGTATCATTTTATTACTTCTTATTTATAAAATTATTTCATTCTAATATAAACACTTGAAACAGCTAAAAATGGGCTGAAAGCCTAAAAGCACCAACATAGTGCAACGCACTATGATCTAAACCAATGCTACCTATAGCCCTGAAAGGGAGTGGGCAAGCAGGGATAATATTGAGTTTTTAATAAAGAACTTCTACTTTAGAAAATTCTTTGCAAAATTAAGACAAGTGTTTTTTTTCTTTTGGGGGTCTTGGCTTACGCCCTTTCAGGACTTGGACATTCATCTCCATTAGTCATGATGCTACGCAACATGCTTTTGCTAAGCATCTTTCAGAGCGAACGGTTTCGAATACTTATCTCTTAAAGATCGTACTATATTTCGTAGGCTACTAAAAATTATTCTGGTTATCGAAGTTCGTAACTCCCTAGAATTCTAGCGTTTTATTGAAAATAGAAGCATCATTTTATTACTTCTTATTTATAAAATTATTTCATTCTAATATAAACACTTGAAACAGCTAAAAATGGGCTGAAAGCCCAAAAGCATCAACATAGTGCAACGCACTATGACCTAAACTAATGCTATCTATAGCCCTGAAAGGGCGGAAGCAAACAGAAAATAATATCGCGTTTTTAATAAAAACCTACCACTTTAGAAATACCATAAAAAAATACCTCAGTAAAAATGAGGTATTTTTTTATGAGTGTGGAATCCTTAAAAATTAAGCTTTCACTTTTCTTTTTACGGTACAGCCAATTTCTTTGGTTTGTGTAATTGCCGGTTTTTGATTACTTTTTAATGCAGTAATCACATCTTCGGCATATTTTGTTTTTTCGGTTTTAGTTCCTTCGGGATCGTTATCGATTGCTCCCACATACTCTACAACATTTCCTTTAGCGGTTTTAGAAACAATAAAAAGATGTGGGGTGCGCTTTGCTCCGTATTGATCGGTAATTTTTTGTCCGTCATCAAATAAATAAGGAAATGGATACTTTTTATCTTTCGCTAAGTGTTGCATTTTCTCATAAGAATCCGCTTTTGAAGCTTCCGGATCATTTGGATTAATCGCAATTACAGGATAACCTTGTGCTTTGAACTTTTTATCCAGTTCAATTATTCTTTGTTCATAAGCCACTGCATACGGACAGGTATTACAGGTAAAAACAACGATATATCCTTTTGCTTTTGGAAAACTTGCAAAAGAAACTTCTTTTCCGTCTACGTTTTTCAATTTGAAATCCGGAGCGGTCTCCCCGGCTTTAAGTGTTGTGGTCTGAGCCTGAGAAAGCATAAGACTAAACAAAAACAAAGTGACAGTGATAATAAACTTATTCATAATTTACAGTTTTTTATATTCAGTTAATAATTGGTCATAGGTAAATTCAGATTCTATAAATTTTCTTTTATCTTCTTTAATAAATAGTGTTGCCGGAATACTTCCCGACCAACCAGGATCAATACGATCAATATATTCTTGTGGACTGCTTTCGTTTAACAGAAAAACTTCATTTTTCAGGTTTTTCCTTTTGACAAACGGAATTACGTTCGAATTTAATTTTGATTTGAAATCGACACTTACCAATAAAACAGCTAATTTATCTGATTTATAATCAGCTTTCAGCTTTTCAAAATGAGGCAGTTCTTTAATGCAGGGAGCACACCAGGTGGCCCAGAAATTAACGACATAAGTACTGTCTTTTCCGTTCTTAATTCTTTCGTTTAACTGATCTATATTCAACAGTTTTACATTTTGACTATAACCACTCACTGACAAAACAAATAAAACAAGAATTCTTAAGACGTTGATTTTCATATCCGTTAGTACTATTTTTATTTTTGTCTTACAAATATAAACGAATGCCAATTTACTTTTTGTTAATAAAAGTTTAATGATTCCGGCAAAATTTTCTTTTGGTCAAATTCACAAAGCTGTAAATTGTAACAAAACAGTAAAAAATTCGTCATACCACAAAACCAAAACCTATGGATACCAATCAGAATACCAGAAACTTAAAAGATTTCGAAGTCAATATCAGAATAAAACTTGCCTTTCTCTGGACAGCAGTAACTTTGTGTTATTTGTATGGAGATTATTTTGAATTGTACATCCCCGGAAAAACAGCCGGACTTGCAAGTGGTGACAATTTGCTAAACAGTCCAATGAAATTACTTTCTGCAGCTGTTTTACTCGCTCTGCCTCCTCTAATGATATTATTATCTATCTTTTTAAAACCAAAAATAAATAGATTTCTCAATATTTTATTTGGAATATTCTTTACCTTGATCATGCTGCTTATTGCAACTAGCTCACTAACAGCGTGGAAAAGTTTTTATGTTTTTCTGGCCCTTTTTGAAAGTATCGTTACGACCATAATTGTAATTCTGGCGTGGAAATGGCCAAAGGCAAATTAATCAAAAAAAAAATTAGAAGTCTTATAATAAATTGGGAACTATAGAAGTGTACTACTTTCTTATTGTTAAATTTACATCGTTAACAAACAGAAGTGCCTCCATATTACTCATATTCGTCATTGATAAAACACCGTTTTTATTCTCGTTTACCCCATTAATTCTAAAACAATACTCATCTCCGTCCTTATCCATCAAGGTCAAAAATTCAACACTATCATCAGAATTATTCTGACAGCTGTTTGAAATAGTGTATCGGTACATTACTTTGAAGGTATTTTTATCGTAGTTAAAAACTTTTCCGTCTGCGGTAAATACCCATCTTGTATTTCTATTTGCGTCGGCAAACCAGGTTCCTACAATTCGTTTAGCCGAAGAATCCTGACTTTGATTGTTCCCGGAGATTGTAGGGATTTGCAATAACAACAAAAAAATTAGTAATAGCTTTTTCATAATTTATATCTTTTAGTAGTTTGCTTTGAGTAGACTTTCAAAATACCCTGAACTATCCTTGAGAAAAAACCTCCAATTGCTTAAAAACCGGAATTAAAGATGCTCCTTTCTCAGATAAATTATATTCTATATGCAAAGGTTTTAACTGAATTACCTTTTTATCTAAAATTCCAAAATCTTCCAGTTCACGAAGTGCTGTCGCAATAGATTGTTTATTAGCTCCTTTTATTTCTCTTAAAAGTGCATTGAAACGTAAAGGACCATTAACAGCCAACAAAAAAATCTGTGGTTTCCATTTGCCGGAAAGCAATTTTAGAAGCCCTTCTGCAGGACATTCCTTCTCTATTTCTGATTTATTTTGTGTAGTCATATTTTTTAGACTAATTGACTTGTGATTATAGATGAGCGAACTTTACAGTAAAATTATAAAAATTTAAAACTGAAGCGTAAATTTAAAACAGTTATTTATGAAAAGACTGTCGCTATTACTAATTCTGATTTTCAGTACGAACTGTCAATCGCAAATAAATTCAAAAATGAGTGCAAGCAAAACAAATCCTCTATTATGTGATCCCGAAACCGGAACATGCGAAATGCCCGCTAATGAAAAAACATATGAAAACAGCGCCATTCCGACAGAAAATAAACCTGTAAAAATTATTTATTACACAGATCCGATCTGTTCTTCCTGCTGGGGAATTGAGCCTCAATTGAGAAAATTAAAACTCGAATACGGTACTTATATTGATATTGATTACCGAATGGGCGGTTTACTCCCGGATTGGTCCTACAATAGCGGGGGCATAAGTAAACCGTCAGATGTAGCACATCATTGGGATGCCGCAAGTTTACATTACGAAATGCCGATCGACGGAAATGTATGGATCGAAGATCCGCTCGATTCTTCTTACCCGTCTTGTATCGCTATGAAAGCAGCACAAATTCAGAGCAAAGATAAAGCTGTAAAATTCATGCGAATTCTTAGGGAAAAATTATATCTGGAAAAGAAAAACATCGCTAAATGGGAAAACATTTCTGAAGCTGCCAGTCTTGCCGAACTCGATACGAAAAAGCTAAAATCAGACTATGAAGGTGATGCCAAACTTCTTTTTCAGGAAGACCTGAATTATGCAAGAACCCTTGGCGTAAGAGGCTTTCCTACCCTGTTTTTCTCTGACGGAACTAACAATCAGCTAACGGTTTACGGCTCTAAACCTTACGCTTCTTATGAAAATGCGCTATTAGCTTTGTACCCCGAAGCCAAAAAGAAAAAAATTGCCAATGAAAATCCATTATCCCTTTTTGAAATTTATCCGACTCTTGCTCCAAAAGAATATGCAGTCCTATTGGATATTTCTTATGACGAAGCGAAAGACATTTTAGAAAATTTATTTAAAAATGGAGAATTGAATAAAAAGTCTATCAAAAACGGAGTGCTTTACAGTAGAAAATAGCTCCTTTAAAAACCAATAATCCGAATGGCGATAATGATCGGGACAACCACTTAAGACAAAACTTGACACAATCCTTTTATGGGTATAGCCCCCTTAAAACTCTAAAATTTTTGCCAAATATACCCCCTAACCGTTAAGAAATTAAACTTAACGGTTATTTTTGTAAATTAATATCTGTAATGAAATTGTATAATAAAAAAGTAAAACTATATAATTGTAGTAAACAGAATTGCAGTAATTTTAAATCATCGGGTATTGTCATATAAAATATACGACAGATATTATTTTAGCCATTATATCACAATTTCCTTATAGTCCTTCTATAATTATAAAATTTTGCTAAATGATGGGCACGGTTATAATCTGGCAGGATTTTCGCTTGTTTTTTGAACAAGTATTTGCGGGAGTCTTTTTTGATTGCAATTAAAATAAAAAACGAAACGGATAGTAAAAGTTATCTGCATAAATAACAAACAAGTTTAATTAAATAAATTAGTATAATCATGGAAAAATTAAATTTTATAGATCCTCTATTACACGGAATTACCCCAAAACCAGCCTCTAAGCTTTCTGTAAAAAATTTGATTTTCGCAGGTGTAGGAACACTTTTAGCAGGTGCTCTTTTAAAAAAAGCGGGACAAAATAAAACCGCAGCCGTAGTTGGAAGCCTTGCTGTACCCTTATTGGCAACAGCTTGTTACAAACAAATTTCGAAAACTACTAAAGCCAAAAGAGATCGTAACGTAAGTAGTGGTATCGAATACAATCATTAGGTTTCGTTTGTTTCAGGTTTCGATCCTGATAACTATCGAACTTATTTCAATATATATAAAAGTTTAGCCACGAATTCATGAATATTGCTTTGTTTCATCAAACAATCTTTCATGAATTCCGGGCTACTTTTTTTTAGCTTAAAACCGACACAAAATTCTACTATATATTAATATTCCCTTCCACCCAATTTAGTGCTTTATTAAAGGATTCTCTTTTAAAACCATGAAATTCACCCGGAACGATATGACTAAATCCATTAGTAAAAGAAATAATCTCTTCAGAATCTGAAATAATAGCGGCTCTATTCCACTTTCCAAGATGTTTTAATCCCAGTAAAGCTTCTTGCAGCCATTCGCCTGATGTAAAATTTTCGATATCAGTATCCAATACCAGTAAAAAGTTGATTTCGTTGGTTTGCTTTACTAAATGCTCTACTGCGGGAATCACTACATTTAAAAAATCTCCTGTTGTTAGCGCTGCCAATGCCCGAAAAGCGACAATATTGTCTGTTGTATCAATTTGATGTATCATACTATTTTGTTTTGAATGGTTATTAATCCTGACTTGTTATCTTTCTCACATCTGAATAAGAGATCTTTCCAAAATACTTACAGCTTACATTTCAAATAGCATATACTCCCATCTCTCTATACTTTTCACATGCCAAAATCTCCTAAACAACAAAGGTACAAAGGTTTACAATGTGCACCACAATTTACAATCTAAAACCTTGACAGCCATTGCATTTATTTCTCCTAAGATGCTGAAGATACTGACTGTTTAGAAAACACCATTCGGATTCCCTAAAACTTTCCTCGATTTGCGATTTAAATTCATTAAATTTAGTTCCATTTTCAATTCTTAACTTATGGAAACAAAAGACGGAAGAATAGCAGTTTATGCCAAAACCCGAAAAGAATGGCGTGATTGGCTGCAGGAAAACAGTCAGATCGAAAAATCAGTCTGGTTGATTTTATACCACAAAAAAAGTAAAACCGAAAGTGTAAATCTTATCGAAGCTACAGAAGAAGCCTTGTGTTTTGGATGGATAGACAGTTTATGCAAAAAACGGGATCCCGAAAGTTACTACTTAACTTTTACGCCAAGAAATCCTAAAAAAAGCAAATGGAGCCAACCCAATAAAGACCGGGCAGAACGAATGATTGATGAAGGGTTAATGACCGAATACGGTCAGCTTTGCATTGATCTCGCCAAACAAAATGGCAAGTGGGAATCCGTTTAAAAAGATAAATAATCCATTAAATTATAATTAATAACTTTCCAACGAAAGAAATCTATGTTTCTATGTGTTCAAATCAGCATGCCCAACAAATAACTGATTAACAATAATTTGTATATTATTACTCCTAATCTGTATTTTTAAGTTCGATTTCATTTGTAAATTTATATTTCAAAAAACATCTCAGAACATTAAAAAAATTAAATCTTGAAAAAATACATTCTCTTTACCGCGATTCTAACAAGTAGTATCACCATTCATTCCCAAAATAAGATTATCACGGTTACCAACTCTCTACCTATGGATCGTGAATTTGAAACAATTGACCTGACCCAAAAAATTCTCGATTTCCCTACCGGAGTTAAACTGGAAGATTGTGTTATTAAAGAGATTGGCAGCAATACACTCTTAACAACTCAGACTGTTGATAACGATGGTGATGGGACAATAGATGTATTGTTGTTTCAACCCAAAATAAAAGCTTCATCCCACAAAGATTTTGAAATTTTAATATCCGAAAATCCATCAAAAGAAGCAACGGTAAGTTGTTACTCAAGATTTGTTCCGGAACGGACGGATGATTATGCCTGGGAAAATAACAAAGTCGCCTTTAGAACGTATGGTCCTGTCGCCCAGAAAATGGTGGAAGACAAGATTCCCGGTGGAACGCTAACCAGCGGAATCGACGCCTGGCTCAAAAGGGTTGAATATCCCATCATCAATAAATGGTACGAAAAAGCAACTAACGGAACCGGAACGTATCACAAAGATACCGGCGAAGGTTTAGACAATTTTCATGTAGGCGACAGTCGCGGTGTAGGCGGAATAGCAGTTAAAGTCGATGGCAAATACTATTATTCTAAAAACTTCATCAGCTGGAAAACCATTACTACAGGCCCACTCAGAACCAGTTTTATACTGACTTATGCCAATTGGGATGCGAAAGGCAACAAAATTACCGAATCGAAACTCATTAGCCTGGATTACGGGAGTTACCTATCTCGCTTTGAAATTAGCATTACAGGAACGAAATCCGTGGCGGCAGGATTAACACTACACGATAAAAAAGGAACGATAGGAACCAATACTAAAGAAGGTTGGATAAGTTACTGGGAGCCTATTGACGATTCTGAAATCGGAACCGGAATTGTAACTCCAAAGAATACGTTGACAAGTTTTGATCATCATGTTACCAATGAAAAAGATTTGAGCAACCTTTATGGAAATATCGAGATAAAAAACAATAAAGCGATTTACTATGCGGGGTTCGGATGGAAAAAAGGAAGCCCTTTTCAGACGGAAAAAGAATGGGAAGCTTATTTGAGTACGTTTGCCCAAAAAATAAATAATCCGCTTTTGGTGAAGGTCAAAAAATGATTTTTTTTCTAAAGGTTTAACCTATTTTCGAACCCGACAGGTTTTTGAAACCTGTCGGGTTTGCTAAAAAATCTACAGAATCGATCTTAAGAACCTTTCCGGTTTGTTGGTACATAATTTTCTTTTAAAATAATTTCTAACGGAATGTAATGCGTGTCTTCTACCGCTTCCTGTAAGACCAATTTTTTATACAAATAATGAATTCCCATGTACCCTTGCTCTTCCGGCCTTTGGTTGATCAAAAAGTCAATTACACCTTTGTTCAGGTATTCGATATTTTTTTCCAATAAATCATACCCAATTATCCGAACGCCTTTTATATTGTTTTCTTCTAAAAATTGGGCAACGATGTGCGCTCTCGAATTCGGTACAAAAACACTGTTGATTCCTTCAAACATATTCAAATTCAATTGATCGATTCCGGAATCTTTTAGGGTCACTTCTGAAAATTTAAAATTCTTAAGGTGCTCCTGCCCCTTAAAAAACGAATGAAATCCAGCAATGCGCTGCAAATATACCGAGGTACTTTCGATCTCTCTGGTAATCTTAAAAATCAGAACCTGTCTTTCATTTTTTACAGCAAAACTAATTAATCTTCCTGCTAGATAACCACTCTGAAAAGCATCCTGCCCTATGTAAGCATGAGCTGTACCGGAATCAATATTAGAGTCAATCATCACTACGGGAATACTTGTCTTCTTATATGCTGTCAGGAACTGAATAGACTCTTCATAGAAAATAGGAGCAAACAATAAACCGTCACATTCAAAATCCAATACTTTCTTAACAGCCTCTTTGAACGAAGTCGTATTAAAATCATATAAGAAATAGTCCAGAACAATGCCAAATTTACCGAACTCTACAGCTGCCTTTTCTATACCCGCAATCTGACTTTTCCAGTATTCCAGATTTTCATATTGAGGTAAAAATACTGCAAAATGAAATTTTTTATTCAACGCCAGATTACTGGCCAAAATATTTCGTTTGTAGCCATACTCCTCGATAATAGCATTTACTTTATCTACATTTTCCTGAGCAACCTGCCCCCGATTATGGATGATTCTGTCAACAGTTCCTGGGGAAACGTTAGCCAGTTCCGCGATTTTTTTTATAGTTATGATATTGCTGATTTTTAAGTTAAATGATTTTGCTAATCACTTCAAATTAATATTTTTTTTATCAAAAACGAGTTGTTTTACCTAACTTTTTATATACATTTGTAAAATACCGTGTGCGCACACGCAAATATACACATGTGTATTAAAAAATCATAGCATTAAGTAAAAATAATAGTATGATTTGCATTTTTAACGGATTTAAGAGTATTTCTCTGATCTGTTAAAAAGTAAGGTTGGTAGTTAAAAAAAAAGCTTTTGACCTTTACTGACATCAGAATCAAAACAGAGCATAACAATATAATTACCAGTATTTTACAACAAACTACATAAAGCAAAAAACAAATTAGTAATCGCTTCTAAATCAATTCAATCAAGGATGAATCCAGGAGCTTAAAAAACATAAAAACCAAATAACAATGATTGTAGATTCATTACAAAGCGCGGCAAAATATTTCAGCCTGCATCCTAATTTTAAAAAAGCATTCGACTATGTAAACCAAAATAACATCAGTACTCTTGAAGAAGGTACTTTTGAAATTGGCGAGGGCTTAAAAGTAATTGTGATAGTTGGCGAAGGCACAACCAAAGAAGAAAGCATAAAAGGATTTGAATGTCACGATAAAAATATTGACATCCAGATTTCGATCAAAGGACCGGAGACTTTTGCATGGAAACCCAGAGAAAAATGTATTAGTCCAAACGGAGATTATAATGACGAACGCGATGTTCGTTTCTTTTATGACAAACCGGATATGTTTTTTGAATTACAGGAAAAACAGTTTGCGATTTTGTTTCCCGAAGATGTTCATGCGGCAATGATTGGCGAAGGAACACTTAAAAAAATTGTGATTAAAGTAAAAATTTAGAACAGGAGTATTATTCAAAACATCATTGATGTTATTGCTGAACAAGGGGGCATTTGTTGTATTCCTCATCAGAATTATGAAGTAATCGAAAAAAGCTCTCGAAATAATCCAAACGATCAGACGGTAACAAATAACCTCATCCCTATTTAAAAACACTTTTTTGTTCACCGGACAAAAATCTATAAATCATAAAACTTTACATGGACTCAATATTTAATCTAAAAGGAAAAATTGCATTAATTACAGGTGGTGCCGGAGTATTGGGAAGTAATTTTGCCAACGTTTTGGCCAAGCAGGGCGTTATTACTGGAATAGTCTCCCAATCTATCGAAAAAGCCAATGCCACCGTAGCCGCAATAGAAAGTAATGGCGGAAAAGCTTTTGCCATTCAGGCGAATGTTTTAAACAAAGAAGAACTGGAAAAAGCCAGAGATTTTATTGTAGAAAAATACGGCCGTCTCGATATTCTTATCAATGCAGCGGGAGGAAATATGCCGGGAGCTACTATTAGACCTGATCAGGCAATTTACAATCTACAGACCGAAGATTTACAAAAAGTAATCGACCTGAATATTATTGGAACGATGTTACCATCACAAGTCTTTTCGGAACTTTTTGCCCAACAGAAACAAGGAAATATCATTAATATCTCATCGGCATCAGCACAGCGACCTTTAACGAGAGTGGTGGGATACTCCGCTTCAAAAGCTGCGATCGACAATTTTACGCAATGGATGGCAGTAGAACTGGCGTCTAAATATGGCGAAGGAATCCGTGTTAATGCTATTTCACCCGGTTTTTTTATAGGAGAACAAAACCGATCTCTATTATTGACTCCGGAAGGAAAACTAACTCCAAGAGGCGAAAAAATAATTGAACATACTCCAATGGGAAGGTTTGGAACTCCGGAAGACATCGATGGAGCCCTTTTGTTCTTGTGCAGCGACATGTCAAAATTTGTAACAGGAACGATTTTAAAAGTAGATGGAGGATTTGCTGCTACCAGTATTTAAAATAGAAAATAAACGCTTGCCTGGTTTTCAAAATCATGTAGAAAACTTATAAAACACTTAAAGAATGGAACAAACGTTAAGATGGTTCGGACCAAATGACCCGGTTTCTTTACAAGATATTAAACAAACCGGAGCCACCGGAATTGTAACCGCATTACATCATATTCCCAACGGACAAGTTTGGAGTATTGAAGAAATTTTAAAACGAAAAGTCGAAATTGAACATGAAAATGGTGATTCTAAAAAAGGGATATCAGGATTAACATGGTCCGTAGTCGAAAGTATTCCGATTCACGAAGACATTAAAAAACAAAGCGGAAATTATCTGCAATACATTGAAAATTATAAACAAAGCATTTTAAATCTGGCTTTGTGCGGCATCAAATGCATTTGTTATAATTTTATGCCAGTTCTAGATTGGTCCAGAACCGACTTAGCCTATGAAGTTGCTGATGGCTCAAAAGCATTACGATTTGATATTAATGCTTTCGCGGCTTTTGAATTGTTTATACTAAAAAGGCCGGGAGCTGAGAAAGAATACACCGCAGATCAAATTAAAAAAGCAACAAAATACTTTGAAGCCATGACAACAGCTGATAAGGTAAAACTACAGCAAAACATACTGGCAGGACTTCCGGGTGCCGAAGAAGCGTATAGCATAGAAGATTTTCTGGCGACTTTAAACACTTATAATCATATCGATAGAAAAACGCTGAAGCAAAATCTTTTCTTCTTTTTAAAACAAATTATTCCGATTGCCGAAAGCAAAGGTATTCTCATGGCTATACATCCTGACGACCCACCCTACCCGATTCTTGGATTGCCGAGAGTTGTAAGTACCGAAGAAGATTTAATGGAATTGATGGCTGCTGTCGATTCAAAATCAAACGGATTCACGATGTGCACCGGTTCTTATGGAGTAAGAGCTGATAATGACTTGCCCGGAATCGTAAGACGTCATGGCGACAAAATGAATTTTATTCATCTAAGAAGCACCCAAAGAGATGCCGAAGGCAGCTTTTACGAAGCCAATCATCTGGAAGGTGATGTAGACATGTATGAAGTTGTAAAAGCAATTCTCGAAGTTGAAAAAAGAAACAACAGTCAGTTGCCCATGCGTCCGGATCACGGTCATCAAATGCTGGACGATTTGAATAAAAAAACAAATCCCGGATATTCTGCTATTGGCCGTTTAAGGGGATTGGCCGAATTGAGAGGATTAGAAATGGGGATTGTGAAGTCTTTATAAAATAATCTCGCAAAGACGCAAACCTTTTGTTTCTCGCAGATTTAAAAAGATTTAAGCAGATGAATGCATTTATAGATTTTTAATAATTGGATGTGCTCAGTCTCCATGAAACATTGTACAAGCATACATAAAAAACTTTGCGCCTTCGCGACTTTGCGAGAAACTACCTAACCAAAATAACCACAACCATGAATACCCAAACCATCCTGATTTGCTGCAGTTTTTTTGTGTCTGGCTTTGTATTTAGTCAACAGACTCCAAAAATACTAACCGATTCAAAAAACAATTACCTTCCTGACTTCAGTTATGCAGGATATCATTTCGGCGAAAGCCAAATTCCGGAAAAATCAGGAAAAATCATTAACGCCACCGATTATGGCGTAAAAGCAAATGATGGACTAGACGATTCAAAAGCGCTGTTGAAAGCCATAGAAGCAGCAAATGACGTTCAGGGCAATGTAATTTTGCAATTGCCTGCCGGAAGAATTATTGTAAGTGCTGTTTTATACCTGGAAAGAAGCAATTTCATACTTCGTGGTATGGGTTCAGGTGAAAAAGGAACCGAAATATATTGTCCGAGACCCATGATGTATTTCAAAGATCCGGAATCCTTGGCGGAACTTCGTGAATATTTAACCACATTTGATAAAAGACAACGCGAACCCGAAAACAACATCGACCTCCCTTTTTCCCAATATGCATGGTCCGGCGGAATTATCTGGACCCAAATTCCGAAGGAACGAGTAAAATCTTATCTCGATAAATACGAACCAACTCCAAATCCTTTGGCAAAAGTAAATTCCGGAACCATAGGCGAGCATACTATCAGTGTTTCCGAAGTAAAAGGAATCAAAGTTGGGGATATACTCGAGTTACAGCTGTTCAATAAAGACGGTGAAAATGGCGAAATCATAAAAGACTTATATCAGGGCGCTCCTGTAAAACCGGGTTCACACCATTGGAAATTTCCAAAACTGCCAATTGTCAGACAACAGGTTGAAATCACCAAAATATCAGGTTCAAAAATTACCATCAAAACGCCACTTACGATCACTATAAAACCAAGTTATCAGGCACAATTGGTAGAGTGGAAACATTTAAGCGAAGTTGGAATCGAACAACTGCATTTCACCTTTCCGGATATTCCGAGAGTCGCGCATCATGTAGAACCCGGAAACAATGCCCTATTCTTAACAAGACTTTTCAATAGCTGGGTCAAAGATGTGGTCATTACGAATGCCGATAGTGGAATTCTGGCCGAGGAGATTGCCAATGTTACCATTCAGGATATTGTTACCGATGGACCACATTTGTCTCATTACACCGTTACTTTAGGTGGTGTGCATAATGTATTGGTCAGGAATCTTAAAATTTACAACAAAGCGGTTCATCCTTTAAGTTTCAACACTTTTGCAACAAAAAACGTCTATCAAAACTGTGAGATTTTCACCAACGCTCTTTTAGACCAGCATTCTGGAGCCAATCATCAAAACTTATTCGATCAGATCACTGTACACCTACAACCGGACAAAAACAACAGTTATTATTTGTTTGGAGGCGGAGGCGCCGATTACTGGAAGCCTTCACATGCACCATTTAGTGCGTTCTGGAATCTGAATGTTATGGTTGAAAACCCGACTGAAATAACCAAACCAATCTTGCTTTACGGCATGAAAGATGGTCCTTTTGCCCGGATTATAGGTGTAAATGGTAATGCCAAATTTGAGGTAAAATATGATCCCGACGCATATGTTGAATTCTTAAATACGCCTATGAGTAAAATTCCTTCCTTGTATGATTATCAATTGCAAAGGCGCGTGAAGAAATAATCTCGCAAAGGCGCAAAGTCGGAGAGTCTTTTTTAAGCATACCGTTTGTCATTTGGACGAAGGAGAAATCACACTAGAAACTCGACAAAGAAAGGACTCTAGTTACGGAGTTACTTAATGAGATTTCTCCTTCGTCGAAATGACATACAGTGCCGAAAAACTTTGAACCTCTGAACCTTTGAATCTTTGAACCTCTGCACCTTTGCACCTTTGCACCTTTGCACCTTTGCACCTTTGCACCTAAAAAAAACCGCTATGAAATACAAAATAGCCTTTCTGCTACTCTTTTTTATTTCCGGAAATATACTTTCCCAAAATAAATACCGCCTCAAAAACATCTCGACTACTGACGGTCTTTCGCAGAGTTCCGTTATTGTAATTCATCAGGATAAACTGGGACAAATGTGGTTGGGTACCCGTGACGGACTCAATAAATACGATGGCAGTAAATTCACCATTTTTAGGAATGATGTCACCAATAAACATTCGATCAGCAACAATGATATTTTATCCATTGAAGAAGACAATAGAGGAAAAATCTGGGTGGGGACCTACAACGGGCTCAACTGTTACGATCCGGTCAATAATCGTTTTACGCGATATTTACATACCAAAACCAATCACACCATAAGCAGTAATGCTATCTGGTCGATCAAAGAAATTGGAGATGAAATGTGGTTTGGGACTTCAAAAGGAATAACTATTTACAACAAAAAGACAAATAGATTCACTTCGGTTTTTCACTCAGATACTGAAGATACAACGGTACCAAGCAACAATATTATCACGATACACAAAAGCAAAAAAGGCGAAATCTGGATCGGAACGACCAAAGGTTTATGCAAACTTATCAGCAGAAAAAACGGAAAATATATCTTTAAAAATTATCCTTTAAATTCTGTAGACCAGCTGAATGTTGTCGCCATTACAGAAGATGCTTCGGGTAATTTGTGGGTGGGAACAAAAAACAAAGGCCTTCTAAAACTGGACAAAAATGCCAATGCATTTGTTTCCTTTTTACCTGATGAAAAATACAGCGAAATCAATGCGGATATCCGATCACTGGCGATTGACAAACAAGGTTCCTTATGGATTGGTGCTTACGACGGAATCTACATTTTAGCAAAAGACAACAGCCTCCAAAAAATAAACAGCAATAACAACAGCAACGGAATTGATAAGGTAAAATCGATATTTATTGATCGAAAAGGCTCCGTGTGGATTGGCTGCTACTACAAAGGCGTAAACATTTGGGATATTTCAAATGTTAATTTCTCCAACTACAATCAAAATTCTAAAAAGATTCCTATGAGTTTTGATGTGGTAAGTTCGATTGTTACTGATAATAATCACAATGTCTACTTTGGAACAGAAGGTGGCGGCATCACGATTTTCAACAGAAACACCGAAGCAGTTAGTTATATCAACAGTCAAAGTGGCAAAAACGTCAAAAATGATATCAAATCCATGTGTCTTTCCGCTGATGTTTTATGGATCGGAACTTTCTCGAAAGGTCTGTCTGCCTACAACATTAATTCAAAAAAAATTGAAGACCACCGAATCGCGCCCGATTTAAACACTCTACTCAAAGAATCCGGCGTATATTCGATCAAAGCCGAAGGTAACGACATTCTCTGGATTGGGACTTTTGGAAAAGGTCTGATTCGGTACAACATCCTTTCCAAAACCTTTGAAGTTATTGGAAATGATACTTCCCAACCGGAATATTTAACCAACAACATTGTGCGAACGATGCTGGTCGATGAAAAAAAAGCAATCTGGATTGGCACTCAAAACGGATTAAACTACATTCCGTTAAACAATTCCACTTCAAGAAAATACAGCATCAAACATTACTTTTTTGACTCTTCTTCCCTATCCGGTGACGATATTCTAACGTTATTTCAGGACAGTCAAAAGAAAATCTGGGTGGGAACAAAAGCCAAAGGGCTTCATTATTTTGATGGCAAAAAATTCTGTAAAATCAATTTAAAAGTTGGAAATACCATTATTACTTCCATTCATTCCATCCTTGAAGACGATGACAAAAATCTATGGATTAGTACCAATCAAGGCATTATAAAATACAATACCATCCAGAAAACAGTTGTAATCTACGATCAAAAAGATGGTTTGGCGAGCAACGAATTTAATGATAACTCAGCTCTAAAACTCGATTCTAATAAATTCTACTTCGGGAGTCCGTCTGGTGTGACCTTTTTTGATGCAAAAAAAATCTCTCTGAACCACTATGCTCCTCAGGTATTAATTACCAATTTGAAAATCAAAAACGAAACCATACACCCCAATGATTCTATTGGGATTCTGAAAAAAAGCATCACCTATACCAAAACCATCACACTGGATTACGACAAAGCCAATTTCTCGATTGATTTTGCGATTCCAAATTACATTCGATCCAAAAACAACCAATACAGCTATCGTTTGGTGGGATTGGAAAACAACTGGACGACAACCAAAAATTCCGAAGCAATTTTTGCCATTCAGAATCCCGGAACCTATACTTTTGAAGTTCGCGGCGCCAACAATGATGGGGTATGGAATAAAGTTCCAACAACCTTAACCGTCATTGTAAACCCGGCTCCCTGGCGCAGTATCTGGGCATTTTTACTCTACGGAACCATAATTGGACTAGGCATTTACGGTTTGATTTGGATCATGAAATCGAAAACGGCACTAAAACAAAAACTGGAACTCGAATATATAGAAACCAAACGAATAGAAGAAAATAATCTCGCTAAACTGGATTTCTTCACTAATATTTCACATGAATTTAGAACGCCATTGACTTTAATTCTGGGCCCTTTACAGCAAATTCTGGCCAATTACAACGGTACGAATGAAATGTACAAAAAACTGCTGGTTATCGAAGGAAGTGCCAATCATCTTTTAAGTCTTATCAATCGTCTGATGGATTTTAGAAAACTTGAAAATCATCAGGTGACGCTCGAATCAGCAGAAGGAAATATTGTAAAATTCACCAAAGAGATTTTTCTTTCTTTTATCGAATATGCAAAAGATGGTGGTTACCACTACACTTTCGAATCTACAGAGGAAGAAATCCCTTTGTACTTTGACCGTTATAAACTGGAACGTGTTTTTTACAATTTAATTTCCAATGCCTTTCGATACACCCCGAAGGGCGGAAACATACATCTTAAGATCACACATGATCGTGAAAATCTTTTTATAACCGTAGAAGATTCCGGAGTTGGAATCGCAGCCGAACATATTGATAAAATATTTGATCTGTTTTACGAAGTTCCAATGCACAACAACGTGCAGAAAAGCTATAATAAAGGAACCGGAATTGGTCTTTCGATCGTAAAAAACATCGTAAAACTACACAAAGGAAACATCGAAGTTAGCAACAAACAGACCGGTGGTGTCGTTTTTAAAGTAATACTTCCATTGGGCAAATCTCATCTTTTAGACCATGAAATTATAGAAAACTTTCAGATCAGTGATGCTATCGAGCAATACAGTTCTCAACTCGAACCGTCAGAAACAATTGAGCGCGAAGATATTGCCGATTTTGTGGTGAATGACGAAAAACAAACCATTCTACTTGTTGAAGATCATAAGATACTCCGCTCGTTCATGAAAAATCTCCTCAAAGATGAGTATAATATCATTGAAGCTGAAAATGGAAAAGTTGCGTTTGAGAAAGCCCTGCAGCATGTTCCTAATTTAATTATCAGCGATGTCATTATGCCTGAAATGGTAGGTACTGAGCTTTGCTCAAAAATAAAAGAGAATTTAAAAACCAGTCATATTCCTGTTATCCTGCTCACTTCGAGAACTTCACTGGTGTATAAATTTGAAGGACTGGAAAGCGGAGCCGACGATTATATCAGTAAACCTTTTAATTTAACTGAATTTAAACTTCGTGTCAAAAATTTGCTAAATTCAACCGAACGTTTGAAAAACAAATTTTCAAATGAAGACGGTTTTAATCCTTCAGAAATTACCGTTTCTTCACTCGATGAAGAACTGCTGAAAAAAGCTTTTAAAATTGTAGAAGAAAACATTTCGAACGAGCAATTCGACATTCCGTTTTTCTGTACTGAATTAGGGGTCAGCCGAACCATGTTATTTTTAAAAATTAAAGCCTGGACGAACTATACACCCAACGAATTTATCCACGAAATACGAATGAAACGTGCCGCTCAATTGTTAGAGCAAAACAAATTAAACGTCTCCGAAGTGAGTTATAAAGTGGGATTTAATAATCCCAAATACTTTAGTAAATGTTTCCAGAAAAAATACGGAGAAACGCCAACGCAGTTTTCGGATAAATTTTCCAGGTCATCTGTAATTTATTAAGAAATCCTCTATTTTAAAGGGATAAAAAAGGGTATCTGTATTTTTAGATACCCTTTTTTGTATTTCTATATCCTTCGTGCCTCCTACATTTGTCATTATGAAAACCCAAAAAACAAAATTCATATTACTGCAAATTGTGTTTATATTGCTGATAATAGGAATGAGTTTATTGCTTTTTTATTTTATCTAACACTAACCTAAAACCAAAAATGAATGTTTACAAACCAAATTTTAAAATCGCTTAAATGGTGTTTGCTGGTCTATTTTTTACTGGTAAATATTGTGATGAATGCACAGGAAAGAAAAGTCACCGGAAAAGTTACTTCCTCCGAAGACTTACTCGGACTTCCTGGTGCTAATGTTTATATCAAAGGATCTTCAGTGGGCGCATCTGCAGACATGGATGGAAACTATACTGTTATCGTTTCTGAAAAAAATGCCGTATTAGTCTTCAACTTTATAGGATATCAAACGATCGAAATTCCGGTAGGCAATAAAACCGTAGTCAATGTCAGTTTAAAACCGGATACCAAAAATCTCGATGAAGTAGTCGTTGTTGGTTATGGCACCCGTAAAAAGAGTGACATTACAGGTTCAGTATCTTCGGTGACAGCCAAAGAACTAACAGCCTATCCGTTATTAAATGCAGAGCAGGCATTACAAGGCCGTGCTGCGGGAGTTTCGGTACAATCCAATAATGGTGGTGAACCGGGTGCTCCCGTAAAAATCAGGGTTCGTGGTGGTACTTCTATCAATGCAAGTGGAGATGCACTTATCGTGGTAGACGGTTTTGCCGGTGCATCGATGCCTGCCCCTCAGGATATTGCTTCGATAGAGATTTTAAAAGATGCTTCAGCTACTGCCATATACGGATCAAGAGGTTCAAATGGAGTAATCATGGTCACGACCAAAAAAGGAAAACCGGGAGCTCCTGTTATCGAATTCAGTAATTCCACTTCCGTACAGTCTGTCAACAATAAATTGCATTTGTTAAATGCTGATCAATTTGTAGCGTATCGAAAAAGTTTCACCACACACACTGCGGCAGGTTCTGATACCAACTGGCAAGACATCATTTACCGCGATGGATTAATTTCTAACTCCCAATTGTCTTTTTCAGGCGGGTCAGATAAAATAAAATACTATGTTTCAGGGAATTATTTCAACCAGAATGGAGTTGTCATTAACTCCGGAATTGACAAATACACCATTGTAAGTAATCTTGAAGCCGATTTGAGCGACAAGTTTAAAGTGGGGCTGAATTTATTTCAAAGCAAACAAAATAAAGAAGGAATCATCAGTCAGACCAGTGCGGGAGGAACAGGAGCCGCGGGTGTAATTGCTGCAGCTTACCGTTTTATGCCCGACAAAGGAATTTATAATGCCGACGGAACTTTTACCACCACAGCACCTATTGGAGATGATATCGACAATCCGTACGCGACAGCTATGGAAAACATTCTGGAGGTCATCAATATTACCAACAGAAGTAACTTCTTTGCATCGTATCAACTCACCAAAGATCTTAACTTCAAAACCACATTAGGATTAACCGAATCCAACTCGCAAACCGGAAGATATATTCCATCCACCTTAATCGCAGGAAAAAACATTAAAGGAGAAGCTTCTGTAAACAATACCAGATTCTCTTCTTTTTTAACTGAAAATTACCTGACTTTCAAACGTGAAATCGTCGATAAAGGAATCCTTACGGTACTTGGAGGTTATTCTTATCAAAAAAACAGAAACGAAAATTCATACGCTGCCGCAAGAGGTTTTTTAACGAACACCAACTCCTATCATAACTTAGGTGCAGGAACCGTATTTTTAAAACCCGATTCAGGATTATCAGAAACAGAACTGATCTCGGCTTTCGGAAGATTGAATTTTGATTATGCCGATAAATACCTGTTCACTTTTACAGCCCGTAGAGACGGTTCGTCAAGCTTTAGTAAAAATTACAAATACGGAACCTTCCCTTCCGGAGCAGTTGGCTGGAATATCGGTAAGGAAAACTTTCTGAAGGACAGCAAAACGGTTTCAAATTTTAAATTGAGAGCCAGTTACGGAGCCACCGGAAACCCATCGATTGGGGCTTATTCTACCCTTTCGAGATTCTCTGAAATTTATGATGTAAGCGGAGACGTAATTGTAAATGCGGTTCAACTGACTTCTTTAGACAATCCGAACTTAAAATGGGAGACTTCTTACCAGCAGGATTACGGAATTGATCTCGGTTTGTTTGATAACCGAATCAGTATCACAGCCGATTATTACAAAACAATTACCAAAGATTTATTGTTCAACCGACCTTTACCGGGCGTTTCAGGAATTGCTTCTCAGCTTCAAAATGTTGGAGAATTAGAAAATAAAGGATGGGAATTGGGTATCAATACCAAAAACTTTATTGGCGCTGATTTTACATGGTCGACGAGTTTCAATATCTCTTCCAACAAAAACAAAGTGTTGAAATTAGCCGATGACAAAGATCTTTTAATCAACTCTACACCGGGTCATTTCCTTGCTACCGATTCTCAAATTTTAAGAGTCGGACAACCAGTCGGCTCATTCTTCGGATTTGTTTACGACGGTGTCATTCAGCAGGGAGAAACAATTCTGCCAGGGAATTTTGAAACGATAGCCGGAGGAGAAAAATTCAAAGATGTAAACGGTGACGGCAAACTGGATTCAAACGATAAAACTATCATAGGAAACCCAAATCCTGATTTCATCTTCGGACTTAATAACGACTTCACGTATAAAAATCTTGATCTGAATATTTTCTTTCAGGGATCTGAGGGGAATCAGATCTTAAATTATACCCTGATGGAACTGGCCTCAGGAAACAATAATGCAACAACCGAAGTTCTGGATGCCTGGACACCAACCCATACAGATACCAATGTGCCAATTAATGCGGCAAGAACGAAAAGAGTAACTTCAAGATTTGTATATGATGCAAGTTACATTCGACTGAAAAACATCTCTTTAGGCTATAGTCTCGATGATAAAATTGTATCCAAAATGGGATTGAGTAAAGTTCGTTTTTACATCAGTGCTCAAAACTTATGGACCATTACCAATTACCCGGGTTCTGATCCGGAGGTCAATTACCTTAATGACACCAATGCCAGAAGCAACACCAACTTAGGATTGGATTATGGAAGTTACCCGAATGTGAAAACATTCACTTTTGGTTTCAATTTAAAATTTTAGTTTAAAAATGATCTTAAACACATCGAAACATAGATTAGTATCAAATTGCCGCGATAAAAATTTGCCACAGCTAAAATAGTATCACAGATTTTTAATCCCTTTAATCTGTGGCTAAAAAAATCTGCGAGATCTGCGAGAGAAAAAATTAACACATAGAAACATAGATTTTTTACTCCCACAATTATAGATCATTCAAAAAAATCAAGATTTCTTCACATAGCTTTACGACAATGCTATGAGGTAATATTAAAAGTGAAATGCCTTTTAAAAGCCCCTATAAACTATGTCTCTATGTGTTAAAATTATTACACCAAATACCTAAAAAATAATATTATGAAAAAATATATAGCTTTTCTTTTCCTGGGAATATTCGCTTTTGGATGTTCCGATTTAGAAGAAAAACCGGTGGGAATCATTCGTCCGGAAAATTTCTTCAGCAATACTGACGACCTACAGGCTGCTGTAAACGGAGCTTTTGCCAACATTGCCCACAATAATTATTGGGGAAGAGAATTTACAATTGCCTTAATGTTACGCGACGACATGGCCGATATTGGCGACAGAACCACTCAGGCCGCCCGTATCGATGTGAATGATTTTACGATGAATGACACTAATGGTCTGGTAGCAAACTTCTGGCCGCAATCATACATTATCATCACTGCTGCCAATCAGGCCATCGAAGGTGCCAAAAAAACACCCGGTGATCCTGCAAAAGTAAACGCTATTGTAGCTCAGGCCTATTTTGCACGAGCTTTTGCCTACTATCATTTAGTTCGCATCTTTGGAGATATTCCCTACATCGACTTTGTGGTAAATGACGTTTCGCAGGTAAATTCCTTAAGCAGAACAAAACAAGCCGATGTTTATCCGAAGATAATTGCCGATCTGGAATTTGCCAAACAATGGCTGGAAGACAAACCAAAAGTAAAAGCAGTTCCCGGAAAAGGTACCGCCGCAGGTTATCTCGCCTCTGTCTATTTAACCCTTGGAAACTATCAAAAAGCCTACGACGAGGCTAAATATGTTATTACCAATGAAGCAAAATTTGGCTTGGGACTGGACGCTGATTTTCAGGATTTATTTAATGCCACAAAAACAGCAGCACTTAAAGAGCCTTTGTTTACAGTTGATTTTAATAATTTGACTTCAGGAAACTACGGTCAGGATTATACTGCTTTTTTTACTGGTTCTTTGAAAGACGAGTCATACAGCTATGGACAAGGATTTTCTGTAGCCGTTCCGTCTTTAAAAGTATTCAACGATTGGGACAAAAGAGATTACCGAAGAGCGGTAAGTTTTGACACCATCATCAGAAAGAAAGTGGGCAATAATTTGCAAATCTTTCCTTCGAGTGATAACGAGAAAGCGCCACGCCCACATATTGCTAAATACTATCGTTTTCCAGGAAAAGCGGGTGCCAACGGAAGAACTTCACAGCACAATTACATCACGATGCGTTTTGCCGAGGTACTCCTGACAGCGGCCGAAGCCTTAAATGAAATCACTCCCGGAACTGCAGAAGCAGACGGTTATGTAAACCGCGTACGCGCCAGAGCCAGAAATAAAGCCGGGAAACTGGTTTCCTTTCCTGCCAATGTAACACCGGGTTTATCTCAGATTGCTTTCAGAAAAATGGTTATCGACGAACGCAGATTAGAGCTGGCTTTTGAATATGTAAGATGGTACGACATCAAAAGACTCAAAAATGGTCCGGAAGTATTTGGTCCGACTGGTTTTGAACCGCACGCTAATTTTGATCCCAACAAAGATTATTTATTTCCATTACCGGGAACTGAGTTAGCGATCAACCCAAACTTAAAACCAAACAACCCTGGTTATTAAAAAGCTTTACGCCTATTATTAGGAATTGGCATAAATCTTAAGAAAGTTTGCCACAGATTAAAAAGATTAGCACAGATTTTTAATCCTTTAATCTGCGAGAAAAAAATTAACACATAGAAACATAGATTTTATGCTGCAATTATAGATAGTCTAAAAAAATCAAGATTTCCTCGCATAGCTTTACGACAGCGCTATGAGGTAATATTAAAAGTGAAAATGCCTTTTTTAAACGCTCCTATAAACTATGTCTCTATGTGTTAAAATCATACACAACAGCTTAAAGCAATCAGTATAAAATTGCTATGATTAAAAAATAAAAATCTGCCAGATCAGCCACCCGAGCCATAGCGAATTGGCGAAGCAAATCTGCGAGAGAAAAAATTAACACATAGAAACATAGATTTTATACTGCAATTATAGATAGTCTAAAAAAACCAAGATTTCCTCGCATAGCTTTACGACAGTGCTATGAGGTACTATTAAAAGTGAAATGCCTTTTAAACGCCCCTATAAACTATGTCCCTATGTTTTAAAAATAAATACAACAGATTAAAAAAATCAAAATAAAACTTACATATGAATAGAGTTAGTTTCTTTACTTTAATCCTTGGGTTTGCATTGCTTGCAACAGCTTGTAAATCCGAGATTAATTCTCATCCAAAAAACACTTCAGCAGCCCACCACCTTCTCGAAACCCGATACAAAATGCTATTGGATTATCCGGTTGATTCGATGGCGATGCCCAGAAGCATGACCCTCAAAACCAATCTCATTAGAAAAGTTCCTTCAAGAGACTGGACAAGCGCATTCTTTGCCGGAAATCTTTGGCAATTGTATCGCTTAACAGGAAATGCAGACTATAAAAAACAAGCCGAAAAATGGACGCCTTTCAGTAAAAAAGAAAGCGTTAACAAAGGTTCCCACGATGTTGGTTTTAAAGTCTATTGCAGTTATGGAGAAGCGCTAAAAGTGGAAAACAAACAAGAATACAAAGATGTAATTGTTAAAGGTGCTGAAACTTTATGCAGCCGTTTCGATCCAAAAGTCGGAGCTATTCGTTCCTGGGATTTCAACAAAGAAATTTGGGACTATCCGGTGATCATTGACAATATGATGAACCTTGAATTGCTTTTTGAAGCCACCAGATTATCCGGCAATAAAAAATATCAGGACATCGCTATCCAACACGCCAATACCACTTTAAAAAATCAGTTTAGAAAAGACAATAGCTGTTATCATGTTATTGATTACAATCCGGTTTCAGGAGCCGTAAGAAAAAAAACGACCCTGCAGGGATATAACGACGATTCTGTTTGGGCACGCGGACAGGGCTGGGCCGTTTATGGATTCACCATGTCGTATCGTTATACAAAAGATGCGGCCTACCTCAAACAAGCCGAAGCCACAGCACAATTTTTTATGACCAATAAAAATTTGCCGGAAGACGGTATTCCGTATTGGGATTTTAAAGATCCGGGCATTCCAAACTCGGCACGTGATGTTTCTGCGGCAACCATCATGGCTTCAGCCCTATATGAATTGTACGGTTATACTAAAGACAACCGTTATCTGGCTTTCGCCAACAAAATAATCGCGTCTTTACATTCCGACAAATACATATTAGACCCAAAAATAAACGCCCCATTTTTATTAAATCACAGCACTGGAAACTGGCCAAAACACGACGAAATTGACGAATCGATTGTCTATGCTGACTATTATTTTCTGGAAGCATTGTTAAGAAAAAAAGCCTTATAAGCCATGAAAAAACTACTGTATCACTATCAATCATTTTCGATTATAGCTTTTCTTGCTTTTCTTTTGTCTAGTCACAATAATACTCTTGCTCAGACGAAAACCAACCTCAACGAAAACTGGCTGTACTTAGAAAACAATACCTCCAATCCTGATCAGGCTAAAAAAGCAGACAACTGGAGCAAACTTAACTTACCACACACCTGGAACGCCGAAGATGCAACCGATCTCAACCCGGGCTACCGACGTGATGCCAGCTGGTATCAAAAGAAACTGAATCTTGCTAAAATCGACCCGAATCAACGTTATTATTTATATTTTGAAGGATCGAATGTAACTACAAAAGTATATATCAACGATACCGAAGCCGGTGGACACATCGGTGGTTACATTGGATTTACAATTGACATTACACCTTTTATCAAAGAGGGAAATAACGAAATTCTTGTTCGGGTAGACAATAGTTATGATATCGAAATCATCCCGTCTCAAAAAAGCGATTTCTTTATTTATGGCGGTATAACACGTGACGTTTGGTTATTATCGAAATACAAAAATCATATTGAGGATCTGAAAATTACCACTCCTCAAGTTTCTGCCAAAAAAGCATCCTTGAATATTGTTGCTAAAACCATCCATTCTGATACTGCAAAAGAGCTAACCTTAACCGTGATTCTTAAAAATCCGAAAGGAAAAAAAGTAGCTGGTAAAACCATTCCGATTACAGCCAATATTTCAACAATAACATTCGACAATATTAAAAACCCAGAGCTTTGGGATATTGATACCCCAAAGCTATATTCAGTTATAGCAATTTTAGCAGAGAAAAATCAAATCAGAGACAGTGTAAATGAAAAAACAGGTTTCAGATGGTTTGAATTTAAAGATCACGGACCATTTTATCTCAATGGAAAACGACTGCTCCTTCGGGGTACGCACCGCCATGAAGAAGAAGCCGGCGTGGGAGCTGCCATGAGCAATGCACAGCATCGTGCCGATATGGAATCCATCAAAAAAATGGGAGCCAATTTTGTTCGTCTTGCCCATTACCCGCAAGACCCAGAAGTTTATAGGGCCTGTGATGAACTTGGTCTTTTGGTTTGGGATGAACTGCCTTGGTGTCGCGGTGGAATTGGTGGCGAACTCTGGCAAACCAACACTAAAAATATGCTGGCAGAAATCATCAATCAAAACTACAATCATCCGAGTATCATTATTTGGTCCTTGGGGAATGAAATGAACTGGCTGCCGGATTTTCCTGATGGAGATAATGCAGGCCGAACAAATGTATTCCTGAAAGAATTAAACGACATCTCCCATAAAATGGATCCTACCCGAAAAACAGCGATTCGAAAATACTATGAAGGTTCTCAAATTGTCGATGTCTTCTCCCCTTCGATCTGGTCGGGCTGGTATTCCGGGAGCTACAAAAGTTATCAAAAAGCAATCGATGTTTACAAAAAAGAATACAAACACTTCATTCATGCCGAATATGGCGGTGACAGTCATGTGGGCCGTCACAGCGAGAATCCGGTCACAGGTGAAAACATCATAAAAGCCGAGGGCTGGGAAGAAGCCATAGTGCAAACCAAAGTAGCTAATATTGCTCAAATTGGTGACTGGAGCGAAAATTATATCGTTGATTTATTTGACTGGCATCTGCATATATCCGAGAATGACCCATCGTTTGTGGGCAATATTCAGTGGGCATTCAAGGATTTTGCAACGCCTTTACGCCCCGAAGATGATATTCCGTACATGAATCAAAAAGGACTGACAGACCGAAACGGAAACCCAAAAGATGCCTACTATGTTTTTAAAAGCTACTGGAGTAAGGAACCTTTTGCGTACATCGAATCGCATACCTGGACCGAGCGTCAGGGTCCTGAAAATACCCCTCGCACAATTAGTGTTTTTAGCAACTGTGAAAAAGTAACTTTATTTCATCAGCAAAAATCACTGGGTGAAAAGAAAAGAAATCTGTCGCTGTATCCTGCAAATGGCTTGACTTGGGATGTAAACTTTTTAAAAGGAGAAAACATTCTGATCGCGGTTGGAGAAACAAAAGATGGAAAAAGAGTCACAGATACTTTAAAAGTGAACTACCGTTTCAATAAAAATGATACGGCTACGGCACTGCAATTGTCCAGCGAAAAATTAAAAAACGGCAATTATCTCGTGACGGCAATTGCAATCGATCATAACAACTTACGCTGTCTGGATTACGAAGAAAGCGTTTATTTTCAATGCCTGAAAGGTGGAAAAACCATGAAAAATCAGGGAACTCCCACCGGAAGCGAGTCTATAAAAATGGCCAATGGAAAAGCATCTATTGAAGTGGTTCCGGACGGTTCCGGGATTCCGATTGAAATGACTGCATTGAACCAGAGTTTTAAAGGAGAATATTTGAAGATTGCCAATTAATTTAAAATTAGGAAAATCTCGCAAAGACGCGAAGATGCAAAGTTTTTTTTGCCACTGATTACATAGATTAAAGTGATTTTTATTTCACACAGATTTCCATAGATTTTTAAAGAGTAAATTTAAAGACTCTGAAATACGCATTTACTTTGAATTAGAACAAAATTGCAAACTAAAAAACCAATTATGAAAAATACAATATTTTACAAAATTGCCTTAGTACTAATCAGTTTTGCGGGCCATACACAAGTTACTTTAAATGCTGACGGTCCGGGTGGTGTTGGAACTTATGAACTCATAACAAATGCACTGGCTCCTGGTACAGCAAATGGTGCCATCGAGGCACCGGACGCCATACATCCCGGTTTTGGACCTCATATTACCGAAGTTTTTGATCCTGAACTGAATAAAAATGTTTTTGTATTTCACGCACATGTGAGTAACACTCCTCCGGACAATGAACCCGTGGCCGGAAAAACAGACAGACAGCGTGTAGAAATTAAATCGTACAACCCCTCACCTGATAATCTAAAAGGAATAATCGGTGAAACCGTACGATACAAATGGCGCTTTAAAATTCCTGTTGGATTTAAACCAACCACCAGTTTTACACACATTCACCAGGTTAAAGCTGTAGATGGCGACGACGACGATCCGCTTTTTACAATAACCCTCAGAAAACTTTCAACCGGAGCAACGCGTTTAGAATTGCTTTATGACGAAAATGCTGCAACGGCAACCACTAAATACGCTTTACCTGCCTTATCTTTATTTGAAGGTGTATGGGTCGAAGCTACCGAAACGATCAAAATTGGTATCAATGGAACTTATGCAATGGTCATCAAAAAAGTCAGCGACGGAACTGTGTTGGTTGACTACAGCAATTCAAATGTGCAAACGATCCGGCCTGCTTATACAGCTGCCAACGGAACTGTTTATACAGCCAACTCTTTTATCAGACCCAAATGGGGAATTTACCGCAGCCTCACTGATATTGCCAACATGAGAGACGAAACTCTCCTTTTCTCCGATTTCAGTATTGAGGAATTGACGACTTTATCAGCCGAAGTACATTCAAAAGTAAAAATGGATATCCAATTCCCCAATCCGGTAGGTGACAGACTCGAACTCTCAGAAGCTATTGTAAATCAATATAGCGGAATAAGGATTTATGACAATAGCGGTAAACAGGTCGCTTCTTACGACACAATTCCCGAAAACATTAATGTGTCGTCTCTACCATCAGGGCTTTACCTTATAAAATTCAAAAAAGAAAACACCTTTTCAAAAGGTGTAAAAATGATTAAGAAATAAAATTGTATCAATGAAAAAGCTAATCACTTTAGTGCTACTCGCCTCATCCATTTTTGGAGTAGCACAAAACCTGATCTCCAATGTTCCTAACCGAAATACCACTTCATTAAACGGAGTCTGGAATTATATTGTCGATCCATACGAAACAGGCTACTACAGCTTTCATCACGACGAATACGACAAACAGGCCAAACCTTCAAATTCAGCCTTTTTTAATAATTATCATGCGGCAAACAAACAGGAACTGGTTGAATATGATTTCGATAAATCAGCTCAAATCAATATTCCGGGGGACTGGAATTCTCAGGTTCCGGAATTAAAATACTATGAAGGAAACGTATGGTTCAAAAAATCTTTCAATTACGATTTACAAGCCAAAAAGCGTCTTTTTGTATATTTTGGAGCTATTAATTACAAAGCCGATGTTTATTTAAACGGGAAGAAACTAGGAAGACATGAAGGAGGTTTTACGCCATTTAATTATGAAATCACTTCCATTGTAAAACCAAAAGACAACTATTTGGTCGTTAAAGTCGACAATACACGCCACAAAGAAGATGTTCCGACGATCAATACTGATTGGTGGAATTATGGCGGAATTACCCGTGATGTAACGTTAATCGAAGAGAATGAATCGTTTGTAGAAGATTACCATATTCAACTCAAAAAAGGCAATACTGCTTTGATTTCCGGTTTTGTAAAAATCAACAACTTCAATTCGGCACAAAATAACATAACCCTATCAATTCCTGAATTAAAGATTCATTACAAAGGAAAAATTGGCGCTGACGGCATCCTAAACTTTGAAATTCCAGCGAAGAAAATCTCCTACTGGGCTCCCGAAAATCCGAAGTTATATGAAGTGATAATCGATTATAACGGACAACAATTAAAAGATACCATTGGTTTTAGAAGCATTGAAACTCAGGGAGACAAAATCCTCCTGAATGGTAAACCAATCTTTCTACGCGGAATTTCGATTCATGAAGAAAATGAAAAAGGTGGTCGTGCCCATACCGAAGAAGATGCTTTGCGTCTTTTAAACTGGGCAAAAGAACTGGGCTGCAACTATGTGCGTCTCGCCCATTATCCGCATAACGAAAACATCATCAGAGCAGCCGATAAAATGGGGCTCATGGTTTGGGAGGAAATTCCGGTGTACTGGACGGTTGAATTCACCAATACAAACACCTACAAAAATGCCGAAGAGCAATTGACAGCGGCTATTACGAGAGACAAAAACAGAGCCTGCATCATCATCTGGTCGATGGCCAATGAAACCCCTATTTCGGATGCCCGAAATACATTCATCAAAAATCTGGTGGATCACACCAAATCTTTAGACAATACCCGACTCATCAGCGCGGCTTTACTGACGCAAACCGGAGCAGACGGTTTTGGAACAATCAATGACGAAATTGGTCAGTATCTGGATCTTATTTCTTTCAATCAGTACTTAGGTTGGTATGGCGGAAAACTGGAAAATGCCGAAAAGATTTTCTGGAAAACCAAATACAACAAACCTGTGATTGTCTCTGAATTTGGAGGTGATGCCAAACAAGGCCTTCACGGTGAAAAAAACGAACGATGGACAGAGGAATACCAGGAATACCTGTACATTCAAAATCTGAAAATGATCGAAAACATACCACATCTGAGCGGCTTAAGTCCGTGGATTCTGGTCGATTTCAGATCGCCAAAACGACTTTTACCCGGAATTCAGGACGGATACAACCGAAAAGGACTGATCTCCAATGACGGAAATAAAAAGAAAGCCTTTTATATTATGCAGAATTGGTACGCAAAGAAGAAAAAAGAATATTAAAAAAATTTCCTTATAAAATGATAATTTAGGAGAAAAAACAGCTGCATTCTATGTCATTCTAAATGAAACAGAAGAACCGTTAGCAATTCATTAACAAAAAACAAACTTTAATTATATGATTTTTCTTCATTATTAACTTACTTTGTAGCTATTCTAAAAATTGTAATTCTATGAAAAAATTAAGTTTAATGGCAGTTACTTTATTTGCTGCCTTTACAGTTCAAGCACAGGATGTAGTGAAATTTGCTCCGTTAGACGCAAGTCCGGTCGACATTTCGTATTTCCCGAATAAAGCCGTAAAATTCAAAAAAACCGATAATCCTGCTCCGGCGATTAAGGTTATTTACGCAAGACCTTCTGCTAAAGGACGTGCTATTTTTGGTGATTTAATTAAATTTGGGGAAGTTTGGCGTGTAGGTGCTAACGAAAATACCGAAATCAAGTTTTACAAACCGGTTACTATTGGCGGAGTAAATATTCCTGCCGGAACTTACAGTTTGTTTGCCATTCCTGAAAAAGACAAATGGACCATCATTATCAATAAAGAAATTGATTTGTGGGGTGCCTACGCATACGATGAGAGTAAAGATATTGCAAGAGTAAGCGTTCCGGTAAAACCGGTATCCAATACAATCGAAGCCTTATCGATTGCTTTTACGGCTCAGGGCGCTGTAGCGAATTTAGTAATTGGCTGGGACAAAACAACTGTTGAAGTTCCAATAACTATTAAGTAATTGTTTAGCGACAGAACGATATACAAAAAGAGACACTAGTTTTAAATTAGTGTCTCTTTTTTTTTCACTCATTAACATTAACCTCAAAACCAAAAAAGATGAAAAACACCTATTTATTCTTGTTTTTTTTAGGGGCAATTTGTGTCGGACATTCCCAACAAAAGTTCAAAATTACCTATGAACAGCTAAAAGAATACGAAGGCCTTTATGAGTACCAAAACAATACCACACTGCAAATCGCAGCTTCACCAAAAGATACGATTTTGTATGCAATCATCAACGAAAGCAAATATGCACTGACGCCTTCAGAGAAAGATACTTTTCTAAACAGTTCTAATGAAAAAGTAACTTTTGTACGCGATAAAACTTCTATTCTCAACGGCTATACGACTGATGGAAAGACGTTCAAACTAATCAATAAAAAAGTCATTTTCCCCAAAGAAATGTGGTACCCCAGACTCAATGTACCCAAAGATTATGTATACCTGTACCAACAACCCAAAAAAGAGAATGACGGTCTCATTACCGGAAGCATTGACAATACAGGGCTGGACAAAGCATTATTGGGCGAAATGATGCGAAAAATTGTCAACGGTTCGTACCCAAACGTTCACAGTATCCTGATTATTAAAGATGGGAAATTAGTTTTTGAAGAATATTTTTATGAGTACAACAAAACCAAATTGCACGAAATGCGCTCGGCAACCAAAAGTTTTGTTTCGGCACTTACCGGAATCGCAATTGATAAAGGATACATTAAAAGTAAAAAAGAAACGGTACTCTCCTATTTCCCTGATTACACTTTTAAAAACCTCAACGAAGACAAAAGACAAATTACAATTGAAAACCTGCTTACCAACCAAAGCGGACTCGATTGTGATGTAAGCAATCCGAAGTCTGCGGGGGATGAAACAAGCATGAACTCTTCTGATGACTGGGTTCAGTTTACACTTGATTTGCCCATGATTGATGTACCCGGAGGCAAAGGAATGTACTGCTCCGGAAACCCCATTACACTTGGTAAAATAATCGAAAAAGCATCCAAAATGCCTTTGGCCGATTTTGCAAAAGAAACGCTTTTTAAAGAACTCGGCATTAAAAACTTTAAATGGAATTTTAAACCTGATGCTTCAAGTGCCGAAACTTTCTGTCAGGTTTATTTAAACTCCAGAGATATGGCTAAATTAGGTTTGTTGTACCTCAACAAAGGAGTTTGGAATAGTAAACAGCTAATCTCTAAAGAATGGATCAAGGAATCTTTAACTAAACACACCGAGATTCAGGGTGTTAATTATGGTTATTTATGGTGGCTTAAATATCTGGAGGTCGATGGCATCAAATATTACGGAGCAGCAGCACAGGGAAACGGTGGTCAGAAAATCTATATCTGGGAACAGCAAAACATGATTACCGTTATTACAGGAGGAAATTACAACTCACAATCCTCAAGTGACGAATTGATCCAAAAGTATATTTTAAAAGCTTTTAATAAAAAATAATTTTACGATTGGGTTGTCAAGTTTAAGCGAAAAGCCAGTCATAATTAACTTATTTGTATTCAATTAAGTATTTCATTTATTTTTTCATCCGGTTATACTTTATACGATGAAGTTTTGTAATTTTATGAATATCAAAGAATTTAATTTTTAACTTAATCAAAAAATAGATGGGAAAATTTGTAATTACTAAAAGGGCCAATGGTGAATTTCAATTTAATTTAAAAGCTGGTAATGGGCAAACTATTCTAACAAGTGAAGGTTATACTACGAAAGCGGCCTGCTTAAACGGAATTGAATCTGTCAAAACAAATTCGCAAAACGACGGGAAATTTGACAAACTGGAATCCAAAAGCGGAAAACCTTATTTCAACTTAAAAGCCACTAACGGTCAGATTATTGGATCAAGCGAAATGTATGAAAGTACTGCCGCCAGAGATAACGGAATTGCATCGGTAAAAACAAATGCACCTGAAGCTGCTACAGATGATCAAACAGCATAAATACGATACAAAATAGTAACTAAATGGGGTCTTTCAACCCCATTTTTTTGTTCTAAACTTTTTATAATCCAGATCTCTCCGAATTTTTCTTTGTAACGACAAAATTCTTCTTTCAGTTTTTTTTATGTCATCTGCCAATAAGCAGGCTTTCGATTTTTGAAAGTGGAATCTCAGGATTCGCTCCCGGTGAAGCGGCAACTAAGGCTCCTGTGGCACATGCAAAATCAATTGCATATTGAGGTGCTTTCCCGGTAAGCAATGCCATAATTAAAGCCGCTAAAAAAGAATCACCCGCTCCTACCGTATCTACAACTTTTACAGCATATCCGTTATTCTCATACAATTGGTTTTCCCAAAGTAATAATGCACCATGTTGTCCTCTGGTGACGCAAATAGCATTGGTAGTGGTCTTCCCGGCAATAAAATGAATATTCTCTTCCAGTGTGGTGAAAGTCGAATGCAGTGCCGGAGCAATTTCTAATAATTCTTCATCATTGAATTTGATAAAACTGGCCGAATGCATCAAACGCTCTAAAATCTCATACGAGTAATGAGGTTTTCTTAGATTGACATCAAAAACTTTATAAACATTTGTCTGTAATAATTCTCCGAGGGACTTCCTTGATACAGCATCCCGACAAACCAGGCTTCCAAAAATCAGAACATCTGCATTGAGTACCCGATTTCTCGCAAAATCAGTCAGCATAATTTTGTCCCAAGCCGCCGGATAATGAATAATATAACTCGCCGAGCCTTTATCGTTTAAACTTACTTCAACCAAACCGGTCGGAAAATCTTCTGACTTACTAATCGCCTCCGTTTCAAGTCCTAGTTTTTTAACCTGATTGATGAGGACAGAACCGTCTTCATCATTACCTACACAGCTAATCATTGCTACTTCACAACCTAACGATTGCATACGCAAGGCGACGTTGAGTGGTGCACCTCCAATTTTTTTTTCGGTAGCAAAAACATCCCAAAGCACTTCTCCATAGGCTACCGCCTTAAGATTTTTTACGTTACTCATCCTAACAATTTTATATTAACAGACTTGTTTACTACATTACAACATCTATTTTTCTTTTAAAATAGAATAATCACAAACTTGCTTCTCCACAGATTCGATGTTATTGCAATATAATGATAAAAAGCTTTGGATATAATTAGAATCAGGTTCAAAAGTTTGGAGTCCTAAAAAATATTTTCCATAAAAAAACCTCGTTTAAAATTCATTAAACGAGGTTTTTTTTTGAAATAAAAATATTATTTTTTAGATTCTTCGATAGAAACTTTTCTAAACTCTTTTAAAAGTTTTTCAATTTCTAAAGTTGATTTACGTGCTCTTGGTCCAGCAGCTTTAACACCTTTTTCAGTTAATGATTCAGCCTCTGCTTTAAATGTTTCAATTTCGGCGTTGATTTTTACTAATAGATCGTTCATGCTTATAATTATTAAATTAAGACGCAAAAATAAAAGTTTGCTTGGGAGTTACAACACTTTTGCTGTTAAATTTATCCCCATTTTTCGGCCCTTAACTTAACAATAAGTTTACTTCTTTACTTTTTAGCATTCCATTTTTCACAATAAACTAATAGTCAATAGCTTATTTTTCAGACCCGACAATTCCTGTCTTGTAGGGCATTCAAAAGTATTTTTTAGAAAATTTCATTTTCCCTCTTCAAAACATCAAAAAAGCAACTTTTTGTTCCATCCTATAATGGTAATTTGCTGTTTTATTGGAGGAAATCTATTAAAAATGCGCCTAAACGAGACCAAAACACTTCAAAAATGATCGTATTTATGAAGAACAGGCATCCTATAGAAGTGCTTCTTTTCTTTCTCGACTTTTACATTTGCTAAAAGTTGTCTAGTCAGATCAAATTCTTTCTACATGGGTTACATTACAATCTATAAATGCAATTAACTCTGCTATTTTATGATCACAATTATCTTTGGTTGAAATAGAAATGATATATCCGTTTCTATCCCTAATGTATAGTAAAAAAAGGTCTTTGGTTAGAATCGCTTTCTCAATCTGACACCATCGATGCGTAAATCCTCCTAAAGGAGAATGTACTCCTATAACTGAATTCGTAAAACTGAATTTATACCTGCGCACAAAGCCTTCAAATTTCAATAATTTTTTGACCAGACGAAAGGTTACTTTACAAATTGCATTTACGATTAGATAGTGAAAAAACAGAAAGAAGATCACGGAAAATAAGTTTCTAATTATCCATTGGAAAAAATCATCGTTATTATCCCAATCCAAAAAAACAATTACCAACAAGATGATTGCCAAAAAAAACATTACTCTTTTTTTGTACAAATCTTTGAAATACATTTTATTCAAATTACGTATCTCTGCAATATTCAGATCAAATTCTAAAGAAAAAGTAGAGGTACCCATGTGCTTTTAGTTGTATTATTTTTTAGTGATTAATACCTCTTTGTTCCCTCCCTTCTCTTCCTAAAAAGTGAAGAAACAATAAAGTTTGCAGCAAATTTAATTGTAACTTTTCTCTTCGGGCACCGCTAGAAGCCATTAAACTATCGTGATAAGCCAAATCTGCAATTAATTCACATAAAAACTGTTTTTTTGACTGTATCATAAGCTCTTACAAATCTTTTTAAGTTACTTTACAAAGACGCATAAACAAAAAAAGAGAGAATCTCAGTTCTCTCTTTTTTGAAAATCATCCACTTAAAGGTTGTCTTTTTATCTAATCTCTTTTTTTAGCAAAGCTAAGGCAGGATCAGTTGCTCTCTTAATTTGATTGATTACAATTTGAGCAATCTCTGTAGCTCCTTTTAATGACAAATGAGTATCATCACTCTTATCTTTATCATAATACGTATTTTCACCGGCTTTAAAATGCAAATGCAACTGTTTCGATTTCTCAGGTCCGTAAGTCTGTTCCAATATTTCTGTAAAATATTCCAGATCAATAAAAGGAACTTTATACTCTTGAGCTACCAATCTGGTTTCGAGAGGATAATCTCCGTGTGTAGACACTAAAACTCCTTTCTCGTTAAAATTGCGCCTTGCTATAGAAGTTAATAATACAGGAATTGCACCTTTTTCCCGGCTTTCTTTCACAAACTTAGTCAGGTTGTACCTGTAGCTCGTATGGGGATTTGTGTATCGGATTGAATCTTCTATCTTTTCATCATTATGTCCAAACTCAATAAAAACATAATCTCCTTTTTTAAGCTTCTTATAAATAGAATCCCATCGTTTTTCGTTGATAAAACTTTTTGTACTTCGCCCGTTTACTGCTTTATTCTCCACTCTGACATTCCCGGTAAAGAAAGGCTGTAGCACCTGTGCCCACCCATGTTCGGGATTACGATCAGGATCTTTTTTATTGGCCATTGTTGAATCTCCAATAGTATAAAGTGTTGTTTTTTGAGCAAAACACGCCATTGAAAACAAACAGATAATTAGCAGATAATATTTAGTCATTTGATTTACATTTAACTCTTTAAAAAATCTTAGCAACTCAGAACCTCAAAAAAAACTACTTCGCTGCTGTTGGTACCGTTGCTTTTTCTCCGATAACCAACTCATTGAGCAGTACATTTTCGGCATTCTCACTCGAAATGGCATTTTTTGCCCATTTGATATCGATATTATTTAACGAAATGTTACGAACTTTTTTATCCGGAAATCCCTGAATTACAATTCCAGATGCTGTGGCTTTATTACATGTAATATTCGAGAAAGAAATATTGGATATATCAGATTGGAAGCCTCTTCCTTCCCCATGATAATTGGCGGTGATATACAAACAATCTTCTACCTCATCCAGCTTTATGTTTCGGACAAATACATTTCTGATGAAACCACCTCTGTCTGCATTAGTCTTCAGATAAATACCTCTTTTTAAATAACCTGTCGTTTTACAGTTCTCAACAAATACATTTTGAACTCCTGCCGACATTTCACTGCCAATTACTACCCCGTGAAGTCCTTTGAAATTGCAATTTCTGATCACAATGTTTTCACTTGGTGTTGCCAAATTTGCCCTTCCTTCATGATCTCTTCCGGCTTTGATAGCCACATTATCATCACCATTATCAAAGCTTACATTTTCAATTAAAACATCTTTTGCATACTCCGGATCAATCCCGTCGTTATTGTAATTCAATGATTTATATCGCACCCCACGCACAGTGATACTTTGCGATTTCAATAAATGCAAACACCAGAAAGGAGAGTTTTCAATTCGAATATTTTCGACCAAAATGTTTCTGCAATTAAAAAACTGAATCATTTGCGGACGTAAAAAATATCCTTCCCCAAATCTCCTGTCTTTCAAAGCTACGTAGTTATGATTCATGTCACGGCTTCTGTTTTTTCCGTCACCTTCCTTCGCTTTAAAACTTTTCCAAATCTTACCTCCTTCACCGTCAATGGTTCCCTCGCCTGTTATGGCAATATTAGAACATTCAAAAGCATAAATCAACGGGCTGTAATTGTAAAGCATGGTACCTTCCCAACTCGTTAGGACCATTGGTAAATAATCTGCCGGAGTATCACCGAATTTAATTTTTGCTCCTTTTTCTAATTTAAGATTGACATTACTCACAAAATGAATCGGGCCATTTATTTTATAGATTCCTTCCGGCACAATAATCGTCCCGCCATTATTCTTTTTACACAAAGCCATCGCTTTATCAAAAACGGATTTATTGTTGGTAATGGAATCCCCTTTTGCACCCAATTTTAAAACATTAACCTGATACGAAGGAAATACAGGAAGCTGAATTCGATTAACTATTGAATCTACTTTTGCTGACGGAAATTCGGTATGCTGAGCTACAGAAATCCAGGTGATTAAGAGGAAAATAACGTATTTAAAGTTCATGTTTTTTTTATAGGTTCTGAGGCGCTAAGGTACTGAGGTTCTGAGTTTTTCTCTATTACTTTACATTTGTCAGGCCTGAATACCAGTTGGGAATTGAGTCTTTCAAAATGTTATCTATCGTATATTTTTCAGCTTCTTTCTTCTCAAGCTGATGCGACCACGAAACTCTTTTTGCAGACGAAGCTCCTTCGCCTTTGCAATTGTATTCGGCATAAAAAGCTGTTTTTTCCGCTTCGGGTTTCGACCAATTTTCCCATCCTTCCGGTCTGATATGTTTTGCCATATCGCAACTGATATAAACTGTTTTGGCATAAATACGCCAGGGTCTTCCTAAATAAACTGCCGTTGCCGCGGGTTCAGCTGTAAGTTTGCAATCTTTAAAAACAAAACCAAAAGCTGTTCCTTCAGGTGTTGAAGCAGCAGTAATATAAGAGTTTTTGATACTGTGAATTTCGCAATTTTCAAATAACGCTGTTGCACTTCCAAAGATAAAATCGGTAGTTCCTTCAATATAACAATCTTTGATATACTGTTTGGCTTCCTTTCCCGACAAGTACAAAGTATCCTGATTTCCGAGAATATTACAGTTAGAAATCTGAGCTCTATTTGCTACAACAGACAGTGCAATAGCTTGACCGTTATCACCCGAAGCATTTTTGATGGTTAAATTGGATGCCGAAAAATCATCACCTTCCACTAAAAGGGTATAGGTATTAAAAGTGCTGTTTCTCCCGATGTTAATCTTAGAGAAGTTATCATCAAAAGTAATGATCGTATTTTCTTTGCTTTCACCAATTAGAGCCACTTGACTATTCCATTCGGGAATACGGATTTTCTCCTTGTAAGTTCCGTTTTTCACAAAAACAGTTACCTTTTCATAAGGAAAAGAAGGACACGCATTTATAGCATCCTGAATTTTTGTAAAATCACCCGAACCGTCTAAAGCAACGGTAATAAAGTTGTTCTTTTTCTTATCTGATGATTCTTTTGCCGAAATTTTTAAGCCGTTTTTTGCAGCCCAGGCCGGATATTTTTTGAGTACTTCTTTGGGTGCGTCAGAATACCAGGAATAACCGTTTCGTCTTTCAGCACCAATCTCATCTATCGATTTTTTCCTGATTCCGTCGCGATCGCAAAAGAAGGGTTCATTGGTAGAAAGATCCATAAATCTCGCCCAGATCGGGGCCGCATTTTGCGTTACAATCATTTTTTTATCGATCACTTTTCCGGCGTCATTTAAAACACGCTTTTCTTCCAGGTTCGTGATTTTTGTTTTTTCAAACCAAAGCTTTGCGCTTTGTACTGCTGTAATAATTTCAGAAGAAGGCTTTTCGATTGACATTAAAAGCAATACAATTTTTGCGGATTCATAACCGCTTAACGATGCCAATTCAAATGCTCTTGCATTTGCAGGTGCAAAAGTAACTTCATCATGTTGTGCGCACCAGGCAGTTAAAACACCGTTTTGTTTGTATTGTGTTTTTAAAATGCAGTCGATTCCTTTCTCGAAAGATGCTTTTGCTTTTTCAACCACTGCTTTAGAAGGTTTTATACTAAAATAATCCGTTTCCTCACCCACTTGTCTAATGGTGTTTAGGATGTTCACCATAGAATCGTCATTGTAAGTAATGTGAGTATAATAGCCTTTTTTTAAAGGGTAAAACTGAGGCCATCCCCCATTTTTATATTGGGCTTCCAACAAATAATTTAGTCCGTTTAAAAACGATTCTTTGTATCGATCGTCTTTTACCTGCGCGTACATTTTAGACATGAAAAGCATCTCCTGACAAGTTGCCCCATTGTCTGTAGTCGTTTCTGCAGTTGTTTTTTTAAGCTTCAGTAAATCCTTTTTCTGCTCCGGCGTTAATTCATTCTGCATTTGAATGTTCTTTGGCCACCCGCCTACCTCTCTTTGGTAGAGCAATACATTCTCTGCTATTTTTTTTGCTTCATCGGTACCAAACCAGACTGCATCGTTTTTCTTAATAATATCCGGCCAGTTTTTATAGGTATTCTGCGCCTTTACTCCTAAGCAAATACTGAACAAAGTCAATACAATGTATTTTTTAATTGAAATCATTTATATTATCTGTTTAATTCGACAGCTGCCAAAATAAAGGGTCCCGTCGCTTTAGGATCGTTGTCTTTTTTCTTTTCGTTTACATAATAGGTGTACGAACCATCACGATAAGGATTACCTCCCAAGCCCGCCACCTGACAAGCTTGTGTAAGTGTAATTCCACCATCAGCATCTACCTTTATCAATTGTCTGGTTAAACCGTCAAAAGCTTTATTAGCCAGGTTTTTATATTTTGCAGGCAGGTATCCTTTATTGGCTCCTTTTGCAAAAGCATAAGCAAACATTGATGATCCTGAGGCTTCAAGATAGTTTCCTTCTGCACCGCCTTTATCTGTCACCTGATACCATAAACCTGATTTATCCTGATATTTGGCTAAAGCAGCCGAAACACTGTTTAAGTATTTAATCAGTTCTTTTTGTTTTGGATGGTTTTTCGGGAAATAATCAAGGGCATCAACAAGCGCCATTGCATACCAACCCAAAGCTCTTGACCAAAAGTTTGGAGAAGTTCCGTTTTCTTTATTCGCCCACGGCATTTGTTTGCTTTCATCCCAACCATGATACAATAATCCGGTTTTTGGATCTGTTGCATGCAATTGAATTAACTCAAATTGTTTTGCAACATCGTCAAGATTTTTTCCTCCTTCAAAAGTAACGGTATATTGTGCATAAAATGGTTCTCCCATATACAGACCGTCCAGCCACATTTGATTTGGATAGATTTGTTTGTGCCAAAATCCACCACTTGTTGTTCTTGGCTGTTCTGCTAATTGTTTGCGTAATAGTTGAAGTGCTTTTAAATATTTTTCTTCTTTGGTAGTTACATAAGTAGGAAATAACAAACGTCCTGGTACAATTAAGTCAATATTGTATTTGTCTAACTCATACGTTTTGATTGTGCCATCATTTTGAACAAGAGCATCCACATAGCTTTTTACATAAGCTGCATATCTGGGATCCGGATTTTTTTTGTACAATTCTCCAATAGCATGCAAAACCAATCCATGAACATAATCCCATTTAGGCGTTTTCGAATCATCAATCATATAACTTTCAGGGTGGCGTTTCATTAAAGTCAAAGTCATTTTATCAGACCATTTTAAATCTTTACCGATGACGATTTCCTTTTTTGACGCTTCCTGTGAAGTCACTTTACAACTTGTAAAGGCCATCAGACAAACTAAAGCCACTGCTGTAAAATAACCCTTTGTTCTATTATCTTTCATTTTAAAATATATTTAGATTCTACTATTTTTCCAATTCTAATGCACTCAGCAAAAAGGCTGCAAGCGCTGGTGAGCTATTGTCCTTTGTTTTGCTTTTACTATAATAATCATTTGTTCCGTCTCGAAATGGTTTTCCTCCTAAACCCACATTCGAAGATACATTTGAAATAATGATGTGTCCCTGATTGTCTTTGGTTACAAATTCTTTTAAATAGGCCTCAAATGATTTTTCTGCTGTCTTTTTATACTCTGATTTCAGGTATCCTTTATCCGCTCCTTTCGCTAAAGCATAAATAATCATGGCTGATGATGAAGATTCTAAAAAATTTCCATTTATTTCGGGCCTATCAGCAATCTGATACCATAAACCTGACGCGCTTTTATACTGCACGGCACTCTTTGCTATTTGATTCAGATATTCTATCAGCACTTTGTATTTAGGATGTGCTTTTGGATAATACTCCAAGGTTTCAACCAAAGCCATCATATACCAGCCGCTAGCCCGTCCCCAAAGGGTTGGCGAAGTTCCTGTTTGTGGATTCGCCCAAGCGATTTCTTTGCTTTCATCCCAAGCCTGATAAACCAAACCTGTTTTTTTATCTACCAAGTGCGTATGCACCAATTCAAATTGCTTTGCAATATCGTTTAAAGCTTTACCATTTTCAAATCTAACCGTATACTGGGTGTAAAAAGGTTCGGCCATGTACAAACCATCAATCCACATTTGATTGGGATAAATTTGTTTGTGCCAAAATCCGCCACTTGCTGTCCTCGGCTGGTTTTCAAGCTGATTTCTTAATTCTTGTATTACTTTTAAATAACGTTTGTCTTTTGTTTCGTCATAAAGATTGAACAATAATTTTCCGGGGTTAGCACAATCGATATTGTACTCGTTCCTCTCATATTTTATAATATTCCCGTCAGTATCAATCAATTCATCTGCATATCCTTTAATGTAATTGAAGTATTTTCGATCGTTTGTTTTCTGATATAATTTTTCAAAAGCCGACAATACCAATCCCATTTTATAGTCCCATTTGGGTTTTTCGGTTCCATCGATCTGCCATGCTTTCGGGTATTTGTCCAAAATAGTAAGTGCCGTTCTCTGTGACCACTTTAAATTGTCGGGCAAGACGTTATTTTCAGTCGCCTGCCCTATTGTTTTAGTACTGAAAATCAACAGTAAAACAATCAAATTGATTTTTATAAAAGTCGGTTTAAGCATAAAACTAATATTCTGGCAGTAGGTCTTTTTTACCACCGATTAAAAGGATTAAAATGGATTAGGTTAACTTGTGTATTATTATTTTTCTCGCAGATATCGCAGATCATACAGATTTTTTAATCTTTCTAACCCTTTTAATCTGTGTCTTTTTTTTAAACACATAGAAACATAGTTTATTAGTTTTTAAAAAAGGCGTTTCACTTTTACTCTAAATCACATTAGTTTGCTATGTGAATAAGCAAGATTTCTTTGTAATCTTTGAAACAATTAAAAAATTCTATGTTTCTATGTGTTTAATAATTTTTCTCGCAGATTACGCAGATTTTCTAATCCTTTTAATCTGTGGCTCACTTTTCAAATTACTCTTTACTCTTTACTCTTTTACTCTTTACTCTTTACTCTTTACTCTTTTACTCTTTACTCTTTACTCTTTACTCTTTACTCTTTACTCTTTACTCTTTACTCTTTACTCTTTACTCTTTACTC
>NZ_CADCST010000067.1 GCF_902804485.1 Flavobacterium collinsii | reverse complement strand
TTCACGTTTAAATTTATTATTTTTTGAAATTAAGAATAATAGCTTAGATACAATATATTTATCTAAAAAAAATATTGTTATTCATGTTTTAAAAAATTATGTGAAATTAAATGATGAAGAAGATAGATCTAGTGCATTAATACTTCATAAGTCAACAGAAAAAAATAAAGATAAAATTGATAGAGAAAACGATCAAGAAAAAGAAACAGCTTTATTGAGGCATAATTTTGCAGAAAAAATGTTTTATAAAAATTTTGCAAAGAGTAAGTCGAAACAAAACAAAGACTTTATAATTCGGATTATAGAAGCTGATTGTATTGTTCTTCTTCCAAATAAGACGATTAATTATGGAAGAATTTTTAATAATGTTGCATTTGATAATAGTTGTGAAGTTGATATCAGTTATGATTATAATAAAATATTTACATTTTTTATGACTGCCAACGATAAAGTCGTAAATATATATAATTGATTGAGATTCCCCCAGATCTCCGAAGAGTTCTTATAAAAAGCCCCCGCTCCGCAAAGTCTCAAGACTTTGCGGATTTTTAAAAGTTGTTGAAAGCCGTAAAATATGATAAAAGTCTCCTGACTTTTTCCACGAATGTCTTGATAATTGTATTTGTTTCAAGGGTTATCGGTGAGTATGCAACTGCCAAAAAACGTTGTAACGGCATATAGGAACGGGTACGAAGTCGGGAGACTTCGCACAGCAGGGGGGTACAAAATTTGCTCTGACTGCCGGTATTGGTAAAGCGATTAATAGAATTCCAGGAGGCGAATATATTTTTGATAAAACAATTCTAAAAGTTAGCACATTCGTTTATGATAAATTGGTGTCTCCTAGTATTCAAAGAAATTTTATTGTGATAAATCAAAAGAGTAAAAGATGACATCAGGAGATTATTTAGAAAGAGTTATTTATGGTTTACCAATAGGTTTGGTAACGTTTTTCATCGGTTTAATATTTTATGTTTTATATAAAAAGAAAAATATTAAACCAGTTTATGGGGTTAAGAGAGGTAATATTTTTGAGTATATATCAGATTCTATAAAGATATTGGCTTATCATTATAGTATGGCGCTTATGTTTATCGGTGGAGTTATAATTGTAATGGCACTAGTTTTTTTGATTTTATTTTTTCTGTCTTAGAATATTCGTTTAGAGTAATTAGAGTGCTTTTCGAGGTTTTGATAGAATCGGTAATACAGATTTTTGAGGTAAAGATGAGTAATTGGATGGTAGGTATTGTATCAAGGAAAAATCAAAAAAAATGGAGCGTTTTTTTATTGTCTTTTATTGTCTTTTATTGTCTTTTGTTGATTTTTGTTTTTTATTTACAAGAACCCCGCTCCGCAAAGTCTCAAGACTTTGCGGATTTTTAAAAGTTGTTGAAAGCCATAAAATATGATAAAAGTCTCCTGACTTTTTCCATGAATGTCTCGATAATTGTATTTGTTTCAAGGGTTATCGGTGAGTATGCAACTGACAAAAAACGTTGTAACGGCATATAGGAACGGGTACGAAGTCGGGAGACTTCGCACAGCAGGGGTTGCACGAATATCCTGCATCGTTAAAAAATCCGAATGTTACAGGTATAATTTTTCACTATTAAATCCAGTATAATGTTAACCTCAGAAAAAATAGAAATATATAAAAAGTACAAAGGCTATTATGATGGATACTATATTCAGAATAAAGGAAAAGAAAAACTAATTTCTGATGATGAATGGTTTTTGCTTAGTAATCTAGTACAAGATATTTATTTGATTAGAAATGGAGTAGCAGCAAAGTCGTTTGAAAAAAAGATAACTGATGAACTGACTAAAAATTGTGATAGCAAAATCACATACGATTTAGTTTTTGAATTAGAAAAATATATAAATGAAGAAAATCCGATTTAGTTAGGCTTTTACTTTACAAACTATACGGCTCAATGACCTGGAAGTCGTTAATATTTTTAAAACGGCTTCATGGGGAGTTGGAACGGCAATTTCATCCTGGGGAGTTGGAGGTTCTTTTGCTGGACCTTATGGCGTTTTAGCAGGAATAGTTGTTGGTGCAGGTTTTCAAGGAATGGAATATTCCCCCCGCTCCGCAAAGTCTCAAGACTTTGCGGATTTTTAAAAGTTGTTGAAAGCCGTAAAATATGATAAAAGTCTCCTGACTTTTTCCATGAATGCCTTGATAATTGTATTTGTATCAAGGGTTATCGGTGAGTATGCAACTGCCAAAAAACGTTGTAACGTCATATAGGAACGGGTACGAAGTCGGGAGACTTCGCACAGCAGGGGTTAATAAAATTACTGGAGAAGTCTAGTATATTGGTATTACTCAAAGAGATCCATCTATAAGATTTGATGAACATGTAAATTCAGGAGGAGCTAAATCTTTGTTGAGATATGAGGGAATTGATGGATATCAAAATTTGAGTAGAATAAATGCCCGAATTATTGAACAATCTCTAATAAATCAATATGGAAAAGGAAATTTATTAAATATAAGAAATTCTATCGCTCCAAAATATTGGATAGAATATGGAATTAAACCGTAAGTAAAAATGAAAAGAGTAAGCATAAAAGTAGGAGATGTTTTTTTTGTTAAAGTTGATGATTTTAGCAAGCGCTATTTTCAATATATAACAAATGATTTAAAACAATTGAATAGTGATGTGATAAGAGCTTTTGATAAAGTTTATCCGATTGACAGTTCACCCGATATTGATGAAATTATACAAAATAATATTTTATTTTATGCACATTGTGTAACTAAATGGGGAGTAAAATTAGGTTTTTGGGAGAAAGTAGGCAATGTCAAAGAAGTTGGTTCGTTTGAGAATATTTTATTCCGTGGAACAAGAGATTACGGAGTAAAGAAAGGAGAATGTCCAGTTAAGATTTCAAGTAATTGGTACGTTTGGAGAATTAATGATGCGGAGTTTACTCATGTAGGAAAATTAGAGGATGAGAATAGAAAAGCTGAAATAGGGGTTGTTATGGATCCTGAAAGTATTGTACATAGAATAAGGACAGGTCATTATGATGGATTTTATCCTTCTTTTGAATAATTAATGTGAAATTAGTGATTTACCATATCTCGAAGATTGAAAATTTTATCCCTCCGCTTGTGCCAGTGTCCGCTCGCGATTGCAAGTTTAGTTGGTTACTACCCCGCTCCGCAAAGTCTCAAGACTTTGCGGATTTTTAAAAGTTGTTGAAAGCCATAAAATATGATAAAAGTCTCCTGACTTTTTCCATGAATGTCTTGATAATTGTATTTGTTTCAAGGGTTATCGGTGAGTATGCAACTGCCAAAAAACGTTGTAACGTCATATAGGAACGGGTACGAAGTCGGGAGACTTCGCACAGCAGGGGATAATTATGTTGATGTAAAAGGGACTTGGAAAAAGGTAGTTGATGGAGTAAATTTAAAAACTTTAGCAAATTACAGCAAAAGTTTAGCAAATGGTGCAAAATATAATTTATACTTTTCAAGTTGTGTAAATCATATATCAAGAGCGTTAAGTTTGGCAGGTGTTCCAGTACTAGAAATGCATCCATTTATTTTGAATGCTCAAATTTATTTGAGAAATTTAGGAGTTAGACCATCCTTATTTTCTTACCACTTACAAAAATAATTATTATGAGACTTATATTTTTATCAATGCTTTTAACAATTTGTTCAAATCGAGCAGAAAAAAAAGAAGAAAGATTTATATATCAATCAAATAAATTTCCTTGGTATATTTTTTATGATGCAAACAATGACGATTGTGATTTTATCGAAATTGGAGGTGTCAAATACGGTTATATTGATAAACTCACGAAATTAAATCAAAAAGATACAATTTCAAAAAGTGAAAAAGGCATGTTGTTTTATAAAAACAAAAAAATGTTTTATTACAATAATGAGTTAAAGCAAGAATTTTTACTTGAAAAAGTAAATTATAAAGGTAGTTTCAAAGATAAACGATTTAGAATTTTTGACACGTATGCTTTCTTTAAAGGGAAGTCACTTTTACTAAACGAAAAACAAAATAAAGATTTTTATAACATTGTAAAATCTGATTTTAAAGTATTTGAAGGGACTAATAAACACGGTTGCGAAAATTTTAATTTTGAGGATTTTTTGATTAGTTTGAAAACGATTGATAAATAACTCCCCTGCTAGCGCAAGCGTCCCGCTAGTGAATGCTTATAAAGTTAGTTTCTGCGATGGAAAAAAAAATAATATTTATAAAGGTGAGGAGTTGATGGTTCGAAAAGAAAATGGATTGATTTTGATTGTGTCCACGAACGGGACGCTCGCGCTAGCGAGGGGGCGTTGCATCAACTACAGGCGCTGTTTTGAGTTATTATGGAGCTGCTACTGAATTTTCAAACAGAAGTTATGCTACAGGAACTAGTGAGGCTATTTCAAGCACAATTTCGATGAGATTAGCTTCTACAAAAGGAAATATTGTCGGATTGGCCTGGACAATCGGATGGAAAGGTGGCCGAGCGATTACAAATGCAGATTTTTATGAAGAATGGTATAGAAATACTTGGCATCCTTACAGGTTTAAAACTTTAGGTTATTAATTAATGTAAATGAACACGAATGAAAATTTTTAAATATTTGTATTATAATTTGTACTTTAAAAGTTTAAAGCATAATGCTTCTCCAGAAATTCCAATAATTGGGTATATATCTTTTGCACAAACCAATAATGTGCTTAGTATTGTGAACCTTTTTTTGTTTTTTACAAAATGGATTAAAAATTATAACCTTCCAGTAATGTATGTGATAATTCAAATAAGTCTTTTTATTATTAATTACTATTGTTATGTTGCAAGAAAAAATGGTGAATTGATTATTATGAATAAAAAGTATTCACTTGGGAAATTATTTTTTTTAACAGATGTTTATTTATTTTCATCAACGATAATAATGGGAGTAACATTTTATTTATATAAAGAATATTAGATAGTTAGAGATATTTGATATATATATGTGGATGATGTTGGTATAGTATTGGACTTTTATGACGCGAGTTTTTGAATTCTATAAAATTTCAAAAGCCATATCTCTCCAGTAAAGAACTAATACTATTAGTTTTTTCGCTTTGATGGAGCAATGATGATAGTGGGGACAAAAGGAAGTAAGTACGCTCGTTTGATTGATTTTGCTTCTGTCTGGATTAAGTATTATGACTGGAGATGGCATAGCAGGAGGAAATCCAAAAATGTTAAGAGGAATGCATACAACGAAATAATACCGGCTTTAAGGGCAGAAATTGTGTATGGGGATACATAATGGACAGGCTTCGTTTTATGGACATAATAGTGAAAAAAGACTACATTCAGTTCAAAACTGGATACATAGAAGAAATGCTTTCTTAACTCCTTATTTTCAAGACAGAGTTTAAGGGAAAAAAACTATAATTATACAGGTGGTTTTAATCCTAATTATTTATTTTATTAATGATGAGATATTTTGTATTAGTATTTGTATTGTTGCTGTTCTCCTGTTGTAATGTAAATTATTACACTACACCTGAAGGAGGATATAGGTTGGTTAATTCTAAAAAATTTGAATATAATAAACCTCAATATGCATCAAAGGATAAATCAGCAATTGATACCACTTGTATTTATGTATTGGATTCAACTTACAACAAATGGGATGATGTTAAAATTAAAAAAGAAAGTTATCGTTTTTTGAGGTTTTTTTCAAAAGGACAGGTGTTATTTATATACAATAAAGGATTACCTAATTTGGATATGATAAATAACAAAAATATCGGAAATTCAGGATATTATTATATTGAAGATAATAAATTAAAAATTAATGTTTTTAAGATGGTAAATGGTGGAGTAATTGTTGATTACTTTGGTGAAATAAGCCCTAATGGAAATATAGTATTTTACGAACAGGTTTCAGAAGATTTGAAATTCTCAAAAGCAAAAGAATATGATCGAAAATCGTTTTGGTCAAAGGTGAAAATTGAAAAGATAGAGCATTATAAGCCAGACTGGTAAGGAAGTATAAAAAAGAAATCGGCTCTGCTCTTAGAAGTCTCCGGACTTCGTAGCGACAAATATTTTATAAATATGTAACTTTGTAAAAAGTGTAGTAAGTAGTAGTAAGGCTGTAGAAATTTGTATCACATGCAATGTTTAACACCTGATAGTTCTTGTTCGGAGATATTTTTTTGTGTTGCCTAAATTGGTAAAAAAGTAATTATAAATATTAAAACATGAAATTAATTATTGTAGGTCTATTTTTGATGTTATTTCAGGTGTCATTTTCCCAACAACTCAGTTACAGAAGCGGAGGAGTGGTTTACAATGATGCTGAGAATAAAAAACTTTCAACCAATGTGGTTCGAGCTTATCTAGATAACAATCCGGAAGCATTGTCACTTTATAACGCCGGGCGTAACAAAAAAACGTGGGGAAATGTACTTTTCTACGGAGGGAGCAGCCTTGTGGTTGCCAATTTAATAGTGGGTTTAACTCAGGATAATACCACAGTTTCATATCCCGGAAACGGATATAATCCTTCGATTAAATCTGAGCGTACCAGTTTTACAGCCGCGATTATTGGAGGTGCAATGATTATCGCTTCGATCCCTATTAAGATGGGGTATACTAGAAAGATTAAATCTGCCATTTCGAAACATAATGAAGGTTTGGTAGAAAATTATAAATCGGTTCCCAAAACTACTTTAATCGCAAGTGCTAATCAAATTGGCTTGAAGATTGAATTTTAAGCCAACTTGTTTGTATTTAATGGTTTGGGTGTAAGGAATAATTATCGGCATTTTGTTTCGTTTCGATTGACAAAATAGTTGAATTATTAAAAATGTTAAAAAAGCGAGATTTTGATCTCGCTTTTTTTTATTGTCATATTTTTTTTATCGTCTGTGTATTTTTATTAAATCCTCATTTTTTTGGTTTAAAATAATATGTATGCATAGTAATTGAATTGCTGGAGGTGTAATATTTGATTTTAATTTAACAAAACAGTATTGATGAATAGTTAAAATATTGTGTAAAAATATGGTAAAAGTGAATTTTATTTAACATTTTTTTATACATATTGAAATTATTTGTATTTTGGTAGTATAAACTAAACAAAAACTAACCAAATGAGAGTCTATTTATTAATTATGTTGTTTTTCAGCGGAATATCTTTTGCGCAGAATTCAATTACCGGTTCTGTGACTGATGGCAGTAAACAACCTATTCCCGGAGCCAACATTGTCGTAGTTGGAAGTTCAAACGGTGCTTCTACCGATTTTGATGGTACATTTAAATTAAGCACTTCGGCTAAGCTGCCTTTTAGCATTAAAGTTTCGGCTGTGGGTTTCGAGTCTAAAACGATTAATGTTACCGCCGCAAATCAAAAGTTTAATGTAGTTTTAAAAGACGAGGAAACCAAATTGAATGAAATTGTAGTTTCTGCTTCGAGAACTCCTGAAAGAGTTCTTGAGTCTCCGGTAACCATTGAAAGGATGGGGATTCAGGATATTAAGAAAACGGCTTCTCCTTCTTTTTATGATGGTCTGGAAAATTTAAAAGAGGTGCAGATGAATACCAGTAGTATGTCTTTTAAATCAATCAATACCAGAGGTTTTGCGACTGTAGCTAACACCCGTTTTATGCAATTGGTGGATGGTATGGACAATTCATCTCCGCTTTTGAATTTTGTTTTAGGGAATTTGATTGGTGTTTCGGAGATTGATGTTCAGAGTGTTGAGTTGTTACCGGGTGCATCTTCTGCCCTATATGGAGCAAATGCTTTTAATGGAATTTTATTTATGAACAGTAAAAGTCCATTTACATATCAAGGGGTATCTGCTTATTTTAAGTATGGAGTGACGTCACAGGAGGCTGCAGGTGTAAATAATTACTATGATTTAGGAGTACGTTTTTCACATGCGTTTAATAAGTATTTCGCAGCTAAAGCCAACTTTACTTATATGGAGGCTACGGATTGGTATGCTACAAACTATAATGATAAAACAATTCCCGGAATCGACAGAAGCAATCCCAATTATGATGGAATTAACGTTTATGGTGACGAGGTTTCAACTAATTTAAAAGGAGTAGGACAGTCACTGGCTGTTTTGGGGTTGATTCCTGCTTCGGCTGTGAATTTATTACCTAGTAAGAACGTAAGTAGAACTGGTTATAATGAAATAGATCTTACGAACAACAAAGCCGGAAATACTAAAATTGATTTTTCATTACACGGAAGACCTTTTGGAGATGACAGATTGGAAATTATCTGGCAAAGTAAATTTGGTACAGGAAACGCGGTTTATCAAGGAGCTAATAGGTACTACTTGAATGATTTTTTTATGCAACAACATAAAATTGAGTTTAAAGGGAGAAACTTTTTCGTAAGAGGATATACGACATCAGAAGACGGAGGACATTCTTATGATATGGGCTTTACGGGTATTAACATCAATAGAAAGTGGAAAGATGATAAAACCTGGTTTGGTCAGTATGCCGGGGCTTACGTTCAGGCTACTTTAGGCGGAGCAACTCCTGAGCAGGCTCATGCGGCAGGAAGAACTACGGCAGATACAGGTCGTTTATTACCGGGTACAGCAGCGTTTAAGAATGCGTTCAATCAGGTAATTGATGATGAAAGTATACTTACGGGTTCAAAACTGGTGGATAATTCGAAGATTTACCATTCAGATGCCAACTACAACTTTAAAGATATGATAAAGTTTATGGAAATTCAGGTTGGTGGATCGTTCAGATTGTACGAGTTAAATTCTCATGGAAGAATCTATACCGATGCTAATAGTGGTATTAATTATACAGAATACGGTGCTTACACACAATTGATGAAGAAATTCATGGACGATAGATTGAAGTTTACAGGATCTATTCGTTACGATAAATCAAAAAATTTCGATGGTAATTTTTCACCAAGAGTGTCTTTGGTGTATTCCGGAGGAGAGAAAAAGAATCATAATTTCAGAGGATCGTTCCAAACGGGTTTCAGAAACCCTTCTACACAAGATCAATACATTGGTTTTAATATAGGAAATGCAGTATTGATAGGTTCTGCTCCGGATAACTTGTTGCGTTTTACCGAGACATTGCCGGTTTCGACAACGAAGGGTCAAGGTTTTGCAAAAGGGTCAACTGTTGTAATGACCGGTTTGAATGCGTATGGTAATTCGTATACGGCAAGCTCAGCCAGTGCTTTTGCTGCTTTGGCAGGAACTGATCCTGTAGCTGCGGCGAAACTTTTAAGAAAAACAAATGTAAATTATGTAAAGCCGGAAGAAGTTAAAGCATTTGAGTTGGGGTATCGTTCTTTTATCAATGATGTTTCAATCGATCTTAATGTTTATTATAATATTTACAATCATTTTATTGGAAATCTAAATGTTATAGCGCCTTTTTATGGTACAGCACAGGATTCTCCTGATGTTACTAAGGGAGATACAGATCCGGGTTTTCAATCAGTTCATGCTCTTCAGAATGGGAATACTAGAGCATATCAGTTGTATACCAATACAGATGTTGAAATCAAATCGTTTGGATTTGGAGTTGGGCTTTCTAAAAAAGTGATTGCTAATTTTGAATTAGGAGTAAATTATAATTATGCTCAGTTTGATTTTGATCAGGCAAAAGATCCAAGTTTTGAAGCCGGATTTAATACGCCGAAACACAGAGTTAAAGTATCTCTTGGAAATGATAAATTGTTTGAGAACTTCGGGTTCAATGTGAGTGGAAGATGGAATAGTGAATACAAATGGGAATCAACTTTTGCAGATGGTATCATTAAGGAAGCAACTGTAATTGATGCGCAAATTAATTACGGACTTCCAAAATTAAAATCAATTTTCAAATTAGGAGCTTCAAATATAGGAGGAAAAGAATATGCACAGGTACTTGGTGCCGGATATATTGGTCAGCAATATTTTGTTTCCTGGACGATCAATCCTTAATTTGAAGTAATAGACAAAACAAACCATTTATTTGCTTTTCCGGATACAGCATTCAGAAAAGGATAATTATAAAATATAGTAGATCATGGTAAAAAATTTAAAATGGCTGTTTTTGGTTTCAGTAACCTTTATGGCTTGTAATAGTGATGATGCGGTAACGGTGTCAGATTCGTCTGATGGACAGCCGTTAACTTCGGGGCAAGCGAATTTTTCGAAATATGTTGCGTTGGGGGATTCCTTTGCAGCAGGTTTTTCAGACAATGCTTTGTTTAAAGCTGGTCAGACAAATGCTTATCCTAATATTTTGGCACAGCAATTTGCATTGGTAGGTGGTGGCGCTTTTACGACTCCTTTTATGGCCGATAATATTGGAGGATTTTCCTCCGGTGGTGTTCAGGTACCTAGTTTAGGGGTTAGATTGTATTTAGATGTAGCAACAAGTACTCCGGTTCCTGTTAGTGGTGTTTCGGGTACAGATATAAGTGCACGTTTGACAGGAGCTTTCAGTAATTTAGGAATTCCGGGGGCAAAAGCAACTCATTTGGCATTTGCAGGATACGCCAGCGCTAATCCTTATTTCGGAAGGATTGCTTCTTCGGCTTCAGCAACGGTTTTAGGCGATGCTTTAGCGCAGAATCCTACTTTTTTCTCTTTATGGATTGGTGGTAACGATGTTTTAGGTTATGCAACGTCTGGAGGAGATGGAACAAATCCGATTACAGATCCGGCTACTTTTGATGCTGTTTATAAAAATCTGGCAACAGAATTGTCTAAGAATGGAAGAAAAGGTGTAGTTGCAAATTTACCGGACATAAGTACATTGCCTCACTTTACAACAGTTCCTTATAATCCATTAACCATTTCTGTTTTAGGTAATGGAAGTACGGCTGTTGGAACAGCAACGATCAATGCGCTTAACGCACAATTATACGGTCCGTTGAAAAGCGCCTTAAATTATCTTGGAGTTACGGATAGAATTGATTTACTATCGCTAACTGCAGCAAATCCTTTGTTGATAAAAGATGAAACGCTTACCAACTTATCTGCTCAGCTTACTGCAGTGCTTACGCCATCAGTGGGAGCGCAGACTGCAGCGTTTTATGGTACTGTTTTTGGACAAGCGCGTCAGGCTAAAGCTACCGATTTGGTGCTTTTGAGCACAAGAGCAGCTATTGGAACGGCACCTACAGCTACAAATTCAGGGATTGGGATGGCACCACCTGCTCCGTTGGATAAATTTGGGATTACATATCCGTTACAGGATAAGTTTGTTTTGATACCAAAAGAGATAGCTGATATCAAAACGGCTACCGCGGCCTATAATTTAACCATTAAAGCGGCTCAGGAAGCAAACGGTCTGGCATTAGTAGATGCTGACGGATTGATGAAACAGTTGTCTACTGCAAATGGTATTTCGGTTAATGGTTATACTTTGACAAGTACATTTGTTTTCGGGGGAGTGTTTTCTTTGGATGGTGTTCATCCTTCAGCCAGAGGTTATGCATTTATTGCCAATAAATTTATTGAGTCAATTAATGCAAAATACGGTTCAAATTTAAAAGGAGTTGATGTTGGTAATTATCAGATCCTTTATCCTAAAGTTATAAATTAAAACTTGTTTTTCTAAAATAGAGCCACTTGCTTTCACAATGCAGTGGCTTTTTTTATGCACTTAAAAAATGCTATTTTCGGTATTTGAAGGCTGACTTTTAAGAATCAAACAAAATCGTAGTATTTTTTATAAAAAAAATATTGATTTTATATTTTAAAAATTTATCTTTGCGCTCTGAAAAAAGAGGTATTTTCGATAAACCTAAATAGCTATTTAATAAATACATAAGTAATGTCAAAAGTAATAGGAAAAGTTGCTCAAATCATTGGACCAGTAGTTGACGTAGTTTTCAACGGTAAGGATGTTGAACTTCCAAAAATTTATGATTCACTAGAAGTCACTAAAAAAGATGGAACTTTATTAGTTCTAGAAGTACAATCTCACATTGGAGAAAACACTGTTCGTACAATCTCTATGGACTCAACAGACGGTTTGTCTAGAGGATATGAAGTAGTTGGAACTGGTAATCCAATCCAAATGCCAATCGGTCCAGACGTATATGGACGTTTATTTAATGTAATTGGAGATGCAATTGATGGTTTAGGAAACTTGCCTAAAACAGGTGAAAACGGTTTGTCTATTCACAGACAAGCTCCTAAATTTGAAGATTTGTCAACTTCATCAGAAGTTTTATTCACAGGTATCAAAGTAATCGATTTGATCGAGCCTTATGCAAAAGGTGGTAAAATTGGATTGTTTGGTGGTGCAGGTGTTGGTAAAACAGTATTGATCCAGGAGTTGATTAACAATATTGCAAAAGGTCACGGTGGACTTTCAGTATTCGCAGGAGTAGGAGAAAGAACACGTGAAGGAAATGACTTACTTCGTGAGATGTTAGAGTCAGGAATTATTAAATATGGTGATGATTTCATGCACTCTATGGAAAATGGAGGATGGGATTTATCTAAAGTAGATATGCCAGGAATGAGAGAGTCTAAAGCTACTTTCGTTTTCGGACAAATGAATGAGCCTCCTGGAGCTCGTGCGCGTGTAGCACTTTCAGGATTATCTATCGCTGAGTATTTCCGTGATGGAGCAGGAACTGATCAAGGTAAAGACGTATTGTTTTTCGTTGATAACATCTTCCGTTTTACACAAGCAGGTTCTGAGGTATCAGCACTTTTAGGACGTATGCCTTCTGCAGTAGGATACCAACCAACTTTGGCAACAGAGATGGGAGCTATGCAAGAGCGTATTACTTCTACAAATAAAGGATCTATTACATCTGTACAGGCGGTTTACGTTCCTGCGGATGACTTAACTGACCCGGCACCGGCAACAACGTTTGCTCACTTAGATGCAACAACGGTATTGTCTCGTAAAATTGCTGAGTTAGGTATTTATCCTGCGGTTGACCCGTTAGATTCTACTTCAAGAATTTTGACTCCTCAAATCTTAGGAAATGAGCATTATGACTGTGCACAAAGAGTAAAAGAAATTCTTCAAAAATACAAACAATTGCAAGATATTATTGCGATTCTTGGTATGGAAGAATTATCTGAAGAAGATAAATTATCAGTATCAAGAGCACGTCGTGTTCAACGTTTCTTATCTCAACCATTCCACGTAGCGGAGCAGTTTACAGGTATTCCTGGAGTATTGGTTGATATTAAAGATACTATCAAAGGATTCAACATGATTATCGACGGTGAGTTAGATCATCTTCCTGAAGCAGCTTTCAACTTGAAAGGTTCTATTCAGGATGCTATCGAAGCTGGAGAAAAAATGTTAGCTGAAGCATAATCAAGCATAGCTTGACAAACATCAAAAAATAAAAATTCCAAATTCCAAAATTGGGATTTGGGATTTTATAATTTGGAATTTAAAAAAAAGTTATGATTTTAGATATAGTATCACCAGAAGCAAAATTATTTTCAGGAGAAGTAACATCGGTTACATTGCCTGGAGTTGATGGAAGCTTTCAAATATTGAATAATCACGCTCCTATTGTCTCTATTCTGGAAAAAGGAACTATTAAAATTGCTTCTGCAAAGTTTAATTTTTCTAAAGAAGTAGCGAGTAAATTCACAAAAGTAAACGATCAAACCTATACATTAGAGATTGCATCAGGTACTGTTGAAATGAAAGATAATAAAGTAATTGTTTTAGTTGACTAAGACAATTTTAGAATAAATAGAAAAGGCCTCAAGTAATTGAGGCCTTTTTTATGCTTTAATTTATGTTTTTTGACTATTAAAAGAATGCTGCTTTTGCAAGTTTAATTTTGATAATTGAATGGAAATAACAGGCAGTATTAGCCGTACTGTTTATTTTGCAATCAATTTCATAACTTTGCTTTTATGAAATTACCGGAGAACCTGAATCAGAAATTAGAGATACGAAAGCAGAATAATTCGCTTAGAAAATTACCGGTTTTTAGTAACCGAATAGATTTTTCGTCAAATGATTATATCGGTTTTTCAAAATCAGAATCTATTTTTAAGCTTACTCATGCTTATTTGCTGGAAAACGAAATTTTTCAAAACGGCGCAACCGGATCGCGATTGATCTCAGGAAATCACTCTTTATATCAAATTACAGAAACGTTTATTGCTGAATTTCATGACGCTCAATCGGCTTTAATCTTTAATTCGGGTTACGATGCCAATGTTGGTTTTTTTAGTGCTGTGCCGCAACGAAATGATGTAATTCTGTATGATGAGTTAAGTCATGCTTCTATTCGTGACGGAATCATAATGTCTAATGCAAAATCGTATAAATTCAATCACAATGATTTTGAAGATCTGGAGCATCTTATTCAGAAGTTTCCGGATACTACTATTTATATTGTTACCGAAACCGTCTTTTCTATGGATGGAGATAGTCCAAATCTAGAGGAGTTAGTAGGGCTGTCAGAGAAGTACAGTTGCTATTTGGTAGTTGATGAGGCACACACTTTGGGTGTTTTTGGAGACAAAGGTGAAGGTTTGATGCAATACCAGAAATTGCATGACAAGATTTTCGCCAGAATAATGACTTTTGGCAAAGGTTTGGGCTGTCATGGTGCCGTAGTCTTAGGAAGTTCTGATCTTAAAGAATATCTGATAAATTTCGCCAGAAGTTTTATTTATACTACTGGACTTTCCCCGCATTCTGTTGCTACAATTCTCATAGCCTATCAGCAATTGGAAGTGGAAAAGGCAACGATTGAGAAGTTGCGTCAGAACATAGTGTTTTTCAATCAACAAAAAAACTTGTTAGGTCTAAAGCCAATGTTTGTTAGGAGTAAATCGGCTATTCAGTCGGCGATTGTTCAGGGAAATGAAAATGTGAAGCGATTGGCAAAACAGCTTCAGGACAAAGGTTTCGATGTAAAACCTATACTTTCTCCAACCGTTCCGGAAGGTCAGGAACGTTTACGCTTTTGTATTCATAGTTATAATTCAGAACAGGAAATCAACCAGATTTTAGAATTGTTAGGGAATTTCGTATTTTAAAACTTGGTGTTCCACAAAGCATCGCAAAGTCGTCACAGAGCTTCACAAAGTTATTTTGTTGGGCTCTTTTTTTTGTATTTCTTTGAAACTATAAATGATTAAAAAAACTTTGGCTCCCCTTTTTTTATGGGTTTCTTTAAAAAAGTTTAGAATTTTTTGTAACGTTTTGATTGTTTGATTACTTACGAGTCGTAATCAAATAAACCAAAATAATTATGAAAACAACTTCAATATCAGTTACCGAAAAAGTATTCAACTTCGTATTTGTCTTTGCCGCTTCTGTAGGACTTGGCTATTCTTTAGTGAATCAGTTTGTTTTAGATAAACCGAATAAAGAATTACTTCTGGTTATGATTTGCCTTTTCTTTGCTTCAATGGCATCTTGGCAGAGAAAAAAATACAGCAAATCGTAATACGTATTCTATCAATCATCAAAGCACAATCAATCAAACTAAATCAAATAATCATCAATCAAGTAATCAATTAACAAAATGAAAAATTTATTTACATCAGCAATCGCAGCTATCGTGTTATTTTTTAACGGAACAGCACAAGCGCAGGTGAAATCTTCAGAACTTGAAAATTCGCTTTTGTGGGAAGTGTCGGGAAATGGACTGTCAAAGTCATCTTATTTATACGGAACAATTCATGCGATATGCTCAAAAGATTATTTTCTATCTGAAAAAACAAAGAAGGCATTTGAAGCTTCTACTGAATTAGTTTTAGAAATTGATTTGGCAGATCCAAAAGAAATGGCAGATATGCAGCAAATGGCTATGGGAAAAGAGCCATTAAGTAAGAAGTTGAGCCCGGAACAACTCGCTAAATTAGATGTAATTCTACAAAAAGCAACCGGAATGAGGGTGAAACAGGTAGACGCTTTGAGTCTGGCTACGGTAATGAGCCTGATTTCTGTCAAAAGTTTTGGCTGTGACGATATTAAACTTTATGAAATGGAGTTTATCGAGCAAGCTAAGAAAAGAAATATCGAAATCGGAGGTTTAGAAACGGTAAAAAGTCAAATGAAAATACTCGAAAATGCCTATACAGATGATGAATTACTTAATATGTTGGAAGGGTTAAACGCTTCGCTAACTTCTGAGTCGGTTGCATTTTATAAGAGTGAAAATATAAAGGGATTGTATGATATTACAGCTGATGAAAAAATGTCGAGTGAAAAAACAAATAAGATTATCTTAGACGATAGAAATAGCAATTGGGTTAAGAAGATGCCGGAATTAATGAAAAAAGAAAGGATCTTTTTTGCTGTAGGATCGGCGCATTTGGGAGGTGAGTACGGAGTAATTAATTTATTAAGAAAAGCAGGGTATAAGGTAAAACCAATAATGAACTAAGATTATTTTGAAAGAGAAAGAACAAGAATTTTTAAATCGGATCGAAAGTCATAAAGGAATACTTTACAAAGTTTCCAAGATGTACATGGATAATCCTGACGATCAACAGGATTTGTTTCAGGAGATTATTTGTCAGCTTTGGAAATCGTATGATTCTTTTAGAAATGAAAGTCAGTTTTCGACCTGGATGTATCGTGTAGCAGTGAATACAGCCATTGTTTTTCTGAAAAAGGAAAAGCGAAAGGTTGATAAGTACGAAATCGCCTCTGAGAATATTAAAGAAGATGAAGGTGATTCGCAGATTAAAGAAAGTCAGATTGATCATTTTTATAAAGCGGTTCAAAAACTCGAAAAAATTGATAAAGCGATCATTTTTTATCAACTGGAAGGTTTCTCTCATAAAGAGATTGGTGAGAATTTAGGAATTTCGGAAGGAAATGCCAGAGTGAAATTAAACAGAGCAAAGGAAAAATTAAAAGAAATAATTAAAAATCAGGGATATGGATTTTAACGATATACAAAACGCATGGAATAATGAAAAGACTGAAAATGTTGTTGTTCCAAATAATTTAGAAAAAATACAATCTGCAAGTATGCCTTTGGACAGGATTAGAAAAAGTTTAAGAATGGAGTTTTTCATTCAAATTTTATCCTTGGTAATCATAGGTCTTTTGCCAGTACACAGTAAATTTCCATCGAACTTAGTAGTGCCTTACTATTTTATATTCGGAATATTAGTTGCTATATACATCTATTATTTAACGCAGCTTTTTTTGTTCTATAGAAGATTAGATAAGGTCGCATTGAAAACTAAAGACAGTCTATACGAAACATATCTTGATATCAGGCTTAATATGCAGCTTTATAAGACTTTTACTTTTTCGTTATCGCCTTTTTTTCTAATCTATTTCTTTGGATTTATTCTTTACGAAATGCCAGATTTTACACAGATCTTAAATGAGGGTTTTGCTAACAGGAAATTAGGACTAATAGTGCTCGTTTTTGTACTTACAATCTTAATGATAGGAGTGTTTACCGAATGGTGGGTGCATCACTATTATGGGAAGTATGCTAAGGAAATCCGAAAAGTTATAGACGAACTGAAAGAAGAATAAAAAATAACAAACCTGTCGCCATGATGGGTTTTGTTTTTTATTGGTATTTTTGCATCAATTATTAAACGGATATTCACTTTGTGAGTCTTTGTGAAACAAAAGAAGTATGAAAATATTTATAACCGGAATTTCAACTGATGTTGGTAAAACCGTTACTTCGGCAATCGTTGTTGAAGCTTTAGAGGCTGATTACTGGAAACCCGTTCAGGCCGGAGATTTAAATTTTAGTGATACACATAAAGTAAAATCTCATATCTCAAACTCAAAATCTCAATTCTACCCTAATGCATATGAATTAAACACACCGGCAAGTCCGCATCTGGCAGCAGAAATTGACGGGCTTACGATAGATTTAAAGAAAATTGTGGAACCCGAAACTACTAATCATTTGGTAATTGAAGGAGCTGGCGGAATATTTGTTCCGTTAAATGAAAAAGATACCATTGTAGATTTAATTCAGTCGGATTATAAAATAATTGTGGTTTCAAGACATTATTTGGGAAGCATTAATCATACACTTCTAACGATAGAAGCGATTCAGAATAGAGGCTTTGAAGTTGCAGGTATCATCTTTAGTGGAAACGAGAATAAATCGACGGAAAGTTTAATTCTGAATAGAACCGGAATAAAATGTATCGGAAGAATTGATGATGAACCCTATTTTGATCAGAATGTAATTAGGGAATATGCAGATTTGTTTCGAGAGAACTTACTTAATTTATAGAGAAATGAAGGCAGAATAAAGAAAATAGACTTTCTTATCTTTGTCAAAATTGTAGAGTTTAGTCTATTTTCTATACTCTAATATCCATATTCTAAACAAGATGACATTAACAGAAAAAGACAGCCAATACCTTTGGCATCCTTATACACAGCATAAAACAGCACAAACTCCCATTGCAATTTCCAAAGGTGAAGGTGCTTTACTTTGGGATGAGAATGGTAAGGAATATATTGATGCGATTGCTTCGTGGTGGGTAAATCCGTTTGGACACAGTAATCGATTTATTGCCGATGCGATTTACAAACAGTTAACCACATTAGAACATGTATTGTTTGGTGGTTTCACACACGAGCCAGCCATCAAAGTGGCTGAAAAACTAATTGAGATTTTACCTAAAAACCAACAGAAGATTTTCTTTTCTGATAATGGTTCTACAGCAGTAGAAGTGGCAATCAAAGTTGCGTTGCAGTTTTTTTTCAATAAAAATGAAAAGCGAACAACTATAATTGCTTTTGAAAATGCTTTTCACGGGGATACTTTCGCGGCAATGGCCGCAAGTGGAATATCTTTTTACACACAGGCTTTTCAGGGAATGTTTATTGATGTAGTCCGAATTCCGGTTCCGGTAAAAGGGCAGGAGCAGGAAAGCTATGATGCGCTGAAAGATGTAATCCAAAAGTATAATTGTGCCGGATTTATCTTTGAACCTTTGGTACAGGGTGCTGCCGGGATGGTTATGTATGAACCGGAAGCTTTGGCAAAACTAATGCAGATTTGTAAAGAGCATAATGTTCTTACTATTGCTGATGAAGTAATGACAGGTTTTGGTAAAACCGGGAAAACCTTTGCAATGGATTATGTGACAGAAGTTCCTGATATGATTTGTTTATCAAAAGCATTAACCGGAGGAACGATCCCAATGGCGATTACGACTTTTACACAAGAAGTTTTCGATGCTTTTTATGATGATGACATCAATAAGGCTTTGTTTCACGGGCATACTTTTACAGCAAATCCTACAGGTTGTGCTGCGGCTTTGGCAAGTATTGATTTGTTGCATACGGAAGAAATGCAGGCTAATATTGAAAGAATTCATAAAAGCCATTTGGATTTTCAGAAGAAAATCGAGAAACATTCGAAAGTAATTACTGCCAGAACACTGGGGGTTATCTTTGCCGTAGAAATTAAATCAGAATCTGAGGAAAGTTATTACGGTTCTATGCGTACCAAACTTTATAATTTCTTTATCGACAAAGGAGTTGTTTTGCGTCCCGTAGGAAACATTGTTTATATTTTGCCTCCATATGTAATGAGCGACGAACAGCTTCAAAAAGTCTACAAAACAATTGAAGATGCTATCGAAATGGTGTAAATTTGCCGACAGATTTTCACGGATTGAACTGATTTACTCCGAATTAAAATGTGAAGCAGCGCAAGTACTCTAAATTAAAGGGATTGTTGCGGGAACTTTTGTGAAAAGGAGTGAATTTAGGATTAACATAAAAGTCCAGAGTAGTATTTTGTGGCTTTTACAGTTAGAAAAACAACCTTAGGGTTATAAATTACAAACATTGAATAAAAAAATCTCCATAACAGCTTTTTCTTCTATTTCACCTTTAGGAAATACGACAGATTCAGTTTGGAAAAAGTACCTTGATCGTCAGCATTGTTTTACGAAACAATTTTTAGATCAACAGGAAACATCTGTTGCAGCTCTTGATGCCGAATCTAAACAAATTGTAGCGGAAGTGAGGGAGTCTGATCCGAAATATAAATTTTTAGATGATTCGGTTTTGTTTGCTCTGGCAGCTTCAAGAGTAGCGGTTCGACAAGCAGGATGGAATTCAGAAGATACTTTTGGAATCAATATTGGGTCGTCCCGAGGAGCGACAGACCTATTCGAAAAACATTACAAAGAATATATTGATACCGGAAAGGCACAAACTTTAGCTTCTCCAACAACAACTCTGGGGAATATATCATCATGGATCGCTCATGACCTGCAAAGTACGGGGCCGGAAATATCTCATTCTATAACCTGTTCAACGGCGCTTCATGCTTTGTTAAATGGAGTGGCATGGTTGAAGTCCGGTATGGCGGATAAATTTTTGGTGGGTGGAAGTGAAGCTCCATTGACAGATTTTACGATTGCTCAAATGAGAGCTCTTAAAATATATTCCAGAATTGATCAGGAGTTAGAATCCTGGCCTAATCTGGCTTTTGACTTTGAGAAAACGCAGAACACCATGATTTTAGGGGAAGGGGCAGCGGTTTGTTGTCTGGAAGCCGGAGAAAAAGAAAATGCATTGGCGTATATTACAGGAGTTGGCTATGCAACGGAAATCTTGGAACATAATATCTCAATTTCTGCAGAAGCAACCTGTTTTCAGAAATCAATGAAAATGGCGTTAAAAGATGTCGCTCCCGAAACCGTTGATGCTATTGTGATGCACGCGCCGGGAACAATCAAAGGAGACTTAACAGAATTGCGCGCTATCGAAAAGGTCTTTGATTCTCAGCTGCCTTTGCTAACTACTAATAAATGGAAGATCGGACATACTTTTGGAGCTTCCGGTATATTGAGTTTAGAGTTGGCACTTTTGATGTTTCAGCACGATACTTTTATTGGAGTGCCTTTCGGAGAAGAACAAAAACAGACTAAATCCCTTAAAAGAATATTGATTAATGCGGTAGGTTTTGGAGGAAATGCAGTTAGCGTTTTGATCGAAAAGCCCTAGTTTAATTTTTCGAATACCAAGTTGAGATATAAAGAAATCCATTCTGAGAAACAGAATGGATTTTTTTATAGAACGAATTAACGATTACTGAAGCAATACTTTTCGGGTAACGGTAAAATCATTTGCTAAAGTGACCTTCACCAGTAAAACCTGATTGACAGATGGTAAATTTTCAATTTGAAAAGCTGCACTGTTTAATTTGTTTCTATTGTATAATTGTTTACCAGTAATATCAAAAACAACAACTTGTTTAATGTTTTCTTTTGATGAAGACACTTGAATGGTTTTATTTCCAGTCGAAATAAGAATGCTATTCTCGATGTTTTCAAAATCTCCTGTACCTAAAGTTTTGCCTGGTTTATAGCGCAGTGTCAAGCGTTCGGTAAAGGTACCGACTTCGGTTTTAAAAGTATAATTGCTTTGCGTTAAATTATGGACAGTTCCTGTAGTTTTGTCTTCAATGTAAATGGCCTGATTGCTCATGTTTCCGTCTACTTCGTCAATTGCAACAGTAAAATCACCTGCAACTGTTGTGCGGTATCCTAATGGAACTAGATCGGTATCTGTAAATGGCAGAGCACGTCCCTGAATTACATATTTGTTTTTTTGATCCGTAGTGTAAAAATCCAAATATTGATTGCCGTCAAAAGTTAACCCATCGTAATTAGTTTCAAAGTCATTGGTTGCCCCTTCAATGTAGCTTACTAGCAATTGTTTAAAAGCTCCCGTTGCATTGGTCATGTTTAGCCAAATGCGGTGTTTTTCTATAGCTGCTGCTTTTGACGTGTTTCCGGGTCTGAAAAACTGACCGTTATTCGATCCGCCCAATCGCATTGAATTATTAAACTTGACTTTTCCTGCAGCATTCGTTGTTACAAAGAAGGCTTGCCCGGCTGCTATGTTGCCCGTCGGTTTAGTGCCTTTGTCTTTTGCAGGATCATTATTGTGCTGTTTATCTGATTTTGCAGAAACTCCTCCACTAAGGTTGTAGGAAGCATAATCATCAGCACTGTACTGATTACTTGCTACAGGTTTTGCTGGAGTGTTGTGCGTCCAGAAATAGAGCGTTCCGTTTAACATTGGATTCTCTTTTAAAAGCAGATCGGCACTTAAGGCAGACGGATACGGATTTCCGATCAGGTGAGCTTTCGTAGCGGTTAGTGATTCTCCTTCCAGATCTCCATTGTTTGGAATTCCTTTGAAAGTTGCGGTAAATTCTTGTTTATTGGTATTGGTGTAATTCGATGGTCCTCGAATAATGTAGCCTTTTCCAACAATCATATTGCTTTCTCTATTGGTTCGTACCCATTGTGTGCCATCATTGCCATAATAAAAATTGGCAGGCGTAGAAGGTGAAACACCTACTAATTTTTGCGGAGTTACCGGGGTGGACCAGTACAAATAATCTTTTTGGAATATGGGAGGACTGGTACGGATGTAAGTAATATTTCCGGTATTTACAGCATTAGTTTTTTGTATTAAACTTGAGTTGTTTTCAAATACTAAAGATCCGGAGTCAACATCGATGCTGTTTGTAACAGTCAGGGTTACTCCTGATTTTATTGTTACAGTCGCTCCATTGTCAATCGTACAGGAACATCCGTTAAGATCTGTTTCTGCTATATAATTTCCCGTAAAATGAATCAGGTCGTTTAGTGATGGTGTTCCGCCTGACCATTCAGTTCCATTCCATACATTTCCAGGTAGGATGACAACATCCGAGGAGTATACTTTTGTACAATTATCATCAACGGCAAATTTATAAGTTCCGGGAGCTAATCCTGAAATTTCGTATGTGGTTCCGGAAGTCGTATAATTGTATACAGTTCCTCGTGACTCCAGTAATCTTCCTGATGCAGGGACATTTTCTAAAACAACACTTCCGCTTGGTATAGTACAGGTAGGTTGTTTGATAGTTCCTACTGTTGGGGCAATATTTGCTTGTTTGGTAATAATAGCTTCTGAAATTGCAGTGGTTGCTGTTCCGCAGCTTGATGTTACTACCGCATAGTAATATAATGTTCCTGATGTTGTGGATTGTGGAGTGTAACTACTGGTTCTGGCACCATTTGAAGCTCCTAATGCCGTTCCGTTTGTGGTAGTTGCAGTAGTATTACTGAACCATTGATAGTTTAAGGTTCCTGATGCTGTAGCAGTAACCGTTAAAGGTGTAAAGGCATCGTTGAGGCATTTGGTTTGAGTAACGGTCGACTGTGAGGTGATTTTTAATGATGGGTTAACCGTTAGTTTAGCAGTATTTGAGTTTGTGTTAGTATTGGCAGGACAAGTGGTTGGGCTTCTTGCGACACAACGAACATAGTAGTCACTATAGGACAAAGGAAGGTTGGTCAAATTTAAGGTTGCCGTAGTATGACCTGATACACCTTGAACCCCATTGGTATTGGTCCAGTTCGTTGAGCCATTGGCAGAATATTGCCATTGGTAGGTAGCATTCGAGGCAGATGCGGTTACGCTAAAGGTTCCGGACTGACCTTCGCAGGTAATTAAGTCCTGCGGTTGATTGGTGAATGTTAATCCTGCTTGTACATTGACAACTATACTGTTTGAGGCATTGCTTGGGCAATTATATCCATCTTTTGTTGTTGTTACCGTGTAGGTACCAGAAGTGGTTACGTTTATGCTTTGACCTGTTTCGCCATTTGACCACAGATACTTATCTTGCTTAGTTGAAGTAAGTGTAACACTGCCTCCCTGACAAAATGTTGTTGTCCCACTAGCTGTAATAGTGGGGCTAGGTGTTTTTTGATCTGTAATGTTGACATTTTTGTATTTCGCATTATTAGTTTTACAGTCATTAGATACGACAACTGTGATATTGTCGGAGCTATTACCTACGGTTACAGTAATGGAATTTGTGTTAGCTCCTGATGTAATAGTCCATCCGGGTGGTACATTCCAAACGTATTTAGTTGCATTTGCTACTGGTGGAATGGAATAAACTTGTCCAGTGTTTCCGGAACATTGAGGATTAGCACCTGAAATCACTCCAGTAGCGCCTAAAGCTTCATAAACAGTAACTTGTTTTTGAGCAGTTTTGATAGTACTGCAATTTGACTGTGTTACAGTATTGATTACGCTGGCAGTTCCGGGAGCTTTCGCAGTGACTATTGCACGGCCGTCACTATCAGTTGAAACTTCTAAGATTGCGGAATTTGATGAGGACCAGGTTCCTTTCCATCCTGTAGACCAGAAAGTAGCTGAAACACCTACGCATAATTTATCCGTATTACTTTGAATAGGTCCAGCAGTTGCGCCGGAGTTACATTGCGCATTCGAATTGCTGGCATTGATTAGTAGGATGAAAGTAACCAGTATTCTAAAGTAAAGTTTCGAAGATTCGAAGGTATTTTTTATAGCTGAAAAAAAGTTAATTTTTCTATTGGAACTAAAATTTTTTGACGAAAGATTAAAGGGAAAAGAAGGTGTTTTAAAAAGTAAAGTTTTCTTCATAGTAGGTGTATTCTATACAATTTGTTATGCCGGAACAGGATAAATTTTTGCCCGGGCAAAGATAGATACATCTACGTGTTCGGTAAATAAGCGGTTTTGGTAATGACTGTTTAATCGACAAAACGTTAAAATAGTCGACGAAATGCATGTTTGAAAATGTAGTTTTATGTTATTTCTTATAAATAATACTTTTATAGTGTAAGAAAAATCGTAAAATAACACTCAAAACGATCCGGTTTTTAGAGTTATAAGTATAAAAAACGTCTTATGAGTAAAAAATTCGCAAGAAAATGGAATGTGTGAGTGTGGTGATTTTGACGAGAAAATCCCAGAAGGAATGAGGTAAGGATTGGAATTTTTATAGACTAGAATTCTTTTTCAAGTAAAGTGACTTTATCGTAAACAAGAAAACTTTCGTATCCACGACGAAGCATATAGTCGCAGAATTTTTTTCGTTTTTTTAAGGTGTTTTTTTCGGTAATGCCATTCCAGCATCGTTCAGAAAGTTGGTCAAAAGTGGTCTCGTATTCTTCGGCTGTAATTTCTTTTAAAGCAAGCGTAATGTTGGTCGAAGAAATTTGTTTTGCTTTTAGTTCATTTGTAATTCGGATTCTGCCCCAGTGTTTAATACGGTGTTTGCCTCTGGCGAAGCTGCAGGCAAATCGTGTTTCGTTTAGAAAGTTAGTTTCAATCAGCTGAACTACAATCATATCAATTTCATCGGCCGTCATTTTGAGGCTGTACAATTTAGAAACTACTTCGGCATGACAACGTTCCTGATAGGCACAATAGTGTTCTAGTTTTAGTAAGGCCTCTTTTGGAGTGCAGATTGAATTCATGTGTTTTTTCTTTCTTTTTAACGGTTGCTGCTAAAAATAGTCATTTAAATGTTAAAAACACAACTATTTTTTTTGTTTTTCTCAAAAAAGTCTTCAGCTAAAATGTTGTATATGTGGGGAATTATAATATTTTTGTACGCAAAAATTAACAGTTTATTATGACCTTGTAAAACAGGTTTTTAGCCGTTATTATTTAAAAACAGAACATAAATAAACTGTGTTTTTTAATACAGTACGTTTTGTGTTTTGTTTGTAAAAACAAATTTAATCATAAATACCACATAGCCCCATGAATAGAAAACTACTATTAAGTTTTGTATTGTTTTTTACTTACCTTATAAATTATGGACAGTGTTCTGGTTATCCAAGTTTTGGAACGAGTCAGCGAGGAGCAGATCAGTTTTTTTGTATTGATGGAACAAGTCCTCTTACAGTTGGGACACTAAGAGCACAGGAGTATGTTGCTGTTAATGTGATTAAAGGATATAATTATACCTTTTCAGTGCCAGATATTTGGAGTGGAGGAACTACAGGACAGAATACTGAATATTTAGGGCTTTTTGACGATGCGGCACTAACGAATGGCGTTTTAGCTCAAAACAGTTGGATAAATGGTACCAGCATAACCTGGACAGCAACTTTTTCTGGTAAAATTAGAGTTTTACTGTTAAGAAATAACAATTGTTCAAGTACAGGAAACACTACGGCTACTACGCTTTCGATGACATTAAACACGGTAGCCAACACCAGTACCAGTACGATGGATTCTCAAACGGGCTATGGAGTAGGTTCATGGAAAGGATATATTTATAATTGGACAGGTACTCCTCCTCCCGGAGGCACTTCACCTGCGACTCTTTCTGAAACTACCTATCCATTTATTACGAATTCAGCAACAAATTATGCGGGATACTATGATGTTGGTTCAGATGTAATTCCGGTAAATTTTAATTTTGGAGCAAACAATGATACGAATTGTTTTGATGTGTATTCAGAAGGTAATGTCAGAGGAAGCATTGAAACACATAATTTTGCAGTACGTTATCGTATGACTTGGAATAAAGCTCCTGGTTGCTATTTTGTAAAGGTTACGGGTGATGATGGTGTTCGTTTGTATATAGACGACAATAGAGTTTTTGATCGATGGGTACAGCAAACGCCTACAAATTATGATTATATTTTAGTTAATCTTGAGGTGAATTCAAAACTTGTTTTAGATTATTATGAAAATACGGGTAATAATCAGTTAAGTTTCCAAACAATACCTTTTGATCCAAATGCCAATACAATAACAGCTCCGGCAACAACTAATTTTTGTTCAGGCGGAAATCCGGCGGTAATTGAGGGTTCTTTCAAGTATAATGATTCTGGGACAGAAATAGAAAATCCATATATTAATTATCAATGGATGGTTTCAACTAATGGAGCAAGTTATGCGAATGTTCCTTCTAACGGTAATTCAAGAACCTATGACCCTCCCGCAATTACTAATGCAACGGGAACTAATATAATAACAAAATACAAGCGAATTGCGACAATTAATGCGACTAATGCCTCGGGTGTGAATTGTGTATTTAATGAAAGTAATGAGGTTACCTTTGTTACAAGCCCGAGTCAACCGGCACAACCAGGACTAATTACGGGAGCAGCAACACAATGTACATCCGTTAATAATCAGATTTATAGTGTTGCCAGCGTGACTAATGCTGTTTCATATGAATGGACTGTACCATCGGGTTGGAACATTGTTAGTGGGGCAGGTACAAATTCAATTACAGTTAATATTGAATCTACTGGACAAAGCGGAAGTATTGTAGTTCGAGCATGGAATGGTTGCGGATTTGGTACAACAAGAACTTTTGGGGTAACAGTAAATGCCGGAAGTATCGGAGGAACAGTTACTGGGAGTTCTTCAAGTTGTTCGGCAACAAATAGTACTGTATTAACATTAAATGGACGTACCGGATCAGTAATTAGATGGGAATCTTCAACTGATGATTTTGCTACAGTAGTAAATGCGATATCAAATACTGCGGGAACTTATACAGCTACAAATGTAGCGTCAACAACAAGTTACCGTGCTGTAGTTCAAAATGGAAGTTGTCCAATTGCTTATTCTTCTTCAGCCTATGTTACAATAAACAGAGTATTAACAACTGATGCGGCAGTATGTAAGGGAGGTAGCGGCAGTATGATGGCAAATCCGTCGACAAATTTGGGACTTGTAATTGCAGGTTTGTGGACAAATACAAATCCACTTGCAGCCAGACCAAATGGAACGACATCATGTAGTTTTCCCGGAGGCAATAATAGATATTATGTTGCCAGCAGTTTTCAGGTAACAGTTTCGGGAACATATACTTTTGAAATGAATCCTGATAATACTTATGATGGTATGGGGTATATCGTTTCCGGTGCTTTTGTACCTGGTAGCTGTTCTACTGGCAGTTTCATTGGAGGAGATGATGATAGTGGAAGTGACCGTGAACCTTTAATGACGGTTACATTGAATGCAGGAACAATTTATACGCTAATATCAACTACCTATGATGGCCCAATTACGACAGGAGGATTTTCCTGGAAAATCACGCCTCCATCTGGAGGAAAAATTAGTACCGGGGTGAATTGGTATAAGGATGCAACAGGTGGAAATGCTATAGCTACAGGGGCTTCTTTTAATCCTGTTGGTGTTGTGGGATCAGGATTAATAGATACAAATACCGTGGGGACTACTTCTTATTTTGCTGCATTTGCGAGTAACACAAGTTGTAGAGTTCAGGCTAATTTTGTGATAAATCCACTTCCGGCGACACCTGCAGTTGGTACAGTTACCCAACTAACCTGTACAACTTCTGGTAGTATTGCTTTAAGCGGACTTCCTTCCGGCGGTACTTTAACAAGATCACCCGGAGCAGTAGTTGTGCCTTATACAGGAACAGCTATTACAGACGTTAATCTTGGGGAAGGAACGTATACCTACACGGTTGGAAATGGTACCTGTACATCTTTGGCGACCGCGGGGATTGTAATTAATCCGCTTCCCGTCGCGACCTATAACAATGGTTGGGATACTCCTACGACAGCAGGTAAGAAACTTATTTTTGCCACAAATTTTACGTCAACAGGAGATGTGACCGGATGTTCTTGTGAAGTTAATTCCGGAGCAAATGTTATAATAGCGGTCGGGCATACTTTAAATATTACCAATGATGTTAAAGTACTTAGTGGTGGTACAATGACTTTTAAAAATACAGCAAGTTTAGTGCAAAAGAATAACGTAACCAATACTGGCGATATTACTTATGAGCGAACCACTCCTCCTATATTGCTAAAAGATTATGTGTATTGGTCTACTCCGGTAAGCCCTCAAAAATTGGTAGATCTTTCGTCTTTAACGCCTAGCACTATGTATTACGGTTTCGATGGTACACAATGGGTGCGAATGAACAGGAATGATAATATGGTGGTAGGTAAAGGGTATATTATTCGTGCCCCGTCCAATTATTCGAATAGCTCTAAGACAGCTTATCCGGCAAGTTTTAAAGGAGTTCCGAATAATGGAAATATAGAAACAGAAATGTTGGCTTCAGGAAAAAGTTATTTGATAGGGAATCCGTACCCGTCTGCTTTAAGTGGAGAGAGGTTTGTTTCAGAGGGCATAGAAGGGTTTATAAAAACAAATGAAAATGTAATAAATGGAACCCTTTATTTCTGGACGCACAACACACCGGCAAAACCTGTTGCAAGTAATCAATATACTACGGATGATTATGCTTCATTCAATCTGCTTGGATCAACAAAAGCGAATTCGGGTGGTGATAAGCCAACCGGAGAAATTGCAGCTGGGCAGTCATTTTTTCTAACCACTAAGGCTGCTGGAAAAATATTGTTTACTAACGCAATGCGTTTAGGAGCGGTTGATAACGGACAGTTTTTCAGGCCTGCAAATACTTCAAGAAAAAGTACTATCGAAAGACATCGTATCTGGTTAAACTTGATCAGTACAACTGGAGCTTTCAAACAATTATTGCTAGGTTATGCAGAGGGGGCATCCAACGATTATGAAACTCTATACGACGGATTAACTCTTGATGGTAACCAGTATTTGGATTTTTATACGATAAGTGATACGAAGAAACTTGTAATTCAGGGACGTGCGTTGCCTTTTACAGATTCAGATGTTGTTCCTTTAGGTTACCGAACTGCTGTAGCGGGCGATTTCACGATTTCGATAGACGAAGCAGATGGTAAATTAGAGAAGCAGGTAATTTATGTTGAAGATAAAACGACAGGAGTTATTCATGATTTAACACAAAGCAATTATACTTTTAAAACAGAAGTGGGGAACTTTACAGAACGTTTAGTATTGCGTTACACCGGAAAAACTTTAGGAGTCGGAGACTTTGAAAATGTTAAAGACGGGATCTTAGTTTCGATAAAAAATAAAGTAATTGCGATACAATCTTCTCAGGAAAATATCAAGGAAGTTACAGTGTATGATGTGTCAGGAAAGATTCTTTACAATAAAAAGAAGGTGAGCAATACAGAACTACAAATTCAGAATTTGCCTTCATCCAATCAGGTTTTATTGGTTAAGGTAACTTTGGCAAATGATTTTACAGCTACAAGAAAAATTATATTTCAATAAACTATAAATAATAGTTCATTTCAAAAAGAATCCATTCCGTTTTTCGGAATGGATTCTTTTTTTGCTTAAAAAAGATTTTTAAAATATCACTGAAATCAGGTATTGCAAGTCTCAGACAGAGTATTTATTTTTGAGTTAATTCTTACAATATGTATTAACTTGAATTTTGTATTTTGATAAAAAAAATAATCTTTTCTCTGATTTTGGTTGGCTATTTACATAGTCCGGCACTTTGTGCGCAACAAGGTAAAGTAGATATCTCTTTCAACACAGTTGATGACGGACAGAAAGGAGATGGTTTTGATAATATTGTGCGGACAGTATCTTTACAATCGGATCAAAAACTTATTGTCGGTGGAGATTATTTGAGTCTCAATGGAATTTCGACCCACTACTTAACCCGCTTAAATTTGGATGGCAGTATCGATGAAACATGGAATACAGGAACAGGTTTCAACGGTAAAGTTTATACCAGTTACATCCAGCCCGATGGCAAAATAATCGTAGGGGGTAGTTTTACTTCTTTTAATGGAATCAGTTCCGGAAGGCTTATCAGATTAAACAGTGATGGGACTTACGATTCAACTTTTGATACTACCGTTGCTGCCACTGCAGGTATTATTTATAACATTTGCCCACAAAGCGATGGTAAAATAATTATAACCGGAAGTTTTACAAAATATAATAATAGTACGGTAAACCGAGTAGCGCGCATTCTATCAAATGGGAGCTTAGATCCTTCTTTTATTACAGGATCAGGCTCTTCGGCAAATATTACAAATGCAATTATTTTGTCCGATGGTAAAATCTTGCTGACAGGTAATTTTACTGTTTTTAATACTATTGCAGCCAACAGAATAGTGTGTTTACTTCCGAATGGCAAAGTTGATATTGATTTTAATGTTGGAATGGGTTTTAACGAAGACGTAAACACGATTGTTATCCAATCAAATGGGAAAATTATTCTGGGAGGAAAATTTACAAGCTATAATGGATTTACCGCTAACCGAATTATCAGATTGAATCGGGATGGTAGCATAGATAATGATTTTATAGCCGGTTCTGGTTTTAGCGGGGATGCTGTAGAGGTTATTAAAAACGATTCTAATGGTAATATTATGGTAGGAGGATCGTTCACTGGCTTTTATAATGGAACTGCAGTGAATAGAATTTGTTTGTTAAATTCAAATGGAATTCTTCAAACGGATTTTGGTATTGATTCGGGGCCGGGATCAGGATCAGTTTTGGCTTTGGCAAACGACACAGAAAATTCCTGGTATGTTGCCGGTTCGTTTTCGGCTTTTGATAGTCTGAATCAGGGAAGATTGGTAAAAATTAATGGAGATGGAGAACATGTAGAAGGATATTTGTCAGCTGGAGTTGGTTTTGATAGCTCTGTTTTGAACGTGCTGCCTCTATCGGATAAAAAGACATTGGTACTTGGGAATTTCAGGAAGTTCAACGGAAATTTTAGTTCACGAATAGCAAGGGTTTTAGCTGATGGGACTTTCGATGCAACTTTTAATTCCGGACAGTCAGGTGCTAATAATGGGGTAAGATCTGGGATATTACAATCAGATGGAAAGATCATTTTCGGTGGGAATTTTACAAAGTACAACGAAATTACCTGCAATAGAATCGTCCGGATTTTGCCCGATGGAGCAATAGATAATACTTTTAATATAGGTTCGGGATTTAATGGGCTGGTATATGCCATTGCTATTCAATCTGATGAGAAAGTAATTGTCGCAGGTAACTTTACAAGTTATAACGGGGCGCCGGCTGGAAGAATAATTCGATTGCTGCAAAACGGTTTACGTGATGTTAGTTTTAACTCGGGTGTTGGTGTCGATGGAGTTGTCGAGACAATAGTTGTGCAACCCGACGATAAAATAATAGTAGGAGGTCGATTTAATAGTTTTAATGGCAATGCATCTCCCAGATTGGTTCGTCTAAATTCTAATGGTAGCGTCGATTCAGGGTTTAAAACAGGGATAGGTTTTGATAAAAATGTTTACACAATTGGACTGCAATCCGATCAGAAAATAGTAGTAGGGGGGTCATTTTTGAGTTACAACGGAACCTCACAAAAACGCATTACCCGACTAAATAGAGATGGGAGTTTAGATGTGCTTTTTGAGAATGGTACTGGTTTTAGTAAAGGCGATGTTCGTAGTATTTTAATTCAGCCGGACGATCGTATTTTGGTAGGCGGAACCTTTTCCGGAACCTATAAATCCAATACAGCTTTACGACTACTGCGTTTGAAAAAATCTGGGGACTACGATTCTTCATTCGAAAGCCAGCTTAACAATAGTCTCTTTGCAATGGGTTTTACACCAGATTATAAGTTGATTATTGGGGGAAATTTCAACTCAATATCAGGCGTTTCAAAACATAGAATTGCGCGAATCAAACTTTGTTTAGATGCAACAGTATGGGATGGAGGTATTTGGTCCAATGGTTTTCCGTCGGGAGGAAAAGAAATAGAATTCAAAGGCGATTATGAAAATCTAACTTCTGCAAATGTGTGCAGTTGTGTAATCGATAAAGGGAAAAAGGTTACACTTTTAAATGGGAATACTTTAGGAATCGAACTTTTATATGCGGGTGAAGGGATTTTAACAATGGAGGATTCTGCAAGCCTATATCAGTCTGATGACGACATCGTAAATACAGGTGTCGTTCATTTAAAAAGAAATTCAACTCCCATACGAAAATCGGATTATACGTATTGGTCATCTCCTGTAGACTTACAAAAATTAATAGAGGTATCTCCCAAGTCACATTCAGAAAAATTTTATTCATACAACTATGGGGATAAAAAATGGAATCGGGAGAATCCCACAAATATAATGCTTCGTGGAAGAGGATACATTATTCAGGGACCACAAGATTTTTCCACGACAGTACCGTTAGAATTTGAAGCGACCTTTAAAGGAATACCAAGTAATGGTAAAATTGAGATTAAATTAGGAATCTCCGATAGCTTCAATTTAATTGGAAACCCCTATCCATCTTCTCTCAATGCGGATGTTTTTTTGGCAGAAAACAAATCAAAAATTAAGGGGACACTTTATTTTTGGACACATAATACACCGCTTACCAATTATAAATATACTTCCGATGACTATGCAGTTTACAATTTACTTGGCGGTGTAGGAACAAGAAAAGCCATCGCATCAGGAATTAATGAAACAGTTCCTGATGGAACGATCTCCTCAGGACAGGCTTTTTTTGTCAATAGTAAAGGTCCGATGGAAATAGAATTCAATAATAGTATGCGGCTTACGGGAAGAAACTCGACATTTTTTAAACAAGCAGATAAGATTTCGGATAGAAATATCAAAAATGCAATTGAAAAGCATCGTATATGGTTGAATTTTCAGAACGATGACGGTATTTTTAAACAAATTTTGATTGGTTATATTGGGGATGCAACAAATAGTTACGACATAGATTATGATGCAGAATCAATAAATGGAAACCAGTTTGTTAATTTTTATAGTAGGGTTGAAAGTAAGAACTTGGTAATTCAGGCCAGAGCATTGCCTTTTGTTCAAACGGATTCAATTCCGCTTGGTTATGAAACTACTGTTGCAGGAAAATTTAGTATTAGCATTGATCATCAGGATGAATTTTTCAAGAAGTTGAATGTCTTTGTAGAAGACAAAGATTTGAAGATAAAGCATAATTTAAGTCATAGTTCTTATTCATTTGCTACTCAGCCGGGAACTTTTAATGAACGTCTTGTATTAAGCTTTATAGATGAGTCTTTATTGAGAAACGGTTTTGAGGATAAAAAACAAGATATTTTTATCTCAGTTCAGGACAGAGTCGTTAAAGTGACTTCTACACAGGAACTAATCAGTGAAATAATCATTTTTGATATTTTAGGAAAACAACTGTATCAAAAAGAGAATATTGAAAATCTGGAATTTCAAGGGGCTAAATTCAATTCAAACAACCAGGTTTTGATACTAAAAATCAAATTGAAAAACGGAAAAATGATAACCCGAAAAATTTTGCTTTAAAGATATGTTGGGTTTCTTTTAATTCCTGTTGTTTGTTTTCAATGAACTATTGTTTTCGTAAATAAGGACTTTTAGGTTTCTTTTTTGCGATCTGAAAGGTAATATCGCATTTTTTTAAGTAATAATTTTTATAGTTTTAAAAGAGTACTTTGGACGTGATCCCCTGTGTTTATTGGTAAAGTGTTGTTTGTTAGTGTTTTGTGTGATCGGATAAGTGTTAAAATCGCACAGTTTAATCAAAAACAGTTGTCTTCATTGTAAATAAAATCGTACCTTGTTGTTACTTTACGATTGAAATGCTTAAAAGCCTGTTAAGTTAATTTTTATCCTTTGCTATTAAAACGATATGGAATAGAGTGTCCATTAGTTTTTATCTGCCTAAAATACTGATTGCGAATTTAAATGCCCCATTAAATGAAACAAAAAGTACTTTCCACATCAATATTTTATTTGTGTCTTCAGGATTAGTCTATCCTGTGCATTGTTGTTTTATTTTTTGAGGTATTTAAAAATTACTTTGATCAGATTTCTGTCTGATTGAGAAGTTCTGTTTTTAAATATTAAAAAATACCACGATGAGAAAATATTTACTTACACTTCAGTTATTTGCATTCCCTTTGTTTTTTTATGCACAGACTAAAACAGTCTCTTTTTCAAGTGTTGGAACAAGTAGTTTTTATGTTCCTGCGGGTGTATCATCAGTAACTATGAGCGCCTGGGGAGGCGGTGGAGCCGGAGGTGGCTCAACTGTTCCGGGTCTGTCTTTACAGAGAGCTGCCGGAGGAGGAGGAGGAGGGGCTTTTGCAGGGGGTACCTACTCTATGAGCATGTCTATTCAAACGACCTTGTCGATTACGGTTGGTAAAGGAGGTGCAGGAGCTTTGTCAGCTAATGGAGGTGCTGGCGATAATTCCTCAATTACAGGTTATGTAACGGCACTTGCAGGAAATGGTGGGATTGTCAATAATGGTACAGTCACCAATCCGGCAGGAGGCGCCGGAGGATTAGCTTCAGGATCTACAGGAGCAACTAAAGTCGACGGAGTAAGTGGTGGAGCCGGTGAGACACTTTTACCTGCTGTAACCGGAGCCGGAGGAGCCGGAGGTACTAGCGGGGCAGATGTCGGAGGAGCCGGAGGGGCGAGTATTACAGGTTTACTAGCCAATAGTAATGGTAATCCCGGAACTCAGCCAGGAGGTGGTGGGAGTGGTGGAAAATCGGCACTTTTAGGTTCCGCTTCAACAGGGGGAGCCGGAGGAACCGGAAAAGTTGTGATTGTTTATACTTGTCCAACTTATAGTCTAACAAGTATATCAGCCTCGACCGTAAATATTTGTACCGGAACATCGTCAACAATAACCCTAAATGGTAGTTTACCGGTAGGAGCATATAGTGTTGCTTATCAGGTAGGCGGAGTAACTCAGACACCGGTAAGTATGACTGTAAGTACAAGTGGAACTAGTACTTTTACAGCTCCCGGATTTTCAGCTTTAGGAAGTAAAAGTTTAACAGTTACATCTTTAACTTCTGGAACAAGTGGCAATGCTGCCGATAATTGTGCTTCAACTATCAGTGCAAATAATACTACTTCAGTAAATGTAACATCATCCGGAACAGCTCCTGTTGCTTTAGCAGGAACCGGAGCAACCTGTACCCAGATTACAGCAAATTGGCAATCTGTTTCGGGATCAAATTATTACACATTGGATCTTTCGACAGATATTAATTTCGGAAGTTTTGTTGGAACCTATAACGGTTTGAATGTTGGAAATGTTTTAACGGTAAATATTACAGGTTTAAGCAATGCGACTACTTATTATTATAGAGTTCGAGCATTTAACGGTACCTGTTTGAGTGCTTATTCGAATACCGTAACTTACAAACCAGCTGTTTCTCCGGGTAATGTTGTATTGCAGGCAGCCACGAATACTTTTTGCACTGCATTTACGGCAAATTGGAGTGCGGAAGTCAATGCGGTGAGTTATCTGTTAGATGTCTCTCTTGCGAATACATTTGCCAGTTTTGTATCAGGATATAATGCTCTTGATATAGGAAATGTGACGACCTATACAGTGACCGGACTGACTGTAGGTACAACCTATTATTACAGACTCAGATCAAAGAATGGTTGTGGAACCAGTGCTACTGGTACCGCAACAGTACAAAATATAACGACGACTACTCAGCCAGGCACACCACTTAATGATCCGGTGGTTCAGCCCACCTGTGATGTTCTGACGGGTACTGTCGTTTTGAAGAATTTGCCAAACAGAAACGATTATACGATTACTCAAACTGGTTCGTTCTCCAATACTTATTCGGGAGGTGTAGGTGCCGATTGGACTAAATATACCATTACAGGCCTGGCTCCCGGTACATATAATTTTACGGTACAATATCCGGGCACCTGCGCTTCTATGTCATTGTCGAGTATTGTTGTAAATGCTTTGGCAACGAATACCTATACAATTGCAGGAGGATGGTCGCTTGGAACGCCAACAACAAGCCAGAATGTTGTTTTTGCAGATGATTTTTCTTCGTCCGGAGACGTGAATAGTTGTGGTTGTACGATAAATGCCGGAAAAAAAGTAACCATAAATAGTTCAAATACGTTAACAGTTAAGAATGCACTAATTGTAGATTCGGGAGCAGGTACTTCTTTGACTTTCAAAACCAGTTCAAGTTTGTTTCAGGTGAATACTGCAGTTAACTCAGGAAGTGTTTTTTATGAGCGAACAAGTCCCGGGATCTTAAAAAAAGATTATCTGTATTGGTCAACTCCCGTAAATCCTCAAAGATTAATTGATCTTTCATCTGGAACAGCAGCAACAAAATATTATGGTTTTGATGGCACACAATGGGTAGTTACCGATAGAACCACTAATATGGTAGTAGGCAAAGGGTATATCATTCGTGGCCCGGAGACCTATTCGAATACTATTAAAGCACCTTTTACGGGAATTTTTTCAGGAGTTCCGAACAATGGAAGTTTGGAAGGAGAATTTTTAAGTTCGGGAAAAAGTTATTTAGTAGGAAATCCTTATCCATCTGCTTTAAATGCCGATGCTCTTCTGAGCGGAAACAGTTTACTGGGTGGAACCATTTATTTTTGGACACACAATACGCCTGTACAGTTAACCTATACAAATCAGTATACAACCGATGATTATGCTTCTTATAATTTAAGTGGCGGAGTTTCTGCTAAATCAGATCCATTACATAGTGATATTCCGGCCAATGATAATGGAATTAAACCAACGGGTAAAATAGCAGCGGGACAATCATTTTTTGTAACTACTATAGCCGCAGGGAAAGTACAGTTTAACAATTCGATGCGGGTAGCAGGAAATAATAATCAGTTTTTTAAATCTGAAAACACATCAAAAGAAACGGCTCTGGTAAAAAAACGTATCTGGTTAAACATGACCAATACATCCGGGGCCTTTAAACAGTTACTTGTAGGGTATATTGAGGGAGCTACGAATGAGTATGATGCCAACTATGACGGAATTAGTTTTAATGCTAATCCTTATCTCGATTTTTACAGTATAGCTAACGGGAACAATTATGTAATTCAGGGAAGGGCTTTGCCTTTTGTTGATACCGATCTCGTTCCGTTAGGGTATCGTACTACAATCGCGGGTGAATTTACGATTTCGATTGACGAAGTAGACCTTAATATGAACGAACAGCCGATTTATATCGAAGATAAAGTAATGGGCGTAATTCATGATTTAAAACAGAGTAATTACACTTTTACAACCGCAATAGGAACTTTTGCAGATCGACTGGTGTTGCGTTATAAAGGAAAAACGTTAGGCACCGATGATTTCGAAAACCTGCAGAATGCCATTTTTGTTTCAGTCAAAAATAGAATAATAAACGTGATGTCATCAAATGAACAGGTTAAAGAGGTCTCAGTTTTTGATGTGTCGGGGAAATTGATGTACAACAAAAAGAAAATTAGCAATAAAGAATTACAAATACCAAATCTGGCACCAGGGAATCAGATGGTACTGGTAAAAGTGACGTTAGAAAATGATGCTACACGAACTAAAAAAATAGTTTTTTAGATAATTAATAGAAAAAGCAGTTGCAAACTGAAATTTTGCGACTGCTTTTTAAACAATCAGAAAAGGCTTTCAGAAAGGTTTTTGCAGATTTTGATTGGTATTTTGAATTGCTTTTTCATTTTTATAATCAATCCATTTTTGACCTTTGAATTTGCGCATCATAATATCAAAGTTACGCATGATAAAAACATTGTAAACAGCTTTCGATAAGTTTATAATATTTTTAGGAAAAGCTCTTAGGCTCATCGAAAAACCAGGTGTTAAATACTTCATGTAATGCCAGTACCCTTCAGGCATGTATAACATTTCACCGTGTTTTAGATTGGTGATAAATCCTTGTGTCTTTTTTAGAGCTGGGAATTTTTCGTAATCAGGATTGTCAAAATCTATATCTTCTCTTGAAATTAAAGCGTGGGGCACTTTATACATATATTTAGACTGATCCGGAGCAAAGAGCATGCATTGTTTTTCTCCATGAAAATGAAAGTGTAAAATGTTAGAGTAATCAATATCATAATGCATGAATACACGTGCCTTTTCTCCACCAAAAAAAAGCATAGGCATTTGTTTGACCAGATTTAAACCTATATCCGGCCATAGAAAGTCCTCTTTTAAAGACGGGACTTCTTTCATTAAATTATAAAGAAAAATGCGATAATTGGTTGGCTTCGATTCCAGAAGATGAATGTAATCGCTCATTTTCATGGTAGTATGAGCTTCATTAAATCCGTCTTCATGATTTACGGGTCTGTCATCGTATAAGGGAACGATGATGTTTCCTGCGACTTCGTTGATATAAGATAATTTCCATCTTTGATAAGCTGGCCAGTCTTCGGTCAATTCTTCAACAACAACAGGAATTTGCTTTTTTACATATTGGGAAATAAAATCTGCTTTTGAAATTTTTTTTACCCGTTCGATTTGTTTTAACTTCATCTCTCTTAAATAAAAAAATTGCTTATAACACATGTTATAAGCAATTTAAAAATATTTATCGAGATTTATGAACTCTTTTTCTTAATTTTTTGATTTGACAGAAGCCTCAAGGTTTCTATCAATTGTATGTCCCGGTCTTGACCATTTTGGTTTCTCGCCTAGAGGAGCAAACTGTGAATCAGATGCTTCAACGGTTTTAGGCTGCGAAACTTTTGTAAATGGTTTTTGTGGATTCAATCCTAACATTTCGAACATTTTCATGTCTTCATGAACATCAGGGTTTGGTGTAGTAAGCAATTTATCACCTGCAAAAATAGAATTTGCACCCGCGAAAAAGCACATTGCCTGTCCTTCACGGCTCATATTTGTTCTTCCTGCAGACAAACGAACCTGTGTATCCGGCATTACAATTCTTGTTGTAGCGACCATACGGATCATTTCCCAAATTTCAACTGGCTTTTCCTCTTCCATTGGAGTTCCTTCAACAGCTACAAGGGCATTAATTGGTACAGATTCAGGTTGAGGGTTTAAAGTAGAAAGCGCGACAAGCATTCCGGCTCTGTCTTCAATACTTTCTCCCATTCCGATAATTCCACCACTACAAACTGTCACATTCGTTTTACGAACATTTTCTATCGTTTGCAAACGGTCTTCGAAACCACGTGTTGAAATAACATCTTTATAATATTCTTCAGAAGTATCTAAGTTGTGGTTGTAAGCATATAAACCAGCTTCAGCCAAACGTTGTGCCTGATTTTCGGTAATCATACCTAAGGTACAGCAAACCTCCATGTCAAGTTTATTAATGGTACGAACCATTTCTAAAACCTGATCAAATTCTTCGCCATCTTTTACGTTTCTCCAGGCAGCTCCCATACATACACGAGACGATCCGCTTGATTTTGCACGTAAAGCCTGTGCTTTAACCTGACTAACACTCATTAAATCATTTCCTTCAACTCCGGTGTTATAACGAGCAGCTTGTGGGCAATACCCACAGTCTTCCGGACAGCCTCCGGTTTTGATTGAAAGTAAAGTAGATACCTGAACTACGTTAGGATCATGCTTTTGTCTGTGAATTGTTGCTGCTTCGTACAGCAAGTCCATCATAGGTTTATTATATATGGCGATTATTTCGTCTTTTGTCCAATTGTGTTTTGTAATGCTCATTGATGCAGTTTTTTGATGCTCCAAAAGTAGTTAAATTGTTCCAATCAACCAATGCCCAATCCTGTAAATGAATATTTGACAGATAATTTCAAAAAAGAAACACTCTAAAATCATAGAATTGTAATTTTTTATGATTTTAGAGTGCTAAATAGTTTGATTTATTTTGAAAAATTAATCGGCTGCATATTTATTATTCCAGTACAACATCATCATCAGCGTGACGATTACTGAGGAAGCAATTCCTTCAAATAGTAAGCAGATGCAGTAGGTTGGTACAGAAGGATTTCCGCCAAACATAAATGTTTCTGAAAGTGTTTTTACATAAGCATCTCCACCTCTGGCATAACTATAAACTAACAATCCAAAAACGCTTAAAGCTACACCAACAACAGAGGTTGCCATTGCTGAAACTGCATTCGACACAAAATTAGTTTCGCCTTCATGAAGGTTCATTCGCATTGTTTTATTTACACCATAAAATATAAAAAAGACATTCAGGGTTCGCAAATAGAATAAATGCGCCAAACCTAATACGTTCATCAATAAAAAGTAAATTCCGATTCCAAGGAAAATCAGAAAACCGTTGGTAATTTCTTTAGGTAATTTCATAGTGGTTATTTTTAAAGAAGTTAATAGCAAATATTTGATAGACAGAGTTCTATATCAAATTTACTAAAAAAATAACTACGATGATTTAAAAATGGTGAAAAGTATGTTTCAGCTTACTATTTAAAAAACAGAACGGATGACTTCAGTTAAGAGAAGGAGTAATTCAAAATAATTTTGTCAGCGCACAAGCTTGTAATCCTAATAGACGAGTAAAGGAATAATTTAATCTTCCGGTAAGGGATTAGATTTTAATTTGCAAAGAGAAAGCTTGTCAAACTCTGTTTAAAAATGCCAAAGCATCTTTTTTGTCCTGATTTAATTGTTCTTTTAATAAATCGACAGAACCAAATTTTTGTTCTTCGCGGAGGTGTTGCAATAGCGAAACTTCAATTTTTTTGCCGTAAATGTCAGCATCAAAATCAAAAAGATTCACTTCGATAGTTTGTTTTTGTCCGTTAACCGTTGGATTAAAACCAATATTCATCATTCCAAAAACCTCTTTTTGATCAATTAGAGCTTTAACGATGTAAACACCAGCTTTTGGGATTAACTTATAATCTTCATCAATTTGTATGTTGGCAGTTGGAAAACCTATAGTTCTACCTAATTGTTTGCCTTTAACGACTTCACCCGACAAAAAGTAGCTGTAGCCCAGATAATTGTTGGCTAAGGTCATATTTCCTTCGTTCAGTGCTTTTCTGATTTTGGTTGAACTTACAGAAACGTCCTGGATTTCCTGAGCTGAAATTTGTTCAACTTCAAAACCATATTCAAGACCAAAAGCAATTAAATCATCAATATTAGCGGTTCTGTTTCTGCCAAAGCGATGATCATGTCCAATAATTATTTTCTGAATATGAAACTGATCTACCAAAATGGAATGAACAAACTCTTCAGCGGTTAATCTTGAGAAACTTTCGTTAAAAGGATGAATCACAAGATTTTCAATTCCGGTCGCTTCCAGAAGTTTTGATTTTTCGGCAATGGTATTCAAAAGTTTTATTTCTGATTTTTCCTGTAATACCATTCTTGGATGTGGAAAAAAGGTAAGGACTAAACTTTCATACTTTCCATTTTCGGTGTTTTGGGTAATGCGTTCCAGAATTTTTTTATGACCAATATGTACACCATCAAATGTTCCAAGAGTTAAAATTGTTTTCTTGGTGGACTGAAAATCGTTTATAGAATGAAAGAGCTTCAAAACAAATAATTTAAGATGGTGCAAATTTATACTATCTATTTTAAATTTGATACTAAGGCTAATTGATTTTTTAATCTCAAGCCGTTACTTTTTGTGAAAATGGGACAACTTGTAGACCAAAAAGCATTAATTGTCTGTGATAAGTGTAAAATTTCGGTTTTATTAACGTAATTTTGGTATACTGTTATTTCCAAAATATGAGAAAAAATCTACTTTTTTTATTTTTTATTTTTTGCTGTGCAAATATGTATGCCCAAAGTGATGTTTTGTGGCAGAAAGTGAGTGCGGTTTCTTCAAGTAAGAGAGGAATCTCGTCTGACTCTGGGCGGTTGTACTATAAACTGAATTCAGATTTTTTGAAATCAAGACTTGCTGCAACTACTAATAAATCAGAAAAAAGTGCTTCGACAGAAATTACGATTCCTAATGCCAGTGGTGTCTTGGAACGCTTTTCAGTTTCGGAACATTCGAATTTTGAACCTGAGTTGCAGGCAAAATATCCTGAAATCAGAGCTTATGAAGGACGTGGTTTAGATGATAAAACGGCTAAAGTTTATTTTAGTGTGGCACCGATTGGAATCCAGACTATGGTACTCCGTGCCGATAGACCAGCGGAGTATATAGAACAAAATCAGGATGATAAGTCTTCTTATGTTTTGTTTACCAATACTGATGCGGCTGCCAAATCTCAATTAGACTGTAAGACACTGGACACTGCGTTGAATAAAAGCTCCTCATCAAATACTGCAAAGTCGGCAGCAAACAATAAAGTTTTCAAAACCCTGCGATTGGCGTTGTCCTGTACTGGAGAATACACTGCTTATTTTGGAGGCACAAAAGCGGGCGCGGTAGCTGGAATGAACGCTACTTTGTCTAGAGTAAATGGGGTTTTTAATAAAGATCTTGCCGTGGGAGTAGTTTTAATTGCAAATAATGATGCCATAATTTATACAAATGCACTAACTGATCCTTATTCTGATCCAACAAGAGGGACCTCAAGAGATCCTTCAGATGGTAATGATTATTGGAGTAAAGAAGTTCAAAGCACTTTAACAAGTGTGATTGGAGAAGCTAATTATGATATCGGACATTTGTTTGGACACGATGGAGGCGGAGGTAATGCAGGCTGTATAGGTTGTGTTTGTAGTAGTCCAACGCCATCAGAAGCGATGGGAAAAGGAAGTGCTTATACGTCACCATCTGATAAAAAGCCGGAAGGCGATACCTTTGATATTGATTTTGTAGCGCACGAAATTGGACATCAATTAGGAGCAAATCATACTTTTTCCTATGATGCGTCAGAAAGAACAGGTTTAAATGTTGAGCCGGGAAGTGGCTCAACCATTATGGGGTATGCGGGAGTATCTAAGGGATATGATGTTCAAAGTAATTCAGATGATTATTTTGCTTATGCAAGTATTTTGCAAATTCAGAATACTCTTGCCGGAAAGAGTTGTCCTGCTAATACGGTAATTACCAATAATCCTCCAACTGTCGATGCAGGTTTAGATTATACAATTCCAATGAGCACACCTTTTGTTTTAGTTGGCTCAGGTTCTAGTTCAGTTGGTACGATTACCTATACGTGGGAACAATTTGATAGTGCAACATCATCATCAACCGCGAACAGCAACAGTATTGCTTATCCCACAAAACCAAACGGCCCTTTGTTTAGATCTATAGTACCGGGAAGTTCACCTGTTCGTTATATGCCCGATTTAAACACCGTGCTTCTGAATAAACTAACCACGACCTGGGAATCTGTCTCTTCGGTTGCAAGAACATTGCATTTTACGCTAACGGCAAGAGACAATGGAGGATTAGGAGCTGCACAGACGAATACAGATACTATGATTGCAACTGTTGTAACTAATGCAGGGCCATTTACAGTTACTTCACAAAACACCAGCGATATAAGCTGGCAAATAGGATCGAGTCAAACAGTAACCTGGGCAGTAAATAATACCAACACCCTACCGGGATCTTCATCGGTAAACATTAAATTGTCTCTGGATGGAGGTTTGACATACCCTGTAATTTTAGCCTCAAATACACCAAATGATGGTTCGCAGTTGATTCAGGTTCCTGGCAGTGTAACTGCTTCAACTAATTGCAGGATTAAGGTTGAACCAACCGCAAATATTTATTACGCAATAAACAGTAAATCATTTGCAGTGGGTTACAGCTCTACTACCACTTGTGATTCTTATAGTTTTGGGAATTCTTTTGCAATTCCGTCCGGAACTAGTTTTACGGCCAAAACAGTAAATGTACCGGCATCAACCGGAAAAGTTTCCGATGTCAATGTTTTGGTTAATGTAACACACGATAAGCTTTCTGATCTCGAAATACAAATGGTAAGTCCGCAGGGTACAGTTGTGAATTTGTATAATAATAAAAGTTGTGGAGGGATAAATTCTAGCTTAATACTTCAGTTTGATGATGCCGGATTTACTTTAGATTGTTCCAAAGTAACAAGTCAGATTGTTATTCCTGTAGATGCATTGAGCGCTTTTAATGGTCAGGATCCAAAAGGAACCTGGAGTTTTAGAGTTCGTGATGCGGTTTCAGGTAATTTTGGAACGATCAATTCAGCATCCTTAAATATTTGCAATCAAACATTTACTTTAGGAGAAATAGATCTTGAAAATGTAGCGTTTACGTTATATCCAAATCCAAATAAGGGAAGTTTTACGATTCAGTTTTCAAGTGATTCGATCAATAGGGTTCAAGTTTATGTTCATGATATTCTTGGTAAACAAGTGTATTTTAACTCATATGATAAAACGCCTTATTTTAATCAAAATATTCAGTTATCCGGAGTCTCTTCGGGGATGTATTTGGTGACCGTGATTGACGGTGATCGCAGAACGGTTAAGAAAATAATTGTGAACTAGAGAAAGAATAAATTCCAATAAAAAAATCCAAATTCCAAGAACTATCAACGAACAGTTTTTGGAATTTGGATTTTTTTATTGGAATTTAATACTAAGAGTTTGCCATTGCTATGCAAATAATACTGATTTTAGCGCCCGGAATTTTTTGTAAAGCCCTAGAGCAGGCCTCAAGTGTGGCCCCCGTAGTGAGTACATCATCAACGATTAAAAAATGCTTGTTGTGATTTCCTTCTGAAAATTGGACATCAAAGATGTTTTCAATATTCTCAGATCTTCCTAAAAGATTTTTCTTAGATTGGGTTTTTGAATATTTCTTTCGATACAATAAAGTACAATCATAAGTAATCTCTAAGTTTTTAGACAAAGTCTTCCCAAAAGCAGTAATCTGATTATAGCCTCGTTCTTTTAGTTTTCTGCGGTGTAGAGGCACTGGAATGATAACGTCAAAAGGAGATTCTAAGTTTAATTTTTTTAAGTCTTCGGCGTACCAGTTTCCTAATACAGTTCCGATTTCTTCATGACCTTTGTACTTAAGATTGTGGATAAGCTCCTGAACAATTCCTTTTTTGTTGAAATATAAAAATGCCGATGCATGCTGAATATCGATTCTGCCGTAAAATTTCTTTAGAGCTTCGTTTTTTGGATCTAAATGGTGTTGAGTAAGAGGTAATTCATGACGACAGCTTGTGCATATAATAGTTTCACCACTGCGTAAAAGCATGTGACATCCGACGCAGACTTTAGGAAAAAAGAGGTTGATAAGATAATTAAACACAAATAGAGAGAATTTAGTTACAAAAATAACCAAATCATTACTTCAAACTTTATTATTTTTCTTTTTTTTAAACGTACTTTTTATATTTTTGCATCACTATGGCAAAACAAGAAGATATATTTAAGAATGTGGTTTCGCACGCAAAAGAGTACGGATTTATTTTTCCGTCAAGCGAAGTATACGATGGATTGAGTGCAGTGTATGATTATGCACAAAATGGTGTCGAGTTAAAAAAGAATATTCGTGAATATTGGTGGAAATCAATGGTTCAGATGAATGAAAATATTGTTGGTTTAGATGCTGCAATATTAATGCATCCAACAACCTGGAAAGCTTCAGGCCACGTTGATGCGTTCAATGACCCATTAATTGATAATAAAGATTCAAAGAAAAGATACAGAGCCGATGTTTTGGTAGAAGATTATGCAGAAAAACTTAATCTGAAAGCTAAAAAAGAAATTGAAAAAGCAAGCGCTCGTTTTGGAGATGCTTTTAATGAGCAGGAATTTGTTACAACAAATGCCCGTGTAATTGAATATCTGGCTAAAGAAAAAGAAATCAGAGAGCGTCTGGGGCGTTCTTTGGGCAATGGAGATTTAGAAGATGTAAAAGCATTAATTGAAGAATTAGAAATTGCTGATCCTGAAACAGGGTCTAAAAACTGGACAGAAGTTCGTCAGTTCAACTTAATGTTCGGAACGAAATTAGGAGCTTCTGCAGATTCTGCAATGGATTTATATTTACGTCCGGAAACTGCGCAAGGTATTTTTGTAAATTTCCTGAATGTTCAAAAATCAGGTCGTATGAAAGTTCCTTTTGGAATTGCTCAAACGGGTAAAGCATTTAGAAATGAAATTGTTGCGAGACAATTTATTTTCCGTATGCGTGAATTTGAACAAATGGAAATGCAGTTTTTTGTACGTCCGGGTGAAGAAATGAAATGGTACGAGCACTGGAAACAAACACGTTTAAACTGGCACTTATCTTTAGGATTAGGAAAAGATAATTACCGTTTTCACGATCATGAAAAATTAGCGCATTATGCAAATGCAGCCGCAGATATTGAGTTCAACTTCCCATTCGGATTCAAAGAATTAGAAGGGATTCACTCTCGTACTGATTTTGACTTGAAAGCACACGAAGAATATTCAGGAAGAAAACTGCAATATTTTGATCCAGAATTAAACGAAAACTATGTGCCGTATGTAGTAGAAACTTCTGTTGGTTTAGATCGTATGTTTTTAGCTGTTTTTGCAACTTCATTACAAGAAGAGGTACTGGAAGACGGTTCAACAAGAACAGTGTTGAAATTACCGGCTGTTTTGGCACCAACAAAAGCGGCTGTATTGCCTTTAGTTAAAAAAGACGGTTTACCTGATATCTCTAAAAAAATCATAGAAGATTTAAAATGGGATTTCAATGTAGCTTATGATGAAAAAGATGCAGTAGGTCGTCGTTACAGAAGACAGGATGCCCTTGGAACGCCGTTTTGTATTACGGTAGATCATCAAACCATCGAAGATGAAACAGTAACGATTCGTCACAGAGATACAATGAAACAAGATCGTGTGAAGATTTCAGAATTGAAAGATATAATTGAAAACGAAGTTTCAATGAAAAACTGGTTGATGAAAATGTAAATTTTGTCATACTTTAATATAAAAGCCCAAATTCCATAAGGAGTTTGGGTTTTTTTTAATGTCAAATAGTGTATTTTGGCGACTATTTCTGCATTTCACCCTTTTGTGTTAACATTTGTTTGTAACATATTAACAATGAAATAGTAGAATAATCGAAATTCGTATTTTTAATTGCGAATAAATTACTAGATAAAAATCTTTTAAAAAAGATTGATGAAACTAAAGGGGTAGTTGTAGGGGGTTCATGAAAAATCAACAAAATGTAAGATTGAAAAAGTATTCGTATATTATCATTGATGATGATGTGGAAAGTATTTTGAAAACCAGAACAATTGCAGAAGGTTTTTCAGAATTGACTTTCGCGGGATCGGCTGCGAATTACCAATTGGGTCTGAATTTGGTTTTAGAACACCGGCCCTGCCTTATTTTTTTAGAAATTGCTCCCAAAGATTTATCCAGTAATTTGTCACTGGCCTTTATAAATGAATTGCATCGTTTCTTATTCCTTATCCCTAAGATAGTTATTACGACGGCAAAGAAAGAACTTGCTTTTGAGGCCATTCAGTATGGTGTTTTTGGCTATATATTGAAGCCAGTCCTGCGGTCTGATGTATTGAAGACTATTCTAAAACTCGAAAAAACACTTCCTGTAAACGATTCTGATCCAATTGAAGAAGACAGTACTCCATTGAGCGAGTTGTTTGCAAAACCCGTTAAAGATACAGAGCAGCCACTTATATTATGCGTGAAATCGTATGGTGATTATCGGTACATCAATGCCAATGATATCAGTTACTTTCAGGCAGATAACAACTCGACAGATATTTATTTGAATTCCGGCGAAATGATAACGGCTTTTAAAACACTAAAACATTTCGAAAGTATTTTGTCACATCCTTTTATTCGGATTCACAATAGTTATATAATCAATCAGAATTATATTGCTAGGATTCATAGCGGAAACTCAACTTGCTATATTAGAAATTCTTCCAAAAAAATCCCATTTTCAAAAACCTATAAATCAAATGTTGATTTAATTATTGCCGATTTTGCTGTAGGAAATTATTTAGAAGTCTAAAAATTAGGTAATTACATTGATTTGCCCCCCATTGACTAGTAATTGGGTATGTTTTACCATAAACCTGTTTTTTCATATTAATTTTTTTTAAATGTGGGCTTAGTTTTACACCATGATTCGCACAAAGCGATGATTCTCCAAAACAAAAAATCAAACATTTAATACCCTCAGATCATGAAAAAAACAGCTTTAGTATTAGGAATATTTTCTTTAGTAATGGTAGCAACTTCATTTGTAAATCCTGCAACAGTCTTGAATAATAAAAATTGTATCGCTACTGATGGTAGTGGAGGACAAAAAACAGGAGGAACAGGTACTAGAAAACAAGATGTTCTGAGTGCACAAATTCAATTAAAAAGTTTTGCTGCTGTTAGTCAATCAACAAGAACTACAATAAAATTGGATTAAGTATATAAAAGTATAAATAAATAGGAGGCTGTCTTTTTAGACAGCCTTTTTTTATGTCTATAGTTTTAGTATTTTTGATAAAAATCAAAGATACACATTGAAAAAGCATTTTCGGATATTATTGTTTTTAACTCTTATCTTGTTCGGATGTACGAATGAAACAAAGAAAAATAAAGATGAAAATTCTTCAACAGATAGTCTCTCTATCTATTTTTCATTGGCTAGTGATATTAATATGCCCCTGAATTATAAACAAAGCTATAATCAAAAAGCTTTTGATATAATTGTAGGTCAAAAAAATGACTCTCTTAATAGAGTAAATCTGTTTAAAGTGGCTAATCGTTATTATAACATGAGCGATTGGAAAGCCTATAAAAAAACATCAAAGTTAATTCTGGAACGAGCAATAGATAGTAAAGATTCATCTAGTATTGCTAAGGTTTATACCTATCTGGGAGATTATTATCGATCACAAACGATTTCAGATAGTGCCTTTTTAAATTATTTTGCGGCAGAGAAAATATATTTGCGAATTAACGACGAGCTTAACCTCGCCAAGACATTTTTTCTCAAAGCAGATTTGCAGTTTAGTGAAGCAGATTATTTCGAAAGTGAAATAATGGTATTTAAAGCACTTAAGATTTTAAAAAAGGAGAAACAAGTTAATAATCAACTTTATGATTGTTACAATCTTTTAGGAGTATTGTATAATGAACGGACAGAATATGATAAAGCATTGATGTTTCACAATAAGGCACTGTCTATTTTAGAAGATAAATCAATTCCATTAGATTTACAGTTAAAAGCTACTTCGCTAAACAACATAGGCTTTGTTTACCTAAGTATGGAGGATTACGAAAAGGCGAAGACATATTTTAGGAAAGGTTTGTTGCAAAAGAATTTATTTGAAGAAAGTGCAACATTATATGCAATGCTTTTAGATAATCTGGCTTATGCTAAGTTTAAGTCAAAAGAATTTGATGAACTTCCCGGACAATTTTATGAGGCGTTGAAAATTAGAGATAGTTTAAAGCTTACCTCGGGAATTATATTGAATAAAATACATCTATCTGAATATTATGGATTTAAGAAAGATACTTTGAGAGCTTTTCAATTTTCAAAACAAGCTTTAAACTTATCCCGGGTTTCAAATAAATTAGGAAATACTTTAGACGCTCTTAAACAAATTGCTATTGTTGATCCTGAGAATGCTCCAAAATATTCAAAGGAGTATATAGAAATAAATGAAAAACTGGTAAGAGAGGAGAGGATTATAGGAGAGAAATTCTCGAGGATTCAATATGAAACCAACGAAATAAAAGATCAAAATTCAAACTTACAAGAAAAAAATAAAACCTTAATCTACGTCTTCAGTATTTGCACGCTAATTGGTTTGTTTTTCTATGTTTACAAAACACAGCAGGCAAGACATAGGGAATTACTTTTTAAGCAGCAACAGCAAGTTGCCAACGAAGACATCTATAATTTGATGATTCTGCAACAAAACGATATTGAACAGACTCGAATTAAAGAAAAGAAAAAAGTAGCGCAGGATTTACACGATGGTGTGTTGGGAAGAATGTTTGGTATTAGAATCAGCCTTGACAGTTTAGATAAGGTAGATGAGACCGAGGCAGCTCCCAAGAGAAAAAAATACCTTGAGGAACTGAAAAAAATTGAAGAAGATATACGTGAGATTTCGCATGATTTAAACAGAGAGAAATCGGAATTAATTAATAATTTTATCGCGATTTTAAACAAATTGTTTGAAGATCAAAGAAACACGTATGATTCAGAATTAATTACCTCTTTTGATTCTAATATTAAATGGGAACTGGTGAGTAATACAGTAAAGATTAATTTATACAGAATTGTTCAGGAAGCACTTCAGAATTGCAATAAGTATGCAGAGGCGAGTACGATTACGGTCAGTTTTAAAAGTGAAGTCGATCATCTGATTTTGTCAATTGCTGATGATGGAGTTGGTTTTAATACCAGAACAACGAAAAACGGAATAGGATTGCATAATATTCAATACAGAGCCGCAGAATGTAAAGGTGTGGTCTCATTAAAATCAGTCAAAGGAGAAGGAACTCTTTTGATGGTTAAAATTCCTATAGATCAAAAAATAAACCTACAGCATAAATGACAATTGACCCCAACGCCCCGGTTCCTCAATTAATTAAAAAAAATATTTTAATTGTTGACGATCACCCTTTTATTATTGAAGGATATAAAAATGCGATCACGCGCTACAATCCTAAACAATATGAGTTTCTTATTTTACAGGCCCACGATTGCAAATCAGGATATGACTTAATCGAAGATGCTCGGACTCCGGAATTTGATGTTGCTTTTTTAGATATCAGCATGCCGGCGTATGAAGAGAAAGATATTTTTTCGGGTGAAGATCTGGCGAAGTTACTTTTGAAGAAAATGCCAAGATGCAAAATAATTCTGCTTACAATGTATACCGAGTTATTAAAAATTAAAACAATCATCAGAACGATTAGTCCTAATGGTTTAATCATTAAAAATGATCTTACTTTTGATGAATTGCTTTTTGCGTTTGATAAAGTCATGAAAAGTGATAAGTATTACAGCCAGTCCGTTCAAAAGATGCTCAATCAATCGACTCATAATTCAATTGAAATTGATGAATTTGATAAGCAGATTTTGTTTCATTTGTCAAAAGGAACTTCTTTGGAAGATATGCCGCAATACATCCCAATTTCTGTTAATGCTATCGAAAAGCGTAAAGCGGGGCTTAAGGAACTTCTTAAAGTGAAAAGCGGTTCTGATGACGACTTAGTCAAAGAAGCAAAATGCAAAGGGCTTTTGTAGAGAAGGAAATTACAAATAAAAAAAATCCAAATTCCGGTGATGTTTCTGGAATTTGGATTTTTTTTATTTTAGTTCTCAGTCTTCAGTCTCAGTCTCGGTCTTCAGTCTCAGTCTCAGTCTTCAGTCTCAGTTTTCAGTCTCAGTTTTCAGTCTCAGGTTTTAGTTAGCAGTTTATTAAACACTGTAACTGGAAACTGGGACTGAAAACCGCGACTAAAAAACTATTCCGTCAAAGCATCCCAACCACGGGCTTTTAAAGCAATTTTCGTATTGGCACGTGTTACAAGATGTACTCCTTCGCTTTCATCAGCCATGTGACCAATAATCGAGAAGTTTGGGTTTCCTTTTATTTTGTCAAAATCATTGATGTCGATCGTAAATAGCAATTCATAATCTTCACCGCCGTTTATAGCCACTGTTGTACTATCGATATTGAATTCTTCGCAAGTTGAAATGAATTGAGGGTCTAGCGGAAGTTTATCTTCATATAAATTACAACCCACTTTTGATTGTTTGCAGAGGTGCATAATTTCAGAAGATAATCCGTCTGAAATATCAATCATCGCCGTAGGTTTAATTTCGAGAGCGTGTAATAAAGTACGAACATCTTTTCGGGCTTCGGGTTTTAACTGGCGTTCGATCAAATAACTGTACATATCCAGATCCGGTTGGCTGTTAGGATTCACCTGGAAAACCTGTTTTTCACGCTCCAATACCTGCAATCCCATGTAAGCAGCTCCTATATCTCCGGTAACGACAAGTAAATCGGTTTGTTTGGCACCATTTCGGTAAACAATTTCTTCTTCGTTAGCTTCTCCAATTGCGGTGATGCTAATAATTAGTCCTTTTTGTGATGAGGTAGTATCGCCGCCAATAACATCTACTTTGTACTCTTTTGCAGCATGTGTAATGCCTTCAAATAATTCTTCTAAGGCTTCTAGTGGGAAACGGTTAGAAACCGCCACAGAAACCGTTATTTGCGTTGGTTTTGCATTCATTGCACAAATGTCGGACAGGTTAACAACAACCGATTTGTATCCCAAATGTTTTAAAGGCATATACGCCAGATCAAAATGCACTCCCTCAATTAATAAATCGGTAGAGACCACTACTTTTTTGTCCTTAAAATCAAGAACAGCGGCATCATCGCCTATACTTTTCAGGGTAGATTCCTGGGTAACATCAAAATTTTTGGTTAAATGGTCAATTAGGCCAAACTCGCCTAATTGTGCTATACTGGTACGTTGCGGATTTTTATCTTCGATCATTTTCTTTTAAGTTCCAAAGTTTGTAAGGGGCAAAGGTACAAAGGTTTTATCGAATTTAAGGAGATGTTCTCTTTGAACGCCTTCTTTATCTGTAGAGAAACGTATCTTTAGAAGAGAAAATGAAAAATATTTTATTTTTTTATTTCCTGCTGACAAACTGTTGTCACCGACCCTCAATACTTTTGAAGTAAGAAATAATTAAAACTTTAAAACTATGAAAACATTAGCAGCCCAAGTAATTACTCCCGAAGATTTATTGATCCACTGGCAAGGACACCGTAAGCTTACACGTAACCTTATTGAAAAATTTCCGGAGAAAGATTTTTTCGAATTTTCAATCGGAGGAATGCGAACTTTCGCTCAGTTGACTGACGAACTTTTGGCTATCGCGGCTCCTGCATTAAAAGGGATTGTAAATAAAGAGATCAAACCTTATACCGAAGCATCTGAAAAATTGATCTTTAAAGCACAGTACCTGGAAAAATGGGATGAAGCAACAGCCGAAATTAACGAATATTGGAAACAATTGTCGATCGAAGATTTTAGCGAAACCTTTAATCTGTTTGGTCAGTACGAATTTCCTATAATTCAAAATGTATTATATTTTATTGATAACGAAGTGCATCACCGCGGACAAGGTTATGTGTATTTAAGAGCCTTAAATATCGAGCCTCCATTTTTTTGGGAGAGAGGACTATAGCCAGAAGTGCTAAATAAATTTCAATCTATTTTATTCAAATTTAAATCGAACAGTATGAGTTTTAAAAAAATTATGACCAATTATGCCGATTATAATTTGTGGGTAAATCAGCAATTTGTGAATTGGCTTTCGGCAAAAACAGATGAATTGCTACATAAAGAAGTTCTTTCAAGCTACCCCAGCATTATTAAAACGCTAAATCATATTTGGGAAACTGAGGAATATTGGTTTTCGGTAATAACTGAAACTCCCCAGCCCGAAAGAAGAGTGAGTACTGATTTAAACAAGGATGAAGTATTTGAAGGTTTATTGAATACCTCTGCAAAATTAGCGGCATTCATCACATCATTATCAGACGAACAGTTATTGAAAACAATCAAAATCGAAAATCCATGGTTTCAGTGTGATTTGCCTGTTAGCGATTACTTGTTGCAGGTGGTGAATCACGGAACGTATCACAGAGGTCAAATTGTAACTATCGGAAGAAATATTGGTATTACCGACGCTTCGAATACCGATTATAATTTTTACAATGTGGTAAAAGAGAAACACTAGATTTGAAAAATGCCTAAAGATGAACTTCATCTTTAGGCATTTTTTTTATAACAGTCTTTTTCGGTTGATTTCCAGTAATGCGAGCGTTGAGGTTTTGAGTTTTTCAGGTTCCAGAATCGTAGCGTAATCTCCATACATTAGAAACCAGCGCGGAAATGAGTTTTCGATATCGCGTGACATAAAAGTCATTTCTATTTTTCCGTCTACTTCTTTTTCTGAAATGAATCCGTGGTACTTTTTTTCGGTACTCAGATAACGGGCGATTTTCTTGTCAATTAAAATTCGGACTTTTGTTGTTGGGCACGTTTCTGTTTTCTTTATATACGTTTCTAAAGCATCGTGTTCGATCGTAAAATCAGCATCTGTTTTTCGAATACCCTGAATTCTGTCTGTTCTAAACTGACGATAATCTTGTCGTAAATGACAATATCCTAAAAAATACCAGTTGTTGTTATCGTGAAAAACCCCAACAGGTTCTATGTTTCTTTGCGTAGCCGTATCGGTTTCGTAGGTTTTGTACGAAAGTAAAAGCTGTTTTTTCTCCGCAATACCTTCAAAAAGAAGTGCTAAAGTATTTGGCGAATTATCGTTAAACAGAGGTTCAGCAGTGTTCATTACAACTCTGGATTCGATATTGGAGAGCCAGTCTTTATCGGTACTTCTTAAAACAGATTTCAGTTTGTACATAGCCGAAGCATAATGTGCTCCAAGAGATGGATCGGTAAATTTTTGCATGAGTTTTTCGGCGGCAATAAAACTGCTTACTTCTTCGCGTGTAAACATAACGGGAGGCAATCTGTAACCATCCATCAAAGCATAACCAACTCCGGCTTCACTGTAAATAGGGACTCCTGAAGCTTCCAGCGTTCGAATGTCTCTATAGATTGTTCGTAAACTACAATCAAAACGATCAGCCAATTCCTGTGCTTTTACAATTTTTTTGGATTGTAATTGGATGAGGATGGCGACAATTCGGTCAAATCGTTTTGGAGTTTCGTCCATTTTTTCTAGGTTCAGAGGTTTTTTGTAAAGTTGCAAAGGTTCAAAGATACAAAGGTTCAGAGTTTAAAGAAATAATAAATGTGTTCCAAATTAGGACAGATTTATGGATTAAAAATTATCCGCAATGTCAATTAATTTTATTTTTTGATATCTGTGTCGAAATTCTATTTCGAAATTGTGTTAAGAACGGTTTTGCAGACAATCCATTTTTTTATTTTGTGTTTCCACAAGCTGAATCTTGTAGAGGCGCACGGCAGTTTTGTAATTTCGAAAAGAAGTTTGGAGCCAAATGAATAAAAGTCTTTTTATTTGTTCAGATTTTTTTACATTTATTCCGGCCTAAAAAAAACAAAATGGAAAAAGAATTTACCTACCAGCAGACTTTAGATTTAAAGAATAAATTAAAAGCAGGAACTTTTAAGAGAGAATTGGAATTTTTTAATTTAATTGATCAGGGTTACGAACCAGACCAAGTAAAAAAAATATTAGACAATCTACTGAAAAGCCACAAAGATGATTTGTTTATTGAAGCTAAAGAAGCAGAGAAAGCCAAAGAAAGAGATAAAATATCTTTTGCGGCGGTCATTATTATTTCAGCCTTAATTGGAATATTGGGAGGCAACAATGGATTAATGATATTAGTTTCGGTTGTTGCGGCCTGTATGTGCGGCTACTGGAGCTCTCCTGAAAATCCAATTCCTGCAATGACAGGTTATGGAATTGGTGCTTTTCTTATGCCAATTTTCTGTGCTTTCTACCTTAAAGGCAGAAATTCTTATTTTAGTATAGAAATTCTAATTCCTCTGCTGTTTTCTTTTGGGCCAGGATTATTAATGAAATACCTTCTTTCATTATTAATGCCGTCAGACCAAGAATAAAATTATATATATGATAGAAAATTACTTCTTTAACGAATATGAAAAAAGATTCGAACCTAATGAAACCAAGTGTACTTATTGCGAGCAAGATTATATGAAAAGTATGAATGACTGCTATTTTGTACCCCTTTTTGTAGAAGCGGACAGGACTAATATTGTCGTATACCGATCGGTTAAATATTCTAAAATTTTAATTGGAATTCCAAGATGCTCTTCTTGTAAAGCAATTCATGAAAAATCAACTTCGAAGTCACAGTTAATAACAGGAATTAGTATTGTGCTGGTAATTTTTCTTTTGGTTTATAACTTCATGCTGCTTAATCCGTTTGTTGTAGTGGGAGGAATTTTTGCAATGATTTTTGGAGGAATTTATGGATCAAAAAAAATGACAGAATCTTTTGTGGTAAGTCATGATATTTACACTCTGGAAGATGGAGCAGAAAGAAATGAGGTAGTTCGCGACTTAATCGTGGCAGGCTGGTCTTTTACACAGCCATCAGCATAAAAATAAAAACCCGACAACATAAGTCATCGGGTTTAATCTATATTCTTTCCTCTTTATTCTTTTTTCTAAAATAAAAAAATCTAGTCGTTCAATTTCAAAACAGCCATAAACGCCTCTTGTGGAATCTCAACGTTTCCTACCTGACGCATACGTTTTTTACCTTTTTTCTGTTTCTCCAAAAGTTTACGTTTACGAGAGATATCTCCACCATAACATTTTGCGGTAACGTCTTTACGAAGTGCTTTAATGGTTTCACGAGCGATAATTTTAGCACCAATCGCTGCCTGAATCGGAATGTCGAATTGTTGTCTTGGAATCAGCTCGCGTAATTTCTCGGTCATTTTTTTACCGATGTTGTAAGCGTTGTCTTCGTGAATCAAAGCAGAAAGTGCATCAACCGTCTGAGCGTTCAAAAGAACATCCAGTTTTACGAGTTTTGAAGTTCTCATTCCAATAGGAGAGTAGTCAAAAGAAGCGTAACCTTTAGAAACTGTTTTCAAACGATCGTAAAAATCGAATACAATTTCGGCCAATGGCATGTCAAAATTCAGCTCAACACGTTCTGTTGTCAAATACGTTTGATTGGTAATCTGACCACGTTTTTCGATACACAAACTCATTACGTTTCCAACGAAATCGGCTTTTGTAATGATGGTTGCTTTTATAAAAGGTTCTTCAACACGGTCTAAACGAGAAGGTTCAGGCAAGTCTGAAGGATTGTTTACAACAAATGCAGTTTCGGGATCTTTTTTGGTATACGCCAAATACGAAACGTTAGGTACAGTAGTAATAACCGTCATGTCGAACTCACGCTCTAAACGTTCCTGGATAATTTCCATGTGAAGCATTCCTAAGAATCCGCAACGGAAACCAAATCCTAAAGCGGCAGAGCTTTCTGGAGTAAAGACTAACGAAGCATCATTTAATTGCAATTTCTCCATAGAAGAACGCAAATCTTCATAATCTTCGGTATCAACAGGATAAATTCCGGCGAAAACCATTGGTTTTACATCCTCGAAACCTGTAATCATATTGGTTGTTGGTGTTTTGGCATCTGTAAGAGTATCTCCTACTTTTACCTCTTTGGCTTCTTTAATTCCTGAAATTAAATAACCAACATCACCGGTAGAAATTACATTTTTTGGAACCTGATTTAATTTTAAAGTTCCCACTTCATCGGCAAAATATTCATTGCCGGTAGCCATGAATTTAATTTTCTGTCCTTTTTTGATTTCTCCATTCATTACTCTGAAGATAACCTCGATTCCACGAAACGGGTTGTAATGTGAATCAAAGATCAATGCCTGCAATGGTTCATCAACATTTCCTTTTGGAGCCGGGATTTTTTCAATAATAGCTGCTAAGATATTCTCTACACCAAAACCGGTTTTTCCCGAAGCATGAATAATATCTTCTAATTTACATCCTAATAAATCGATAATATCATCGCTTACTTCTTCAGGATTGGCACTAGGTAAATCTACTTTATTCAAAACCGGAATAATCTCAAGATCATTCTCTAAAGCCAGATATAAATTAGAAATAGTTTGTGCCTGAATACTTTGAGCCGCATCAACGATCAAAAGAGCACCTTCGCAGGCCGCAATAGATCGTGAAACTTCGTATGAAAAGTCAACGTGACCGGGAGTGTCAATTAAATTTAATATATATTCCTCGCCTTTGTAAGTGTATTCCATTTGAATGGCGTGACTCTTAATGGTAATTCCACGCTCACGTTCCAGGTCCATGTTGTCAAGCAATTGTGCTTTTTCTTCACGAGCTGTAACGGTTTGTGTAGCGCCCAATAAGCGGTCTGCCAGTGTACTTTTACCGTGGTCAATGTGTGCAATAATGCAAAAGTTACGTATCTTCTTCATTTTAATATGTCAATTCTCTAAACGAGTTTAAGTAATTTCCGGGTATAAATTTGCACTGTAGCAATTGCCTTAGAGCATGTTATTAAGCCGCAAAGATAGCGCAAAGTTTTGGATTCTGGAATGTTGATCTTGGATAGTTGAATACGGAATTTTAAAATGGCTTTTAAAATGTTAAAATAGATTGTGATTTTCTCTAAAAAGAGAGGGAAAATAGAACCCGACAGGTTTTTGAAACCTGTCGGGTTTAGTGTAATTAACTAAATCATTCTAATTTTAAATTATAACCCAGTTGAAAGTATAGTGGAATCAGAGGTTCTGTTTTAAAATCCTGGGTAATTACTTTTCCCAGTCGTAAAGTAAGGTCACTTCGGCGAAAGGAATATCCGGCTTGTATGCCATAGTTGAAATTGCCTCCGGTTGACGGTTCATACCAACCATTTTTTACGTCGGGGTAGACTTCTTTATAAACTGCCGAATTTTTAAAATGAGTAACAATCGCTTTGTCAAAACCAAATTCTCCGGCGGCAAACCATTTTGGTTTATAATATCCAATAATCGCAGTTGCATCGGCGCCAAAGTTTTGTAAGGTGACTAACGGATTTTCGTATCGGCGATAAATTCCGTGAATGGCTGCATTAAAACGGAAATGATTCAGTTGGTAGAGATTCAGTTGTCCGCCAATTTTACTTTTAAAATCATCCGGTATTGTTTCACCTGATGGTAAGGAAAAAGATGCTTCGATTACAATTGGCAGTTTGGTTTTGAGATGGTAACCGTAAGCAAGTCCGTAAACAAAACTATATTCCCAGCCGGCATTTATATTTAGAATGTGTTTTTGATTCTCTTTAAGATTTTCCCAGTTTATAGTTTGTGAATAGGTTTTGGTTAAGAAAAGAGAAAGAATAAAGGTGATTATTACTAGTATTGTTTTCATCGTCTGGTTATTTTAGAGCATTTAAATAGTTCAACACTAAGAGATGTACATTTTTCCAATTGAAGTAAATCATCTCATGTCCGGCTTCTTTTACTTCGACTATGGCAGCATTCGGAAAAAAAGCTGCTTCTTTTTGAGCAAAAGACAAACCGTACGATTGATTGAACTCACCGTACAAAAAGAGAACTTTGGTTTTATACTGACTTAGGTTTGACGTAAAGTCAAAGCCATCATTTTCGGCGATATCGGTAAAGCTTTCTAAGACCGTTGTTCCGATCCTCCAAAATGGTGATGGTCCCGGAATACCTTCTTTGTTGCCTTTTGCATAAGAGAAACTCGTAGAAATGCCGAATTTGTAGTCGAGAATTTCATGTTGGTTTTCTTTTCCGGTCAAAAACTGATCGACATACAGTAAGTTACTGGTGGCTTCGGAGAATAATTTTATTTTCCGGCTTATTTCGCCATAATCGTCTAATAGTTTTTTGTTTAAACCTCCCGGTTCTGCCAGAATAACACCACTAATAGTAGTGGGATATTTGTTTACATAAGCTGCGGCGAGCATGGCGCCCCAGGAATGCCCAAAGAGAAATATTTTTTGAGCATTGGTTTTTCGGTAATATTTTATGACTTCGGTAAGATCATCGAGTACGAGTTGAATTGAGTACGTGTTTTTGTCATGTCTTTTGGATAATCCGGAGCCTCTTTGATCGTAGAAGATCACATAATAGCCTTCATTGGCGAGTTGTTTTACATCCAAGGCGCTTCTATAGTCTGAGCCGGGCCCGCCATGGAGGAAAACGAGCATTGGGTTGTTGGGATTTCCGAAAGTTTCAGCGTGCAGCTGCGTTCCGTTTATAAAAATAGAAGGGATAGAGGCATCCTGATCGACAGTTTTGGGAACTAAATTTCCAAGGCCCTGAATGTCATTTTCATTTTCGCATCCAATAAAAAAGAAAATTGAAACAGCGATTACGGCTGAGTAAAGTACTTTGGTTTTCATTGCATAAATTGGTTTAAATTTCTGCAAAGATGTACTGTGGTACTATGCTGGTCGCCCCAACTTGTAAGGTGGTTCCAGTTTATAACTTAAAAATCTGACAGGTTTTTAAAAACTATTAGGTTTAAAATTGAAGTTATTTCAGGGATTAAGGAATGAGCTCATTTTTTAACACATAGGGACATAGATTTTTATCTTAAAATAAAGGAGATCAAAAAACAAGTTTTTGCACATAGCTATGTTTGTTTGAAACAAATGAAATGCCTTTTCTGAGTTTACAAAAACTATGTTTCTATGTGTTTAGGAGAATTGATTTTTGAATTATAAATTCAAACCCGACAGGTTTCAAATGAAAGTTTTTTTAAATATTCAGAAGGAGAAAGTCCGGTTTCTTTTTTGAAATTTCGGTTGAAAGCCGTTTTCGAATTAAAGCCACATTCTAATGCGACAGACAGGAAGGTAAATTTTTGATTTTCAGGCAAACGGATTGCTTTTTTAAATTCCTCAACACGTTGGGAGTTGACGTAATCGTAAAAATTTTTCTGTTCGACCGAATTGATGACCTGCGAAAGTGTATTTGGATGAACGCTTGTCCTCTGGGCCAGCTCGGTTAAAGTTAAATCGGCATTTTTGTAGAGTTTTTCATCGTGCATAATCTGAGTCAGCTTCTGATGAATGGTTTGAAGTTCTGTAGTGGTAAGGCCTGATTTTTCGTATTTAATTTTTTCAGATTGATGGGCAACAGTGGTTTTTTCTGCTACTGAAGTCGTAGTTAGGTTGTTTTCGGAAAAGTGTTGGTTTGTAAAAATCCCAACTTGTTTGACACCGAAATACCCAATAAAAATCAAATAAAAAACGACAACCGAAAAAATATACTGATCGTCAGAGAAAATGACCACGATCCAGATGATGCTGGATCCGATAATTAAATAGCGCAGCCAGGTCAGGTTGATTTTTTCGGTAAACGAAAATTGATTGTTGATGTTCTTGCGGTGTTTTACGAGTTTCTGCAAGGAAAGTAAAGCATAAACAATTCCGGAAAGGAGTACTGCGGCATACAAAACAGTGATCAGGGTCTCGTATCCCTTTCCTTCATTTTTGAAAACAGTTACTTTTTCGTCGAAAGACAAATTATAAAAAGGTGTCAATACCAGAATGGCAGCTAGAAAAGGAATAAAATGTAAAAGATTAAACTTTTTATAGCGATTTTGGTTCGTTAAAGCCGAAGTATATAAAAATAAAAAAGGTCCCTGAACTAAAGGCATCGGAAGCTCTAATCCCAGTAAAAAAGGGAAGTCGCTATAATCATTTTTGTAATGAAGATAGAACAGGAATAAATGAAAGCCGGTAAAAAACAGCCAGAGTGCCAGAATCTTGTCGGCCTCGGTTTTGTTCCTTTTGCTTGCCAGTACAACAACCAGAAAAAAGGTGATTATAATGCCGGTTAAATACAACATACAGGTTTTGATTATAAATTAAATCGGTTGTTGGAAATATCAGGCAAGATAATTTATTTTGTTCAATTATCTGAGGTCGTGGTGTTTCGTAAAGATTACTATTTTTTAAATCAGTAAGATATAATTATAGGGATATTACTCTTCTTTAGAAGTTTCTTTAGCCGTTTCGGCATGAATATCTTTGAATTCCTCGTACCATTTTTCGACAGAAGGATAAACGAAAGCTGCTACTTTTTTAACCGGATTGTAAAAAATGGAATGATCTAATGTTTCTTTTTTAGCAAAAGTATTATTGAAATTGATTTTCTCAAAAAGAGCAATAAAAATACTCATGATCAGAATGGTTTTTAAAATTCTGAAAAAGCCTCCGCCCAGTTTATTGGCCCATCCCAGAAAAGCAAAATCGGCAATTCCGGTAAGAATCTTAGCTAAGAAATAAACACCTATAACGACTAAAATAAAAGTCAGAATGAAAGCAGTAATTTGTATCGTATTCGGATTCCATGAAACGTGTTTCATGATAAGTTCTTTCATAAAAGAAGAGAATTTAATGGCGATATAAATTCCCAACAATAAAGAAATGAAAGAAGCAACTTCAACAAAAAGCCCGTTTTTAATTCCTTTATATAAACTAAAAGCTAAAAGAGCGGCCACAATTATATCAAAAAAACTCATATTTTGGTGTGTTTAAAAAAGCGCAAAGATATACTTTTTTAGGTTCGGAGGTTCAGAGTGGCAAAGCTTCAGCCGTTTTTTGGAGCTCTCTTTTTCTGTGTGTTTAATTTTTTTAGGTGCAATGTATTGAACTGTGTATCTTTGCAACTCAAAATTTAGAGTTAGGATTGTAATTCTGTCCCCTTCAGAATTGAATTTTTCAACAATCTAAGATCTAAAATCAACAATCTAAAATCATACAATGTCCAGAGATACACAACTAAAAGAGCGATGGGAAAAGCTCGTCGATATACTGTCTAATCAATTTTCGCAAGGCGAAGACTTAGATTTAGATGCCATAATTTATTTAATTGGAGTTCAGGAACTCGGGAAAGTACATCGTGAATTCAAAAAAGATGAAAAATTAAACCTGATGCACATCGCCATTTGTCGATTATTAGAACCATACGGGTTTTATGAATTTGACTTTTTTGATGCCGACGGATGGCCACATTATAAAGTAAAAGAAGAATTACCGTCGTTGAAAGCGGGAGAACAATCGGTTTTGATGAAAGAAGCCATTGTGAATTATTTTTTAGAAAGAGAACTGATAGAGTAGTTTTTAGTCCCAGTCTCAGTTTTCAGTTCAATTGAGACTGAAAACTGAGACTGAGACTGTATACTTTCAACTAAAATTACGTAAATTTGCACCTTCAAAGCAAGACCGATGATAGACAAGATAAAAGAACATATAGAGGAAGCTAAGGCCTTTAATGATAAAAATAAAGAATCTTTAGAGCAATTCCGTATTAAGTATTTAGGAAGTAAAGGTTTGTTGAAAGAGCTTTTTACAGAGTTCAAAAACATTCCAAACGACCAGAAAAAAGATTTTGGACAGGTAATAAATACTTTGAAATCGGTTGCCGAAGAAAAAGTAAGAGTTATTCAGGAAGAGTTGGAAAGCAAACAAGAGGTAAAAGGAGTTTTTGGCGATTTAACACGTGCGGCTGAACCGGTAATTATTGGTTCACGTCACCCGATTTCAATCGTTAAAAATCAGATTATTGATATTTTTGCGAACATTGGTTTCAATGTTTCTGAAGGTCCGGAAATCGAAGACGACTGGCATAACTTTACCGCTTTGAACTTACCGGAATATCATCCGGCACGTGATATGCAGGATACTTTTTTCATTCAGACGAATCCGGATGTGCTGTTGCGTACACATACATCATCTGTTCAGGTGCGTTATATGGAAAATCATAAACCGCCGATTCGCACAATTTCTCCGGGACGTGTATTTCGTAACGAAGCGATTTCGTCACGTTCACACTGTATTTTTCATCAGGTAGAAGGTTTGTACATTGACAAAGATGTTTCATTTGCTGATTTGAAACAAACCTTGCTTTATTTTACGAAAGAAATGTTCGGAAAATCTAAGATTCGTTTACGTCCGTCCTACTTTCCGTTTACAGAACCAAGTGCCGAAATTGATATTTATTGGGGTCTAAAAACCGAAACCGATTACCGTATCACTAAAGGAACAGGATGGCTGGAAATTGGAGGTTGTGGAATGGTAGATCCAAATGTTCTTAAAAATTGCGACATCAATCCTGACGAATTCAACGGTTTTGCTTTCGGAATGGGAGTAGAGCGTATCGCGATGTTACTGTATCAAATTGGCGATATTCGTATGTTTTACGAGAATGATGTTCGTTTCTTAGAGCAGTTTAAGGCCAATATTTAAAAATAAAGTTATTAGTAAATAGTGATTAGTGAGAAGTCTTCTTTCTAATCACTATTTATATTTTACGAATTACTAAGATTATGAAAAAAGACATAACAATACCGGAAGTAGAAAACGTATTTCTTGCAGCAGTACAAGAGTGGAGCGATGACTTTATGGAAAAAGTATGGTACGCTTACCTGGTAAACGACAGTGATTTTAACCTGGACAGCGTGATGGTCGTTTCAAAAGCATTTGGAACAATCGATGGAGAGATGAAAAAAACGTCCGTTTTACGTCATGCATTTGTTGAGGTTCCTGCAGTTTCGGTTGTGAAAATCGAAATGGTAGAAAAGAGCTTACTGGTGTTGAACAACGAATTTATGGTGACGTTCTTTATTGGAAATACTTTGTACGACAAGAAATTTACTTTTAAATCAAACCTAATCAACGAAAATGATACGGAGGAAGTGCCTATTTTGTTTGTTGAAGGAGTTATGGTGAAGTAGGTAGAACGGAGATTTGTAGAGGCAAGAGAATAGAGGCAAGAGCAAAGATGCAAGAATATAGAGAATAGAATATAGAGAATAGAATATAGAGTAAAGACTATAGAAGCTAGAAGCGAGGGTTTAAATTTCTCTATATTAAAATAAAAAAGAGTCAAGATGAATTTTAATTCTGTCCTGACTCTTTTTTTTTATCTGGCAAAAACAAGTTCACAATCTATAATCTTGCATCTTTGCTCTTGTCTCTATACTCTATTCTCTATACTCTTGCCTCTATAAATCTATCTTCTCTAAAAAGAAAACTAATCCAAAGACTCTGTTAATTTTTTGAAAACCGATTTGGCATCTTTTCCTTCGTATAAAACAGCGTAAACAGCATCGATAATTGGTGTTTTTGCACCATAGCCCTGATTTAGTTTATAAGCGCTTTTAGTGGCGTAATAACCTTCGGCAACCATACTCATTTCCATCATGGCACTTTTTACTGTATAGCCTTTACCAATCATGTTTCCGAACATTCTGTTTCGCGAGAACACAGAATAACCTGTAACCAATAAATCACCTAAATAAGCTGAATCATTAATGTTACGTTTCATTTTGTGAACTTTTCGGATAAACTTTTTCATCTCGCGAATTCCGTTACTCATCATAACCGATTGAAAGTTGTCTCCATAACCTAAACCGTGTGCAATTCCTGCTGCGATAGCGTAGATGTTTTTAAGCATTGCTGCATATTCGGTACCAATAATATCATCAGAAATTTTGGCTTTGATGTAATTTCCGGATAAATGTTTTGCGACAACATGTGCTTTATCAGGATCACCGCAAGCGATTGTTAAATACGAAAGTCGCTCTAATGCTACCTCTTCAGCGTGACATGGGCCCGTAATTACACCAATGTTATAGTACGGAATGTCGTATTGAATGTGAAAATGTTCTCCAACGATCAAACTCGTTTCAGGAACAATTCCTTTAATTGCCGAAAAGATGATTTTGTCTGCCAGTGAAACCGTTAAGTTTTTTAATTCTCCATCTAAAAAGGCAGATGGAATAGCAAAAATCACATAGTCGGCATAAGCGACAGCTTCATTAATATTGTTGGTCAGTTTAAGTTTTGTAGTGTCAAATTCAACCGAACTTAAGTAGTTTGGATTGTGTTTGTATTTCTGAATGTGCTCGATAGCAGCATCGTTACGCATGTACCAGGCAATTTCTGAAAGATTTACACATAACATCTTTGCAATTGCTGTTGCCCAGCTTCCTCCTCCAATTACTGCAAATTTTAAATTTTCGCTCATTATTTTAATAATTTAAAGCAAAAGTACTTAATAATGTAGTAATAATACAAAATCTCATTTAAGAAATTTAGAAACCACTATTAAATGCAATGGTTTACAGAAGGTTTTAAATTTAAAAATTAAATATTTTTCGGTATGCACAATAAAAAGACAATCAATACGTTGTAACTATTTATAAATTAGAATTTAATGAGTTTAGCAAGAATTGAGTTAGTTAATTTTGTTTTAGTATTGTAAAAAGGCGTTCCTCGAAAGTGAGAACGCCTTTTTTGTAAAATTCCAAATGAGCTTAAAATTGGAATTTGGATTTTTTTATTTGGGACTTATGTTTTAGTAGCTCATTTCAACAATCGATTTTACTTTTTCCAGCGTAATCAATTGTTTTTCTCCAAGACCTTTCCAGCCTCTTTCGTTAAAACGATTTACGATAAAATCGGCTGTTTTGCTGTAATCGTCAGTGTATTGTGAGAGTTTAGTGTCCATTCCCATAGTATGGAAAAAGTCAACGGTTTTATCGATTGCTTCTTTTGCAACTTCATCGTCAGAACCCGTTAAGTTGAAAATTCTCCTGCCGTACTGTGCCAGCTTTTCTTTTTTGGTATCAAACATTATTTGGTACAAACTTGGTCCGATAATCGCCAACGTTCTGGCATGATCAATTCCGTATAAAGCTGTTAATTCATGACCAATCATATGTGTAGCCCAGTCAGAAGGAACTCCTTTTTGAATGAGTCCGTTTAAAGCCATTGTACAGCTCCACATAAAATTGGAAGCCAAAGCATAGTCGGTTGGATTTTCGACTACTTTTGGACCAACTTCAATTAAGGTTTGCAAGATTCCTTCGGCAATTCGGTCTTGCAAATATCCTTCATGCGGGTAGGTCAGGTATTGCTCCATTACGTGTGTATACGCATCCACAACACCATTTTGCAATTGTCTTTTTGGTAATGAGGCAATTACAGTTGGGTCACAAATTGAAAATTTAGGAAAAAGGGCACTTCCGCCAAAAGCCAGTTTTTCCTGTGTTGCTTCGATAGTAACAACAGCTCCTGAATTCATTTCGCTTCCCGTTGCAGGTAAAGTCAAAACAGTTCCAAAAGGCAGAGCGTTTTCTTTAATAAGCAAACGTTTTTGTAAAATATCAATCGGATCTCCGTCGAAATTCACAGCTGCTGAAATGAATTTCACACCGTCGATTACAGAACCACCGCCGACAGCTAAGATGAAATCAATTTTTTCAGCTTTTATAACAGCAACCGCTTTCATTAAAGTTTCGAAATGCGGATTGGGTTCGATTCCGCCAAATTCTACAATATCATAACCTTTTAAGTTATTGATGACTTGTTCGTGAATTCCATTTTTAAAAATACTTCCACCACCATAGGCCAGCAAGATTTTGGCATCTTTAGGAACCAAAGTAGAAAGTTTTTCAATTTGTCCTTTTCCGAAGATTAAATTCGTCGGATTGTATAATTCAAAGTTTAGCATTTTTTTAGAGTTTCTAAGATGCTAAGGTTATGAGGTACTAAGTTTTTTTGTTTATGATCGTAGTAATTCATAACCTTAGGATCTTTGTTGTTTTAATTGTTTTATTTTTAAGTTTCTGAGGTGCAGTGGTACTAAGGTTCTAAGTTTTTTTGTTAAGTACCTAAGAACCTTAGTACCTCAGCACCTTTCTTACTTTAACTGTTGTAATAATTTTCCGGCTACTAATTTAGATGAAGCAGGGTTTTGTCCGGTGATTAAAAGGCCATCTTCCACAGCATACGGTTGCCAGTTGGCTGCTTTCGAAAAGGTAGCTCCATTTTTTGTCAAAGCATCTTCCAATAAGAACGGTACTACTTTGGTTAAACCCACCGCTTCTTCTTCGGCATTTGTGAAACCGGTTACTTTTTTGCCTTTTACTAAAAATTCGCCTTTAACTTTTACGTTTTTTAAAACTGCAGGAGCGTGACAAACAAAAGCAACTGGTTTTTTATGGGTATAGAAAGATTCGATTAAAGCAATCGAGTTTTTGTCTTCTACCAAGTCCCAAAGAGGTCCATGACCTCCTGGATAAAAAACTGCATCATAATCTTTTTGGTTGATGGTTGAAAGTTTGTGCGTGTGTTTTAATTTTTCCTGTAAAGTTTTATCGGCATCAAAACGTTTAGTGTCTGCAGTTGCCGATGCCGGATCGGCACTTTTAGGATCAATTGGTGGCTGACCTCCTAAAGGTGAAGCAATCGTAATCTCGACCCCCTGATCTAATAATTCATAATAAGGTGCAGCAAATTCTTCTGACCAAAATCCGGTTTTCTCTCCGGTATTCCCCAGTTTATCGTTGCTGGTTACAACAAATAGTACTTTTTTGGCACTTTTTTTTGTTGATTTTTGAGCTATAGCCGAGATGCTAAAAGCACTAAAGGCTATAATCGTAAGTAAGGTTATCTTTTTCATAAGTTTAAATTTTGATCAAATTTACGGTTAAAGTGATATCAGTAAAAATAAAATAAACTATGTTTGTTATAAATATATTTATGTCATGGTGAATCTGGAGTGGTACAGAACCTTTAAGGCTGTATATAAAAACGGAAATTTTTCTATCGCTGCAAAAGAGTTATTTATGAGTCAGCCTGCAGTTAGCCAGCAAATCTCAATGCTGGAAGCACATGTTGGGAATAAATTGTTTAATCGAAAGTCAAAAGGCGTAGAACCAACGGAATACGCTAAGTTACTCAATAATTTAATCATAGACGCACTTGACCGGCTTGAGAATGTAGAGAGTACTTTTCGCGCAAAAGCAGAGGATGCTACCCGATTAATTTCGGTTGGTATTTCGAAGAATCTTTTTAATTGTATTGGAAATCTGTTGATTTCTAAGTTTGATTTAATCGATTTTACTTTTGCAGAAAATGATGTGCTCTTTGAGTTAGTTGATGCTAAAAAACTTGATTTTGCAATAACCACAAAAAGATATGATACGTTTGATACAATCTATGAAATTGTGGGTAAAATTAAGCTCATAATGGTGGCGCCGACAAGTTTGGATGCCTCTGAATTTCGTCAGAAATTAAAATCAGATAATTATACAGGGGTAGAACAGTGGCTCAATGAGCAAAAGTGGTACAGTCACGATGCGAGAATTCCGCACATAAAATTATTCTGGCTGCATGCCTTTAATAAAAAAAGGCCATCAATGGTGCCCAATTACATTATTCCGTCAGAATCTGAAATGCTCCGCATGTTATCCGATAATGAAGGAGTGGCTATAACCTGGAATTGTAATGCTAGAAAATATATCAAAGAGAATAGATTGCAATTGTTGTGGAACAGTTTTCATGTACCGGAAGTATATGTGTTTGTACTGACCGCTAAAAACAGTAATTTGAATTCGTTTTTTGAAATTATTTCCAAAGAATTAAAATTATTTTTTGGTAACAGATTATGACAGAAATCATTGTTTTCTGTATTTTTAAAGAATAATTTTGGGAGATAAATTCTTAATATTTTTAAAAATGAAAAAGATCGTATCAATTTTAATGCTTGCCCTGGTATTTTATACGGCTAACTCTTGTAGCAAACATGACGACGAGGTGATTATAGATTGTCTGGGAGAAGCGATTTTTGTAAAATTACACAATTCTACAGATGCTACTAATCCAAAATTAATGAACTATTCTGTTGGATATAGCGGAACCGGAACTTTAGTTGGTGTAAAGTGGACATTTGGAGACGGTACAACCGGAACCGGAACTAGTACTACTCATATTTACCCGGCGGCAGGAACTTATGAAGTTAGTGCAGAGGTTACTGTTGCAAAAAATGGTGCAGATTGTACTTCTATTCCAAAACGAACAGTAACAATAAACTAGGCAGTTCGAAAGAAAGAACATATTGATGAGAGTTAGTTTTATGATTTATTGCTTAGGCGATAGATTATAAAATTGGCTCTCATTCGTTATATTTGTGAGATATGATTTTTTAGATATGGAGAATTTTCAAAATATTCGAATTGCGGTTGATGCCATTGTGTTTGGATATAAGAACAACAGTTTGTATGTACTTTTAATTGAGCAAAAGTTTGGCTCTGCCGAAAAGTATTGGGCTCTACCAGGTGGTTTAGTAAAGCACGATGAATCTTTAAGTGAAGCGGTTATTAGAGAGCTGCACGAAGAGACCAATGTTCAGCTTACTTATATGGAGCAGCTATATACTTTTGGAGATGATATTAACAGAGATTCCAGAAATCGTGTGATTTCGGTTGCTTATTATGCTTTAGTAGACGCTTCAAGTCTGGAAATTAAGGCAGATACCGATGCCGAACGTGTACAATGGTTCAAAATAGATCAGATTCCCTCTCTGGCTTTCGATCATAATTTAATCGTAAAAACTGCTATAGCAAGATTAAAAGCAAAACTGACTTATGAACCGGTTGGTTTCGATTTACTTCCGCAAGAGTTTTTGTTTTCGGATCTGGAAAATCTTTATTGTACCATTTTAGAGAAAGAAATTGACCGACGAAATTTTAGAAAGAAGATACTTAGCTATGGTTTTTTAGATCAAACAGATCATTTTTCGCCTGTTAAAAGCGGTCGCCCCGCAAAACTTTTTAAGTTCAATGATTTGAAATATAAAGAGTTAACAGAAAAGGGGTTTCACTTCGAAATAAAGTTTGCGTAAATTTTACACAAAATAAATTGTTTAATAAATATATTGATCTATATTTGCGTATAATTAACGCAAACTAAAAAGCTATGATACTTAATTTAGACCCAAAATTCACTCCAATTCTTAATAAAGAAGAAATAAAATTCCAAAGCTTTACATTTTCAGGAGGAGAGCCTCATATCAAAATTAACCCTGATTTTGACACTACACAAAAAGTAACCATTACACACCGGTTAAATTCATTCAACGATTTAGGTTTATTGTGCATCACAGTAGACGCATTACGTAGAATGGAGGTTAAAGTAATTGATCTGTTCATTCCGTACTTCCCGGCAGCAAGACAGGATCGTGTCATGATTAAAGGCGAATCTTTATCAGTAAAAGTATATGCAGATATTATTAATACACTTCAGTTGAATAAAGTGTTTGTTTTTGATGCGCACTCTGAGGTTACTTCGGCATTGGTAAACAACTGCGAAGTCATCCCAAACCACACTTTTATTCAGCAAGTTTTGAAGTTAATCGGTGAAAACGTAAAATTAATTTCGCCGGATGGTGGCGCTTTGAAGAAAATCTACAAAGTTTCTGAGTTTCTTGGCGGTATTGATGTGGTAGAATGCAGCAAAAGCCGTGATGTAAAAACCGGAAGATTATCTGGTTTTAAAGTATACGAAGACGATCTAAACGGAATGGATTGTTTAATTGTGGATGATATTTGTGATGGAGGAGGAACTTTCGTTGGATTGGCTGAAGAATTAAAAAAGAAAAATGCCGGAAAATTATACTTGGCCGTAAGCCACGGAATATTCAATAAAGGTTTTGAAGTTTTAAATTGCTTCGATGCTATTTTTACCACCAATTCCGTAAAAGATTTCGAAGGCGAAAGCGTTCAGGTGATTGGATTGGATCAATTAGTTTAAATAAATTCAGGTTTCAGGTTTCAAGCTATGTAGCAAATCTCAATCCTGAAACGAAAAAACAAAGAACTTACTTCTTTGTTTCAATAATAGAAAAAATGAAATACAATATAGAAAATATAACTCCGGAAAGTAAATTTTTATTTTTCTGGGGACACCAACCCAATAAAGACGGAAGCATCTCTAAAACCTGTTTTAGTCAATGGTGGTTAAGTTCTTTTGAAGTAGAAAAAGTAACTTATAAAACTGCCGAACATTGGATGATGGCCAAGAAAGCCGAATTGTTTAAAGATGATGAGGTTTTGCCGAAAATCCTTCAGGCAAAATCCCCTGCGGAAGCCAAAAAGTTAGGAAGAGAGGTAAAGAATTATAATGAAACGCTTTGGTTAGCTGCCAGATTTGACATTGTGAAAGAAGGCAATTATCATAAATTCAATCAGAATCCAGAGCTAAAAACTTTTTTACTAAATACAAACGATAGAATTATTGTAGAAGCCAGCCCGGTTGATGCCATTTGGGGAATTGGTATGGCTGGTGACCACAAAGATGTTTTGAATCCTGCTAAATGGAAAGGCTTGAATTTGTTAGGTTTTGCTTTGATGGGAGTTAGGGATGAATTGAGAAAGGTATAGGATTATTGAAAGAGAGCTTAAAGACTAAAGACATGAATGAAAAAACAGCAAAAAGCGTGAGTAAATTTCTGAGTCTGGTGCTTCGGCATTCACCGGAAACTATCGGTTTAAGATTAGACGAGAACGGTTGGACAGATGTTGAAGAATTGATTCTAAAATGTAATAATAGAGGAAGTCAAAATCAAATGACTGCTGAACTTTTAGATTACGTGGTAGAAAATAATGATAAAAAACGTTTTGCTTTTAATGAAGATAAAACGAAAATCAGAGCAAGTCAGGGACATTCCATTTCGGTTGAATTAAATTTAGATGAAACCGAACCTTCAGAGTTTTTATACCACGGAACAATTGGAAAGTTTATGGAAAGCATAAAACGTGAAGGCTTACAAAAAATGAGCCGTCAGCACGTACATCTTTCTAAAGACAAGGAAACTGCCATAAAGGTGGGAAGCAGGCGAGGCGTTCCGGAGATTCTGACCGTAAGAAGCGGTGCCATGTACAGAGACGGATTTAAATTTTATTTGTCCGAAAATAATGTTTGGCTAACTGCTGAGGTTCCGGCAAAGTATATAGAATTTAAATCGTAAAAGCATCAGGCGCCATTTTTAAATTATAAAACACAACTCATTATGATACTAGAAGCAGCAATAGGTGACGCATACGGTGCAGGTTTTGAATTTCGGGATTTAGATTTTATTGCGCAAAACAACCATTTAACGCAGTATCACAAACACGGACTTTATACTGAAATTTACAAACGTTATACAGACGATACCCAAATGGCAATTGCCATTTCAGAATTGTTATTAGAAGAGGATAATTGGAACGAAATCAAAGTAGCAGATAAGTTTGTTGAGGTATTTCATAGAGATAAAAGAAGAGGGTACTCGGATAGAGTTTACAATGCTTTGGACGCCAGTAAGAGCGGAATTGATTTTATCAAGATAATCGATAAAGGAAGTAGTGGAAACGGTTCTGCCATGAGAGCTTATAGTATTGGCTACTTAAGGGATATCGATCAATTGATGCAGTTCTGCGAAATTCAGGCAAGAACTTCCCATTATACAGTCGAAGGGATCAGTTGTGCGAAGCGTATTGCGTTGGCGGTTCACTACTTTAAATACAATTTAGGGGATGGATCAACCCTGATCCCATTTTTGAATGAAACGCTAAAGGAAAATGAAACCTATAGGATTACTTCGCCAATTGATATGCACGGTTATCCAACGACGCAAGCGGTCATTAAAATCGTTTCGGAAGCCACTTCTATGAAAGATTGCTTAAAAACGAGTATAGATTACGGTGGAGATACAGATACGGTTGCCGCCTTATGCATGGCGATTTTGAGTAACAAAGAAAACTGCGATAAAACCTTGCCTGCATTTTTGTATGAAGGTTTAGAGAATGATACATTTGGAAGAGACTTTCTGATAAAATTAGATGCGGCTCTCGATAATAAGTTTAATTAAATCATGAAAAGAACCTTTGTTTTTGGGGATATTCACGGGGGATTAAAAGCATTAATTCAATTATTGGAAAGAATGGATTGTTCAGAAAAGGATCGGTTTATTTTCCTGGGAGACTATGTAGACGGCTGGAGTGAATCAAAAGAAGTAATTGATTTTCTTATTGATCTATCTGAAAAACAGGAGTGTATTTTTATCAAAGGAAATCATGATGTCTGGTGTCAGGAATGGTTAGAGGATGAGGTTATAAACGATATTTGGTTTTTGCATGGAGGAAAATCGACTATAGAAAGTTATGTCGGTATTGAACGTTCAGAAAAAGAAAAACATCGTCAATTTTTCAATACTATGAAAGATTATTTTGTAGACGAAAACAACAACTTATTCATTCATGCCGGTTTTTCATCGATGCATGGTCCGGAGAAAGAACATTACAAAACCAATTATTCGTGGGATAGGACGCTGTGGGAAATGGCTTTGACAATGGATAAGAGAATTCAGAAAAATTCGCTTTCTTATCCGAAAAGATTATTACTTTACAATGAGATTTATATTGGTCACACGCCAACCCTTCATTACAATATAGAGATTCCAATGCAAGGCTGTAATGTGTGGAATGTTGATACCGGAGCTGGTTTTTATGGTAAATTAAGTTGTCTTGATGTTGAAACAAAAGGATATTGGCAAAGTGATGTCGTACAACAGCTTTATTCAAATGAAAAAGGAAGAAATAAATAATTTAAAAAATAACTAAGAAATTTTATGAACCCACTATTATTAACCGACGGTTACAAAGTTGACCACAGAAGACAATATCCGGATAAAACCACATTGGTATACTCCAACTGGACACCAAGAAAATCAAGAATCGAAGGTTTGGAAGAAGTTGTGTTTTTCGGATTGCAATATTTCATCAAAAAATATATTATTCATGATTTTGAGACTGATTTTTTTAAACAGCCAAAAGAAGAAGTTATTAAAAAATACGCGCGCAGAATCAATAATTATCTGGGTGAAAATCAGGTTGGAACCAAACATATTGAAGATTTACATGATTTAGGATATATTCCGATGGTTTTTAAAGCGTTGCCCGAAGGTGTTAGCGTGCCATTAAGAGTACCCATGTTTACGATGTACAATACGCTTCCGGAGTTTTTCTGGCTAACTAATTATTTTGAAACCTTATTGTCTGCAGTAGTATGGCTGCCTTGTAACTCTGCTACGATTGCTAAAGAATATCGAAAAGTATTGGACAAATTTGCCGACGAAACATCATCAGTTCCTGAATTTGTTGACTGGCAGGCACATGATTTTTCGATGAGGGGAATGGGTGGAATTGAAGCAGCAATTACTTCCGCTGCCGGACATTTGTTGAGCTTTACAGGTTCAGATACCATTCCGGTAATTGACTTTTTTGAAGAATATTACAAGGCTAATTCAGATACCGAATTAATCGCAGGTTCGGTTGCGGCAACAGAGCATTCCGTAATGTGTATGGGAACGACCGAAGGTGAATGTGAAACGTTTAAAAGGTTAGTGACAGAAGTTTATCCAAAAGGGATCGTTTCTATTGTTTCTGATACCTGGAACTTATGGAAAGTGCTTACCGATTATTTGCCTCGATTAAAAGAAGATATAGTTGCAAGAGAAGGTAAGGTAGTGATTCGTCCTGATAGTGGAGATCCGGTAGATATTATTTGTGGTAATCCAAACGGAAAAACAGAAGAAGAGAAAAAAGGGGTAATTGAGCTGCTTTGGGATGTTTTTGGAGGTACAGTTAATGCAAAAGGATTTAAAGAGCTTATTCCTCAAATTGGTGCTATTTACGGGGATAGTATTACAGTAGACAGAGCAACTCAGATTGGGGAAAGATTAAAAGAAAAAGGTTTTGCTTCTACCAACGTTGTTTTGGGAATTGGTTCATTCACGTACCAATACAACACCAGAGATACATTTGGTTTTGCGATGAAAGCCACTTATGGAGAAGTTGACGGAGAAGGAAGAGCTATCTTTAAAGATCCAATAACAGATGATGGAACTAAAAAATCAGCCAAAGGATTAATGAAAATTGATTTAATTGATGGTGTATATCATCTAACGGATAATGTTTCCTGGGAAGAAGAAAAACAAGGCGAATTGAAAGAAGTTTTCAGAGACGGGAAACTTCTAGTAGAGCAGTCGCTAAGTGAGATTCGAACAAGAGTGAAAAGCGCAGTAAACGTTGAAGTATAAAAACAAGAAAGCCTGAATTTTTAAATTCAGGCTTTTTTTTGCTCTTTGTTTGTGATTTCGACCGAAGGGAGAAATCACACCAGAAACTCTACGATCAAAATCGTCAATCTTTGTCGAATCACACTAATTTTTATTTCTTATAAAAATTATTGTGATCAATATACTCCCAAACTTTTGGAGGTAATAAAGGCTGAATATTTTTTCCTTCTTTGATACTTTTTCGAATAAAAGTAGCAGAAATCTCTACAACCGGAGCATCAATTATATGAATGTTGGGATGTGATTTCAAAGCATTAGGTTGCTCTTCTTCTAAAAGATTAATTGTTGTTTTTTCCTCAAGTCTTGGATAAACATAAATTTCATAATGTTCTAAAAGAACCTCGTAGTTTTTCCATTTATGAAGCGTTTTCAAGTTGTCTTCGCCCATAATTAAAGAGAAGTCATGCGTTGGATACTTTTCATGCAAATGAACCAACGTATTGACGGTATAATTGGGTTGGGGTAATTTGAACTCTATGTCTGAGGGTTTTATTTTCGGATAATCTTCCGTAGCTAAATAAACCATTTGCAAACGTTGATGATCGTCTAATAGGGTAGACTTCTTTTTGAGCGGATTGTGTGGTGTAACGACCATCCATATCTGGTCTAAATCGGCAAACTCGGCCATATGGTTGGCAATAATTAAATGACCAACATGAATGGGATTATACGTTCCGAAATAAAGGCCTATTTTCATAATTGAAGTAACTAGTAATTAGTAATTAGTAAAAAGTGATTAGTCTTTTAGTGTCTTAGAAAAAGCATTAATCATCTTTGATTCTTCTTCAATTTGATTTAAAATTTCTTTATAAAGAGTTTGACTAGTTATAAAACCAAGATCATTTGCAATTATTAATTGAGTTTCAATCTCGAATAATGAGCCTCTAGAAATATTTAAAAAATGACTAAAAGATTTATCTGTATTTCTGCCATAACCTTCTGCTATATTTGATGGGATGGATACAGAAGCTCTTTTTAATTGACAAGTTAAAGCAAATAGTTCTTCTTTTGGAAATGATTTTACTAGCTGATAAATCAGAGAAACAATTTTAATTCCTTTCTGCCAAATCAATAAATCTTTATAAGATTTTATTCCATTCATTTTCATGCTATTTACTAATTACTCTTCACTAATCACTTAGAAACAAAATCTTTTACCAATTGATACGCTTCTTCTTTAGCGGTATCCAGATCGTAATTTTTGATAATCGTATCAAATTGCGGAGCGGTTGCCAGTTCAACCGAAGCTTTTGCAATTCGCATGTTTATTTTGTCATCACTTTCTGTAGAACGTTGTTTTAGTCGACGTTTTAGTTCGTCAACACTTGGAGGTTTTACAAATACAGCCAAAGTTTGTTCGGGAAATTTGTGCTTGATACGTAGTCCGCCCGCAACATCAATATCAAAAATGACATTTTTTCCTAAAGCCCAGATTCTTTCAATTTCTGATTTTAAAGTGCCATAAAAGTTGTCACGATATACTTCTTCCCATTCCAGGAATTCCTCTGCTTTAATGTGTTTTTTGAATTGTTCCAACGAAATAAAATAATAATCCTTTCCGTGTTCTTCCTCTCCGCGTGGTTCGCGTGAAGCTGCCGAGATTGAAAATTCTAAATTTAAATCTTCTTTCCCTAATAAATGCTTTACTATAGTTGTTTTTCCCGATCCCGAAGGTGCTGAGAAAACAATTAATTTTCCTTTGTTCATTAATTTATGCTTTAGGCTTTAGGCGGTACGCTTTAAGCTCACTTACTCTATGTTTTTTTGCTTATAGCCTAACGCTTAAGGCTTACAGCTTTTAAAGTACATTTAAAACCTGTTCTTTAATCTTTTCCAGTTCATCTTTCATCATTACCACCAATTTTTGCATTTGTGCATGATTCGATTTTGAACCCATGGTATTGATCTCACGACCCATTTCCTGAGTGATGAATCCTAGTTTTCTACCATTGGCTTCAGTACCTTTAATAGTTTCAAGGAAATAATCTAAGTGATTGGTTAAGCGAACTTTTTCTTCGGTAATATCAAGTTTCTCCAGATAATAAATCAATTCCTGCTCAAAACGATTTTCATCCACATTTACTTTCAATTCCGAAATAGCAGTTTGTAAACGGTCTTTGATTGCTTTTATACGTTCCGGATCAAGTGCCAGAGCGTCGTTCATATATTGACGGATATTCGATATTCTAAGATTGAATTCTTTCTCAAGAGATTCGCCTTCGTCTTTTCTGAAAGTCAGAATGTTCTCTAGAGCTTCCTCAATGATCACCTGGATTTGCTCCCAATCATTTTCGTCAATTTCTTCACGTTCTGTTTTTAGAGTGTCAGGCATGCGAACAGCCATCTTCATTAATTCAGTTTCGTCGGCATCGGGGTAAACTTCTCTTAGTTGAGCAATGTAGTTTTTTACAACAGGAACATTTACTTTAGTTGAGGTTTGTTCAGAAGTACTTTCAATGTAAATTCCGAAATCAATTTTTCCTCTTTCTAGTTTGGTAGAGATTTGAGTTCTTAAGCCTAATTCCATCTCGCGGTAAAGTGAAGGCATTCTAACATTTAAATCTAAACCTTTGCTATTTAAGGATTTTACTTCAACGGTAATTTTTTTTGTAGGCAATTGCAAAGAAGCTTTGCCAAACCCTGTCATAGATTGTATCATATAATTGAGTATAAAGGCGCAAAGATAAATAAAAGTTTGCAGTGTTTGGCTGTAAAATGGTAAAGTGTTAAGAGTAAGGTTTTTTTAAATTTTTTGTCAAAAAAACACAAATTTTCATAAATACCGGAGCTTGTAAATCTAAATTTCACGAAACACAAGTTTGAAACAGAGTTGAGAAAGTTAAATGGCATGTAATTAGTGAAAATTTGTGCAATTTGGGGCTAATTTTTTTAGCCTAAAGCTTTCATTACCTGTAATATGTTTTGCTGGCTGTTTCCGATATAAATTTTGCCATCAATGATAAAAACCGGACGGCTTATGAATGTATAGTGTTCCAGAATGTATTTTTTATAATCATCCTCAGTTAGAGATTTGTTTTTTAAATCCATCGATTTGTACAATTGTGCTTTCTTGCTAAACAAAGCCTCATAACTTCCGGCAAGTTTGTACATCTCTTCAAGCTCTTCGGCTGTAATAGGGTTTTGTTTGATATCGTGAAAAACCAGATTGTTGTCTTTGGGTAAGCCTTTAATAATTTTTCGGCAAGTGTCGCAGGAAGCTAAGTAGTATATTTTGTTCATAATTTTAAATTTAAGAGACTACAAAGAAAATTCATTTGAAACTTAAAATTGCCTAATTTTAGAAAAAAAATAAATATATGAACTCAGTTTTTGAAGTGCAAAAGACCATCAGGGAGATTCTTTTGAAAGTTTTAGACAATCATTCATTAGAACAGTTAAATAAAATTCCACCGGGATTTAAGAATAATATTATTTGGAATATCGCACATTGCGTTGCTTCACAGCAGGCTTTGGTTTATAAGTTATCAGGCTTGCCGGTTACTATTTCTGAGGAGTTCATTGCTAAATATCGAAAAGATACTAAACCGGAAGGGGACGTGTCGCAGGCAGAAGTCGATGAAATACGAACGTTGCTATCGACTACTTTAGAGCAAGTTGAGAATGATTTCGCTGCAGGTATTTTTGTTGATTACAATGAATACACCACTAGCTTAGGATATACCTTGAAAAATATAAATGGTGCTTTAGATTTTAATAATTATCACGAAGGGGTTCATACTGGAATTGTAATGAGTCTCCGAAAGTTTGTTTAGACCTTAAAAATACAACAAACCCGACAGATTTTTAAAGCTGTCGGGTTTGAATATTAAAATTTCATTACTCTATTATAGTTTCAATAGTTACTTTCATGGCACCACTTCCTTTGCTTTTAGTGATTTCCATAAAGGCTCTTTTGGATAAATCTAGTTCTCTTGTTCTAACAAATGGACCACGATCTGTAACTTTTACAATTACAAATTTTCCATTGGCTTCATTTGTAACTTTTATTCTTGTTCCGAAGGGAAGCTTCTTATGTGCTGCGGTATACGCACTATTACTGAATCGGCTTCCGTTGGCTGTTTTTTTACCATTAAAACGGTCAGCGTAATAGGAGGCATGCGCATTTTTTTTGTATGGTTTTAATTTTAAACCTTTGTCTGTAAAAACAGAATCAGTTGGTATTGCAATTAAATTAGGTCTGGCAGTTTTGACAGTGTCCTGAGTGATTTTAGGTTCAGTTGCAGGCTTTGTTTGACTTATGACATAGGTAAAACAACTTAAAAAAGTTATAGTAAGTGAAGTGAGTAAAATATATTTTTTATTTCTCATGTTTTATTTTTTTTCAGACTTGGGGAGTTTGTACAAATAATATGCCGAGATAAAAAAAGCCCTAATTCTAGGGCTTTAATTGGTTTTTTTTAGAACCATAGGTTCCAAGGGATTCTACTTAAAATAAGTAATAATCCTAATCCGTAAAATATAGCAAATGTTTTAAACTTCGCTTCGCTATTTACCAATTTTTTATGTTTAGACCATCCGATTGTGATCAAAATGATAGCAATAATGTTGATTAAAGGGTGCTCTAAAGAAGTAAGTCTAAGTGCTGCATTAGACATTTGTCCAAGGACAGCTATTCCTTTAGGAGATACAAAATAAAGAATAAGACCAATCAATAACTGTGTATGAGTTCCGATCAAAGCAAACAGTGCAATTTTGCGGTCTTTGCCTGTAAAGTCTTTTTTAGAAGTAAGACCGATGATGGCATTTACAACTGCAATTAGTAAAAGCAACAGTGCTAAATAAGCCCAGCCTGAATGGAATTTTTGTAAAAAATAGTACATAAATTAGATTTTTTGATAAAACAAATATAACAAAAAAGGGCATAAAAAAAGCGGCATCAGACTAAAAGTCAATGCCGCTTTTCGTATTTATTTAGATTCTAAATATTAGAAATCGTAACGTAGAGAGAAGTTCCATGTTCTTCCGAAACCAAAGTAAACCTGGTTTACGTTCGCAACTCCATTGTAAAGCATTCCATTAGAAGCATAAGTTCCTTTTGAACCTGCTGGTTGACCAGAAGCTACCGGAAGGTTGTCGTCAGCAAAAGTATTAGTTCTTGACTCAGCAATGTAAATTTTGTCTAATACGTTGTTTACGTTTAATCTGAAGTTAACCGATTTGTCTTTGTTTTTTCCAGTTAACATTTTGTATGAGAAACCAGCATCCATCAAACCATAAGAAGGCAATTGTAATGCTCCTTTGTTTGTTGCAGATGTAAAGCTAGTTGGGTTAATTCCTGCGTACAAATTGTCATTAAAGTTATAGTTAGCATCAACAGTTACTCTTGTTAAAACTTCATAAGAAGCTCCTAAAGAGGCAGTCATTTGTGCAGCGTCACCTACTTTTACTTTATCCATATAAACTGTAGTTCCTTGGAATCCTGGTACAGGCGAGTTGTCTGCTTGGAAGTAAGCGTTAACAGTTGCGTTTCCTTTGTATTCCCAGATACCATAAGAGAACATTCCTGTTACTTTTAATCTTTCTGTGATATTAGAAGATCCTTCAAATTCAATTCCTGAGTGAACTTCGTTAAGTCCTAAGAACTCTGTGTAAGTTGAGTTTGCAGGAGTTGCAGGAGTAGTTGGAAGTGCATTACCTTTTAAGTATCTGTCGTTCCAAGTTGTGTTGTAAACGTTTACTGTAGCATTGAAGAATCTAGAACGGAAACCGTATCCAGCTTCAAATCCAATAATTTTCTCGTTAGTAAGGTTAGGGTTTACTGTTGATCTGTTGTTTGGATAAACAGAGTTAAAGAAAGGTTGTTTTGAATAATATCCAGCGTTTACATATACGTTGCTTTTTTCGCTAATGTTATAGTTAGCTCCTGCTTTTGCATTACCACCTAATAAGTTTTTGTAAGGAGTAGAAGCTAATGGGTCAGTTGGTAAATAAACGAAGTCATCTTCTCTTTTGTATCCTTGTTGAGAAATTGCTCCCTGAACAAATGCTGTTAGGTTGTCTTTAGAATACTCTAATTGAGTAAATAAACCATACCATTTTACATTACCAGTACTGTTGAAAGATACTTTGTCGTATTTTCTATTCTGGAAAACATTCCATTGAACATCAGTGTTATAAGTGTTAGTTAGCTGTCTTCCGTTTGGTTTTTGACTAGCAATAAAGTTGTCAAAATACTCACCACCACCTAATAAATCATTTACAACAGTAAAGTGGTATCCTTTATAAGTTCTTCCGTCAAAACCGAAATCTAAAGTTAAGGTATTAGAAAGTTTCTTGTTTAAGTTGATTACTGCACCAAACCAGTCATGAGAGTTGATAGATGACGTTTGTGAGATACCAGATGTATTCATATTTGTGCTTGGATTGTAATTTGCTACATCTGAACCTGCATTAAAGTATGAACTGTTTTGGTAAACTCCACCAATTTTTTGTCTTGTTTGAGGTCCTGTAAAACCTGCGATAGTAACTGGTTTTCCAGAGTTGTAAGCATAAATTTTATCATAGTCTACTAAACCGTCAGCAGTTCTGAACGCTATAGCGTCATTGTATCCTTTTCCTTTAATTCCTCCGGTTGCACTAGCTCCTGCACCACGACCCATAGAAGCGTAAACAACAGAAGAAAGTTTTGTAGTTTCGTTGATTTTATAATCCCAGTTGAAAGACGCTACCGGTTTGTGGTAGTAGTTTTTTCTGATATTGTATTCCTCACCATTCAGATATCCTGCGTCAGCGTTGTATCTGATATTTGGTTCGTTATTTCTACCATATTGTTGGTAAGTTGCGATTGTAGAAACTGTAGATCTTTGGTTGTGCCATTGTGGAGCACCTGTTACCGTAAGTTGAAAGTCATGTTTTCCACTTTTGCTGCCGTATCCTAAAGCAACATAGTAGTTAGCTCCTTCAAATTGAGTTCCGTTGATATACCCGTCTCCCATTGTTTTAGATAACAAAATAGATGCAGAGAGACCGTTTTCTAATTTTCCAGTATTGTATGAACCTTGAATTTTGAAATTTCTACCGTTTCCGAAACCAGAAGAAAAAGATCCTCCTTCTTTTCTATCAGAAGCTTTAGTTACAATGTTGATCGTTCCTCCTACAGAAGGAGTTGCAAGTTTAGATGCTCCTAAACCTCTTTGTACCTGCATAGCAGATGTAACATCTGAAAGACCAGCCCAGTTACTCCAGAAAACAGAACCATTTTCCATGTCGTTAACTGGCATACCATTGATCATAACAGCAATATTGTTTTGAGTAAAACCACGAATATTGATTCTGGCATCTCCAAAACCACCACCTGCTTTAGTTACATAAACAGAAGGAGTGTTTCTTAAGATCTCTGGAAATTCCTGAGTTCCAAGTTTTTCCTGGATTTCAGCAGCTTTAATAGTTGAAACCGCTACAGGAGTTTTTCTGTCTTTTGCGATGTCAACGATTGTACTTTTTACAACAATTTCGCTTAATTCATTAGAATTAGAAGTCAAAACAATTGTTCCTAGATTAGTAGTTTGACCATTTTTAACTGAAAATCTAAGAGTTAAGTTCTCGTAACCTAAAAAAGAAATAACGATTTCTCCTGTACTTGTTGTTGCATTAAGAGTAAATTTACCGTCAAAATCTGTAGAAGTAGCAACTGTTGATCCTTTGATCACAACGTTTGCTCCCGGAAGTGAACCCACTCCGTCGGTAATCATACCGGAAATTTTTCCTTGAGAAAATGCGGTTGAAACTATCATGAACAATAGTCCAGTAAGTAACCAATTTTTCATTGTCTTCATTTGTTAATTAGTTTATTGTTTTTGGCAAAATTATAACAATTTAATCAGATAGTGTTATCAAAATGTTAAGAAAATTAACTTTTATATAATGTGTTGCGTATTAAAATGATTTTTCTATTTTTTGTTAGATAAAATGTGGTTTTTTTAAATTTTCAGACATTAATTTTGTTAAAATCGTAATGATCCTAGTGGTCTTGTAGTGCTAAACTTGCAAGAACAGGTAGTTTGGTTTGTTTTTAAGGTTTATATGTATGAAAAAACGCCTTAATTTTTATTAAATCAAGGCGTTTCAGTATGTTGCGTAATGAGACTTCTGGTGGTTTTATTTGTTTTTCAAAAAGTGATTTAACAAAAATGAAGTCGAGCTATCATGATTTTTTACCGTCTTTGTGTTAATTTCATCCAGAATTGAATTTGCCAGTTGTTTTCCTAATTCCACTCCCCATTGATCATAACTGAAAATATTCCAGATAATACCTTGTACAAAAATTTTGTGTTCGTATAAAGCGATTAATGATCCCAGGCTTTTTGGGGTTAGTTTTTGTATTAAGATTGTATTTGTTGGTTTGTTTCCGGTGAAAACTTTAAATGGTAGTAAGTAAGATGCTTTTTCTGCAGTTAATCCTTGTTTGTCAAATTCGGTCTGAACCTGTGCAGCGGTTTTACCGTTTAGTAAAGCTTCTGTTTGAGCAAAGAAGTTTGACATCAATTTGTTGTGATGATCCTCGTTTCCGTATAATGGTTGAACGAATCCGATAAAATCTGTCGGAATCAATTTTGTGCCCTGATGAATCAATTGGAAAAAAGCATGTTGAGAATTCGTTCCCGGTTCTCCCCAGATGATAGTTCCGGTTTGGTAGTTAACCGGTTTTCCATCACGACCAACACTTTTTCCGTTACTTTCCATTGTGGCCTGTTGTAGGTAAGGAGCAAGTTTTTGCAGGTATTGTGTATATGGAATTAATGCTTCGCTTTCAGCACCAAAGAAATTATTATACCAAATGCTTAACAATGCAAGAATCACTGGAATGTTTTCGTCGAATTCTGTCGATTTAAAATGCTCGTCCATTTCGTTCGCACCCTTCAATAAATCATTATAGTTGTCGAAACCAATTGCTAGACTAATGCTTAGTCCAACGGCACTCCATAAAGAAAATCTTCCTCCAACCCAATCCCACATTGGGAAAACATTGTCAGGATTAATTCCAAATTCGGTTACTTTTTGAATATTGGTAGAAACGGCAACAAAATGTTTCGCAATATCTTCCTGAGAAGCCGATTTCAAAAACCACTCTTTAATGGTTTCAGAGTTGGATAAAGTCTCCTGAGTAGTAAAAGTTTTAGAAACAATTAAGAACAATGTTGTTTCAGGATTTAATTTTTTAATTACTTCGTTTACGTGATCACCATCAACATTAGATACAAAATGAAGATTTAAGTGGTTTTTGTAAAATTGTAAAGCTTCAACTGCCATAACAGGTCCAAGATCAGAACCACCAATACCAATATTTACAACATCCGTAAAAGCTTTTCCGGTGAAACCTTTTCTTTCTCCCGAAATAACTTCATGACTAAATTGTTTGATTTTGTTTTTTACTTCGTAAACTTCCGGGATTACATTTTCGCCATCTACCTTAATAACTGCCGATTCCCGTGCGCGTAATGCAGTGTGTAAAACGGCTCTGTTTTCGGTTTGGTTGATGATTTCTCCCTCAAAATATTGTGAGATGGCTTCTTTTAATCCAATTGAGTTGGCTAATTCTAATAAAAGAGATATGGTTTCCTGACTAATGTTGTTTTTAGAATAATCAACAAGGAAGTCATTCCATTGTAAATTGAACTTTTCAACGCGCGTTTTGTCTTGTTGAAATAATTCTTGTATTGTTGTTTCGTGAATTGCGTTATAGTGGTTTTGTAGATTTTTCCACGCTTCAGTCCCAGTTGGGTTTGTTGTGTTTAAAGCCATTTTTTGTTTAATTGAGAATGCGGTTATAAAAAACAAAAATACTGAAATTACTTTTTAATAGTGTAAGGCTTCACGATTATATAACAATTAGTTACGAAAACGATATATGTGTTTATTTGGTCTTAATTCTTGCCGTTATGATGATGGCACCATCGTTTTCTTTTTCATTGTAAATGATGCGGCTGCTGTTTTTGTTTAGAAAATCTAAGCTAATAATGTCAGATTTTTTAAGAGGCAATAATATGGTGTCCTGCTTTTTGTTGTACCTAAAAGGAACTCCGTTTATGACAATTAAAGGCGATTTCTCGATTAGATCTTCTTCAAATGCCTGGTTGATTGATTCTGCTATAAAGTATTTGTTTTCTTTTTTATCGTTTAAAATAAAAGTGTGGGGATTATTGGAGCAGCCTATTGTTATTGTGCAAGAGAGGAATAATAAAATTCGCTTCATTCCTGAAAGGTGAAGTGGTGAAATATTGTTTGAAGCGGAAGTATTATTTACCATATTTTCCACCAGGGCTTTTTGTTGATTTCAATCTGTTTCCTGTCTTTATTGATTTCTATTTTTTTAGGTTCTTCTTTTTTTATGGCTGAATCGTCAAAATATAATTCACCGGTACTGCTCATGCCAATAGGGGCTTTGGTTTTTTCTTTCCAATTTTCGGTTTGAAGCTCCGGAATTAAAGGCGAGTTGATTTTATTCACGAATTTTTGCTTGGCTTTTTCGGTAATTTCTTCTTCAAGATTTGAAGTCGAATTTTTGAAAAGCGGAAGCGAGTTTCCGGGAATGTTCAGCAGGAAGATTTGAGTTTTGTCGCTGATTTTGTAAATGTCTAATACTTTAAAGAAAGAATTATCATCTAAGAGTGCATGTCCGTTTTTTGCTGAATCAGGATTGAATTTAGACAAATCTCTTGCGCTTGCGCTTGCAATCAAATATCTGCAATTGCCGGAAAGGCCGCCGCCAATAAACGACATGTCTGTAAAATCTTTTTCTTTCAGTATTTGCCCAACTTGATAAGAAGCAAGTAAGTTGTTGTTTAAAGTAGTGTCTCTGTAAAATAGTTTTAAGTCAGAAAAAGTTTCATCAAGAATGTCTTTAATGCGTTTGTTTTTCATGTTTACTTCTATTTTAAGGATAAATATGGATTCTTATAGGTTTCCAATACTGTCCAGTTCTCTCTTTAAAGGTTCGATTTGCTTAAAGAAGCGGGTTTTGTCATTTCCTGTTAAAGACTCTCCGGTTGGTAAGTTAAGTCTTAAAGCATCGACCTGAACACCATTTTTCCAGAAACGGTAACATACATGAGGTCCCGTTGCAAGGCCGGTACTGCCAACTAATCCGATAGTTTGTCCCTGAGTAACACGTTGACCGCGTCGGACTAAAATTCTGGACATGTGCAGGTATTGAGTAGAGTAGGTTCCGTTGTGTTTTACTTTTACAAAGTTTCCGTTTCCTGCCGTGTATCCTGTTGCTTCTACAGTTCCAGATGCAGTTGTCGAAATTGGTGTTCCGGTTGGTGCAGCATAGTCGGTTCCTTTGTGAGCTTTCCAGGTGTGTTGTACCGGGTGAAATCTGTTTGCAGTAAATCGGGAAGTAATTCGGCTAAATTTAATCGGAGTTTTTAAGAAGAAGTTTTTAAGCGTTCTTCCCTGATCGTCATAATATTCAATTTTCCCTGAAGTAGTGTCTCTTTCAAAAGGAAAAGCATAAATGATTTTGCCCTTGTATTCAAAAAAAGCAGCTTCAAGATCTTCAACGCCGTCGTAGGTTTTGCCGTTTATAAAACGTTCCGTAAAAATTAACCCGTAACGATCTCCTTTTTTTAGTTTAAAGAAGTCAATAGACCAGGAGAATACTTTTGTAATTCTGCTGGCAAGTGCTGCTTCTACACTTTCATTGCCTAGAGTTTCTGATAATGAGCTTTTTAAAACGCCTCCAATGATTTTGCGTTTTAATGTGACAGGTTTTATTTTTTTGTATGCTTTGGCAATACTATCTCTAAAGTCAACAACGTAATAGGTGAGGGCATCGGGCTGATAAATAAAAACCTGCAGCTTGTTTGTTTTGTTTTTAGAACGAAGTACGGTATAAGGTTTGTTGTAGCGAATAGTTCTTACATTAAAAGAATCTTTAATTTGTTCTACAACATCGTAGACTTTTTTGTCTCCAATATTTTGCCCCTGAATGATAGATCCAAAGGAATCACCTTTTTTAATGGTATCGTGAATAACATTGAAGTCGGCGTAATTAAAACCAAATTCTACTTTTTTAGTTTTTGGTTTAGTGATTTTAGTTTCAACTTTTTCAGCGGTTTTGTTGCATGAGAGTATTGAGAATAAAATGATTATAATTACGAATGCTTTTTTCAAACTTTTAAATTTTTTAGGAAATTATATGGCTGCTTCATTTCCCCAATTGGACAATTCTTCTTCGGCCCACAATTTAGGAAAAAAGATGCGTCTTTGGTATTTTGGGTGCATATATTTTTGCCAATCGCTTCCGCCGGTAGCTTCTCCGTTTCCTTTTCCACTTTCCAGTATGTATTTTCTTGCAGTGTTAAGATGCTGCATAACCCAGGTAATGTTTACCGTTTTGTCGTAATGGCGCATGGCATCGATTAGCGCATGGTTTTGTTGGTCTTCTAAAGGTAATTGTGTGAATTTTTGCCAGATATTTTTTGATTTAAAAGTAGACATTTGTCTTAAGAACTGGTCTTTGTATTTGTTTTCAAATTCCTGAAGTAGGTATGACTTTTCTCCTGTCTGGTAATCTTTTCCTGCAGCCTGCCAGTACAAATGTTCAAAACTTGTTTCTAATGGAGTGTTTTCATCAAAGTTAGGTTTGTATCTGCGGTCGGTTAAATTGATAACATCTGTCGAAGCAAATTCGATTAATCTGTATTGTGCACTTTGAAAGCCGCTGGCCGGAGTTAGCGTGTTTCTGAATTTCATATATTGATCGACTTCCATTCCTTTTTCCATGATACTGAACGAATTGGTTAGCATGTCAAAGTATCGGGTAATTCTTGAAAGTCTTTCGCTGAAAAAGGCAACCTGAATGTTTTGTGTATCGGCAATTTGATCAATTTCCCACAAAATCATTTTAAAAATTAACTCGTTTACCTGATGGTACATTATGAAAACCATTTCGTCAGGAAGGGTGGTGCGTTGTGTTTGTAAGCTTAAAAGGGCATCGGTCTGAATGTAGTCCCAGTAGGTGATAGGTTTTGACCAAAGCAATCCTTCTAATTGTACATCAGTTTTTTGATTTATAGCTTGGTATTTAAGGTCAATCTCTTTTAAAATAGATTCTGAATGATCAGTAGGGTTCATTATTTTTTTGCTTTAAATGGATTTTTTAATCCTTTGTATTCGTCAAGGTCCGCTTTAAGTGATCCTACGGCCAGATCTGCTTTTATACGTATCGGAATTTTATTGTCGTCATCTGTGATCCAGAGTGTTACACTTTCTTTTTCTTTGAAAACTCTTCCTGTTTGTACTAATGGTTTGAAGACCATGGTAGAAACGGTGCCAAATTTAGTTGTAATATCTTGACGGCCTACATATTTTAACTTAAATTTTGTGATTTCATCATCAAAAAACATATCAATAGTAATGGCTTCTCCAGATTTTAATTTGTCAATGCTTGGATGGTTTCTCAGATAATAAAAAGAAGAGATGATATCCTGTACATTAGGTGTCGTTACTATTGTTTTCTCTGTCTTACGTTTGTAGTCTTTTACTAAAACTTTACTTTCAGACGGATCAAAAAAGCCTTCCTGGTTTTTAGTGTAGCCACCTTCGTTTATTTTTCGAACGTAGCGATAGGGGGCTCCGTTTTGTTTGTCAAAATAGCTTTCGTAAAGATCTTCAACTTTAAAGAAAAATTTTGACATTCCCGTTGTGTATCCCTTTCCTACAGCATGAAATACTTTTTTATTGTTGATTGTGGCGTCTTTAATTTCGAGTGTAGCATAGCCGGCGTTTATAATTCCGTAATGAATTCTGAATTTAAAATATTCCCCGGTATCGAAAGCATCTTCTTTTTGAGTGTCGAAGCTTAGAGTCGTGAGGATTAATAGGAGGAGGACTAATTTTTTCATAGTACATTTTTTACATTCCATTATAAAGATAAATAAATGCAAATTTTATTCCAAATGTACCAAAACAAAAAAACTCCGTCAAGGAATGACGGAGTTTTTATGCTATTAACTAACCAAAAAACTATAAATTATGAAATTTATATCAATTCGGAAGGAAACCACCCCTTCCTGATTTGCGAGTGCAAAGATAGATACTAAGTTCAAAAAATAAATGTTAAAAAGTGAGTTTAACATAACATTTGCATAAAAACCATCGTTTTACAGAGGATTTTTTCGCATAATGTAAAAAAAATGCGTTTTTATAGCGTTCCTCTCAATTCCTGTTCTCTTTCGATTGACTCGAAAAGTGCTTTAAAGTTTCCTGCGCCAAATCCTTTTGCTCCCATTCTTTGAATAATTTCGAAAAACAGCGTTGGTCTATCTTGAACAGGCTTCGTGAATATTTGTAATAAGTAACCGTCTTCGTCAGCATCGACCATGATGGCTAACTTTTCGATTTCGTTAATATCTTCTTTCATCATATCCATATGAACTCCTAATCTTTCAGGAATTGCCTGGTAGTAGGTATGTGGAGGAGCAGATAAAAATTCAACACCTCGTGCTCTCAATTGTGATACTGTTTTGATGATGTCATCTGTTGCAATGGCAATATGCTGAATTCCGGGTCCGCCATAGAAATCTAAATATTCTTCGATTTGAGATTTTTTCTTTCCTTCTGCCGGTTCATTAATAGGAAATTTGATTCTTCCATTTCCATTTGACATTACTTTACTCATCAATGCTGAATATTCTGTGGTAATTTGCTTGTCATCAAATGACAAGAAATTTACGAATCCCATAACGTCTTCGTAGAATTTTACCCAGGTATTCATTTCATTCCAGCCTACATTTCCAACCATATGGTCGATGTATTTTAAACCGGTTGGTTCCGGATTGTAATCCGATTTCCATTCTTTGTAACCCGGAAGGAAAACACCGTTATAGTTTTTTCTTTCTACGAAAATGTGAACTGTTTCTCCGTAAGTATAGATTCCCGAACGAATAACTTCTCCAAATTCGTCCGATTCAACTGTTGGCTCCATAAAAGAACGGGCGCCACGTTTTATAGTTTCTTCGTAGGCACTTCTGGCATCTTCAACCCAAAGAGCTGCTACTTTTACACCATCACCATGTTTTTTAAGATGCTCGTGTATTGGTGAATCCTGTGTTAAAGGTGTTGTCAGAACGATTCTGATTTTGTCCTGCTTTAAAACATAAGAAGCTTTGTCTTTTACTCCGGTTTCCAATCCGGCATAGGCTAATGACTGATATCCGAAAGCCGTTTTGTAATAATGTGCCGATTGTTTGGCGTTACCAACGTAGAATTCTACATAATCGGTTCCTAATAATGGAAGGAAATCCTGTGCTCCTTCAAAGATTTTTTCTAATCCGTATTCTACTGATTTTACTTCTTTTGACATAATGTTTATTTGTTTGATCGGTTAATCGTTTAATTGATTGAACCGTAGTGTTGCTTTTAAGATTTTTTTTTACCGCAAAGCACGCGAAGTTATTTCGCAAGGTTTGCAAAGTAGTGATAGCGAACTTTGCGGTTAGATCGATTTAGTGAATTACTCCGTCCAGGATTTGTAATACTGACCGTCATCAAGACCCATGGCTTCTTCTGTAACCATAAGTGGACGGAAAGTATCAACCATAACGGCTAATTCCTGTGTTTCTGTGTGACCAATGCTACGCTCCATCGCGCCAGGCGCAGGACCGTGTGGAATTCCTTTTGGGTGTAAAGTGATATGACCCTGCTCAATGTTGTTACGGCTCATGAAGTCACCATCTACATAATATAGAACTTCATCAGAATCTATATTACTGTGATTGTAAGGTGCCGGAATTGCTTTCGGATGATAATCGTAAAGTCTTGGGCAGAAAGAACAAACGACAAAAGTAGCCGTTTCGAATGTTTGGTGTACCGGAGGCGGTTGGTGAACACGTCCCGTTATTGGTTCAAAATTATGAATGGAGAATCCGTATGGGAAATTGTAACCGTCCCAACCCACTACATCAAATGGATGTGTGGCGTAAACCACTTCGTGAATCATGCCCTCTTTTTTGATTTTAATTAAAAAATCGCCTTTTTCGTCATGTGTTTCCAATTCGTTTGGCAAAATAAAATCGCGTTCGCAAAATGGCGAATGCTCTAAATGTTGACCCGATTGGTTTTTGTAACGTTTTGGGGTATAAAAAGGAGAGTAAGATTCGACATAAAAAAGTCGGTTTTCTTCTGTCTCAAATTCTATTTGGTAAATAATGCCTCGTGGAATAATTAAGTAATCTCCATATTCAAAAGGGATGTTTCCCAACATGGTTCTTAATTTTCCTTTTCCTTTATGAATGAAAAGCATTTCGTCGGCATCGGCATTTTTGTAAAAATAATTTCGAAGCGATTCTTTAGGAGCTGCCAAACCAATGATACAGTCTTTGTTGACCATCATTGCTTTACGGCTGTCCAGAAAATCATTTTCCGCTTTTAATTCAAAACCTTTAAAGAGTAATGATTTTATATTTTTTCCGATGGCGATTTTAGGCTCAACAGAATAAGAATTTAAAATTTCTTTTACCTGAGTAGGTCTGTGTACGTGATATGATAATGACGAATGTCCATGAAAACCTTCGGTTCCAAATAATTGTTCGTAATAAAAACCTCCGTTAGGTTTTTCGAATTGTGTGTGTCTCTTTTGAGGGAAGTCTCCAAGTTTGTGATATAATGGCATGGCTTTTCTATTAGATAATTTTAAAATTAGATAATTTGAAAATTTGAATTGTGTGAACAGATAACCAGCTCAATTTCTTAAAATTGACCAATTATCTCAATTCGATAGCTTCACTCAGGATTTCTCTTGATGAGGAATTGAAGATACTCTAATAAACCTGTCCATTTTGTTTTCATTATAACAAATGTCGTAATTTTTGCTGAGTAAAATTATAAATTATATCATTTATAAACATGATTTATTTTAATTTTTTTTGATATAATTTTTAAAGGGCAAAAAAATAGTACAATTTTGTTGAACAATTCTTTGCTTTACTGCTAAAATAAAAACCCAATACTAAACCAGGTGAAGCTTTTAGACATTTCCGGAGACCAGGATTGTTTGATCTCGATTGGACCAATGATGGTTTCCAGTCCATAACCAACAGCATATCCTGTATATTTTGGCATTGAGATCCAGTCGACCTTCGTAAAAATATCATTTCCCAAGTTGGCAAAATTAGCAGAAAGATTTACGTGATTCTTTTTGAAAATTTCATAATCGAGTGTAAGCCCCGTTTTTATAAAGCTGTTTCCGGCTATACTTAGGAAATCGTATCCATAAAAATAATTGAAGTTGTTGATTTTGCTATAACCATATCCTCCAAGTATAAAGTCGAAAAACGGAACGCTGTCACTGCCAATGTTAAACCCTGCGTCGGCGTCAATTTTGAAAGTAGCCTTTCTGAAGAACGTTTTTACAAAAGCAATTTCGGCCTTTGCAATCGAGAACGGTTTAAATTGTTGTGTATAGTCAGACGACGCTAAGTAGGTTTGTAAATCGGTAGAGAAGTACAAGCCGGAGCGAGGGAAGCTTTTGCTGTCGAATGAATCGTATTTTAAATAACCAAAAAGACTAAGATAGCTGCTCTTTTCAATAGTATTTACTGTATTGCTAAGTGTTGGAGAGTCTATTTTTAAGTATTTGTATTCAAAGCCGCCACCCATTAAAAATTTTTGTACAAAGATGGTTTGAAAATAGGCCTGATTGGTAATGTCTAAGAAGTCAACATTAATAAGATTTACATTTGGATTCTGTGCCGTTAAGGTATTAATGCTTGTGGTAACGTTTCGATTAAATTGATTCAAACGTGACTGGAATCCAAAACTGATATTAAAACCGTTTTCTATGTAATAGTTGAAGTCGTACCTGAAGTTATCTCCCAGAATAACATCAAGTGAGGTAACGTCATTTTTTAAAAAGGTCTTTTTGTGGGTAAGATTGAGCAGGATTCCACTTTTATATAGTCCGTCATAATGCAGACCAAGTTTTAAAAAAGTCTGAGTAGGATTTTCTTTTAAGACGATATCAAGGTCGTCCTGTTGGTCATCCGGTTGCAGGCAGTAAGAAATGGTACTGAAGTTCTGGGTAGCATTAAGGTTATTGATTCCGGTTTTAAGATCATTGTAAGTAATCGTACTTCCGGGTTTAAAACGTAGTTTTCCGCGAATGTATTCTTTCGTGTAATTCTCAAGATTTTCACTGTTTATCTGATTGATTTGCAGTGTGTCACTGGCGATTTTTAGTTTGGGTTTTTTATAAAAATGAGCTTCATCAGTTAAAGATTTGATTCTTTCATAGACTGCAAAAGCGGCTTCTTCTCCTTTTCGGATAATTTCTTCTCCTTTGTCAAATGAAATTACGCCATAATCCCGAATGTCCGGTTTGATATAAACATCGGTATCCTTGATTTTATTTTTCATCTTATCGATAGACTGCAAATTGGTAATCTGTACGAGTATCTTGGTCGCGTTTTTCAGATTTTTACGATTCATAAGATCGTCCTGAACATCGACACCAATAATAATATCAGCACCCAGATTACGAACTTCTTTTATGGGATAGTTGTTGACTACGCCTCCATCTACTAATAAATTTCCATCAATTTCGATAGGGGTGAACAGGGAAGGGAATGCTGAACTCGCCATCATAGCCTGAACGAGATTTCCTTTGTTTAGTAAAACTTCTTCTCCGGTTTCAATATTAGTTCCGATACATAAAAAAGGAGTCGGAAGTTGATTGAAATCACGTACATGACGTACATTTCGGGTAAGACCGCTTAACAAATTGTAATTGTACATCCCTTTTGAAAGGGCTTCCGGAATCCCGATTCTGAAGTTGCTAAAAGGCAATGCAATGGCATATAACTCGTCATTTTTTTTGCCATAGAAGTTTTTGGACGATCGCGGTATGTAATCGTTGATGAGTTCGTCAAAGTTAGTTTTCTTGAAAATGGAATCAATTTGAGAAGCATTGTAACCGGAAGCATAAAGTCCGCCGATTATAGATCCCATACTGGTACCACCAATATAGTCGATTTTAATTCCGGCTTCTTCCAGAACTTTTAAAACACCAATATGTGCAAATCCTTTGGCTCCTCCACCGCTTAAAACCAATCCTATTTTTGGTCTTTTTAGGCTATCCTTTTTTTGTTCTTGCGAAAATGTTTTTTGTGGATTTAGTAGTAATACTGCAAAAATTAAGACTGTTGCACTACATACAGAAAAAGAAAACTGCAGAATACAAAGAGTTTTTCCTTTCTGAAAGAAAAGAGCAACTTTGGAAAGCTCTTTCTCCAGTGAAGAAAAAAAACTTTTCGATATGGTATTTTCGTGGGGCAGTTGATCTATACGCATGAAGATAACTAGTTGGTTTTGTAAAAGTCGACAATTTTTTTGGCTTTTGATACTCCTACAACGTCAGATATTTCTTTTTCTGTCGCGAGTTTTAATCTTTTAACACTTTTGAAATGTTGTATTAACGTGAGCATCGTTTTTTCGCCAATGCCGGGTATGCTTTCTACGGAGGAATTAAGTGCTGCTTTGCTTCGTTTGTCTCTGTGAAAGGTAATTCCAAATCGATGTGCTTCGTTTCGCAATTGCTGAATCACTTTTAAGGTTTCTGATTTTTTATCCAGATATAACGGAATAGAATCTCCTGGGTAAAACAATTCCTCAAGACGTTTCGCAATTCCAATGATAGCAATCTTGCCACGAAGTTCTAAGGCGTCGATACTTTTTAATGCCGCAGATAGTTGTCCTTTTCCACCGTCAATAATAATTAATTGTGGTAAAGGCTCATTTTCGTCTAATAATCTTTTGTAACGACGGTATACAATTTCGGTCATCGAAGCAAAATCGTCAGGACCTTCAACGGTTTTAACGTTAAAATGGCGGTAGTCTTTTTTGCTGGGTTTCCCGTCTTTAAAAACAACACAGGCTGCTACCGGATTTGTTCCCTGAATGTTCGAGTTGTCAAAACATTCGATATGACGTGGTTCAACAGGCAATCGCAGGTCTTTTTGCATTTGTGCCATGATTCGGTTAGCATGTCGGTCGGGATCTACAATTTGTAACTGTTTGAGTTGTTCAATTCGATAAAACTTTGCATTTCGAATAGACAGTTCCAGTATTTGTTTTTTGTCTCCCAGTTGCGGAACGGTGGTTTTAATGTTCTCGCCCAGATCCATTTCAAACGGAACAATGATTTCTTTAGAAAGTAATTGAAAACGTTCGCGAAGTTCTATAATTGCCAGTTCTAATAATTCTTCATCTGTTTCATCCAGTTTTTTCTTGATTTCTAAAGTATGCGAACGTATAATCGATCCGTGTGAAATCTGAAGAAAGTTAACATAAGCTGCACTTTCATCTGAAACAATCGAGAAAACATCAATATTGGTAATCTTCGGATTTACAATGGTCGATCGTGACTGGTAATTTTCGAGGACGTCAATTTTTTCTTTTATTTTTTGCGCTTCTTCAAAACGTAAATCCTTTGCGTATTGTGTCATGAGTCGTTTGAAGTCTTTCATGCTTTCTTTGAAATTTCCTTTTAAGATTTCGCGGATAGCATCCACTTGTCGCTGATAATCTTCCAAAGACTCCAATCCTTCACAAGGGCCTTTGCAATTGCCAATGTGATATTCGAGGCAAACTTTAAATTTTCCTGAATCAATATTTGATTGGCTCAAATCGAAATTACAGGTTCGTAAAGGATATAATTCTTTGATTAAATCCAGAATGGTATGTACTGTTTTGAAACTGGTGTAAGGGCCAAAATACTCAGAGCCGTCTTTGACCATTTTTCGTGTATAGAATATTCTCGAAAAGGGTTCCTTTTTGATGCAGAGCCAAGGGTAACTTTTATCGTCACGAAGCAGGACGTTGTATCGTGGCTGCAGAGTTTTAATCAGGTTGTTTTCCAATAAAAGTGCATCGGTTTCTGTGGGAACTACAATGTGTTTTATGGTGACAATTTTCTTAACCAGAACATTGGTTTTGGCAGTATCGTGTATTTTATTGAAATAAGAGGAAACTCTTTTTTTTAAGTTCTTGGCTTTTCCAACATATAAAATCTTCCCGTCTTTATCATAATACTGATATACACCCGGATTGTCAGGCAAGGTTAGAATTTGAAGATCTAGGGATGGTTTTTGCATTCTGTTTTGTCTCTGAAGATAGATGTTATACTTTTAAAAACATTTTGAGGTTTAAAAAGCTTAACATTGATTTAGTTTCAAATTTACGAAATCAAAAGAATAATTTCTATATTTAGATTTTATAATTCTACATGAAAAATAGTAAACCCCTGATAATTTTTGGCGAAGCAATTTTGCCGGGCGAGAGTAAAACTATAAACGTTGAAATTGCACGTCTGCATACCACTACAAAACTTAATATTCCGGTTATTGTACGCCGTTCAAAAATAGAAGGTCCTGTTGTTTTATTTTCGGCCGGAATTCATGGTGACGAGATCAATGGTGTTGAAGTTGTCAGACAGATTATCAGTAAAAAAATCAATCGCCCTTCAAGAGGAACCATTATCTGTATTCCCATTATCAATATGTATGGTTTTGTAAATAAGTCGAGAGAGTTTCCTGATGGACGTGACTTAAACAGGGTGTTTCCGGGAAGTAAAAAAGGTTCTTTAGCAAGTCGCTTTGCTTATCATATTGTGGCAGAAATTTTACCGATTATCGATTACGCTGTTGATTTTCATGCCGGAGGAGCAAGTCGTTTTAATGCTCCGCAAATTCGGATCACAGAGAACAATCCCGAATTGAAAATACTTGCCGATGTGTTTAACGCGCCTTTTACTTTATACTCTAAAAATATCAACGGTTCTTTCCGAAATACTTGTGAAAAAGCTAATGTAAAAATGCTGCTTTTTGAAGGAGGAAAATCGCTGGATATTAATGATTTTGTTGCAAATGAAGGGGTAAAGGGAGCAAAGCGTTTGTTGAATTATTTAAAGATGCTGGATTCCAAACAGCTAGTGGAAACAGAGGATGAACCTTCTATTTATATTAAAAATTCGGTTTGGCTGCGTGCCAAATGCTCAGGCCTGCTGCATGATTATAACAGAATTGGACGTTTTGTAACCAAAGGAACTATCCTGGCCATTATTACGGATCCGTTTGGTAAATTTGAACAAAAAGTAAAAGCACCTCATGATGGATTTGTGATTAACGCCAATCACTCGCCAATCGTGTACGAAGGGGACGCCATTTACCATATGTCTAAAAACAGTGATGAACATGCCGACGAATAAAAAAGAGTTACGATTACACTATAAGAGTCTTCGAAAAGAACTTTCGGAAAATGATATCGAAGAAAAAAGTCTGGCTATTGCCAATACTTTAATCCAATTGCCTATCTGGGATAAAACCTATTACCATGTTTTTCTTCCTATTGAAGAACAGCGGGAAGTCAATACAGAATATGTTCTGCATTTGCTTTCCGGAAAAGACAAGGAAATAGTAGTTTCAAAAAGTGATTTTGAAACTCGGGGTATGACACATTTTTTGTTGACGGATAATACCAGAATTAAAAAAAACGAATATAATATTCCGGAACCTGTAAATGGTTTGCCGGTTCCATCCGAAACGATTGAGGTGGTTTTTGTGCCGCTTTTAGTTTTTGATGTTTCTGGAAATCGGGTAGGTTACGGAAAGGGTTTTTACGATAAGTTTCTCGCTGAATGCAAACCTGACACAATCAAAATTGGACTTTCCTTTTTTGAAGCGGAGAATCAGATTACAGATGTCTTTGAATCAGATGTGAAGCTGGATTACTGTGTAACGCCTTTAAAAATATATACTTTTTGATTGTAAATCGTAGAAGTGATATAAGTAGGTTTGTTGCTTAAACAATCTGAAGACTAATTTTTCTTATAGCATTTGTGTGATTTATAAGTAACCAGGTCATGTAATGAAAAATCCCAAGCACCATTTTAAGATCGGTATTTGGGATTTTTTATTTGAGTGTTTGAGAAATTTTATTTTACTTCTTTGATCGTTGAAGCATCAATCCAACCTTCCGTTCCGTCGGTTAGTTCGACTTTTTTCCAACTTCCGACAGTTTCCATTACATAAACTTTTGCTCCTTCGTGTAGTAAGAGAATGGCAGAACCTGCTTTTTGCGGTTCGCTTCGAACTTCACTCAATTCGGAAAAAACAATTGCAGGGCGATCGTTGTCAAAATGGTTTTTTTCAGACATTCCCGCCGAAACACTTAAAAGTAAAGCAACCAAAAGCACAAACATTCCAATGAAATAAATTCTTTTCGAAAGGGTAAGCTGAGAAAAGTAATAACCAATAAAAGTCAATAAGAAGGCAAAGGCAATTACGATGGAAATGATTGCCCAGGTATTGTAATTAAAAATACCGGTAAAGTTCTGAATCAGTTTTGCGAAACCTACTTTTGGAACCTCTTTGATTTCATCAATGGTTAGTTTCTTGGCAAATTTTAAGTTGTTTAAGGTCTCCGGATCATGTGGCTTTAATACCAGTGCTTTTTCGTAGTTATAGATCGAAGGAGCGACTTTGTTTAATTTATAATAACTGTTTGCCAGATTAAAATACAATTCTGCCGATTGTTGTTTGTCTTCTTTGATAATGCTTTCATAAACATCAACGGCTTGTTGATATTGTCCTTTTTGATACAACGCATTTCCCTTTTCGAAGCTGCTCTGAGCAAAGAAAACCTGGGTAATTAATAAAAAAAGGTACACTACTATGTTTTTCATTTTATTTCTTTTAAACCTGACAGCTTTTTAAAACGTGTCGGATTTGAGTTTATTTAAGTTTAAACAATTTGTTTTTCTAACTCCGAAATGATCAAAACAGCTTTGTCAAAATCCTGCTGGATTGATGCGCTCGACGCCGGAGCATATCTTGCAAATTCACAGTTTTCAGTCAAATCAATAAAACTTTGAACGGATTCCGGGTTGGCACTTCTGGACAGTAACAATTCGCGAATATTATCCTTACTCATCTCTGAGGTTTCGATATGCAGTTTCGCTTTTAGGAAATTGTGCATTGCTTTTTCCAGGGCAATATAAAATGGTTCTTTGTTGTTAAGCTGTTTTTTGGCTTCAGATAAATATTTCTTCGCCAGCTTATTGTTCATTTTAATTCGGTTTCCGGTAATGTCACCATCAATTGCTTCTTTTCTTTTCTTAGCCAGAATGATAATTGGCAGAATAACGAAAGGCAAGAACAATAGAGTGTAATATAGATTAGAACCGTAAAAATCTTCCTTAGCTATAGAAACTAAAGTTGTTTTTGGCTTGATATATTTAAATTGTTCTGTTTTGGCAATTGCATTTGTAGCCGCATGTGCAGGGGCATTTGCTGCCGATGGCATTGGACCATCTAAAACATCAATCATGATCTCCTGGGACGTGATTGTTTTGTATGAACCGGTACTCAAATCAAAATAAGAAAATTGCATTGGCTTTATCGCATATTTTCCTTTGTATTGCGGAATAATGGTATACTTGTCGCTTATTTTTCCGGACATTCCCGAAAGCGATGTGGTCACCTTTTCGTCGTGAACCGGATCGTACATCTCTAAGGCATTAGGAACAACAGGTTTTGGCAAAGTAAACAATTTCATGTTTCCATTTCCGGATGCACTCACAAACAAGTCAAGACTTTCTCCGCTCTTCAAGGTCGTTTTAGAAGGGGTAACCGTAAAATTAAATTTACCCACAGCACCACCAAAACCTTCAGGTTTGGTAGACTCCGGTAGAGGACGTACGTTGATTGTTTTGGCCCCGGCAGAAACCACTTTGTTGTCGTCGCTTACAATCATCTGACCAAACATGTCACGACGGTTAGTTGGCAGTTGTACACCTATGTCCAGTGAAAGTGGTTCGATAGTAAGTCTTCCTGATTTTTGAGGATATAAGATGGTCTTTTTTAAGACGACATAATAACACCTTTGTCCCTGATAACTTCCCTGCTCAACAGCCAGTTGTTTGATGTCGATATTCTGATTCCAGAAGTCGTTGTATTTAGGTTTTGCAAGTTCTTTAAATCCTGTTACGTTGATATAATTGAAATACAATTTGTACACAACTGTAATAGGTTCATTGAGATATGGGTTGGTTTTTGAAATTTCGGCTACAAGATTTAGCATTTCATCGCCAGAACTGGATCCCTGCGGTCTGTCATTTGGATCTCTTTCCTGTGCAACAGCATTGGTTACAACAATCTTTAAAGGTGCTGTTTTGTAAATCTGACCATTATATTCGATAGCGGCCTGTTTGATCGTTACAGTTCCTTTTTGGTTGGGCTGTAAAATATATGAGTAGATTTTCTGAAAAGAGCTTCTTCCATTAATCCAGGACTGACTTATTTGCTGGCTGGGTCCGGCTACAATTTTAAAACCATCAAATGTGGGCTGGTCAAAGTTGTCTCCATCAACATTCATGATGAAGTCAATACGGAGTCTTTCATTTACTCCAAGCGTATTCTTGCTTACTTTGGCTTCAAATTGAACTTGAGCCATAAGCCCCTGAAAAGTGAATAGTAATAGAATTAAATATCTTTTCATTACTTGTTTAATCTTTTTTTATGTTTAATCGTTTATGGGTAATTTGTTTAATCGTTTTTGTACAGTTTTGCTGTTTGCCCGAATTAACAGTTAAACGAATAAACGGTTAACCTCAAAATCCTACCAGTCTTTTTCTGTTTTTTTAGGGTTACCTTTTACCTTTTGGGCGTTAACTTTGTCCTGAATTTTCTTCTCTTCGTTGTTTACTGCATCCAGTAAATTCTGAACTCTTTCTTTGGATATACCTCCCGGCATTGGTTTTGGCTCCCCTTTGTTGTCGGATTTGTCATCTTTCTTTGGGTCATTTTTGCCGTCTTTTTTATCCTTGTCTTTGTCGCCTTTATCGTCCTTCTTCTGATCGTCTTTTCCGTCCTTTTTGTCTTTATTGTCGCCGTCTTTTTTCTGATCGTCTTTTTTGTCGTTCTTTTTATCCTTGTCCTTATTCTTGTCTTTGTTTTTGTCGTTTTTCGGAGGATTTTCTTTTAGTTTTTGTTTTGCCAAAGCATAGTTGTAACGCGTCTCTTCATCAGTTGGATCGTTACGCAAAGCTTCTTTGTATGCTTCGACAGCCTGAGTGTAATTTTTCTCTTTCATTAAAACATTTCCTAAATTGTGAAATGCTTTATGTTTTTCAGGTCTTGTTTTGGAATTTTTTATGGCTTTCGCGTAAGCAAACTTAGCTTCAGAAGCCTGATTTTGTCTGTAAATGGTATTTCCCAGATTATAAGGAGCGGTAGCACGTTTTGGGAATTTTGATTCTGAAATTCTGTAGTTGGCTTCTGCATCAGTAAATTTATTCTGCTTATATTCCTCATTGGCGTCAGGCAATGTTTTGTCTTTCTCCTGAGCAGAAACTGCCAAAGAAAATGTTAGTAAAATATAAAGAAGTAAATTTTTCATTCTAATTTTTTATGTTTTTAGTTGGCCACGAATTGTACCAATTATCACTAATCTAATTGTTTTTTATTTTTAAATCTCACAAAAGCTTTTTTCTTTCGTGTAATTAGTGGCTGACTTTAATTATTTCTTTTCGTTAAATAAATTCAACTCTTTTATCCAGTTTGTTTTTCTTTCTAAGAGGAAAATGTCTAAAAATAATAACAGAAAAGCGAATCCAATAAACCATTGGAATTGTGATTGAAAATCAGCCATTTGAGTAGCTTCAAATTCTGTTTTCTGAATATTGTTTAGGGCGTTTTTAATGTATTCCAGCACTTCTTTTGTATTCCCGCCGTAAACATAGCCACCTTTAGTCGCTTTTGCAATAGTTTTTAAACCTTCCTGATTTAATTTGGTAATAACAGTTTGTCCGTTTTGATCTTTTTGATAGCTTCTGACTACTCCGTTTTCTTTTAACGGTATTGTACTTCCTTTTTCAGTTCCAACACCAACAGTAATGATTTTCATTCCCATTTTGTTGGCTTCTTCCGCAGCTGCTGAGGCACCTTCAGAGTGATCTTCTCCGTCTGAAATCAAAATTAGTAGTTTGCTGGTTTTGCTTTTTTCGTCAAAATAAGTTGAAGACAATCGAATGGCTTCATCCAGTGAAGTTCCCTGTGAGGAAACCATATCAGGAGTCATGCTTTGCAGAAACATTTTGGCCACACTATAATCCGAAGTAATAGGTAGAACCGGGAAAGCACTTCCGGCATAGGCTACAATTCCAATTCTGTCACTTCCTAAATTGTTGATGATTTGAGAAACCAATTGTTTGCTTTTCTCTAAACGACTTGGTGCGACATCTTCGGCAAGCATACTTTTTGAAACGTCAACGGCAAAAACAATATCGATTCCTTCCCGTTTTACGGTTTCCATTTTGGTTCCGATCTTCGGATTTACTAATCCAATAATCAAACAGGCAAGTGCCAAAAGCAATACCGATAATTTTAATACAGGTTTAAAAACAGAGCGCTCAGGGCTCAGTCTTTTTACCATTTCAAGATCGCCAAATTCGCGTTGCTTTTTCTTCTTCCAATACATATTGAAAAGAAAAATGCACGCCACAATTGGGAGTAAGAATAAAAGGTATAAATATTTTTTTTCGTCTAATTCCATTTTTTAATTCTAGTTCTCAGTCTCAGTCACAGTTTTCAGCTGTAAACTGAAAACTGTGACTGAAACTAAAATATTATATAAAGCTTCTATAAACAGTATTTCTTAAACCTACTTCCAATAATAGTAAAAAGGCTGCTAATAAAACAAATGTTCTGTACTTTTCATCGTAATCATAGAATTTTAATTCTTGTATTTCAGTAGTTTCTAATTTATTGATGGCACTGTATATTTCGGCTAATCGATCGTTACTTGTGGCTCTAAAATAAGTTCCATCCGTTTTACGAGCTATGCTTTTCATTAGTTGTTCGTCGATTTCTACTTTTTGCATTTTAAAAAGGAAACCTCCGTTTGGTGCGTATGCATATGGAGAAGGAGCCATTCCATTAGTTCCAATTCCAATCGTGTATACTTTTATTCCGTATTGTTTTGCAATGTCTGAAGCTGTTTCAGGCTCAATAAAACCAGCGTTGTTCACACCATCGGTCATTAAGATAATTACACGGCTTTTTGCTTTACTGTCTTTTAGACGGTTTACGGCCGTTGCCAACCCCATTCCAATTCCTGTTCCGTCTTGCAGAACCGTGTCGTATTTGATTCCTTTGATCGCTTCTAAGATTATGGCTTTATCACTTGTAACGGGAGTTTTAGTGTATGCTTCTGAGGCATATAAAACCAATCCGATTCTGTCATTAGGTCTTTCTTCAACAAAATCTGCCGCGACTCTTTTTAAAGCTTCCATACGGTTTGGCTTTAAATCTTTGGCAAGCATACTACCCGAAACGTCAATTGCCATAACAATATCGATCCCTTTCGTGGTTTTGGTCTGATTGCTGATGTCAACCGTTCTTGGTCTTGCTAAAGCGATGATTAAAGAGCTTAAGGCAATTATCCTGAAAACATATAAACAAGGTTTTAATTTGGTCAGCAACGATTCGCTGTTTTTGAAACCCTGAGTTGAACTCATCTTTAAAGTCGCCGATTGCTGGTTGCGTTTCCAGAAGAACCAAGCGATCGCAATTGGAATTAACAGAAATAACCAAAAGAATTCCGGATTTAAAAAAGTTATCTTATTCATTAGTTACTCGCTTTTCTAAGTTCGACAGAATTTAATATTCTGGTTGTAATATCATTCGCATAAGTGTCTCCTTCTTCATGTAAAATCAGAATTTGTTGCAATCCCTGATCCTGTTTAAAGAGTAAAAGCTCGTAATATGCTTTTGTACTTGTTTTGTCAACCGGGTTTAGAACGGTCATGGTTCCGTATCCTTTTAGTCCCTGAACCCCTTCGTTGGTTTGAAAATCTTCTTGTTTTACAATGATATTTTGTCCGCCTTGAGCTTCGATAACTTTTAAGGAACCTTCCAATGCTTTGGCCAGATCAAGTTCTACCGGATTTTTAAATTTGCTTGTTGAAACGGTTACATAGAAATTTCCAACCATGCTTCCATAAGTGAAAAGCTGCATCTCTTTGATTAGCGCCATGGTTTCTTTTGGAAGCACTTTTTGAGTATCCATACGTTTTAAAACCTTAGGCGTCTCAATTAAAATACCCGGATTCCCGTACTCACTTTTTACCCATTCTCCCTCTAACAGTTCTTTCGAAGGATGTCCAATTACATTGTCTTTTACATAAGTAAAGCCTTTTGTAACGATAAAAAATGCCGTTGTTGCTATTAATAAAAATAAAACAGATCCTACTGAGATCGCAATACGTTTGTTGCGTTTTTTTAACAGCTGAAGTTTAATTTGCTTTTGTTTTTGTGCTTCGTTTAACAATTGATCTTCTTCCTCTGCCGGAACTTCGGTTGGAATAGCATTATCAAGGGTTAGGATTACTTTTTGAATTTTATTTCGGTCTTCGGTAATTTCAAACTCTAAAGGTTTAGACTTCGCAAATTTTACCAAATCCGCCTGACGCAGCACGCGTTCTAAGTTTTCAACGGTTTCCGGTGTTAAAGTCATTTTCTTTTTTGTAGAAGCGGTTCTGATGGCTTGAATCAATTCAGAAGTGGTGCTTTCCATTGCCGGAATATGAATGGCTTCTTCGATATAGTTTCGGGCGATATCCGTTAATTCACTATAGTATTCTTTAATTTCGCCTTTCTGTACCAGTTCTTTTTGCTCCAGATTGTTCAACAAGCTGGTCGCTTTTTCGATAGGAGTCTTGTAAACTTCCTCTTCTATTTTTTTCTTTTGGTGTTTCTTAACGTACCAATATACAAAAGCTCCAATGGCAAGAATTACAATCAGAATCAAAACATAAATCCACCAGTCACCAATTGAATTGTCAGCAGCTGTAATGTCCTTGATGTCATACATTTTTTGTTGCAGCGTGTCCACTTTTACATTCGCCACTTCAACACGAACAGAATCTGTTAAGTAGGGTTTCTTGTCAATTAAAATTTTAATAGACGGAATGGTATATTTTCCGGAATCAAATTGGGTTAATCCGTATTTTTTAATCAGTTCGTAAGTGTCATTTTTCTTGACAGTGTCGATAGGATAGGATTGAATAACCTCTAACGGACCAATGTTTTTTAGTTTCGGAAAAACAACCTTAGACTTCGAACTTACAACCGTTTTAAGGGTAAGTTTAAATTCGGCGCCAATTTTATTTTTTGTAGTATCAATGCTTGTCTCAACTTGTTTTTGTTGCGCAAAAACAGCTGAGGAAAGTAAAAATAAAAATATGTAAAATTTTAATTTCATTTGGTTTTTGATTTCAGATTTTGGTCTAAAATGAATGCTTAAAAATGGAACACGGATGACACAGATTTAAGCGGATTTTATTTTTGGGATATTTATATTCTTTAAAATCTAATACTCTAACAATCGCAGAAGTCTAACAATCTAGAATTATCATCTTGATTTGAAGTAACCTAATAATTTGGTCACGTAATTTTCGTCGACTCTTGTATTTACGACACCAGCTCCTGATTTACTAAAAATATCCTTGAAATAGTTTACTCTGTCCTGATAATGCTTCTCGTAATTCAGTCGTACTGTTTTTGAGCCGGTATTGACCAATTGAATTTTCCCTGTTTCGGCATCGAGCATACTTACCATTCCTAAATTTGGAATTTTTTCCTCACGGATATCGTAAACACGAACGCCGGTTATGTCATGTTTTTTAGATGCGATTTTTAAAGTCTGCTCGTAATTTTCAGACATAAAATCGGAAATCATAAAAACGATAGCTTTCTTTTTTTGCGTTCCGGATAGGAACTTCAAAGCTTGCGAAATATCGGTTTTATGACTCTTCGGTTCAAATTCAATTAACTCGCGAATGATTCGGAGTACATGAGAACGTCCTTTTTTTGGGGGAATATACAACTCTACATTGTCAGAGAATAATATTAAACCAATTTTATCATTATTTTGTGTAGCCGAAAAAGCCATCGTTGCCGCAATTTCGGTGACGATGTCTTTTTTAAACTGACTTTTTGAACCAAAACTTTCAGATCCCGAAATATCCACCATTAAAACCATGGTTAGTTCACGTTCTTCTTCAAAAACTTTTACGTGGGCTTCATTGTAGCGCGCCGTTACATTCCAATCGATGTTACGAATGTCATCGCCATATTGGTATTGACGTACTTCACTAAAAGTCATCCCTCGTCCCTTAAAGGAAGAGTGGTATTCTCCCGAAAAGATATGATTGCTCAGTCTTTTGGTTTTGATTTCTATTTTCCGTACTTTTTTTAAAAGCTCTTTTGTATCCATTTCTTTAGTTTTCAGTCGCAGTTTTCAGTCGCAGTTTATTTAATAAGGTGTTCACTGTGACTGAAAACTGAAAACTATTTTTAAGGTACCTCAATCTCGTTTACGATTTTGTTGATAATGTCTACAGAAGTAATGTTTTCGGCTTCAGCCTCATAAGTAATACCAACTCTGTGACGTAGAACATCATGTACAACTGCACGAACATCTTCTGGAATTACATATCCACGACGTTTGATGAAAGCGTAACATTTTGCTGCATTAGCTAAATTGATACTTCCACGTGGTGATGCTCCAAAACTGATAAGAGGTTTTAAGTCGGCAAGTTTATACTTCTCCGGATAACGGGTAGCAAAGATGATATCTAAGATATATTTTTCTATTTTTTCGTCCATGTAAACTTCACGTACAGCTTCCTGCGCACGCAGGATTTGCTCTACAGAAACCACAGGATTTACTTTTTCGTAAGATCCTTTTAAGTTTTGACGAATTACAAAACGTTCTTCGTCGATTTTTGGATAGTCAATTACAGTTTTAAGCATAAAACGATCGACTTGGGCTTCCGGAAGTTGGTAAGTTCCTTCCTGCTCCACCGGATTTTGCGTTGCAAGAACTAAAAACGGACGGTCTAGTTTGAAAGTAGTATCACCAATGGTAACTTGTTTTTCCTGCATCGCCTCCAAAAGTGCTGACTGTACTTTTGCCGGAGCACGGTTAATCTCATCGGCAAGGACGAAATTAGCGAAGATTGGTCCTTTTTTAATTGAAAATTCGTTGGCTTTGATATTGTAGATCATCGTTCCAACGACATCGGCAGGCAATAAGTCCGGAGTAAACTGAATACGGCTAAACGAACCCTGAACCGCTTGCGACAAAGTATTTATCGCTAAAGTTTTGGCCAATCCCGGAACACCTTCAAGCAAAATGTGCCCTTGTCCTAAAAGTCCGATTAGTAAACGCTCGACCATATGTTTCTGGCCCACAATAACTTTGTTCATTTCCATTGTAAGAAGGTCTATAAAAGCACTTTCTCTTTCAATTTTCTCATTTATCGCTCTAATGTCTAAAGTCGTTGTATTTTCTTCCATATAAATATTTTTAAAACCTTTTTAAAACGTTGATTTTTATGCCTAACTTTTGAGAGTGCAAATTGAATATTTTTTGAGAAGTAAGATGTTAAAAAATGGTTAAAACTTCGACCAAAGACCTAATTTTAAGGACGAATTGGGAATCTATTTTTATATTTTTAAGAACTTTGGTGATTATGCTTCAGAAAAGCATATTTATTACCAAAAATAACGCAATAAAACCATGAGTAAAACAGCATTATCGCCTATTATTTCGGGCACTATGAATTGGGGTGTATGGGATAAAAACCTAACGCTTAAAGAAATGGAAAACATGATACAGATTTGTATCGAAAACAAAATTACTACTTTTGATCACGCAGATATTTACGGCGCTTATACTACTGAAGCCGATTTTGGAAAAGCATTTCAAACCAGCAAAATTTCGCGAGAAAAATTACAATTAATTACCAAATGCGGTATTCAGATGATTGCTGAAAGTCGTAAAAATACAATCAAACATTACGATTACTCTAAAGAATATATAGTGTGGTCTGTTGAAGAATCATTGAAGAAACTGAAAACAGACTATGTTGACGTTTTTTTGCTGCACAGACCGAGTCCGCTTATGCAGGCCGATGAAATTGCAGAAGCTGTTGAAAGGTTAAAATCGGAAGGTAAAATTATTGATTTCGGACTTTCGAATTTTACAAGTTCACAAACCGAGCTGATTCGTCAGAAAACAGAAGTGAGTTACAATCAGGTGCAATTTTCAGCAACGAATTTTGAGCCTATGGTTGACGGAAGTTTTGATTATATGCAAACACACGGAATCCGTCCGTTGTCATGGAATCCGCTAGGAACAGTTTTTAGAGAAGACACTAAAAAAACACGTCGATTGAAAAAACTGCTGTCAGATTTAGTTAAAAAATATGGTTTTGGTTCTGATACACTTTTATTGGCATGGATTTTAAAACATCCTGCGAAAGTAATTCCGATTGCAGGAACTGTAAATGTTGCCCGAATTCAATCGTTGATGAAAGCAGTAGAATTGGAAATGGATAAAGAAGACTGGTTCGCTATTTGGACAGAAAGTATGGGTGACGATGTTGCTTAATTTTTTTAAGTTTTCAGTCGCAGTTTTGAGTATTCAGGGAAAATGCTAAAAATATTTTGCCACGGATTAACGGATTAGAGATGATTGATTAATCTGTGAAAATCTTTTAATCTGTGGCAAAAAAATAAAAATACACAATGAAAAAAACAGTTTTAATTACTGGTGCCACAAGCGGAATTGGAAAAGCAACCGCACAAATACTGGCTAAAAACAACTTTAAAGTGGTGCTTTGTGGAAGACGTATCGATCGCTTAAACGAACTTGAAAACGAACTTTCGGCATTTACAGAAGTACATTCTCTGTCATTTGATGTTCGGGATAAAAAGGAGGTTCTTGAAAAAATTGAGGCACTTCCTGCGTCCTTTTCGGATATTGATGTTTTGATCAATAATGCCGGGAATGCACACGGTTTAGATCCTATTCAAACGGGAGATTTAGACGATTGGGACGCTATGATCGATATTAATGTAAAAGGACTTTTGTATGTTTCGAAAGCGGTTATTCCGAAAATGACAGCCAAAAAATCAGGGCACATTATAAACATTGGCTCAACAGCTGCAAAAGAAGTTTATCCTAACGGAAATGTATACTGCGGAAGTAAACATGCCGTTGATGCCATCACTGCAGGAATGCGAATTGACTTAAATCCTTTTGGAATCAGAGTTGGAGGGATTCATCCTGGGATGGTAGCAACCGAATTTAGTGAAGTGCGTTTTAAGGGAGATGTCGAAAGAGCTTCGAATGTGTACAAAGGTTTTGATCCGCTTCAGGCAGAAGATATCGCCGATATTATTCACTTTGTAATTTCAAGACCTTACCATGTTAATATTGCCGATTTAGTGGTCATGAGTACGGCGCAGGCGTCATCGACCATTGTTAAAAGAGATTAAATTATTATTTATTTCTATTTTTTATTATTTAAAATATGGCAAATTACAGTTCTTTTGAAGAAATGGTGATTTATAAATTGACAAGGGAACAAAGTAATCAAGTTTGGAATTTAATTTTGACAACAGCTTTAGGTCAGGATTTTAAGTTGAGAGAACAGATTAATGGATCTTCAGGTTCAGTGATGGATAATATTGCGGAAGGTTTTGGTCGAGGGGGTAATAAAGAGTTTATTACTTTTTTAAGCTATTCCAGAGGATCATGTTGTGAAACAAAAGCTCAATTGCAAAGATGTTTTGATAGAAAGTATATTAATGAGATTACATTTTTAGAGTTAAATGCTAATGCACAAATTATAATTGATCAAATTTCTAAATTCATTAATTACTTAAAGGTTTCAGAAAAGAAAGGTTCAAAATACGATTGATTAATAGATTGAAATAATGAATAGTGAGCAATCTGAATAATAAATAATAGAAATAAAAAATAATCAACATTCACATGATCAATAAACGCCTTTTAATAAAAAACCTGCTCGCTCATAACGACGAGAGCAGTTTTTATGATAAAAAAAGGCAATTGAACCTGCATTCCCGTGAAGGAAAAGGGAAGTTCCTGAAACACATTTGTGCTTTGTCGAATTCAAATCCTACGAATAATTCTTATATCGTGGTGGGAGTAGAGGATCACGACAACGAAATTGTAGGTGATGATTTCTTTGATGACAGCCGAATCCAGAATCTTGTTAATGCCTTTTTAGAAAACCCACCTAAAATTCAATACGAAAATGTGCCTTTTCCGAATCTTCCAAAAGATAAAGTAATCGGATTGGTGACTATTAAACCAAAAAGTAAAATCTCCTATTTCAAAAAAGGAATTCATACGATCGTTGCTAATAGTGTTTTTGTGCGTCGGGGGAGTAATTCGGTTCCCGTTGAGGGCGAAATCGAAAAAAACTACCAGAACACAGAAACCGTCATCGGGATCGAAAACAGTTCGAGAAACAGCATTCAGTACACGCTTGACGGTGTAATTGATTTTATGAATTTCAGACATAAAGACATGTCGCCCAAATATCATGTTTTTAAAGAGCTGTTTGTAATTTGCTGGGCTGGGGTTCCAAAAAAATCCAGAGATAAAACCTTCTTATCCCGTGTTGATATTGAGCTGATCAATGAACAGATTAAACTTTTTTATTCTGCTCAGGATGTGGTTACAATTGTTTATGATGAAGATAGTTTTACCATAACGGAGTATGTTCCTTTGGGTTTAAACGACAAGACCAGCTACTATCCGTTAGAAAAGCAAACCATTCATTTTTTTGACAACGGCTATTATAAAATTGATAGCGAAATGCTTTTTCAGCCTCCTGAGTTCAACCGTAAAATGCTGTATCATATTTACAATGCGAATATGGCTTTACTTCAAAAACTTCAACGGGGAATGGTTTTGTCAGAGCGGGAATTGAAAGATCTGGAAAATCTGCCTTCCACTTTCATGATCTGTTATTTGAATGGCTTTGACGATGCCAAACAAAAACTAATTGATGCCAAACTACTTTTAAAACCTTTTGGAAATATTTATCTGTCCTTTAAAGAAGCACTTCGAATCTTGCGTAAGATGAAATACGATTTTCAGGAAGGGGCTAAATAGAGGTTCTAAGTTGCTAAGGTTCTAAGTGAAGTTGCAAAGGTTCAGAGCGACAAAGGCTTTTTTGGCACGTGCAGCTTTGGTTTAAAGCTATAGGTATTTTAAATATTTACTGATTTCATCATAAGGAAACAATAGTTCTTTTGGGCCATCGGCATAAGAAGCGGCTTCATACGAGTTGTAATACAAAAGCAATCCTTCTTTGGTATAAAAAATGTTTTGTGGCAGGTGGAATTTGTCATTTTCAAACATCAGGCCTGTTGCGTTAATATTTGATTTTTCCGGGATTTTATATTTCTTGCGGAATTCTTTTTCGGCGTAAGCCAAAAATTCTTTTTCGTTTTTAAAGATCTGATCGGTAAAAATCGTTTTTCCGGTTTTAGAATGAAATAGTAAGGATCGATACCCTTGATAACCGTGCGCTCCTCCGGTAAAAGTATAGTGGTCAATTTTCAGGTTGATAATCTGATCGGATTCAAATTCAACATTTCCTTTGATTTTTGCTTCCCAACCAAAAGTTTCACCAGGGAATTTTTTATGCATTTCTTCATAAGAGCCGATAAAAGAAGCCGTCAGGGCTTTGTAATCATTGGCTTTTTTCGGATCTTCTTCAAAATAGACGATTTCTTTAATGACCGAAAAAACTTTTTTATTAATGCTGTCAGCTACAATAGGGATGTTTTTTGCAATAGGAATATCAATGGTTATTTTTGGGCAGTCTTTTTCGCAAGGCAATGTAGATTCTTTTTCAAATGTCTCATTTTCAAACGAAAGTTCTTTGCTGCAGCTTATAAGCGTCAAAAGCAAAAAGATTAAAAAAGTATATTGTTTCATGTCAAAAAATGTTAATTATATACAAAGGTAAGAAGTTGTGTCAGGATTAAAATAAATTAAACGGTAAATTTGTACCACAATTATGCATTTTAAATATATAACTATATGAAATTCAATACTAAAGTAATACATGGTGGTCAGCATCATGATCCAGCTACAGGGGCTGTTATGCCTCCCGTGTATCAAACTTCAACTTTTATACAAACCAGTCCGGGAAAACCTTTGGCGGACTATGAGTATAGCAGAGCATCAAATCCAACGCGTTCGGCTTTAGAAAATGCTTTGGCAAGTATTGAGAATGGTACTCGTGGATTGGCTTTTTCATCAGGTTTGGCGGCTACTGATTGTGTTTTAAGATCGTTTAAAGCTGGCGATGAGATTATCGCAATGGATGATTTGTACGGAGGAACCTATAGAATGTTCTCTCGAATCTATAAAGATTCAGGGATTAAGTTTCATTTTGTTGATATGACAGATCTCGAAAAACTGAAATCGTTAATCAATGAAAATACGAAACTGATCTGGGTTGAAACGCCAACTAACCCGTTGATGAAACTAGCAGATATCGAAGAAGTAGCAAAAATTACCAAAGCGAATAATATTCTATTTGCTGTCGATAATACTTTTGCGACACCTTATTTGCAAAAACCACTTGATTTGGGAGCTGATATTGTAATGCACTCTGCAACAAAATACCTGGGAGGACATTCAGATGTCATTGCCGGAGCTTTAATTGTGAAAGATGAGGCTTTAGGTGATCAGTTGCATTTTCAGCAATTTGCTACCGGAGCAACATTAGGACCAATGGATAGTTTTCTGGTTTTAAGAGGGATCAAGACACTTTCGTTGAGAGTACAGAGACATTGTGAAAATGGGGAAAAAGTAGTAGAATATCTGAGTAATCATCCTAAGATTGATACCGTTTATTATCCGGGTTTAAAGAGTCATCCATTTCATGAAATTGCTAAAAAACAAATGAAAGCTTTTGGCGGAATGGTGTCTTTTACATTTAAGTCAGGGAAAAAAGAAGATTCGATTACTTTTTTAGAAAAGCTGAAAGTTTTTACTTTGGCTGAGTCTTTAGGTGGAGTGGAATCTTTGGCGAATCATCCGGCTTTGATGACACATGCTTCAATTCCGGCAGACAAAAGAGCAGAAGTTGGCATTACCGACGACTTAGTTCGATTAAGTGTTGGTATTGAAGATGCCGAAGATTTAATTGCTGATCTGGAACAAGCCTTAGCATAAAAAAGTAAAATCCAAAAAATAAATCCCAAATTCCAATTTTAATATTTTGGAATTTGGGATTTATTTTATGTGGAATTTTAAAGATTATAAGTACTGTATATATCCTACGTTAAACCAAATCTGTGAGTCATTTGATTTGTTTTCTTTGTAAATCTTCTTGTTTGGATTTAAACCGTCAACCCAGTCGGAGTTGAAAACCTGAAAACGGGTTTCAAACATTAAATCATTCATACGGCCTAATTTGTAATGAATACCTAAACCAGCTGTACCTGATAAAACCAAACCATTCTCACTGGAATAGCCAAATTGACGTCCGTCTGAAGGGGTTAGGTATTTTGGAAATGTAGTTTCGGGAGTTCCCAGTTGGCCAAGTTCAGAGCTTACTTCTGTCGTATAGTAACTTACTAAAAAGCCTAAGCTTACATAAGGACTGAAAGTCCCTATAGAAGTTTCGTAGTAATGTATTTTTACTGGAGAAAATTCGAGTTGTGATCCAAAACTAATTACAGTTGATTTTCCGTGCATGGCTTTAAGCTGCTTAACGCCTAATGTTTGAGGTTTTTTCTCAGTCCATTCTCCAAAATGATTCAGTTTTGTATTGTTAAAAGAAAGCTCTGATCTAACTTTAAAATGCTCGGTAAAGAAGCTTTCTCCGTTGCTATTGGATGAGAAATTGATAAAGTGAACCAATCCGACACCAAATCCGGTGTTTCCAAGATTAGTATCCAGGTTATTTCTTTCACCAAAATCAGATTGGAAAGTAACGGGGCCGAATATTATTCCAACTTCGTGTGCCAGTGATTGTGCAGTCGATAATGTTGAGATGCCCAGAAAGGCAAATAACGTGAGTACTATAGGTTTAAGCATGGGGTTTGGGCTTTCAAATCCCGGCAAATATATAAAAACACGAGGAACTAAAAAGGATAAACAGGTGTATTGATGAATATTTATTAAAAATATTAAATTATTAAATATTTCGGTAGTAATTTACTGCAAAACGCAAAACCTAAAATATCTTTTTTCTCTATTAGCTGTATTATAAATAAAAGTTTAAGAGATTCTTAAAAAAATATTCAATAAATACCATTTTCGATTACCTTTGTCTTAAATAACGAAAACGTTTTCTTAAATGTTAATAATCTAATAATCATGTCACAAAGTATTACCGCTTTTATGGATTCGGTTAGTGCAAAAAACCCGAACGAATCAGAGTTTTTACAAGCAGTTTTAGAAGTTGCCGAAACGGTAATTCCTTTTATTGAAGAAAATAAAAAATACCAGAATAAAATGCTTTTAGAGCGTATGGTAGAACCTGAACGTGTTATCTTGTTCAGAGTAAACTGGTTGAACGACAAAGGTGAAATCCAGGTTAATAAAGGATATCGTATCCAGATGAACTCAGCAATCGGACCTTACAAAGGAGGTTTGCGTTTTCATCCTTCTGTTAACTTAAGTATTTTGAAGTTTTTGGCTTTTGAGCAAACTTTTAAAAATAGCTTAACGACATTGCCTATGGGTGGTGGTAAAGGAGGTTCTGATTTTGATCCAAAAGGAAAATCAGATAACGAAATTATGAAATTTTGTCAAAGTTTTATGACGGAACTTTCAAAACATATTGGAGCTGATACAGATGTTCCTGCCGGAGATATCGGAGTAGGAGGTAGAGAAGTAGGATATATGTTTGGTCAGTACAAAAGATTAAGAAATGAGTTTACCGGAGTTTTAACCGGAAAAGGGATTTCTTTTGGAGGATCATTAATTCGTCCTGAAGCTACAGGTTACGGAGCAGTTTACTTTGCTCAAAGTATGTTAGCAACTAAAGGAGATAGCTTTAAAGGAAAAATTGTTGCAGTTTCTGGTTCTGGAAATGTAGCACAATATGCAACCGAAAAAGCAACTCAATTAGGAGCAAAAGTTGTGACATTATCAGATTCTGCCGGATACATTTATGATGCAGATGGAATCGATGCTGAAAAATTAGCTTTTGTAATGGAGTTGAAAAATGAGCTTAGAGGAAGAATCAGCGAGTACGTGGCAAAATATCCAAATGCGAAATACGTAGAAGGAAAACGTCCATGGGAAGTTAAGTGTGATGTAGCATTACCATGTGCAACTCAAAACGAATTAAATGGTGATGAGGCTAAAGCTTTAGTGGCTAACGGATGTATTGCCGTTGCAGAGGGAGCAAACATGCCTTCTACTCCGGAAGCTGTTACTGTTTTTCTTGATGCAAAAATTTTATTTGCTCCTGGAAAAGCTTCTAATGCTGGTGGTGTTGCAACTTCAGGTCTTGAAATGTCGCAAAACTCATTGCGTTTAAGCTGGTCTTCTGAAGAAGTTGACGAAAGATTAAAAGGAATCATGTTAGCAATCCATGCTTCATGTGTAAAATACGGTTCGGATAAATCAGGTTATGTTGACTACGTTAAAGGAGCTAACATTGCAGGATTTGTTAAAGTTGCCGATGCTATGCTTGCACAAGGTGTAGTATAATTTTTTAGTTATAGTTTTTTAGTGCCTCCATTTGTCTTTTATAAAGATAAATCGGAGGCATTTTTTTATTTACAGGAGAACAAAAATCAAATACTTTCGTTTGTAGTATATTTGTCTATCTGAATTTATTAAATAATGAAAAGAAGGTTTTTCTACGTTTTGTTTTTGTTGGTGGTGCAATTTTGTTTCTCTCAGAATAAATTGTCCTGGCAGGGTTATTTTTCATTCAATGAAGTAAAAGATATCTCACAATCCTCAACTACCATTTTTACTGCTTCAGAGAATGCCCTTTTTTCTAAAAACACGGCGTTAAATACAATAAAAACTACCACAACTGTCGATGGGCTATCAGGACAGACGATCTCTTCTTTATACCATAGCGAAGGATTTAAGAAAACAGTAATTGGATATGAAAACGGATTAATGATCGTGGTAAATGATACCGATGGCAGTATATTAAAGGTGATCGATATTATTAATAAACAATTGCCGGCCAATTTAAAGAGAATTAACCATTTTATGGAGCATAACGGAATAGTTTATGTTTCCTGCGATTTTGGAATTGTGCAGTTTAATTTAACCACTCTGCAATTTGGAGATACTTATTTTATCGGAGATAATGGTGCGGAAGTAAAAGTAAGACAAACGGCTTATTTTAATGGATTTTTCTATGCTGCGACTTCAAACGGAATTAAAAAAGCCAGTAGTACTAATGGTAATCTTATCGATTTTAACCAGTGGAGTTTGGTAACCGCGGGTGATTGGACCAGTGTCGAACCATTAGATAGTGAGCTTATTGCTATAAATTCAGGAGGATACATTCATCGGTACAATTCAAATGTATTTGTTAGCTTTTTTCAGCTTCCGCGGCCTTCAACAGACATGCGCGCTGTAAATCATAATTTAGTAGTTACAACATCTAGTACGGTTTATGTTTATACCAATCAAATGGTATTGATGCGCCAAATAGCAAATACGCAGGTTTTGGATAACACCCTGAATTTTACCTGCTCAACCCTTATTGGAGATCAGATTTATATTGGAACAAAAGAAAAAGGTCTATTTTCGTCTACACTTTCAGGAAATTCTGCTTTTCAGGAGAATACACCTTCGGGACCAGTACGAAATAATATTTTTTCTCTGGATGTAAGTCCTAATGTACTTTGGGCTGTGTATGGTGATTATGATATTTATTATAATCCCTATAACTTAGATAGCTACGGCGTGAGTAAATACAATACTTCGAGTTGGCTGAATATTCCTTATTCACAGGTTTTAGATGCGAAATCATTGACTCGGGTTATTATAAATCCAACTAATGAAAAACAGGTCTTTGTAAGTTCTTTTTTTTCCGGATTATTGAAAATTGAAAATGATATTCCGGTCTTTTTATATAATGAAAAAAATAGTGGATTAGAGACGATAACCTACGAAGGGCCAAATTATATTGATGTTCGTGTTAACGGAACCGCTTTTGATAAAACAGGTAATTTGTGGGTGACCAACAGTAGAATTAAGAATGGTTTAAAAGTACTGAAAACTGATGGGAAGTGGCAGAGTTATGCTACAACCTCAATTCTTAAAAATGCAGAAGCAACCAGCTATGCTGGTATTGTAATCGATAAAAACAATACAAAGTGGATTGCAACGAACAATGACGGGTTAATTGCTTTTAATGAAAGTAATAATACCTTTAAAAAGATGACTTTTGGAGCTGATTTGGGAAATCTTCCAATTGCTGATGTCAGAGCGGTGGCACTTGATATAAAGAATCAGCTTTGGATTGGTACCACTAAAGGATTAAGAGTTTTATCTAATGTGGGAGGTTTTCAAACAGAAAGTCAGCTAAAGGCAAACCCGATTATAATTATGGAGGATAATTTGGCTCAGGAATTACTTTACGAGCAGTTTATCACATCGATCGCAGTTGACGGTGCTAATAATAAATGGATTGGTACAGTAGATTCCGGAATATTTATGGTGTCACCAAACGGTCAGGAAACGAAGTATCATTTTACAATAAACAATTCACCTTTACCAAGTAATGTCGTAAACGATGTTAAAATCAACAGTGTAACCGGGGAAGTTTTTATTGCGACTAACAAAGGAATGATATCTTTTAAAGGAATAGCAACGGGAGCAAATGAAGATTTGAGCAATGTATATGTTTATCCAAATCCAGTGCGTCCAACATATGCCGGAACGGTAAAAGTTGCCGGACTTATTGATAAAGCTAATATTAAAATTACAGATATTGAAGGTAATCTGGTTTATGAAGCCACTTCATCAGGCGGAACAATTGAATGGGATACAACCGCTTTTGGAAAATATAAAGTAGCTTCGGGAGTATATATGGTTTTTATTTCGGCTGAGGATGGTAGTGAGACCAAAGTGAAAAAAGTGATGATAATTAGATAATGTGATAATTGTTAAATCTAAGAAGTCTAAGAAAGTCTAATCTCTAAGAAAGTCTAATTTTGTTAATCAAAACCAAAGCAATAGTAATTTCATCGTTAAAATTTCAGGAGAAAAGTTTGATTGTAAAGTGTTTTACTCTTTCAAACGGCCTGAAATCTTATTTTGTGCGTGATGCTTTTTCAAGTCGGAAAGCAAGTCAGAAAATTGCCTATTTTCAGCCTTTGTCTATTCTTGAAATTGAGGCGATGCATAAGAATAAAGGAACTTTGGAGACTTTTAAAGAAATAAAAACAGCAGTGCCTTTTCAGAGTATCCATACCGATCTGGTAAAAAGTACTATGGTTATGTTTTTGTCTGAGATGCTCCATTATTCTATTCAGGAAGAGGAGAAAAACGAATCATTTTTTGTGTTCTTAGAGACAGCACTGACCTGGTTGGATCATCATGATGAAATTTCGAATTTTCATTTGATTCTGCTTTTGGAAGCTACAAAGTATTTTGGTTTTTACCCTGATTTCTCAGAAGCAGAACTCCCTTACTTTGAAATGATCGATGGTGTTTTTACTTTGTTTCACGGAGCAAATACACTGACAGAACACGAAACCAATCTTTTTAAGAAACTGATAGATCTTAAATTCGAAAACGATCAGAAGGTTTTTCACGTAGCTGAAAGACAAGTATTACTGAAGGTTTTAATTGATTATTATGGTTTTCATCTGGAGGGTTTTAAAAGACCAAAATCACTTGATGTTTTGAAAGAGATATTTTCTTAAAACGGAATGCTATTTTTATATATTTGTGCAGGGAATTTTTATTAAAGTTTTGATAAATATTTTTTAGTATGTCAATTCGATAATGAAATTTTCAGCCTAATTATTAATTTTTTTAAAAGAAAAAAAGCATGAAGAAAATGACTTTTTCTATTATTTTACTTTTTCTGGTTAGCCTTTCGGTTACAGCTCAAAGAAAATATGATGAAATCATCACTACAGAGAACAGTGTAAAAGACATGGTTCAAAACGAAATAACAGGAATTGTTGTTTTTAAAGAAGGAGGAACTGTAAAAGGTTTAGATCCTGAGACAAAAAAAATTGTTTGGACTTTAACAAAAGATGATTTTGGATCAACCTCTGCAGGTGATATTTTGACTGATCCTGATTTTGGGAAACTTTTTAAAGAAAAAAGTGATTTGTCAAGTGTTGCCGGAAGTCCTTATGTAGAGGCCTATATCAACAGTAAATATATTATTATTAATACTGATACAGGTAAAGTGGTTTATAATTCATCTAAAGAATCTTTCTGGGTAATGCAGTCAGATTTTATTCCTGAAACAGATGAGTATTTGCTTACTATGAAAAAAGACGGAGATATGGCAATTGCCTTATTAGATATGAAAACAGGAGAGTTAAAATGGAACACTACTGTAGATAAAGCAAAATCATTGTTTAGTTTTTCACTATCAGTAAAAGAATCTGCATTTACAAATAAAGCTACGGTACATGGATCAGTAATTTATTATTTATTGTACGGGAAATTATATTCATTCGACAGAAATTCAGGAAAATTAAACTGGAAAGCTGAAGAAGAGTACTCAAGATTCTTTTTGACTCAGAATGATAAAAATATTGTAGTAGTGAACAGTAAAGGTTTGTTTGCGGCCAAAGAATATTTAAATGTTTTGAATACAGAAAACGGAAAAAGTATCTGGAAAGAATCTATTAAAACAAAACGTGTTGTTTATTTAGAAGATTGGGGTACAAAATTATTAATTGCTCATTATGGCGGATTTAACTTTTTTGACCTAAATACAGGCGAAAAAGTTTGGAAAAAAGATGCTCGCGGAGATGGATTAAAAAGAGTAATTCCTATCGACGAGGATTTCTTATATGTTGCAGAAAATGAAATGATGCTGATCAATAAAGACGGAGAAAAACTTTGGAAAAAATTCATCGAAATTTCAGATGACAAAGAAGATCCAATTTACTACTTAGGAAAAGTAGGCGAAAAAGTAATGTACCTTACCGGAACTTACGGAAATATGGTTGATTATAAAACTGGAATTAAACTTTGGAAGCGTAACATCGGTTTTGATAAAGGTCGTCCGGTTTTACCAACTTATGACGAAGCTACAAATTCGTATTTGGTATATAATGATGAGAAATTATACAAATTCGATCCAAGTATTAAGGACAAACCAGAGCCTTTTGCTAAAGTAAATATCAAAAAGGAAAAAGAATTAAACAGTATCGAATTATTTCCTTGGGGTGTAGTGCTTTCAGGGCCAGTTGAGGTAATGGGAGTTAATATGGATGGAACAATAAAATATCACCTTACTTATACACAACCTGGTGAAGGAACCAGACGTTTACTTAAAAGTGCTGCAATTGCTGGAAGTATTGGTTTAGGAGTTGGATCAGCAGTAAGTGCTGCACAAGGTGCTGAGTTAACAATGACTTATCGTGATTCCAGCGGAAATATGAGGTCTACTGTTATTAAAGAAGAGGATAAATCAAAAAAGAACCAGGCTAAGAATATGGCTATGGCTTCAGCAGCTCTTGGTATTGTAGCTGCTAAATTTAATTCTCGTTTTAATGCGATGAAACAAAACAGAGACTACTCTTATATTTTTGCAAAAGCAGATAGTGGAGAAAAAGTTTTAGTGAAAGTTAGTAAAGCTGAAGGGACTGAAGTGGATAAAATTATCTTCAATAACACAAAACCTATTTATGAGGTAGATCCTGCGACGCAAAACATTTTTTATGTGTCTGACAAATCTATTCAAATTTTCAATAAAAAATAAACCAAATAAAAACCTAAAGCCATCAGAATTTATTTCTGGTGGCTTTTTTTTTGCCTATGAAAAAAACATTACTCTTAATTGCTTTGCTTGTAATTGGTTCAATTCAGGCACAAGAAAAGATAAGCTCAAAAAAGAAGAAATTTTTTATACCAGTAATTAAATATTCTTCATTCCCTATTCTTGATAATGCCTTAACACAAACCACGTTTTATCAAATGGATAAAGAATTGGTGCAGGAAGAGCTTATCTTAAAGAAAAAATATTTTGATATAGAAGGTTTTATAAAGGATCCTGCAAATGGTAAGTTGAAAATTTATTTAACCATTGCACTTCCTAAGTACAATGCGACAAAAGTCGATAGCACATTTGATAAGAAAAAGAATAGCTGGCAATTTATGGTCTATTCTAATTATAGTGTGAAAATAAAAGTAGAAGCTAAATGTGGAGATAAACTTTTATTATCTGAAGATTTTAATAATACAGAATCGTATGTAATTGGAGGTTCTTATCAAAAAGAAAATGTAAAAGCCGCGATAGCTTTAAGTAATCAAAGAGTTGAACAAGCAGAAAAAGATAATGATTACACTGCAGAAGAATTGGGTATGGATAGAGTAATTTATCAATCTGTAGAAAAGATCCAGAATTATCTTAATTATAAATTTGCTTATACAATTGATGAATCCAAAGAAAAGTTTGAATTCGTAACTTCAAAAGGGCATTCAGAATACAAACAGATGCTGGATTTTGAGAATGAAATTACGGCTCAAATAGAAAAAATAACACTTGAAAAGGGGTTAGACGAGAAATTACTGGCGCCGCATTTACAATATTTAGAAAGTTTATTGGTCAAATATCCGCCTTCACCTGCAAACGAAAATATCCGGTTTATTGTAACAAACAATTTAGCCGAAACGTATTTTTTACTGGAAAATAAAGAAAAAGCGTTGCAGTATGCAAATTTACTGATCGAAAATGACAAGCAGGATTCACGGGGCTCGGCTATTGTTAAAAGAGTAAATAGTGCCAATTTTGTTGACAAAAAAGTCAGAAGCCATACAACACGTTTTGCCGATCTTAAAAAATTAGGATTGAAAATCGCTGAAGAAAAAGAAGAAAAAAGATTAGCTTTCTTTGAGAAAATAGAGCAGCAGGATGCAGAGTGGGAAATCGAAAAATCGAATCGTGAGGCCAAACTAGAAAAAGCTAAAATGCAAAGATCTAATTTGCTTGATTCTATACCTTATCAGCTCAATGCTAATTTGCTGGCCAAAGTAATTGATAATTTAGGAGGAAGTCAGGCTTTAAAAAAAATCGAAAAAGCACATTTGTATTCTAAGCTTTCTATAGAGGGTAATAAAGTATCTCAAACAGAAGAAAGATGGGCGACTAACTTGAATTATCTTTTAAGAAAAAAAATGCCTGAAAGTTATTATGAGATTGTTAATGGAACCGAAGCCTGGAGTCATGATGATCGCGAAAGTGGCGTAAATGCAAAATGGGCAAAACTCACCGCATACGATTACAGTAATTTATCTAAAAATTTAGATCCGGTAAATTTTTTAACCGATTTAAGACTTGATTTATGGAATAATTTTGAAGTTTTGCAAGATGAAATGTATGAAGGAAGAGTATGTTATCATTTGAATTATTTTGAAAAAACATTAAGTTCAGGAAATAGAACAATTCCTAAAACAGATTATCATGTTTTTATTGATAAAGAGAATTTTAATATCGTTTCTACCGAAAAAACAGAATTCGATAACGGTAACAAAAGTTTTTTCGAACGAAAACTTTTTGGCGATTACCGCCCCGTTGCAACATTAAATTCCGGAAAAATTCCACATAAGATTAATTATGAAATCGAAGATTTTAACGGAGAAACCCTTTATCAGGAAATACGCGAAAAAGTAGAGGTTAATCCCGTTTTTGGAAATCGAATTTTTATGAAAGAAGTGTATTTCGGAGGCTTTAAATAGTCTATGTTGTCTTTTTGAAAAAGAATAATCAGAATTGATTAGTTTTTGGTTTATAGACTCGGTTTTCTGAGTTGGATGCCGGAAATTAATCAATTCTTTTGTTTTAGGGCGTATTATCTCAACAAAAGTTTGTGAAATTTAAAGAAATTGATGGTCAATAATCCAAAATTCCTTACTTTCGCACCTCGTTTAAGAAAAGGATAAAATGAGCACAAAATTTACTGAATACAAAGGACTTGACTTGCCAACAGTAGCATCAGAAGTACTTGATTTTTGGAAGAAAGAAAATATATTTGAAAAGAGTGTAAGTACCCGTGAAGGTGCTGAGCCTTATGTGTTTTTTGAAGGTCCGCCTTCAGCTAACGGATTGCCGGGTATTCACCACGTGATGGCGCGTGCGATTAAAGATATTTTTTGTCGTTATAAAACTCAAAAAGGTTTTCAGGTAAAAAGAAAAGCGGGTTGGGATACTCACGGATTACCTGTAGAATTAGGGACCGAAAAAGAACTTGGAATTACAAAAGAAGATATTGGTAAAACAATTTCTATCGAAGAATATAACGAAGCGTGTAAAAAAACCGTAATGCGTTATACCGATGTATGGAATGATTTGACCGAAAAAATGGGATATTGGGTAGATATGGAAGATCCGTATGTAACTTACAAACCTAAATATATGGAATCTGTATGGTGGCTTTTGAAACAAATCTATGATAAAGGTTTGTTGTACAAAGGATACACGATTCAGCCTTATTCACCTAAAGCCGGAACAGGATTGTCTTCTCACGAAGTAAATCAGCCCGGAGCGTATCGTGATGTTACGGATACTACGATCGTAGCACAATTTAAAACTTTGCCGGAAACTTTGCCAGCCTTTTTACAAGGTTTTGGAGATGTTCATATTTTGGCCTGGACGACAACTCCATGGACATTACCGTCGAATACAGCTTTGACAGTTGGGCCAAAAATAGATTATGTTTTAGTGAAAACCTTCAATCAGTATACTTTTGAACCGATTAATGTAGTTCTGGCTAAAAATTTGGTCGGAAAACAGTTCGGAAAAGGATTTTTTGTGAGCGAAGACGATGTTGATTTTGATAAAGTGAAAAATGGAGACAAACAGCTTCCGTATAAAATTTTAGCAGAGGCAAAAGGTGCCGATTTGGCTGAAATCCGTTATGAGCAATTATTGCCATACGTATTGCCTTATCAGAATTCTGAGAATGCGTTCAGGGTAATCACAGGAGATTTTGTTACTACAGAGGATGGAACAGGGGTAGTACATACCGCTCCTACTTTTGGTGCTGATGATGCTAAAGTTGCAAAAGAAGCAAAACCGGAAGTGCCACCAATGTTAGTTTTAGACGAAAATGGGACAGCAGTTCCTTTAGTTGATTTACAGGGAAGATTTACTTCACATGTAGGTGATTTGGCCGGTAAATATGTAAAGAATGAATATTATGATGCGGGTCAGGCGCCAGAGCGTTCTGTAGATGTTGAGATTGCTATTCGATTAAAAGAAGAAAATAAAGCCTTTAAAGTTGAAAAATACGTACATAGTTATCCACACAGTTGGAGAACTGATGAGCCGTTATTATATTATCCACTAGATTCATGGTTCATTAAAGTAACCGATGTTAAAGATAGAATGTTCGACCTGAACGAAACTATCAATTGGAAGCCTAAGTCTACTGGTGAAGGACGTTTTGGAAACTGGCTGAAAAATGCTAACGACTGGAATTTATCTCGTTCTAGATATTGGGGGATTCCGTTGCCAATTTGGAGAACTGAAGACAAAAAAGAAGAAGTTCTTATTGGTTCTGTTGAAGAATTGTACAATGCGATCGAAAAATCTATCGAAGCAGGTTTTCAAAAAGAAAATCCATTCAGAGGTTTTGAAATCGGAAATATGTCTGAATCAAACTATGATTTAGTCGACCTACATAAAAATGTAGTGGACGAAATCACGTTGGTTTCAGCTTCAGGCCAGCCAATGAAACGCGAAAGTGATTTAATTGATGTTTGGTTTGATTCAGGAGCAATGCCTTATGCACAATGGCATTATCCTTTTGAAAATAAAGATAAAATTGACGAGAATAAAGATTTCCCTGCAAATTTCATTGCAGAAGGTGTCGATCAGACTCGTGGATGGTTTTATACGCTGCACGCAATCGGAACTTTGGTTTTTGATAAAATTGCGTACAAGAATGTAGTTTCGAATGGTTTGGTTCTGGATAAAAACGGACAAAAGATGTCGAAACGTTTAGGAAATGCGACAGATCCTTTTGAAACAATTAAGGAATACGGTCCTGATGCCACACGCTGGTACATGATCTCTAACGCAAATCCTTGGGATAACTTAAAATTTGATATTGAAGGGATTGCTGAGGTTCGTCGTAAATTCTTCGGAACCCTGTATAATACCTATTCCTTCTTTTCGTTATATGCAAATATCGATGGATTTAAATATGCTGAGGCAGAAATTCCATTAAACGAAAGGCCGGAAATTGACCAATGGATCGTGTCTGAATTGCATACATTAATAAAATTTGTTGATGAATGTTATGAAGATTATGAGCCTACTAAGGCAGCTAGAGCTATTTCTGACTTCGTTCAGGAAAATCTAAGTAACTGGTACGTTCGTTTGTGTCGTCGTCGTTTCTGGAAAGGGGAGTACGCTCATGATAAAATTGCAGCGTATCAAACACTTTATACTTGTTTATTAACGATAAGTAAATTAAGTGCGCCGATCGCTCCTTTTTTCATGGATAAATTATACCGCGACTTAACAGGTTCTACGCAAACCGAGCAATATAGCAGTGTTCACTTGGCAGAGTTTCCAAAATTTGTCGAAAACTTTGTTAATAAAACGTTAGAAAGTAAAATGCAGAAGGCGCAAACCATCTCGTCTTTGGTTTTATCACTTCGTAAAAAGGAAATGATTAAAGTGCGTCAGCCTTTGCAAAAGGTAATGATTCCGGTACTTGACGATAATCAGAGAGCTAAAATTGAAGCTATTTCTGAACTTGTAAAAGCGGAAGTTAACGTGAAAGAAATTGTACTCTTAGACGATGATTCGGGTATTTTGGTGAAGCAGATTAAGCCTAATTTTAAAGCCTTAGGGCCGCGATTCGGGAAAGATATGGGTCTGATTTCCAAAGAGATACAGTCTTTTTCGGCAGATCAAATCAGTCAATTAGACAAGCAGGGCGCATTGGATATTGTTATTGCAGGAAATACTGTAACTTTATCATTAGAAGATGTAGAAATAACCTCTCAGGATATTGAAGGTTGGTTGGTTGCAAATTCAAACGGAATTACGGTTGCGCTTGATATTACAATATCTGACGAATTGAAAAACGAGGGAATCGCAAGAGAATTGGTAAACAGAATTCAAAACATCCGTAAGGATTCAGGATTTGAAGTTACCGATAAGATTAAAGTTCAAATAAAAAGAAGCGGCCTTTTAGAAGAGGCAATTCTAAAAAATGAAGACTATATTAAGTCTGAGACATTAACTGATGATTTGGTTTTTGTAGACGCTTTGGAAAACGGCACAGAAATTGAATTTGATGATATTAAAACAGTGATATTAATTTCAAAATAAGTATAATATGATAGATGAAATTACAAGATACTCTGATGCTGATTTAGCAGAGTTCAAAGAAATAATTCAAATTAAAATACAAAAAGCACAAGCCGATCTGGATTTAATTAAAAGTGCTTACATGAATGATTTGAATAACGGTACAGATGATACTTCTCCAACTTTTAAAGCATTTGAAGAAGGAAGCGAAACAATGTCTAAAGAGGCAAACTCACAGTTGGCTATCAGACAGGAAAAGTTTATTCGCGATCTAAAAAACGCACTATTCCGTGTTGAAAATAAAACCTATGGTATTTGTAAAGTAACAGGTAAATTAATTAGCAAAGAAAGGCTTAAAATCGTTCCTCATGCTACAATGAGTATCGAAGCTAAAAACTTGCAGAGATAAAATCCAGGGTTTTTGTACTCTATAAAATAAAACGCTCCTTTTAGGGGCGTTTTTTTTGTTTAATGTTTGAGCAGCTTTGTCGAAGTAAAGATAATTCCTTAAAGAGAGAATTTTACTACATATAAATAAAGATGTAGTAAAATTGGGTTGTTTGTTTTTGTAAGAATTTAAAAAACAGGAGTTTTTACGTAGGAAAGAAGTAATATCAATTAGAACTGTCTTCTTTGCAGACAGTTCTAATTAATAAAATAAGCTTGAGTTTAAGCTAAGTTTTTTTCTAATTCTAATTTGTGTTTTCTTAAAACGGCTCTTGTCATTCCTAAATTTGCTTTAGTCGAATCTGCGGCAAGATAGATCATGAACTTTTTGTTGGGAGAAATGTCGATGATGTGAATTTGATTGGAAAGAGTAATCAAAATGTCTTCGATTTCCTGGTTTAAATTTAAAGCTTTTACTGCACTTAATTTTGCTTTCACAACTTCGAGATTGTAAGCTGCTGCAAGTTCAGGGTCAAATGCCGGATCTGTTGTCAGGTTTCCAAAGCTTAATCCTGATTCGATTTCTGTTACAGCTACTGCAATAAAGCCGTTTACGTTAGTTTTCATTTCATTCAAAAAAACGTTTAAAAAGTCATTACTCATAGTTTTTCGGGGTTTGGTGTTAATAGAAATATGTTATTTTAACAAAGAATTTTTGCTTAGTTCCGTAGCTGTTTCTTCGGTCGATCGTAGTAATAAACCGAGGTTACTGCCGTCTTTTGAAAATGTAATAATAAAATTTGTGCCGCTTATTTTGTTTCCCACAACAACTCCTTCTGTGGTTTTTAAAAAAAGTTGCTTTAAAGAGCCTTTTTCGAGATCTAATAAAAATTTGTCGCTCATCGATACGATGGCCGAGCTCATTGCGGCGATACTATCCGCATAATCTAAATGAAGTGATGTGATTAATTTTCCTTTCCCATTAATGATTAATGCTGCGGAAGATTTGGTAGTAAGTAGAAAATCGTTTAGAGTAGTTGTGATTTCATTCATATTTTGTAAGATTTAGGAAAGTTGTTAAATTCTTTTCGTTTTAATACTGCGTGAGAGGTAAATATGATCTTTTAGTCTAAACAAGTGTTAATTTTTATTAACAAATATAAATTAAATTATGTATCATTGTAATATCAAATCATTATAATTTTATTTATTTAACATAAAAATCTTATAAAATGGCTAAAGTATTGAAATTCAAAGAAGTGAACTCCGATGTTGAGCATCGAATGAAGGAATTTGAAAAGATTCGTATACAGTTTAAAACTCAGATAAAGAAGGCTGAAGTCAAGAATGGGACAGCGGGAAAAGAAGGTAAAGGATTGCTTAAATCTATTTCAGATTTCTTTGCGGATCCACCTAAAAAAACGGTTCGGTCAAATGTTAAAAAATAGAGCTTCAGTTAAAGGACTAAAATGCTTTGGCAGTTGCTGGTTTATCTCCAAAAACAATTAACGCTCCGATAGGGGCGTTTTTTTTGATTAAATTGTTACTTTTGCCCCATCAAAATTTAATAAAATGTCATTACGAAAAGCGTATTTCCTTATATTTTTAGTTTTAATTGTCGATCAGCTTTCAAAAATCTATGTAAAAACAAACTTTGTTTTAGGTGATGAAGTAGTAATTTTTGACTGGTTTAGAATTCACTTTATTGAAAATGAAGGAATGGCTTGGGGGACAAAGATACCTGGTGAATATGGTAAACTATTTCTAACTGTTTTTAGAATTTTTGCTGTAGTAGGAATTGGATACTGGTTGGCAGATTCGGTTAAGAAACGTTATTCAAATTACTTAATTGTAGCTATAGCGTTGATTTTTGCCGGAGCAGCCGGAAATATAATTGATTCGGTATTTTATGGGATTGTCTTTGATGGTAGTCATGGTAATCTGGCAACCCTTTTCTCACCAGAGCCTTATGGAACATGGTTTCACGGTTTAGTGGTAGACATGTTTTACTTTCCAATCTGGAGAGGTACTTTACCGTCTTGGTTCCCTTACTGGGGTGGTGAAGAAGTTTCTTTTTTTAATGCGATCTTTAATGTTGCCGATGTAGCAATTTCTACAGGAGTAGGTATATTGTTGGTTTTTAATAAAAGAGCCTTTCCTAAAACTGCCTAGTTGTTGTAGAAAAACTGAAATATTTAAAATTCCAAATTCCAATAGCTGCTTGATAAAAGAGTTAGTTATTGGAATTTGGAATTTTTGCTTTATTGGGATTTCATATTTTAATGTGTTATTTTTACCGTACGAAAAACTAAACTCATGCAAAGTCCGTCTTTCTCTATCTACGATGCATCTGCAGGCTCTGGAAAGACCTATACTTTGGTGAAAGAGTATCTCAAAATTATTCTTTCTTCTCCAAGAAATGATGCCTATCGAAATATTTTAGCGATTACTTTTACGAATAAGGCGGTTCATGAAATGAAAAGCCGTATTGTGGGAAGTTTGTCGGAGTTTGCAAAAGAAGAGCCTTCTGTGAAAGCAGTTGACTTGATGGAGGACTTGTCTCGTGATACAAGACTTTCAATTGTTAAAATCAAAGTAAAGTCTCAAAATATTATAAAGCATCTGATTCATAATTATGCTGCTTTTGATATTTCTACTATTGATAAATTTACCCACAAAGTAATTCGTGCTTTCGCGCATGATCTTAATTTGCCAATGACTTTCGAGGTCACTTTGGATACTGAGAATTTGTTAATTGAAGCTGTTGATGCTATTATTGCGCAAGCAGGCCAGGACGAAACATTAACTAAGTTGTTGATTGATTTTACGATGGAGAAAACCGACGATGATAAAAGTTGGGATGTTTCTCGTGAAATATTAGAAACAGGAAGGTTGGTTTTGAATGAAAACAATCGGAATGAGATCTCCCATTTTCAGGATAAATCTATTGAAGAGTTTGTTGTCATCAAAAAGAAAATGCAGGCTTTGTGTAAAGAATTGGAAGCTGAAAATGAAAATTTTGCTACAGAAACACTTGCTTTAATAGATAAAAATGGAATTGATTTAAAATCATTTTCACGCGGAACGTTTCCAAACCATTTAGAGAGTATTCGCGATGGAAAATTTAATCCCCGTAATAAAACGTTCCATGAATTTGATGATATTGCGATTAATAAAACGGCAAAAGACAGAGCGTTAATCGAAAATATAATTCAGGAACTGCTTCGAATTTTGGAAAAAATCTATAAGAACTTTGAGAAAAGGGATTTTTATAAAGCGTTCCTGAAAAATATTACACCACTTTCGCTTTTGAATACTGTTAGTAACGAATTGGCGAAAATTCAATCAGAACAAAATATTTTGTCTATTTCTGAATTTAATGCGATTATTCATCGTGAAATTCAAAATCAGCCCGCGCCCTTTATTTATGAGCGTTTAGGGGAGAAATACCGCCACTTTTTTATTGATGAATTTCAGGATACTTCCGAAATGCAATGGCAGAATCTTATTCCGCTAATACATAACTCTCTTTCCGGTCAGGATGATTTTGGAAACAAAGGAACTCTGATGATAGTGGGGGATCCGAAACAATCTATTTATCGATGGAGAGGTGGAAAAGCGGAACAGTTTATCGAATTGGGGAAAGAAGAGGTTTCTTTTTTTAATCATGAAAAAGTAGTCAAACATTTGGATACAAATTACCGAAGTTATAGTGAGGTAATTGAGTTTAATAATGATTTTTTTAAATTAATTTCGACTGAATTTACAAATGAAGATTATAAAGATTTGTATGAAAATCATAGTTTTCAGAATGTAAATTCGAAAAAAGGAGGATATGTCAATATTTCTTTTCTGCCTATAATTGAGAAGTCAGATTTTGCGGACGAAGAAGAAGTTGTGGAGAAATCAGATTTGTATGTTTTGGCGACATTAAATATAATTCAGAAAGTAGTTAGGGAAGGATTTGAGTACAAAGATATTGTGATTTTAACTCGAAAAAGAGATCAGGGAATTGCAATCGCGAATTATTTGACAGAACAAAATATCCCGCTTTTATCTTCTGAAACTTTAATGATTCAAAATGCTACAGAGGTGCGTTTGATTGTTCATTTGCTGAAATATTTAAACAATAGTGCCGATTTAGAGTCAAAAGCTAATTTTCTTCATTTTTTAGGATCGAACAAAGAGGTTCAAATGCCAATTCATGATTTCATTGCTTTGGGAATGGCTCAAAAAAGGGAAGATGATTTTGAAAAATGGTTATTGACTTTTGATGTTGCGTTTTCTTTTGAAGATGTTCGAAAAAAATCATTGTATGAAGCGGTAGAAATTATAATTTCGAAGTTTGTTATTCCTGACGAGGGGAATGCATATGTTCAGTTTTTTCTGGATATTGTTTTAGAGCGGGACATGAGAAATCAGGCTGGAATAGCTGATTTTTTAAGTTATTGGGATAAAAATGCAGAGAAATTTAGTATTCCGTCTCCGGAAGGAAACAATGCTGTTAGAATTATGACGATTCATAAATCAAAAGGATTGGAATTTCCGGTTGTAATTATGCCATTTGCAGAAGAAGATTACAATAGAAAGCCAAAAGATAAATTGTGGCTCGATACCGAAGATGTGAATTTAGATGTTCCGAAAGCTTTAATTGATAATAGTAGCGCGGTTGAAGGTTTTGGTGAAAGTGCTTCGGCGGTTTTTAATTTGAAAAAGCAGGAAGAATTACTCGATAATATTAATGTTTTGTATGTGGCATTAACACGTGCCGAAGAGCAGCTGCATGTAGTATCGCAAGCTTTAAAAGAAAGAAAAGACGGCGAATTGCCCAGTAATATGGCTTCTTTTTTTATCAGGTATTTAATGTATAAAGGAGTTTATGATGCCGAGAGATTAGAGTACGAGTTTGGGAGTAAAACCAGGCTTTCAAGTTCGGTAAAGTCGGTTGATCTGGTCAAAGTGATTCCGGTGGTCTCAGAAGTTTTAAATCCAAAAAATATTAAAATTGCACAACGTGAGGCTTTAATGTGGGGGACACACCAACAAGAGGCAATTGCTTATGGGAATATAGTTCATGAAATTTTGGCTTTTGTAAAAGATAAAACAGATGTCGATCTGGCGATTACAAAAGGTATTGAGAACGGATTGATCACGAATGACCAGATAGATATGGTTTTGAAGACGCTCCGGGAAATTGTCAATCATCCTGAGTTGAGTATTTGTTTTGATGGAAAGGATACTATTTTGAACGAACAGACAATTGTTCAGAAAGAAGGCAGGATTTTAAAACCTGATCGAATTGTTTTAACAGGGGGCAGAGAAGCATATTTGTTGGATTATAAAACGGGAGCTATCAATCCAAAATATACCAAGCAAATACAGGAGTATCAGGAAGCTATTGAGGATTTAGGGTATAAAGTGTTAAAAAAAGCATTGGTATACATCGGATCAGAAATCGATATAGTAAATTTGTGAAAAAATTAATCAGATGTTAAGGATTTAGTTAGGTATTTATGGCTTAAGTTGTTAATTTTTAACGTTTTAAATAAATAAAAATGTACGGAAAAATAAAAGAACATTTGCAAAATGAGTTGCAAACGATTGAAGAAAATGGAATTTTCAAGAAAGAACGCATTATAACTTCAGCACAAGATGCAGAGATAACGATTTCTACAGGAGAAAAAGTTTTGAATTTTTGCGCCAACAATTATTTAGGGCTTTCGTCACACCCTCAAGTGGTGCAGGCAGCAAAAGATGCTATGGATACACATGGTTTCGGAATGTCATCAGTACGCTTTATTTGTGGAACACAGGATATTCATAAGACTTTGGAGAAAAAGATAGCAGATTTTTATGGTACAGAAGATACGATTCTTTATGCTGCTGCTTTTGATGCAAATGGTGGTGTTTTTGAGCCGCTGCTGGGAGAAAACGATGCTATTATTTCAGACAGTTTAAATCATGCTTCTATTATTGATGGAGTTCGTTTGTGTAAAGCGGCGCGTTACCGTTATGAAAATAGTAATATGGAAGATTTGGAGCAACAGTTAATTAAAGCTAATGAGGCTGGTGCACGATTCAAATTAATTGTTACTGATGGAGTTTTCTCAATGGATGGTCTTGTGGCGCCTTTGGATAAGATTTGTGATTTGGCTGATAAATATGACGCTATGGTGATGGTGGATGAATGTCATGCTGCCGGATTTATTGGAGCAACAGGAAAAGGGACTCTTGAAGCCAAAGGTGTTATGGGAAGGGTTGATATTATAACCGGAACACTTGGTAAAGCTTTAGGAGGAGCAATGGGAGGTTATACAACTGCTAAAAAAGAAATAATTGAGTTATTGCGTCAGCGTTCACGACCATATTTGTTTTCAAACTCACTGGCACCGGCTATTGTTGGTGCTTCAATAAAGGTGTTTGAGTTGTTGGAACAAGATACTTCTTTGAGAGATAAGTTAGAATGGAATACTAATTATTTTAAAGAAGGAATGAAAAAAGCCGGTTTTGATATCATTGATGGAGATTCAGCGATTGTTCCGGTAATGTTATACGATGCAAAATTGTCGCAAACAATGGCTAATGAGTTATTGAAACAAGGTATTTATGTAATCGGATTCTTCTTCCCTGTAGTTCCGAAAGAAAAAGCCAGGATTAGAGTGCAATTATCTGCAGCACATACAAAAGAGCACTTAGACAGGGCTATAGAGGCGTTTATAGTTGTCGGACAAATGTTAAAAGTTATATAATTCCCACTTTGGTCAAATTTTTGTAGGTTTTTTTTAACATTTCATTTTGTATTTAAAAATTTTGGTGTTACTTTTGCTTGTAATTAACTAAATTGTAATTAAAAAAATTAAGTATGAAACATCTTAACAAACTTTTAGTTGCTGTGATGATGGTGATGGGTTTAAGTTCTCACGCACAAGACAGTAACAATCCATGGGCTATCTCTTTCGGAGTTAATGCCGTTGACACTAGAACAAGTTCTGGTGCTGGAAGTGGTTTCTTTGATCAACACTTCTCTCAGCCATTCGCTGTAAAAGACAACTGGAATATCCTTCCTTCTTTATCTTACATTGGTGTGAATAGATATGTAGGTAGCGGTTTCTCTGTTGGTTTACAAGGATCTGTAAACAAGATCGATAAATATGTTACTTTCAATCCATCTGCTGTAGGGCATGATAGTAGAGGTAATGTAGTTACTAATCCTGGTGATTTGATGTATTACGGAATTGATGCTACTATTAAATATAGCTTCCAAGAGTTGATCAAATCTAAAGTGATTGATCCTTCGTTATCTGTTGGTGGAGGTTATACTTTCTTCGGAGATAGCAGCTACGGAACTGTTAACCCAGGTGCTGGTGTTACTTTCTGGTTTACTGATGCTATTGGTCTTGAGCTTGCTACAAGATACAAATGGTCAGTTAGTGGTGATAGAGAAGACAAAGCTGGTGTTCCAGATGCTCCATCTCACTTTCAACACACTGCTGGTCTAGTTTTCAAATTCGGAGGTAAAGATACTGACGGAGACGGAATCTATGATAAAGATGATGCTTGTCCAGATGTTGCTGGTTTAAAACAATTCAACGGATGTCCTGATACTGATGGAGACGGAATCGTTGACGCTAGTGATGCTTGTCCAACTGAATTTGGTTTAGCTGCATTAAACGGTTGTCCAGACAAAGACGGAGACGGAATTGCTGATAAAGATGATGCTTGTCCAGATGTTGCTGGTCCAAAACAATTCAACGGATGTCCTGATACAGACGGAGACGGTGTTCCAGACAAAGATGACAAATGTCCTACAGTTGCTGGTCCTAAAGAAAATGGTGGTTGTCCTTTCTTAGACGCTGACAAAGACGGTGTTGCTGATAAAGATGATGATTGTCCTACAGTAGCTGGTCCTGCTTCTAACAGAGGTTGTCCTGAAGTAACTACTGAAGCTTTAGAAGATCTTAAAGTTCAAGCTAGAGCGGTTTACTTTAACTCAGGAAAAGCAACTTTCAAAACAGGAGACAAAGAAACTCCAGCTAGATTAGATGCTATTAAAGAAATCCTTAAAAACTATCCAAACGCGAAATTCGCTATCGAAGGACACACAGATAGTACAGGTTCTGCAAAAATCAACGACAAACTTTCTCAAGAAAGAGCTGACGCTGTGAAAAATGCATTAATCGAAAGAGGTGTTAATCCAGAAAATTTAGAGTCTAAAGGATTTGGATCTTCTCAACCAGTTGCAAGTAACAAAACTGCTGCAGGTAAAGCACAAAACAGAAGAACAGAAATTAGACACATTGGTTCTAAATACCAAGGTAAAATCTAATTTACTTTCTAAATAAATACTAAAAGCCATTCTTAATTGAATGGCTTTTTTTATTTTTATCAAATGATAAACACTTCCTTTCTCGGAAAAATAGCGACTGTTATAATTCAGGATTATTCGGCTAAACTTGCTGAAACAACCATTATTTTACCTAATAAAAGAGCGAAAGTTTTTTTAATCGAAGCCCTGAAAAATGAGACTAAGAAAACGATACTCTCTCCTGAAATTATTAGTATTGAAGATTTTGTGCAAGATGTAGCGTCGATCAGGTCGGTTGATTCAATTGAACTTTTGTTTGAGTTTTATGAAGTTTATCTTTCTGTAACCGAAAAACAACAGCAGCAGTCCTTTGAATTGTTTGCCAATTGGGCGAAAACACTGCTGCAGGATTTTAACGAAATCGATCGTTATCTTTTAGATCCTTCCCATGTTTTGTCTTACTTGAGCGATATTGAAGATATCAAAAAATGGGGGATTGAGGTTGAAAATAAAACCAAACTTTTAGAAAATTATATTGATTTCTGGAAACTTCTTCCGTTGTATTATGATTCGTTGTACAATCATTTGCTTAATAAATCAATTGGCTATCAGGGACTGATTTATCGTGAGGCGGTAAACAACCTTAATCACTTTTCGAATACAGTTTCAAAACGAAGTTTTATTTTTGCGGGATTTAATGCTTTAAATGCAGCTGAAGAAAAAATTGTTCAGCATCTTTTGGCTTTAGGCCAAGCTAAAATTTATTGGGATGTCGATCAGACTTTTCTGAACGATCCTTATCATGATGCGGGACTCTTTGTCAGACGTTTTAAAGAAAATTGGAAACATTATAAAGCTAACCCGTTTGAGTGGATTGTAGATGATTTTTCGCAGTCTAAAAACATTCAGATAATTGGTACACCCAAAACTATTGGTCAGGCAAAATTGGCGGGTAGTATTATCGAAAATATTATTACAGAGAACCCAGCAACTGCTCTTGATAAAGTGGCTATTGTGCTTGGTGAGGAAAATTTGCTGATGCCAATTTTATATTCGCTGCCTTCTTCGGTTGGAAGTTTGAATATTACGATGGGATATTCCGGAAAGAACAACCCGTCGCAGATATTAATTGCAAAATTGTTCAGAATGCACACTAATGCGCTTTCGCGTAAAGGGGAAAGTTATGTTTTTTATTATAAAGATATACTTGATATCCTGACGCATCCGTTGGTTGAACCGTATGCGAATGCCGGTAATTTAGTGCGGATTATCAAGGAGAATAATTACACTTTTATTACGCATAACCGGGTTTTGGAACTTAATCTAAATCCGTCTCCATTGTTTAAATTGCTTTTCCAAAAGTGGGAAAGCGGATCGATTGCTGTTCTTGAAAATGTTTCTGCACTTTTACTTCTGATAAAAGAGAATTTTAGCAATGACAATGAAGAGGAAAAAATTGCCAAGGCTTTTGTTTATGCGGTTTTTAAAGTAATTAATAAGCTGATTAATTATTATACAAAACACAATCATATCGACAATATAGATACTTTGCATGCGATCTATAAACAAATTATCGATGTTGCAGAAGTTTCGTTTGAAGGGGAGCCTTTGCGTGGTTTGCAGATTATGGGTGTCCTTGAAAGCCGTGTGCTGGATTTTGATACCGTAATCGTAACGTCTATGAATGAAGGGAAATTCCCGGCCGGGAAATCTCAAAATTCATTTATTCCTTATGACGTTAAAAACGAATTAGGTTTGCCAACTTTTAAAGAGAAAGACGCTATTTATACCTACCACTTTTATCATTTATTGCAGAGGGCTAAAAACATCTATTTGATTTATAATACCGAAAATGACGGACTGGATGCCGGAGAACGCAGCCGTTTCATCACGCAGCTGGAAGTAGAAAAACAACACAAACACAATTTGACTTTTGATATCTATAACCCGGTTTTACCAACAACGGCTTATCAGCCAATGATGGTCCCGAAATCCGAGGCTGTAATGGATCGTTTAAAAGAAATTGCACTCGCGGGTTTTTCGCCTTCGGCTTTGACGAGTTACATTAGAAATCCGATTGACTTTTATTTTCAAAAAATACTTCGAATTCGAGAGGTTGAAGAGGTAGAGGAGAACATCGCTTTGAATACCCTTGGTACCATAATTCATGAAACATTAAAGACTTTATACGAACCTTTTATCGGAAAGTTTATCTCGGAAGCGGATCTTGAAAATTGCTTCAAATTACTGGATGATGAAGTCTTAAAACAATTTAAACTGGTCTATAAAGAAGGAGAAATTAAAAAAGGACGTAATCTTCTGGCCTTTGAAGTAGCAAAACGAAACGTCTCCAATTTTTTAAAAATGGAACTGGAGTCTCTTAAGAATGGTGATGCCGTTAAGATCATTGCATTAGAAGAAACATACGAACGTGAGTTGCATCATCCGGATCTGCCATTTCCGGTTTTGATTAAAGGAAATGTGGATCGAATTGAATTGCGCAACGGTAAAATCAGAATTATTGATTATAAGACCGGAAAAGTTGAAAAGACGAACGTTATCCTTAAATCCTGGAACGGATTGACTCAGGAGCTTAAAAATGATAAAATTATTCAGGTTTTGGCCTATGCGTTCATGTTTGAAAAGGAAGCGGGTGATATTCCGATTGAAGTTGGGATTATATCTTTTAAAAATCTAAAATCAGGATTTTTGCCTTTTGGATTTAAAGAAGATAAGGAATTGAATGTTACCGTTACGAATGAGATCTTAAACAGCTATCTGGAAGAGATTGTGGTGTTGCTAAAAGAAATCTTTAATATGGATATTCCTTTTGAAGAAAAGATAGATTAAACCATCGAACTATTAATGGTTAACCTATTGAATTTTCTTCTTGAAACCGGATGCCCTAGCCCTGATGGAAGCGGCATCCTTTTTAGGCAATCAGGAAGTTTTTTGGTTTAGCATAAATCTTCTGCCTAAAAAGATATAGCGGACAGCAGGAAATAGCTCCTGGTTAAACTTCTTAGAGACTTAGAGTTTTATAAGCTGGATAATTATATTTTCCTGATTTATTCGAAAAAACCTAATAATATGGTTTTGAGTTCTTCTTTGTTTTCAATATGGCTCATGTGACCGTCTTCAAAAGAAACCAGTTCAGCTGTAGTGTCATTGATTTGGGTGATGCTTTCTTCATAATTTAAAACAGGGTCTTTTTTGCCTAAAATCAATAAGACCGGAAACAAATTCTGATGAAGGAGTGCTTCTCTGTCTTTTCTAATTTTCATCCCTTCCAAAGAAGCAACAATTCCTTGTAACGGAGTTTTTAGGGCTTGAATTTTGACTTTCTCAATTTCGTCTTGTAATAGGATTCGATTGTTTTCGCTAAACAAGTTGCCAATGGCAAGGCTTACGAATGTTATGTAGTTTTGTTTGACCGCTTTGATTGCACGTGTTCGGTTGATTTTTTTCTCAGCACTGTCTTCTCTTGAAGTAGAATTGAGTAAAACGAGTTTTCGGATACTTTTTGGGAATAATTCGGCGAAAGCCAAACCTACGTAACCTCCCATCGAATGTCCAACGATTGTAGCTTTCTCAATTTTTAAGTGATTTAGAACTTCGTGAACAGCATTGGCATTGTCTTCCATTGCATGTACATATCCCAAAGAATCTGACTCGCCGTGTCCCAGTAAATCGATCGTAATGATGCGATGTTTTTCGGAGAAAAAATCAACATAGTCTTTCCACATTTTTTTGTTTTCCAGAAAGCCGTGAAGTAAAACAATTGTATTTCCAGTTCCCGAATCTGAGTATGATATTTTGGTATTTTTGTATAAAAGCGTTTTCAAAATGAACTTTTTTTGTTGTCAGGCACAAAGTTAAGAAAGCTGAAGTAAAATATCGAGATGTCTTGATTTAATTGGGAAATCTTTAAAACTGGAATAAATTTATTTATAGCAAAATAGGGTTTGTGAACGAAATAAAAATGGCTTCCATTTCTGAAAGCCATTACAAATTAAAATCGGTTATCACCATCTAAAAGATTTCCTAATCCGCCAAGAAGACTGCCTTCTTCGCGGCTGTTTCCGCCAGATTTTGGTGCAGATGCAATAATGCGGTCAGCCAGTCTCGAGAAAGGCAATGATTGTATGTAAACCGTTCCGGGACCTTTTAATGTGGCATAAAATAATCCTTCGCCGCCAAAAATAGAATTCTTAATTCCGCCAATAAATTCAATATCATAATTTACATCTTTGGTAAAACCAATGATGCATCCCGTATCTACTTTTAGGACTTCGCCTGGTCCCAATACTTTTTTGGCCATTGTTCCGCCCGAATGTACAAATGCCATTCCATCTCCTTCGATTTTTTGCATAATAAAGCCTTCACCGCCAAATAAACCACGTCCAAGTTTCTGAGAAAATTCTATTCCGACAGAAACACCTTTAGCAGCGCATAAAAACGAGCTTTTTTGGCAGATAAATTTGCCTTGAAATTCTGTTAAATCAATTGGAAGGATTTTTCCAGGATATGGCGACGCAAATGAAACTTTGCTTTTGCTAGTGCCTTGGTTTAAAAATGCTGTCATAAATAAACTTTCGCCGGTAAGAACTCTTTTTCCTGCGTTTAAAAGTTTGCCAAACAAACCTGAGCCTTGCTGTTGAGAACCGTCTCCAAATATCGTTTCCATCTGGATATTGTTTTCCATCATCATGAAACTGCCGGCTTCGGCAATTACAATTTCCTGCGGGTCCAGTTCTATTTCAACATATTGCATTTCTTCACCAAAAATCTGATAATCTATTTCGTGTGCTTGCATAATTTCTTAATTTATCTGTTTTTAAAATTAGACTAATAATGCCGTAGAATGTTACACTCTTTAGTGAGTTACCGTTGTTTTTAAGAAGATTAAATGATTTTGTTATTTTAAATTAGTCTTAATTATGTTTTTTATTGCTTTAAATTCTATATTTTTGCAACGTTATTATATTTTATCAGAATGGCGTTAGTTAGTGATTTGACCACCAAAGTATTATTTGAAACCGAAAAAGGATATAGTTATCAATGTGATTTGACCAATAGTATAATTATCAATTTTGTTGATACAGTGTCAAGTTACAAAATTCATGATTTTTTGATTTTTCAAAGAAAGGTTAATAGCGTTGACATTCTTAATATGCTTTATGACTTATCTGACCGGTCAGACGCACAATTGATTGAAACCACCAAAAGAAATTTTTCCAGAAATCTTACTATCTGTGAAATAGTGCAGTTAAGAGATTTATTAAACGGAACTAAATTTACCCTCACTTTACATTCTATGCTTTGTAACATTGTAAACGTAGAGCTTATTTAGATTCTTACTTAGATCAAATCCAAATTTTCAAGGAGTTGGAGGAGCCTTCTTTAATTTTTGTAATTTTACAGATATAAAAATTAGAGGATATGAAAGATTTATTAAGAACACGTACTTCATTAGTTGAAAGTGTAGAAAATATATTAAACTTACAAGCAAAATTAGAAAGTGACGCTTCTAACAAATATTTAGCTATGGCTGCATGGTTAGATAGAAATGGTTATGCTAATACAGCATCTTATTTGTACAAACAAGCCGAAGAAGAAAGAGAGCATTTCCTAAAAGTTTTCAAATATATTACAGATATGGGAGGGATTGCCATTACGCCGTCTGTTCCGGAAGTGCAGCAGGAATTTGCTTCTTTAAGAGAAGTATTTGAAATTGCTTTGCAGAATGAAATTGCAGTTACACAAGCAGTGAATAAAGTAATTGCAAAATGTAGAGCTGAAAATGACTATGCTACAGAAGATTTTATGATGTGGTATGTTGCTGAGCAGAGAGAAGAAGAGAAAAACGCAAGAAGAGCTTTAGAGCTTTTTGAGTTGATTGATGAAAGTGAAGCTGCCGGCAAATTCCAGTTGGATGTGCAAATCGCAAAAATCGCATAATAGTTGATTTATAAAATTGAAAAAGCCCTTAATAAATTTTATTAAGGGCTTTTTTCTATTTATTCATTCATCAAGCTTTCAATCTCGTCAGCTTCAATCGGAATATTACGCATCAGGTTAAAAGGTTCTCCTTTTTCCTGTACCACAACGTTGTCTTCTAAACGAATTCCGAATCCTTCGGCTGGAATGTAGATTCCCGGTTCAACGGTAAAAACCATATTGGCCTTCATTGGTTCGTGAAGTAATCCGTAGTCGTGCGTGTCCAGTCCCATGTGGTGAGATGTTCCGTGCATAAAATATTTTTTGTAGGCTGGCCATTCCGGATTTTCGTTCTGAACATCGGCTTTGTCGATCAAACCTAAGCCAAGTAATTCAGAGGTCATGATTTTACCCACTTCAACATGGTATTGCTTCCAAAGAGTTCCCGGAGTCAACATTTTTGTAGCTTCGTTTTTTACTCTCAAAACGGCATTGTAAACTGCTTTTTGTCTTTCGGTATATCTTCCTGAAACCGGAATTGTACGTGATAAATCGCTGGAATAGTTCGCATATTCGGCAGCAACATCCAGTAAAATTAAATCTCCGTCTTTACATTGCTGATTGTTTTCGATATAATGCAAAACATTCGCATTGTTTCCTGAGGCAATAATTGGGGTGTAAGCAAAACCTTTAGAACGGTTACGGATAAATTCATGAATCAATTCCGCTTCGATTTCATATTCGGTAACATTTGGTTTTACAAATGATAATAATCTGCGGAAACCTTTTTCGGTAATATCACAAGCTTGCTGAATCAAATCAAGTTCTTCACTTTCTTTTACAGAACGAAGGCGTTGTAAAATCGGGTTGCTTTTTGCTACATTGTGTGCCGGATAATGCTCTTTCCACCATTTTACAAAACGAGCTTCACGGGTTTCTGTTTCAACAGTTGCACGGTAATGTTCGTTAGTGTTAATGTACATCGTATCGGCATACGTCATCATTTCGTTCAAAATTTTATGAAAATCCTGTAACCAATACACCGTTCTGATTCCTGAAACCTGAAAAGCACGTTCTTTAGTCAGTTTTTCACCTTCCCAGATTGCAATGTGTTCGCTGGTTTCTTTCAGGAAAAGAATTTCTTTTTGACTCTCGTAAGGAGCATCGGGAAACAAAAGCAAAATACTTTCTTCCTGGTCTACACCGCTCAGATAAAAAATATCTCTGTGTTGTGCAAACGGCAAAGTACTGTCGGCACTAACAGGGTAAATGTCATTGGAATTAAAAACGGCAACTGAATTAGGTTTCATTTCTGCCGTGAATTTTTTGCGGTTTTTTACAAAAAGAGCGCTGTTTATTTGGTGATATTTCATAATAATTCGGTTTTTGAACTTCGAATTTCAAAATTACGTTTTTTCAGCAAACAGCATGAAATTGATTTCTTAAAGTTTTATTATTTGTTTTTGTGTTATTCTGAGCGAAGTCGAAGGATTATCGCAAAGGGCGCTAGGGATTACGCAAAATACGCTAGTTTTTTTCTCGCGAAGTTGCAAAGACGCGAAGTTTTGACGTAATCTTGTTATTTCAATAAATATTGCCAGGTGTACAATTTTGTCATTCTGAGGAACGAAGAATCACAAACGGAACTCGACAAAGATTGGCGGTTTTGTTTCACGCAGATTCTGCAGATTTTTGCTTTTTACAATTAGTCTTAGCCACAGTTTTGTCATCTCGACGCAGGAGAGATCGCATTAGAAACTCCGCAATAGAGGTCGTCAATCTTTGCTGATTGGCGTATGTGATTTCTCCTTCGTCGAAATTGTAAAAGTTACTTATTTCGGTAACGGATTTATCATTTCAATTGGCTTTTTTCCATCAATTCCCTGATGTGGTCTTTCATGATTATAATAGTATAAATA
>NZ_CADCST010000066.1 GCF_902804485.1 Flavobacterium collinsii | reverse complement strand
GCATAATACTATTAATTTATATAAAAAATTTACAATGAGGTTTTTCATTATATATTTTGCATTTGACTTTACCAATATTTTATATTTTTTGATTTCAATAATACAGTAAGTACTATTGAATGATGCTCTCAGTATTATTTATCATGTCATAATTTATTACGGGTAACGATGACATTTTTTTTAAACTGTTTCATATTCTCACGGAATATATACGGATCTGATCTAAATCAAGCTATCTGCAAATCCATAAAAGATTAGTTTTGAATGATTTATTTATTTTTAAATATATTTTTAGAAATTCTTATTTCGGTTTAAGAAGCATTACTAAACACAGCTGCTTTTAAAGGGCAAATTGTCTTATTCTTTGCAGCAGTATCAGATAGAGACACTCCTTGTTTGATTAAACTTAATTTAAGTGCGCACACTACTCCATTTTTAGCGCAGTTACATTTCGGTTTACGATCTTTCATCTATTTAGTATTTTAGGTTATCAATAGTGTTTTTAAAGAATAAGAGGATGACTTTATCTGCACGGGCAAAACCTGTCAGATCTCAAAGCTTACGCTCACAGATCTGGTCGTCACTTTTAGAAAAAGACGACCAGTATTTATTTGGATTTTAATCCTAAATAAAAAGCTGTCCTGCATACGGCTCTCTTAAGGCAAATATCCGTGCGGTTGCCAAAATTTTACAGTTTTTCACCTAGACATGACTGGCTCTTGCAAGCTTTCTTTCTAGAACCAGCGTACCAATTTTATAACCAAAAAAGAATAGAATTGCAGTGTTTAAAGCGTTAAAAACCGGAAAAAATACATATATGAAAAGACTGGACAACCCGAGATTAACAAGAAGGTCTTTTACATACTCTACGCGTGATTCGTAGATAAGAAATACAATGGTAAATACGATCACCCCAATTATAAAACACTTTAAAAAAACTCTTTTATGCTCAATTTTAAATGCAGCAATAAAGCCCGTTAAAATTGTAAATAGTACTATAATGGTATAGTTGTTTATAAAAAATTGTGCTAATAATACAACCATATAAGGCAAGTAATTCAGTATCTTTTTCATTAGTTAAATTTTATAGTGTTTATAATTTTTTCCAGTTTAGCAGGGTTCGTAACAAATTGACTTTTTTTATACTTGCCTTTTCTCCAGGATTCAATTTGATCTTTATAATGTATAGAGTTGATCAAACCGCTCTGACCTCCAGCAAGAATTGTATGGGCCTGTATGTTGCCGTCTTTCACTTCATATACAGCACGAAAAACCGGATGAAACTTATCTGTATTGATATTAATCGTATTGATATTACCTCCTACATTATCAATTTTTTCTCCTAGTCCAGGTACAAACAGGATGTTGTTTATACTAAACTTAGACATGTTTTTGTAGGTAACTTTTTTCCATTGATCTCCATAACTTTGAGTTAAGGTGTCTAATGTTCTTTCAAAAATGGCATCTACTATTTTTTGCTTATTACCACCACCAGGAACGGTGTATTTTTTATCATTTAAATATTTTAAGAAATTCTGTAAAGAAGGTTCTTGTTTTACCTGTAATTTAGTCTTTGCAAATTGTTTTGCTTCTTCTATTGTGGCCTTTCTTAACATTTCAAAAACCAATCCCTGATTTCCGTCACCACTCATATCTCCGTCCCAGTTTTTTAGCTCTTTTACAATGCTACTGTATTTCTCTTTTACCGGATAATTATTGGTTAATGTTTTAAAATCATCGAGAGAAATATCAACTACATCACTTTGCATCTTCTGAATTTCCGGAACTGACCAGTCTTTCTTTCCTTCTAAAACAGAATAAATACGTTTTGCTCGATAATCATCTTTGGAACCATGTGCTCCGAAATAAACATTATTCTGGATGGGCTGTTGGTTCGCTGAAAACAAAAATCCTTTGTCCGGATTAAAGGCTGACCAAAAAGCATTTAAAGGCTTCGTCGGAATGTACTTTTTAGTCCCATCTAATACCTGCCCCACATAGTCAGCACTTCTGGCTGGCAGTTCGCCCGCGCATACAATTCCAATATTATTCTCTACATCGCTGTAAGCAAAATTTTGTGGTGGATAACTATAGCCTTTTAAAGCTGTTGAAAAACCATCCCAATTTTGACTCTTCATTACTTCATACATGGCTTTTACGGAGTTGCTTTTTTCTGCCGCATACCAATGTTGTGCATAATACTGACCGTTTTCTTCTTTTATAACTTTACCTTGTACGGTGCTTCTGTATTTTTCTATGTAATCGGGTTTCCCTTTTACTTTGATGGTATAATTTTTAACCTTGAAAGGAATCCATTTTCCTTCATAAAGGTACAGACTATCATTCTTTACCTGAAGTTTGTATCGGTCAACCAAATCCCATTCTCCATTTGTAATTCCCCATGAAATTTTATCATTATGACCACTCACTACTACAGGAACACCTGGTATTGTAAAACCATAGGTTTTGAAAGCACCTGTTACCATGTGGGCTTCATAAAAAGCTTCCGGAAGTGTCAAATACAGGTGAGGGTCATTTGCCAGAATATTATTTTTGCTCTTTGTTTTAGTGTTGTTTACCACCCAGTTGTTACTTCCTACACCCTGATAAAATTTGTTATTTGTCATTAATTTCGCTCCTAAATCAAACAGAGACGATTCTTTTTGAGTGATTTCTGATGAAGCTGTCCCTGAAGAATGCACTTCTAAGTGAGGTCCATTTACACTGGAAGGCACCAAATTCGAAGGCAAAATAGTATTTATTCCTGCCGGTTTTAAAGGATAAAAATAAGTGATTTCCTTTCCCGGTAATTTTTCGAAAATTTCCTGCTGATCAATATGGTGATCAAAATAAGTCAAGGTATAACTCATATACCATGTAAATAATAAAGAATATTCTGTTTTCCATTTTCTAGGGGTCGCTCCTAAAGCTTTATAGAAAGGATCAGTATTCTCATTATTTTCCAAATAAGCATTTACTCCATCAGAATACGATTGCAGATAGGCATAAAATTCAGGGTTTTCTTTTTTATAGGTTTGCAGGATTTCTTCCGATTTTTTCTCAAACTCATAAGGTTTCCAGAATCTATCTGATTTTAGTGCCCCTGACCATAAAAACTCTGAGAGCCTTCCCTGTACAATTCTTGACACCATCTCCATCTGAAAATAGCGATCTTTGGCGTGCATATATCCTAGTCCATAAGCTGCGGCACTTTTTGTAGCACTATAAATATGAGGAATCCCAACATTATCTACATAAATATCTAATTTTTGATCACTATGGATCTTTTGTGTTCCATCACTTTGTAAAGGCACGGATAACAAACCTGTTTTATAAGTGGTTAATTTACCCAGAGAGCCAAATGGCCCCAATTTAAAAGTAGTAATAAAGATCCATGCTGCCGACAATAGGACAAAGAATACTATTCTAATTGTTTTATTTCTTTTCATTTTCTTGAGGTTATAGCTTTAAATAATAAAATTGGTGTTGACCAGTGATTATGTTGTTTTATAAAGCGCATAAGGTCCACCTCCTTTTACCCTGCAGTAAAAAAAAACGATGCAGGGCAAATAAAAGAAGACGTTATTGTATTTTTGGGATAGTTTTAAAAGATCGCGCTAAGTTCTGAAATATTTGTTTTTTCCAGTTTACCATACTCCATTTTGAGCAGTGTATCGGCTCTGTTGTAATATCGGTCATCATGGGTGATGGCAATAATTGTTTTATCTTCTTCCTGAACCAGTACTTGTAAAATTTCTGTGTAAAATTTATGTCTGAAATGAGGATCCTGATCTGCGGCCCATTCGTCGAGTACAATAATAGGTCTGTCTTCTAACAGGGTGCTGATTAAAGCCATTCGTTTACGCTGTCCTGTAGATAAATGAGTGGTTGAAAAATAGCCATCTTTTACACTTACTTTCCCTTCTAGTTCAAACAACTTTAAGTATTTATTTACTTTATCATAATCAACGTCTGTTATTCCGTAAAAAGCATCAAACAAATAGAAGTCACTAAAAACGGGAGCAAAAAGATTTTTAATTTTATCCTGTTCTTTCAGTGGAACTAATTCTCCGTCTATATAGGCTTCACCATTATCAAGGTTATAGAGATTTAAAACGGTGTTGATAAATGTCGTTTTTCCTTCTCCATTACCTCCGTACACAAAAACAACTTCATTTCTATTAATATCAAAATTAATGGGTCCTACCGAAAATTGATCTTCCCCATAAGAAAATGCATAGTTGCGTATTTTTAAATCTGAAAAATTTCGATACTGTCCTTTGTGTTCTACTTGTGGTAACTGTTCAAGCTTTGTAAGATCCTCTTTTAGTTTTTGCATTTTTTTAAGGGATACCACGGCCTTGTTTATAACCGGAATAATGGTCATTACACTCACAATTGGCCCCATCAGGTACAATAAAACAAAGGTAAAACTCACTTTAATCGCGGTCGGAGTTTGAAACACCGATCCTGAAAACACCAGGATAAAAGATATCAGACCATAGAATAATACCTGACTTATGATCTCACTATTGAGGTATTTTAAAAGTGCATTTACATATTTGGTTTCACCGGTCGTAGCAACTTTCATCAGCTTCTGATCATAGATCTGAGTTCCTTTAGCAGGATTGATGTTAATTTCTTTTGCTCCGTTCAATATACTATTGAAAATACCGATAAAGGTTTTTTCCATTTCCCTTACTTCTTTCAACTGCTTATTGCTGTTCTTTGATCTTAATGCATATATTAATACTCCCATTGCAATCACTATAGCACTGACTCCCAATAACTTTAAGGATAAAAAAGCCATATATATCAAACAGGCCACTATAAGAATAAGTGAAGAAAAAAAGGTAATGATCATTAATGACGCATTTGAAATATTGTTCACATCTGTTGTTAATGTAGCATATACTTCTTCTTTATATTCCTGAAGTTTTCGATAAGGGGCTTTCAGAATAAGTTTTATCACGTCTTTTCGAATGTCCCAGTATATTTTTTGAGATAACTTAATAATTCCGCCTGCCAGCCACCTGCGTGAAATAAAAAAGACAACAATAGTAGCTGCAAACAAATAGAGATAATTTTGCATCGATAAGGTTTCGGTAGCCGTAATAGAATTACTTATAATTTTATTAATAATCGTTATAAATGCAAACCCTGACAATCCTGAAATTATAGCCAGTAAAGAATAACCAATTAAAGGCCTTAAAGGGATAAGTTGAGAAGGGCTGTTTTCTGATACATTATTTTTCATGTCTGTTTTTTAAAAAATTATAATTAGTCCCCAGCCCCACAACGCAGGGGGTATCTATTTACTTTGTATATTTTGCGGTGGGATGATCCTGCTTTCGCAAAATCGTAATAAGGCAGCTGTATAAGTCCAACAAAGGTGTTGACTATAACCTCAACTCTTTTGTTACAGGCTGACCAATGAATCAGCAGCGCATTCCGTAATAATCTGGGTTAATGTTTTGACCTGCCTGTGAATAAAGAAATGATTTCCGGGTACTACCTTGTAATCAAATTTTCGATTTGTATACTGTTTCCAGTTTTCAATCTCCGGAGCTGTTTTTTCCTCATCTCCCATAACAGCAAAAATGGGGGTATTCAGAATCAGGCCTATTTCTGAATGTTTCTCTTTTTCCAGGATTTCAAAATCAGCCCTCATGATAGGGCTGAAATAATTGTATAAATCTTCGTCTTCCAGAATTTGTTCGGGAACACCTCCTAAAGACCTCAATTCTTTTTTGAATTCGGGATCGCTTAAGGTATGTCTTTCCAGATCGCTACCATAAACACCCGGACCTGCATTACCCGAAACAATTAATGCAGTAGGAGGATCTGAAAGTTCCTCCATTTTTTTGGTAACGGATAGTCCTAAAGTGGCTCCCATACTGTGACCGTAGATTATATAGGGTTGATTATTGCTTCTCCTTTTTTTAATTTGGGAGACATAGTCTTTAACCGCAGCTGATTTGCTGAGAACACACGGTTCCTGATTTCTTTTTCCTCTTCCCGGAAGTTCTAAGGCATGACATTCGAAATTATTCTGAATGTCATTTTTCAAAAAATCAAAAGAGTAGCAACTTCCTCCTGCAAAATGCAATAAAAATATCTGTATTTTTTGATTGGAATACATAGCTTTTTTTTTAAATCCAACGTATTTGTTATTCTCTGTTACTTTGATGCTCTTTTCTGTTTTTACCCTTATTGAATTTATAATTAAAGCTAAGAGTCCATCGGGCTGCATTAAAATTGGTCATCTGGTGTACTACAAAATCAGTACCCACAGTGGTCTCTCTTATTTTTCGGGTATTAAAAATATTACTTGCAGCCAACGATAGTGTTCCGTTATTTTTGAATAATGATTTTCCTAACGCCACATTCAGATAATAGTAAGATTTAGTCTTGGTCTGGGCATCACTCACCGGTGCCTGATATTCAAATTTACTTTGAAACGTGAAGCTTTTAGGAAGCTTAAGCTGAGCTAATAAAGTTCCTTTCCAGGTCTCATTAGAAAAATCCAGATTAGTGGCGCCTACGCTTCCTTTCTGATTAAAGCTATAAGCATTAATCTCTGCATTAAGAGACAACCATTTTATCGGAGCATACTGAGCCGAGATTTCGATACCAAATCGGGTTTCATCATCAAGATTGATTAAAACGGTTTCAAAAATACCTTCATCATCTTGCGATGTAAAGTATTGAAAACTATTTTTTGTTTTCGAATAGTATATCGAAGGATTAAGGACTAATCCTTTTACTTTTCTTAAAATACTTAACTCTACACCATCAGTCAAAGAAGGCAACAGGTTAATGTTTCCAAAAATACGGGAGTTAAAATCCAGAAGTTCCGGAAAGGGATTTAGCTGGTCCAGGTTCGGCCTGTTGATTCGCTGACTGTAGTTTAATTGAGCCGTTGTTTTTTCGGTCAGTGCATAACTTAAATTTACGGATGGAAACAATCTTGTATACGTACTGTCGGTTAAAATGCCTCCTGTATTCTGGTCTTTAATTTCAATATGGGTATACTCTGTTCGCAATCCTAATAGATAACTGAATTTATTTATCTTATTGCCATATTGAACATATCCTCCTAAGATCTGTTCTTTGTAATCCAATCCATTGTTAAAACCGGCTATTGGCGTTACTGTTCCGTTAACATCTTCATCTGCTGCAAATTTTGTCGATACGACTCTGTTTTCAAGCTTAACTCCTGCTTCAAAATTGGCCGTCTTACCAAAAGGAGTTACATAATCCGATTGTAATACAATATCGTCACTTGTTCTTTTTGACTGTGTGTTTATAATGGACTGATCTCCTGTAGCAGGAACAAGGGTTCTTCTTTGGATGTCAAAATCTTTAGTACTATCCCAAAAATCATACTGGAAGTCTACTGTAAATTTTCTTTCCGGTTTTTTAAACGTTTTGGTATAATTGAACTCCAATTGATTGTAACTTCTATTTTCTCTGGAGTCTCCTACAGTCTGAATATAGGTGTCCTGCATATTCTCTCCGGATAAGTTGTAATTCAGGGTATTCTTATCGCGGTCTTTGGTGTCATTTCTATAAAAAGCAGAGGTAATACTATTGCTGTCATTTATAAAATAATCCATTCCTACATACATTAATGCTCCGTCATCATGTCTTTTCTGATCTTCCCTTTGACTGATATAAAGAGCATTTCCATTTGATGTACTTTGCTGATCTCTGGTATTTAGTCCTACATAATCTGTATAACGAATTCCAAAATTAGAAAACAAATTAAATTTTCCTTTTTTATAGTTCACTCCACCCATTAACCTGTAATCGTCGGGAATTCCCGTTACCAGAGTCATACTTCCACTAAGGTCTTCTTTGTTGTTCTTTTTCAGAACAATATTTATAATTCCCGCGGACCCGGCTGCATCATAACGTGATGACGGATTGGTAATTACTTCTACAGATTTTATCGATTCGGCAGGAATTTGTTCTAAACCCTGAAGTGAAGTCAGTCCCGATTTCCTTCCATTAATAAGAATGAGCACGTTACTATTACCTCTCAAACTTACACTACCGGAAGGATCAACCCTAACAGCGGGAACATTATCCAGCACCTGAGTTGCAGAACCTCCTTTGGAAATTAAATCTTTCCCAACATCAAAAACTTTTTTATCCAGTTTTAAAGATACTTGCGAAGTCTCTGCGGTAACCACAACTTCATTAAGAGAAGTTATATCCGATTTTAACTGAATGTTTCCAAGATTAATAGCCTTAGAGCTCTCTACAGTTAAAGATTTGACTTCATCCTTAAAACCTATAAATTGGAATCGAACGGTATATTTCCCTGCTTTTATACCTTCAATCTTAAACTCTCCTTTATCATTTGTAATTACAGTTTCGACAATGAGTGTGTCCTGCTTTAAAGCAACAGAAGCATAGGCTAATTTTTCGTTTGGATCTTCTGCTGAAAGTGTTCCTGATATTTGAGTCTGTGATTGGGCGGATAGGGTACACATACATAACAATACCAATGCATATATGAATGTTGATTTTACCATGATATCTTTAATTAATTATTTACAATGATTATTTCTTGACATTACTGTTTTTTATAAAAATGTCCGTATTACTTCCCAATTGTTTAACTGAGGACAAGATCTCTTTTGTATTCGACAATTTTTTCTCCATAAAGTCTTTCCGGCTCTATGTTATTCGCCAAACAATATTCTAATAACTTATTTGACTCTACAATTGGAATAGATTCATCTGTGTATTTGATCGAACTTATGTATTTTAACCAAGGTTCCATTCCCATGGCGTATACAAAAACTTCACTAGGTTTGAATACATCTACCAGTGCTTTAGCCTGCTCAAAATTACATCCGGCCAATCGTCTGGATTCGTCTTTATCTCTGGCTAAGTTTTCCGGCATTAAAGGTCCGTATAACCAGGTAAGTGGTGCTCCTTCACATTCCATTCCTAAGAAAATAATGTCTATATTCCCCATTACTTTATGGATACGCTCGTATAATTTTGGAGAAACATTACAAGAATCTGCTGCAAACAGAACTTTTAATCCGTCTTGGTAAGCTACATGATGGCATAGTTTACTTCTTACATCCAAATCACAATGTTCTCCAACAAATGGTAATCCTGTAATCGAACAATCTTCAAAATGAATGGTTTCCATCTCTCCCAATTCTATGATGTTTTTGAACCCTATTCTTTCGAACATTAGTTTCAGGTTTGGATCCTGCAGAAAACCGCCATTGCTTTTTGGAACGATAATGTTTTTAATCTTACGTCTTAACCTCAACAAAGTCTCAAAAAGAATATGATCCTGATGATTATGCGTTACTAAAACGTAGTCTATCGATTCCGGTAAATCATCATAGGAATATCTTGATATATCCGACTCGTAACCGTAACTCACTAAAGGATCTGCCAATATGGTTGTGCTCTTGGTTTCGGTCAGGATACAGGCGTGTCCAAAATATCTTGTTAGTACACCGTCTCCCGCATATCTTTCATATTTTTTAGATTTTTCTGTGGTGAAGAACGATTTAAATAAAGGAATGTCTTCCGCTTCTACCTCAAATATTCTTGCGATTTCGCCAAATGTTTTAGGATGGTCTTCCATTTCAAACAGTTGGTCAATTTTCTCACTTTTAAAAGGTAAGTTTACACGCAGAATACCTTCTCCCGGAAGTTTTGGTGTGCTCAGTACAAAAGATCTTGAATCGTCGTCATGCACTAAAAACAGATTGAAACTTTGAAGTGACTCATTATAAAACTCTGTTTCATATAGTAAAGATTCAAAAAAACGAAAAGAAGGATTGTTATTGATGTCGTATACCAATTCAACAAGCCCTTGTAAGCTCTCCGGTACTTTATCGTATAGTGATGTCAGTGCATATCCTTTCGCTTCATTCTTAAGGATATCATTCAGAGCAAATATATCTTTTCGCAATTCTAAAAGAGGAGCACATTGCTCGTTGGTGTTATCGATAAGCCCTTTAATTTCATCTACCCTTTTTCCGTCATAATCGATAAAAGGACCGCCTAGCATTTTAGGTGTTTTTACGGCTGCGGCATGAATCATCGGATTCTGAACATACGACGTCATAATTTTCAAATGCCTGTCTTTAATATTCATTGCAGCAGTTGCAGGTGATACCAGGTGAGGCCAGGCATACCAATTGTCTACTAAAGGTTCTATTGCTAAATTACGTTTGATATAAACAAGATCTTCATTTCTAATTTCCATGATATTGTTATTTGTTGAATTAATTATGATTAAAATTTTGAATGGTTACTAAGGATTCTTCTAAAAGCGGATGCAAACAGGAACTAAGGAAAAAATCGAGATCAAACAGTTGTTCTGAAGTTTCTCTGTAGCTAACCGGATAGGTTAAGTCTAACAATAGTCCGTTTTCATAAAGCAAACACTTAAGGTCTAAACCGGTATTGAAATTATTCTTACTATAGGAAGTCGTGACTGCTGCTCCGGAAGTTGTATCTTCAACTCTTTTGCTCGCAAGTACCTGATAATTAAATGTCCCTCCTATCGCGGCTTCTATATCAATTGCTGCCATTTCTTTATAATCCTGTCTGATAATCTCGTAAGGAATGGTCTGATAAAGACGCGATTGGATGTAATCAGTATATACCGCAAGGATAAAATCTTTGTTGGATTGATAAACAGAAGGGTTCAAAACTCCCAGAGGTAAAAAATTATTAAGAACTCCCAGAATCTGATCCACTTCAATTTCTTGCGAAACCTCTTCTCTTCCGTTGACGATCGTTAGCTGTAAATGCTTATCGCTTTTCTTTGCTTTACTTAACAATTTTTGATGTGCCGCAATAAATACTGCTGTTATGGGAAGACCTGCCTTATCTGCTTTTTGTTTTAGCTTTTGGAAATCCTCTCCTTTAATGGTCATTTTTTGCGTCACACATTCTATAAAATCGTTCTGAACCTCATTTTGTTTTGTAATGCTAAAACCATCCAAATAGTCTTTCCAGTATTGGCGTTGCTCCCTGGCTGTTTCTGATTTCAAAAATTGTTTCTGCCATGCTACAAATTCATAATTCGATTTGTATTTATTTTCTATCGTTTTATCAGCATAAAAACTTTGCAGATTTTGATGTACAATCGAGTTCGTGTACATATCTGTAACGGCGTGATGAATGCTTACAAAAAGATAGGCTTTATCAGCGGTATCGGCTATTACGAACAATCTTATAAGACTACTACTATCAAACAAGTCATACGGCTTTATAAAAAAAGCATCCAGTTCTGCTTCTGTTTTCTCTCTTTTGGTTTCATGATAATCCTCAATGATTCTTACCTCCAAATTCACCTCCTGAGCGGTTACATATTTTTGAGAAATTAAAGCGTCGCTATCTTTTTTGAATTTGACATTTAAAAACGGGAAAAGCCCTAAAAATTCTCTGAACGTACCTTCAAACTTATCTTTAACAAAATCTGAAATAACGATCGGGCCAAACCTTCCATGTGATTGTGGGAATTGCAGAATCCTTTTCTGATTCTCTGATATATCCAGCCATTCCTTTTGAACCTGCAATTGTTCCGATGCTTCATTTTGAAAATCAGCTATTGGAGTTTTTTTCGGTTCTTTTTCGGATTGGATCAGGTCATCAATGGTTTGCTCCAGTTTTGTCTGATACGTTTTTACAAGACGTTTAATTGTTGCTTCTTTATAAACCTCAGAAGAATACCCTACAGTGATCATTAATTGTCCGGATGAAATGATTCCGTTGATGCTTAATTTTGCATCGCTGCCATTTTTATCGCTGAAAGAGGCTCCGATTGATTCGGTTGAGAAATCAAAAAGGGAATTTTCATTCGTTCCTACTTTGTTTCCAAAATCTCCCAGATAATTAAATTCAATACACGTCTCTTTTTCCAGATTTGATTTTTCATCCAAAAAGTTAAGTATTCCATATCCGATTCCTTTTTGAGGTATAGCGTTCAGGTCTTTCTTAATTTTAAGAATGTTTTCTAAAGGATCTGATGATGATACTTCTAAAACAAAAGGAAAAACAGAGGTAAACCATCCAATAGTTCTGCTGATGTCCATGGCCGGTAAAATTTCCTCCCTGCCATGGCCTTCCATTTTAAGAACGGTTCTTTTTACTTCAAGAACTTCTTCCAGTGCGAGTCCTAAACCGGTGATCAAAGCTTCATTGATTTCAATATTGTACTGTTTCGAAATCTGAGTCTGTAATTTATTGGTATAGGCTTTATCCAATACAAAACTCTCTTTCTGATCGTGATAGTGCACGGCAGCCGTATATTCAAAATCGGTAGGCATTGGTGGGATATCTGTCAAACAAAGCTGTTCCCAGAATAACTTTTGCTTTGCTAATTCCGGGCCCGTAGCATATTGATGCAGTCCCTTCGCCCAATATTGATACGAATCTGTTTTTAATGGCAACTGATACAGTTCTCCTTTTGCATGGTGCGTGTATGCTTCAGATAAGTCCTGTAACAATATACGCCATGATACTCCGTCAATAATTAAATGATGAACAAATAAAGCCAGTCTGTCCCCCTCTTTTAGTTTAAAAACGACAGCTCTTATAAGTCTCTCCTTTTTTAAATTAAATCCGGACTGAACCTCTTCTCCTATTATTTTCATAGCAGGAAGTGCGTCAACCTCATCCCTTAAATCATATAGTTCAATATCAAAATTAAAGGCGGCACTGGTTAGATTCTGTTGTTTCCAGACTTCATTTTCTTTTTCAAAATGAATACGCAAGGCATCATGATGATTGATAACCTGTGTCAGTGCCTTTATTAGTGTTACCGAATTAATTCCATTTTTTGCTTTTAGAAGAACCGATTGATTGTAATGCTGTTTTTCTGTAATGGCAGGATTGGTAAAGAAATAATGTTGAATTGGTGTCAGTAAAATTTCGCCTATAACTTCTGACTGGTCAATATTTCTCGTATTTAAAGTCATTAATTTCGCGAGATCTTCCAGTACCGGATTTCTAAGGATATGATCTACTTTGAGTACTAATCCTTTTTGCTTTAAACTTGCAATTAACATGACTGCTTTTATAGATTCTCCTCCTAAGCTGAAGAAGTTGTCTTTTGTACCGATGTTCTTTTTATCCAAAACCTGCTCACAAACCTGAACCAGAATCTTTTCTTCGGTTGTAGCTGGTGCTACATATTCAACTTCACTATACAACTCTACACCGGCCGTTTTTACGAGTGCTTTTTTATCCACTTTCCCATTTAGCGTCAGCGGTATTTTATCTAAAAAGATAAAACTGGTCGGAATCATATAATCCGGGAGAATTTCAGATAGAAAAGATCTTAGTTCTTCTATACTCAACGGAGCTGTCATAACAATGTAGGCCACAAGTTCTTTATTTCCCCTTTCGTCATTTTGTGCATTTACTACAGCTTCGTCTATTTTTTCATGCGAAAGTAATTGATGCTCAATGGCACTTAATTCTACACGATGTCCTCTTATTTTTACCTGCTCGTCGTTACGGCCGATATAAATGATATTTCCATCTTTAGTCCATTTTCCTAAATCTCCGGTCTTGTAAAGCCTGTCAGTTGCATGAAACGGACTTGGTATGAATTTACTTTGTGTCAGTTCTTTTCTGTTGAGATAACCTCTCCCAACCCCTGTTCCGCCAATACATATTTCCCCAACTACTCCTACAGGAACCAATCGATTATTTGCATCCAGAATATGAATTTTAGCATTTGATATCGGTTTTCCAATAGGGATGATATCATAATCCGGTTTACTGTTTTTTGGCATTTTAAATATGGTACCGCAAATACTAACTTCTGTAGGACCATAAGCATTATAATAGGTACCAAAATCTAAGAACGATTTTATAATTTCATAATCTGGTGCTTCTCCAGCGGTGATCAGGTGCTCGACCTGCTGTAGCGCATCAATGTTCATTAAAGCCAGATAAGAAGGTGGTAATGTAACAATGCTGATTTTATTTTCTTTTATGTATTCGGTCAGCGTACTAACATCCTTGCGTGTCTCTTCACCCACTATATACAGACTTCCACCCGATAACAGAATCATAAAGATTTCCCATACAGAGGCATCAAAAGAAAAAGGCGCAAACTGCAAGCCCCGGTTGTTTTCGTTTAAATTAAAATAATCAATTTGAGAAAGTATTGTATTTACAATCTGACCCTGTTCTATCATGACTCCTTTTGGAAGCCCGGTTGAACCGGAAGTAAAGATAATATAGGCAAGATCTGAAGGGGTTACTTCAATCGCTGCTGCTTCATCATCACCGGCATCAAAACCGGTATCTACTTTCATTACGTCACCCGTGTAAAAATCCAGGTCAGACAGGTATGAAGTAGTCGTAATCAATAACCTTAACTGTGTGTCTGAAATAATATGCTCTTTTATGTGAATTGGCATATCCGGTGCAATAGGAACGTAAGCACATCCTGATTTCATAATCCCCAACATAGAGATAACACTCCATTCGTCCCGGTTTAGTTGTATTCCGACCAGGCTCCCTTTTGTCAGCTGATATTTTTTCTGAATATAACGGGCAAAATTGGTTGCAATTTTATCCAGAGCCACGTATGTAAATTCCTTACCGGCAGCAACCAGGGCAATGGCATCCGGAGTTTGTTTTACTTGTTTCTCAAACAGGGATACCAAAGTCTCTTCAGGTGCATATTCCAGTGTAATATTGTTGAAATCAAATAGGAGTTGTTCTTTCTCTTTTTCAGACAAATACTCCAGTTCCTGAATTACTGTTTCCGGATTTAAAACGATGGCCTCGGTCAGCTGCTTAAAATGTGTCAGCAGACCGCTCACATATTCCGGTTCAAAAACATCTGTATTGTATACTAAGTGACAGGATAAATAATCTCCCTCTTCAATAAAATTAATATCCAGATCCGTTAATGCTGAAGTCTTTCCTACTTCTCTAATGGATGTTATTTGTTTTTCATCCAAAATAACAGAACCATGGTCCAGTGCATTTTGCAATAAAATCATGACATCAAATAAAGGAGATCTTGATCTTTCCCTGTTATAGTTTATCAGTTTCACTAGACGGTCGAACGGATAAAACTGACCGTCTAAAGCGTCAAGGGTATTTTCTTTTACACCATTAAAGAAGGCATTAAAAGTTTGCTCAGGGTCTATTGTATTGCGCAATGGTAATGAGTTGATATAACACCCTACCTGCCCTTTCAGATCGGCATGATCTCTTCCTGCTACGGCTGTACCAATAATAATGTCTTTACTGTTGGTGTATTTGTAAAGCAGTACATTCCATACGGCCAATAAGCCCATAAAAACACTTCCTCCGTTATCTGCACAAAGGGTTTTAAACAATGTGGTTGTTTCTTTTGAAAGGTAAGATTTAAGAGCAAATCCGTTTATGGTTCTTTCGGCCGGCCTTGTTTTATTGTTGGTAAAATTAAGTACGGGAATTTCTCCTGAAAACGTCTTTTTAAAATAGTCTTCCTGTTTCTTAAAAAGACCTTTCGCAAGCTGCCTGTTTTGCCAGGCCGCATAATCCTTATACTGAATATTTAGCTCCGGCAGCTGATGTGAAGTACCCGATTCCAGAGCGGAGTAAAAAGCAAAAATATCTTTGAATAAAACGTCCAGCGACCAGGAATCACTTATTACGTGATGAATATTGCAATACAAGATGAATTCACTGTCTCCTAATTGAAACAAATTAATTCTTAATAATGGCCCGTGCTCGATATTAAAAGGTTTTTCTTTATCATTTTTGGTGATCGTTTTTACTTGCTCTTCTTTATTTTCCAGTGTCCTGAAATCCAAAAAGTCAATCTGAAAATCTATGGCTTCCTTTTCGAGAACATATTGCCTAATTCGCCCTTCTTCATCGATTCTGAATACGGTACGCAATGATTCATGTCGATCGATCGTATTGTACACTGCCTGTTTAAAATTACAGACGTTTATTTTTTGCTGCAAACGAACGGCATTAGGAACAGAATAGTTATACCCTTTGGTACCGGTATCGATCAATATGGAGGATAACATACGAAGCTGGCTGGAAGAAACTTCGTAACTTTCCCCGGCTTCTATTTTTGGAATCCTGCTTTCCTTATTCAGAAGTGTGTATTTACTCAGGTATGAAACAATTTCTTTTTTGTTGTTTCTTATTTTATTGATAAGACCCTCATCAATCACATCATCTTTAAAACCAAGTTTAAGATCTTCGCCATCCAGAGAGAGTGTTATATTATTCTGATGTATTTCGTTTAATAAATCAACCATGACAGAGTGTTTTTTAGAAGCAAAAGCAGTTGCCTTCAAATCATTAATAAAAAGTAATGTGGTGTGGTTTTACGTTGAAAGCGAAACAAAAGACTTTATTCTTTTTAGATCGTGATTACGGTTTTACTCGTATTTTCTTCTTCCTGAACCGTAACAAATTTTAATGCCAAATCGATTTCGGCGGCAAGTCCTTTTATGGTAGACTTTTTATAAAAGTCTTTAATTTTGATGTCGATTTCAAATGTTCTCTGAATCAACTTCAGCATGGTAACTCCTTTTAGAGAATTTCCTCCCAAAGCAAAAAAGTCATCCAGAATTCCGATCTTATTGATACTGAAAAAGTCCTGCCAAATTTCTACCAGTTCTTTTTCTGTAGCTGTTGAAGGTTCTTTGTAGGGATTGTTCATTAATTCCCTGTCTGCGTCTTCTTCGTAGATTTCTTCGTCTTCTTTAAGAGTATCGCCCACATTATACTGAACAGTACCCATTGAAGTAACATCTAAATTATCGAGAGGATTAACACGTACCAAAAACTTAGTTTTGTGGAAAACATAAGCGGGAGCTGAAATTTTATTCGGTAAATAATCTCCATAATAGTTTTCCCAATTGACATCAATACCCTGAAACCAAAGCTCTCCCAATCGCTGTAGAAAAAACCTGGTGTCGTTTATTTCCTGGCTTGGGTGCCTCACCATATTTAGGGCAATATGCTCATGTATGTTTTCTTCACTATGCTGTTTGAAGACGCTGGTTAGTACATTTCCAGGTCCAATTTCTAAAAACACCATATTCTTAATCGCCAGTAATTGTTGTAATCCATTAGAAAACTGAACTGTATTTCGCAGGTGATTGACCCAGTAGGATACTGAAGTAGCCTCTTCATTCGTAAGTATTTCTCCTGTGTAATTGGACAATATTGGTATTTTGGGTTCTGATAAAGTTATATTGGAGAATACTTCTTTAAATTCTTCTAAAATAGAATCCATCAAAAAGGAGTGTCCTGCAAGCGATACTCTAATTCGGGAACAGGCAATATCTTTCTCTTCCAAAAGATCCTTAAGTTGGTCGATACCTTCAATGGTCCCGGACACTACGCAGGATTCCGGTGAGTTTATTACTGCAATACTTACCTGACTGTTTAAATAAGCTGTTAGTTTTTCTTTTGAAAGTCCTACACTAAGCATCCCGCCTTTTGGAGCTGCCGACATTAACTCTCCCCTTTTAATCAGTAGGGATAAGGCCGCTTCGAAAGTGAAAATTCCGCTTAAACAAGCCGCTACATATTCGCCTGTGCTATGGCCAATCAGATAATCCGGATTGAGTCCTAATTGCATTAATGTTTTAGCGATTGCATATTCAAAAACAAACACTAAAGGCTGTGTATGCATGTTTTCGTTAATATCTAACGTTTGTTTTTTAGTATCACTTTCCGGAAATAATATAGCCGCGTAATCTTTTCCGGTTTCTTTTTCCAAAAAGGCAAAACCTTTGTCGATAAATTCTCTAAAGAACTGATTATCGCGATACAGGTCTTTCCCCATATTTAAATATTGAGATCCGGATCCTGAACACATAAAGGTTATTTTTTGGGCGTTCTTTAACTTTCCGGAGAATACGCCTTCCTGATCTTCGCTCTCCAATATTTTAATTGCATCGTCTTTGCTTTCACATACCAGAAATCTACTGTATTTAAAATGATCTCTTCCTGTTTGCAATGTATAAGCTAAATCAGACAATTTACTATCCTCTTTTGTGGCCAAAAATGTCTTCAGATTTTCCTGAAACTTATCCAATGACCATTGCGATTTAGCGGAATAACGAAGTAAATAATACGGATTACTGGTTTCCGACACGGCTCTTTCGGGTGCTTCTTCCAGTACCACATGTACATTGTTCCCTCCAATGCCAAAAGCACTAACCCCTGCACGCAATGGACTTTCAGTTTTCCAGTCCGTTAGTTTTGTATTGACAAAAAATGGTCCTTTTTTAAAATTTATTTGTTGGTTTGGGGTCTCAAAATGCAATGATTCCGGTATGCTTTTCTGATGAATTGACATTGTGGCTTTAATTAAACCGGCAATTCCCGCAGCTGAATCCAAATGGCCAATATTGGTTTTCACAGATCCAATAGCACAAGAATGATTGGTATCATAATTAAAAGCTTTGTTTAAGGCTTCAATTTCTATGGGATCTCCTAATTTGGTGGCGGTTCCGTGTGTCTCAATATATCCTATAGATTCCGGAGTTACGTCTGCCATTCGATGGGCTAAATTGATACATTCGTATTGTCCCTGAACACTGGGTGCAGTATAACCTACTTTTCGGTTTCCATCATTGTTAAGGGCTGTTGCGCGAATTACCGAGTAAATATTATCGCGGTCTTTTAAGGCATCTTCCAGTCTTTTTAGCACTACAATTCCAACACCTTCTCCATTTACAATTCCGGATGACGAATCATCAAATGCCCTGCAATGACCATCTTTAGAATAGATCATTCCTTCCTCATAATTGTAACCCGTTTCTTTTCTGGTCAGTATTTTTACACCACCTGTAACAGCTATGGAGCATTCTTTTAATAATAAATTTCTACAAGCCAGGTGTACTGCAGCTAAAGAACTGGAGCAGGCAGTATCGACAATAAGACTTGGTCCCTTCAGATTAAGCTTGTAAGAAATTAAGGTATTGGCAAAACTCCTGTTTGCTAACTGATTGGCGTAAAAAGGATTAACTTTATTATTGTTCGATACTTTAGCATGTAATCTCCAGTTAAAATTATCATTTACAGCCGTATACAAACCTATTTTTCCTCCATAATCTGTAGTTTTGGTTCCGGAATCCTCAAGAGCCAGCCATATATGCTCATGAAGCAATCTGGTTTGCGGATCCATAATTTCAGCTTCATTTTTAGTGTAGCCAAAAAACTGATAATCAAAACATTCTGCATTATCAATTCTGGATGCGGCCCCCACAAAGTTTGTATCCTTTTCTTTGATATTAACCCCCAACTCTTTAAGTTCCTCATCAGAATAGAAATGTATCATCTCACGGCCTTCCTGCAGATTTTTCCAGAATTGCTCAATATTTTCCGACTTTGGAAATTTTCCGGACATCCCTATGATGGCAATGTCTTTTTTTATTGAAGTATTTTTCATGTTTAAAAAAGTTTTTCTAATTACATTAAATCAATCATCTCATCTAAAACCGCCGACAAGTCGTCTTCCTCTTCTTCAGTTTCAATTTGAGGTGTTTTATGTGCTTTGATGTATTCATTAAGCTGATCTATATTGGTGTATTCAAAAAGCGTTACCACTGTTATTTCTATTCCGAATACCCTGCTTAGCTCCCCTGCAATGGTCATTAACCGTATAGAGGTCGCGCCTACGTCAAAAAAGTGATCAAATACGCCGATGCTGTCTTTGCTTCTTCCTAGCTGGAGTGCTAAAACCTGGGCTATATTTTCCTCATTTTCATCTCTCGGTGCCACATATTCTTCGCCAATTACGATGGTGGAAAGATCGATTGCATCTAAATCATTTTTATCAATTTTTCCATTAGAGGTTAGTTTAAACTGATCTACCTGAATGAAAAAAGACGGTATCATGTAGTCCGGCAAATATTCTTTTAAGGAAGCTCTTAGTTTCGAAGATTTTTGCTTTTTTGAGGCGGTGATAAATGCCACTAAATCATTTTCACCTGTCGTATTCTTCCTAATCTGAACTACTGCATTTTCAATCCTTTCAAGATTCAGAATGGCATGTTCTATTTCTCCTAATTCTATTCGATATCCTCTAATTTTTACCTGATCATCTTTTCTGCCAATAAATTCTATTTTACCGTCCGGTAATCGTTTTCCTAAATCACCGGTTTTATATAATTTTTCAGCAGTATTGTAAGGATTCGAAATAAACTTTTCATTGGTTAATATCGGATTGTTGAGGTATCCTCTTGATAATCCGGCTCCTCCAATATACAGTTCTCCTGTCATGCCTTTTGGAACCAGTTTGCCATTTGTATCCAAAATATAGACAAAGGCATTATCGACCGGGCTTCCAATTGGAGCAAAAACATTTTTACCCTCCTTTTTCAACTGATACTGTAAACAGGTTACTGTCGCTTCTGTAGGACCATAATGATTAAAAACCTCGAAGTTGTTTTGGTTGGCATCTTCGATCTTTTCGCCTCCCGCGATCAACATTCTTAAAGTAGTATTGTTACATTTTCTAAACTCCTGCAACATTACTGTAGGAAGAACCAAGACCGATATGTTGTTGTTTATTAAATATTCGTTCAGTCGGGGAACATCTGTCAAACAATTTTCCGGGATGAAATTCAATGTGGCTCCGGATAAAAGCGCGGGATAGATTTCTTCTGCCGAAGCATCAAAAGCAAAATTCAGATATTTAGCCACATTATCTTCCGATGAAAACTGATACTTTTTTATGCTCCATCTGGCATAGTTGAGTATGGATTTGTGCTCAATCATTACCCCTTTCGGCGTGCCGGTGGTTCCGGAAGTATAAATTACATTGATAAGCTGTTCCGGATTAATTTTAGCCGTAAAGCTGTCCGTATTTAATTCCTGAATTTCTGTTAATACGTTATCTATGTGTATGACATTTTTTTCAGTAATAAAATCGTTAAATAAAGAAGATAGTTTCTCTCTTGTAACTATTATTTTCGCGTTGGTGTCATCGATGATAAAATCTATACGTTTTTTAGGATAGTTCGGATCAATTGGAACATAGGCTCCGCCTGCTTTTAAAATTCCGATCAACCCAATAATCATCTCAACAGAGCGGTCCATACAGATTGGTACGAGAGTATCTTTTTTCACACCATGATGAATCAGGTGTACCGCAAACTGTGTTGATTTTTTGTCCAGCTCGCTATAAGTCAAACGCTCGTTGTTTGCAATTACAGCGATGGCTTCGGGTCTCTCCTGAACCTGATTGTTAAACAAATCCATTACAGTTTCCCCAACCGGGTACTCCTCTTTAGTATTATTATACGCATACAGCAATTCGGTTTCTTCTTCTTTTGATAAGTAAGAAATAGAGGCTAATGCTAGTTTTGAAGACTTTAATATGTTTTTTACTAATTGTTTGTAATGCCCCATTAGCGCTGAAATCATGTCTTTGTCGTAAACATCATTGTTGAATGAAATTTCATAAGACAAATAGTTGCTAAACTCTTTGCAATTGATATCCAGATCAAATTTTGTTACGGTTTGTCCAAGGTCCAGGATACTATCAATATTTGAGGCATTGATCTTCGCGTTGTCTTCTCTCGATTGCTGTGCGTTTTGTAAGATCAGCATAATATCAAATATGACACTTCTGCTAATGTTCTTCTTAATTTTCAAATCTTCTACCAAACGATCAAAAGGATAATTTTGATGCTCAAAAGCTAAGAGTGTTGTATCTATCACTTCTTTATAAAATCGATCAAAACTACTATTAGGCTGAACCTGATTTCTTAATGCCAGGGTATTGACAAAAAAGCCAATCTGATCTGATAAATCTGCATGGTTTCTTCCGGCAATTGGTGTCCCTATTATGATATCATCAGTTGCTGTATAGTTGTACAGCATGATATTCCAGGTAGTCAATAAAAAGGTAAATAAACTTCCGCCATTGGTTTGCGTATAAGCTTTTATTTGAGAGAGTTCTTCTTCTCCCAGATGTGCCAATAACTTAGTACCGTTATAGCCCTTTTTGTTAGGTCTTACTTTTGAAGAAGGCAAGTTCAAAACAGGCAGATCACCCTGAAGTTTGTTCAGCCAGAATGTTTTATCTTCATTGATTCCGGTATTCTCCAAAGCCTCTAATTGCCAATGGGCATAATCTTTATACTGAATTCTCAAAGCCGGTAAAACATCATTACGCTGATTTTTGATACTTTCATAGTAAAACAAAAAGTCTTTTTTCAACACATTCATAGACCAGCCATCACTGATGATATGATGCATATTAAAATACAATATATATTTTTCATCTTCAGTCTGAAGTACACTTACCCGTAATAATGGGCCTTTCTCCAGGTCATATATTTTAAAAGAATCCTGTTGTATATAGGCTGCTGCTTCATCAGTGCTTAAAGTTTGAAAATCAACTTTAAAAGACAGCTCATCCGTAGTCAGAATGTGCTGTAATACTGCTCCATTATGATGAACTTTAAAAACGGTTCTTAATATTTCGTGTCGGTCTATTACTGAATTAACTGCTTTTTCTATGTCGGCTATATGATGTTTTCCTTCCAGTGTAACCTGTGCTGGCATATTATAAGCAACAGAGCCTTCAGGAAACTGGCTTAATAACCACAATCTTTTTTGGGCATCAGATACCGGATAGGCTTCACGTTCTGAAATTTTAGGAATACTCGAAAAAACGGCCGGCTGTGAGGCTTTAATTACTAGAGCTTGTGTTTCTATTGTTGGGTTTTTATACAATTGTCGAAGCCCTAACTTGACACTGAATACTTTATTAAATTCATTCACAAGCCTCATCAAATGAAGACTATGACCTCCTAATCTAAAGAAATTGTCACGTGTTCCGATAGTTTCAATTTCTAATATCTTCTTCCAGATGGCTTGTACTTTTTCTTCGGTTTCGTTCTGTGGTGCAACAAATACTTCTTCCGGTACTATCTCATCAGTGTTTAAAAGCTTTAATGCTTTTTTATCTAATTTTCCATTATTGGTGATTGGAATTTTTTCTATTTGCAACAGCTGTGCGGGAACCATGTATTCCGGAAGCTTATCTAGCAGCGCATTCTTTATCGCTGCCAGTTCTTCTTTTTTGCGCGATACGATATAGGCAATTAGCTGTTTGTCACCTGCTTCTGTTTCATTCACCAATACCACCGCTTTTACGATATCTTCAAATTCCTGTAGCTGATTTTCGATTTCCCCTAATTCTATTCGGTATCCTCTAATCTTAACTTGTGCATCAGATCGCCCTATATATTCTATGGTTCCGTCTGCCAGCCATTTGGCTTTATCTCCCGTTTTGTACAGTCTTCCATTATAATAAGGGTTATCAATAAATTTATCTTTTGTGAGTTCAGGAAGATTTAAATAACCTCTCGATACCTGAATTCCCCCTATGCATAATTCTCCAATTACACCAATAGGGACTAATTTCATCTGCTCATCTACAATTACGATTTGTGTATTTGCTACAGGTTCTCCAATCAATACACGATCTGTATTTTTAAATCCTGAAGGAGCAATCCAGCTCGTCACATCAATTGCTGCTTCGGTTGGACCGTATAAATTACTTAGACACGTTTGAGGTAATTTCTTTTGAAATTCTATTACCTGACTCGTTTTTAACGCTTCTCCACTACAAACTACATTTTTTAAAGCAACAGCGGAAGCTGATTCTGGATCTAATAAGAACATACTTAACATAGACGGCACAAAATGGATCATGCTTACATTATGCTTATTAATTAATTTGATCAGGTAATCACTGTCTTTATGTCCTTCCGGTTTTGCTATTACCAGTTTACAGCCCACCTGCAAAGGCAATAATAATTCCCAGACAGAAACATCAAAACTGAAAGTCGTTTTTTGTATTAAAACATCTTCCTCGCTTAGTTTATAATAATCTCTTGCCCAAAACAATCGGTTTACAACTCCCAGATGTTCGTTCATAACCCCTTTTGGTACTCCGGTGGAACCTGAAGTATAAATAACATACGCTAAGTTTTCAGGAACTAGTTTAGTGCGGACATTCTCTCCGGAATATCCTGAGAATAACAATTCCCATTGCTCTAAATTTACTATTGATCTGTTTTCTGATTGTTCAATTAAAGGCTGAGTGACATTGTTAACCAGAAGAACCGGTGTATTTGTATCCTCCAAAATATAATCGATACGGCTTTTAGGATACTCCGGATCAATCGGAACATAAGCTCCTCCTGCTTTTAGAATGGCCAGGATCCCTACTAACATTTCAAAAGAACGCTCGATGCAAATTCCTATCAGGGTATCTGGTTTTACGCCTTTTTCAATTAAATAATTGGCTAGTTGGTTCGACTTGAAATTCAGTTCTGCATAAGTCATTTCCTGATCTTCAAAAAGCAAAGCAATTGCATTTGGAGTTTTTTCAACTTGTTTTTCAAATACGTCAACCAGGGTAACATCTGTAGGATAGTCTACCACTGTATTATTAAAGTTCTCTAATAATACCGTTTGTTCCGGTGATGAAAGAATATCCAAAGAAGAAATAGTGCTTTGTCCTTCCAGCAATTGGTCTAACAATACTCTGATATGCGTACACATCATTTTGATATAGCTCTCGTCTATCAAATCGCCATTATATGAAAAGTGCAAACTCAGCGTTTCCTGCAACACCACATGGATGGTTAATAAATAATTGGTGTTTCCCAGAGAGGTTTGATCCTCAATGGTCAGTTCTTTACTTTCAGCACTGGATTGCTCTGCTACCGGAAAATTATTAAAAATCCATAAAGAATCGAATAACTCTTCTTTAATAGCATTCAATTCTTTGATCGTATTAATAGCAGTGTGCTGAAAATTTCTCATGACAACATTTTCCTGCTGTATTCTCTTGAAAAACGCACTAATATTTTCATTTTGATCGAACTTGCATCGCAAAGGAAGCGTATTGATAAATAGTCCTAATTTTTGATCATAATCCAAATCTGCCGGTCGGCCTGAAACAGTTACTCCTAAAATAATATCCTGAAGGTGTGTGTATTTTGACAAAAGAATTGCCCAGACACCCTGCATAACGGTATTGGTTGTTACCTGGAAGGATTTTGAAAAATCTACTATCTTTTCTGTATAGGCTTTATCAAAAACAAGAGTTTCTCTTTTATACTCTCCTTTTCCTTTATTTCGTTCTAATAATTCAGACGTAAACGGAATTAAGGAAGACTGTTCGTATCCGCTTAGATAATTTTTCCAAAAAGTTTTTTCTTTATAGGAATCAATTGATTTTAGATATTTGATGTGCTCTTCAAAAAGATCTTCCTTCTGCCTTGCCGGTGTGATACCATTTAAGATTTGGCTATAAAAAGTTAAAATCTCTTTGATTAAAATTTGGTTGGACCATCCGTCTAACAAAAGATGATGTCTGGTCCATATCATTTTATATTTAAATTCACCAAATTTCACCAAAGTAATACGCATCAAAGGAGGGTTTGTAAGGCAAAAAGCTTTCTTGGAATCCTTAATACGATACGCTTCAAATTTTTCATTTGCCTCTTCTTCCGACAATTGGCTGTAATCAAAATCTACAAAAGGAACCTCTACTTTTTTATTGACAAACTGAATCGGTATTTTTACTTTATCCGCTATGAAGCCTGTTCTTAGTATGGTATGATTTTCTATTGCCAGTTGCCAGGCTTTTTTAAAGATTTCTGCATCTACCTGTGAAGAAAACTCTACTGAGTTTTGCGAATGATTGGTCGAGTTATCTTCTTCCTCCATACTGGATAAGTATAAACTGTGAAAAAGAATTCCTTCCTGAGCCGGACAAAGTTCATAAATTGAAGATACGTTCGCTTTTTCAAGTCTAAAATTATTAGTTTTTAAAAAATCAAACAGCTCCTTTTTGTTCTCCTTTATAAAAGAAACAATATTGCCATGGTGCTTAACTTTTTCCAGTTCGGAAGCCGTTAACTTTCCCTCTTTACCCATAAGCAGTAAATCACTGCCATTGATCTTAAGATGTAAATCGAGTTTTTTTAATTCCTGAATAAACTTTTCCATAATTTTAAAATATCTTTTCTGATCGTAGTGAAATCCACTTCTTACAATTAATGATCTACTATTTTGCTTTTGTTATAAAATTGCGATTTGAAGCACCGCTGCCATTTTTAAATGCAGCGGTGTTATAGGCCCTAAAATCTAAGGACTCCTTCATCCTCAAGGCTTTCTTGTGTTTCTGATTCAAACAACTCATCAAATTCTTTGAAATCTAAGACATCACTTAATCCAAAATCTGAAGGCGTTACTTCCCTGCCTTCTTTATTGATACAGTGTTCGATCAGCTGAGTTAAATTCTCTATAAATTGATCCGCCAGCTTTTTGACTGTTTCCGGACGGTAACACTCATTCGAATAATCCCAGGAAATTCTGAGTTCATTACCGGCAATGATGGCTTTTATAATAAACTTTTCTTCTATTAATGACGTAGGACTAATATGTACTCCTGAGTTTTCTGATGCCGCTGTGAAGCTTCCCTTTTGGTTTAGTACATTGTCGATCTGTCCCAAATAATTGAATACTACATCCCATCCACAATCCTTTAAGGAATTGCGAATTTCTTTAGAAGAATGCAGGTAACGTAAACATCCGTACCCCATTCCTTTGGTTGGAATTCGACGTAATGTTTCTTTTACCGATTTGATAATATCACCTTCTGTTTTTGCTCCGCTTCTGGAAAGAATTACTGGATATTTATTGGTAAACCAGCCTGTAGTTCCGGCAAGATCGATATCTGTGAATATATTTTCTCTACCATGTCCTTCAAAACCTAACGCCAGTCGTTTTGTGTCAAAGATGTCTTCAAAAGTCATTTGTAAAGCACTCAACATTAGATCATTAATTTCGGTATTGTAAGCGACATTTACCTCTTTTAATAAACGTTTTGTATACTCCTGATTCAGGATAACTTCATGGGTTTTCTTGGTCTCTCTGGTTGGTCGCTTTGCCGAAAAATCTGTTGGAAGAGGCGTATAATCACTGTTGATTTGCTGCCAGTATCCTAATTGAGATTCTATTTCCTCAGTCTCTGCAAAGTTTTTCAGTCTGTTAATCCAATCTCTGAAAGAATTGTTTTTATTTTCTAAATACAAGGTTTCATCTACCGTTTCTTCTTTCAGCAGGGTTTCCAGATCATCGATAATAAATCTCCAGGAAACACCATCTACTGCAAGGTGGTGCGATACCATAAAGAATCTGTTGTGTACTTCAGAATCCGGAGTTTCAATTAGAACAAATCGTGCTAAATCTCCTTTTTCTATGTTCAGTGATTCCTGATATTTTTTACAAATTGCGGTAATAGTTTCACCGGTATTATTTCCTTCTTCAATGGTTTCTGTTCGATACAGATTAGTGGATTCTCCATAAAACTGTTTCCATTCGTCTTGTTCTTTGGTGTATTTAAATCGAAGCGAATCGTGACGTTTAGCTATTAGGTCTATGATTTGTTCCAGTTTTTCCTTGGTAACCTCTTTACTAATACTTAAAAGAACGGCCTGGTTGAAATGTGATACTGCCTCTTCTTCTCGCTCGAAAAACCACTGTTGAATTGGTGATAAAGGTACTTCACCTTCTAAAAGACCTTGTTCTGCTGTATTAAGTTTTTTACTGTTTTGTTCTACGGCTGTAGCTAACTCTGCTATGGTTTGGTAATCAAACAGATCCTGAACCTGAATTTGATGTCCTTTTTTCTTCGCTCTGCTGACTACCTGAATCACAATAATAGAATCACCACCCAGTTCAAAGAAATTATCGGTAACCCCAACTTGTTCTACACTCAATAAATCCTGCCAAATAATAACTAAAGCCTTTTCTACTTCTGTTTCAGGGGCTATATATACGCGTTGGTTGGTAACTGTAGGATCCGGTAATGCTTTTCTGTCGATCTTACCATTTGAAGTTAACGGCATCTGATCTAGGGCCACAAATACCTGAGGAACCATATAATCAGGAACCAATCCCGAAAGATAGGATTTCAAATCAGACTCTGAATAACCTTCTTCAGCAACCAGATAACTCACCAAGCGTTTTACTCCTGTGCTGTCTTCTCTAAATAAAACCTCACTTTGTACAATTCCGGAATAGCCCTGAATCACACGACTGATTTCTTTTAATTCTACACGGTATCCACGGATTTTAACCTGATCGTCTACACGTCCCAAGAATTCTATTTCTCCCAATGAATTTCTGCGTACTAAATCTCCGGTTCTGTATAAAACCGAACTCTTGCCTGCTGCAAACGGATTGCTGATAAATTTCTCCTGGGTTAAATCCTCACGGTTTAAATATCCTTTTGAGATTCCGGCTCCACCTAGTAATAATTCTCCAGAAACTCCTATTGGACATAAAGACATATCACCACTTACAATGTAAGCTTCACTGTTGGAGAATAATTTTCCAACCGGAATGGTTACATAATCAAAATCAGGATCTATCTGGTGCAATAATTTTCCAACAGTACTCTCTGTAGGACCGTAATGGTTTACAATCGCTACATTAGGATCTTGTGCTGCGATCTCTTTTACATGTGATACTGGCAATACATCACCTCCAAATATCAAGGTGCGTGCCGGCAATAACAATTCTTTATCCAAACGCAAAGCCTGCCAGTGACTCGGTACTATTTTAATACAGTCGATCGGATTGGCTTTAAAATACGCTTGTAATTTCACACCGTCCATTAAAGTTTCTTTGTTGAATAAGTGTAAACATCCGCCACTCAATAAAGAACCGTACAATACGGTATTTCCTAAATCGGCAGCCAATGAAGACATCAATCCGAAGCTTTTGTTCGCACTAATTTCAATCTTAGCGTCTAATCCTTCGTAATAATCTACCAGATTCTTGTGGCTCACCTGAACTCCTTTTGGTTGTCCTGTTGTGCCTGAAGTGTACACCACATAAGCGGTAGTCTCCTCAGTTGCCAATGATGAAAAGGTAATATCTTGCGGAAGTGACGCTATATCTGCATACTGAATATCGATAGAAAATACGGGAACCGAGAAGTCGATCACATCGAATAAACTGCTGGATTCGATCAATAAACCTTTGATATTAGCCTCTTGTACCATGTACAACTGACGCTCTTTTGGCAATGAAAGATCAATTGGAACATAACCTGCTCCTGATTTTAAAATCGATAGAATTGCCAGTAAAGACCAATTCGAAGTATCCATCATGATACCCATCAAATCATTTTCTTTCAGCTCATAAGTCTGTTGATAATAATATGCCAATTTCGTAGCAGCTTCATCCAGCTCTTTATACGTCATACGGCTATCATTATACACAAAAGCAACCGCATCGGGAGTTTTAGAAACTTGTGCCTCAAAAAGCGATAATACAGTTCCTTCACCTGATAATACATAATCAGTAGTATTATAATCTACAACCAATGCCTGCTCCTCTTCCGGATTAAGCATCGCCAGGTTTCCTATTGATGAAGTACTGTTTATTAAAATCGTGTCCAGTAAATTCTCGTAATGTGATCTTAATCCTGATACTGTAGCAGCACTGAAAAGATCTGTACAATAGTTAAATGAAAAAGAGATTCCTTCCGGGCTGTCTTCTACAAAAATGGTCAGGTCAAATTTCGAGATATTATAATCCATTGCCACTGGTTCAATCGTAATATCACTAAATTCAGACACCTTAGCATCCGGATTGTTGTTCAAAACAAACAATACCTGGAATAAAGAATTTCTGCTTTTGTCTCTTGCCTTTTCTACACGGTCTACTACTTTTTCAAACGGAACCGCGATGTGATTGTATGCTTCTAAAGTGGTTTGTTTTACCGATTTCAGCACCTCATTGAACGATGGGTTACCCGATAAATCACTTCGAAGAGCCAAAGTATTCACAAAGAATCCAATCATAGATTCTAATTCCTGCTGCGGACGATTGGCAACAGTAGTTCCGATACAAATATCTGACTGACCACTGTGACGATACAACAATACTTTATAAACACTTAGCAATAACATGAATAAAGTTACCCCTTCGTCCTTAGCATAAGCACGTAAAGCTTCACTACGGTCGTTGTCCAACCTAAAACTAATATGATCTCCACGGCTGCTTTGAACAGCAGGTCTTGGATAATCAACAGGAAGTGCTGAAGGGGCTACACCACCTAACTTTGATTCCCAATAATCTAATTTCTCCGCCAAATAAGCACCTGATACCTGAGAACGCTGCCATACCGAATAATCGGCATATTGAAAAGTAAGAACCGGTAAATCTGCTTCTCTTCCTGAGGCATAAGAAGCATATAATTCTTTAAATTCATTAACAATAACCGATGTAGACCATGCATCTGTTGCAATATGATGACGTACCAATACCAAAATATACTCGCGGTCTGACACTCTTACCACTGTTGCACGCAGCATATAATCGTTAGAAAGATCAAAAGACCTGCTGACTTCTTTTGCCATGAAGGCTTCTAAATCAGTAACAGCAGTCAAAACATTAAGTTCCCAACGATCCGAAGATTGTACTTCCTGATATGCAATACCTTCTTTTTCAATATATACCGTGCGCAAAGCCTCATGACGATCGACAATGGTTTTTAAAGCCTGAGAAAGAAATTCTATATTAAGATCTCCTTTTAAGTTTAATAACACCGGTACATGATAATGCTCACTTCCTTTTAACCTGTCGATAAACCATAAACGCTCCTGAGCGTATGATAATGGAATATCTGCAGGTAAATCTTGTTTGCCTACCAACGGAAGTACCAAAGTATTGTCCTGGCTTTCTATAAAAGATGCCAAAGCTGAAATATTAGTATAATCAAATATGTCTGTAATCGTAATAGCAACGTTTAGTGTAGTTTTAATAGCCGACAGCAAACGAACAGCCAATAAGGAATGACCTCCTAATTCGAAGAAATCATCTGTAACACCTACTTGTTCTACATTCAGTAAATCCTGCCAAATAGTAACTAAAGCCTTTTCTACTTCTGTTTCAGGGGCTATATATACACGTCCTTCTGTAACTGTAGGATCCGGTAATGCCTTTCTGTCGATCTTACCATTTGAAGTTAACGGCATCTGATCTAAGGCCACAAATACCTGAGGAACCATATAATCAGGAACCAATCCCGAAAGATAGGATTTCAAATCAGACTCTGAATAACCTTCTTCAGCAACCAGATAACTCACCAAGCGTTTTACTCCTGTGCTGTCTTCTCTAAATAAAACCTCACTTTGTACAATTCCGGAATAGCCCTGAATCACACGACTGATTTCTTTTAATTCTACACGGTATCCACGGATTTTAACCTGATCGTCTACACGTCCCAAGAATTCTATTTCTCCCAATGAATTTCTGCGTACTAAATCTCCGGTTCTGTATAAAACCGAACTCTTGCCTGCTGCAAACGGATTGCTGATAAATTTCTCCTGGGTTAAATCCTCACGGTTTAAATATCCTTTTGAGATTCCGGCTCCACCTAGTAATAATTCTCCAGAAACTCCTATTGGACATAAAGACATATCACCACTTACAATGTAAGCTTCACTGTTGGAGAATAATTTTCCAACCGGAATGGTTACATAATCAAAATCAGGATCTATCTGGTGCAATAATTTTCCAACAGTACTCTCTGTAGGACCGTAATGGTTTACAATCGCTACATTAGGATCTTGTGCTGCGATCTCTTTTACATGTGATACTGGCAATACATCACCTCCAAATATCAAGGTGCGTGCCGGCAATAACAATTCTTTATCCAAACGCAAAGCCTGCCAGTGACTCGGTACTATTTTAATACAGTCGATCGGATTGGCTTTAAAATACGCTTGTAATTTCACACCGTCCATTAAAGTTTCTTTGTTGAATAAGTGTAAACATCCGCCACTCAATAAAGAACCGTACAATACGGTATTTCCTAAATCGGCAGCCAATGAAGACATCAATCCGAAGCTTTTGTTCGCACTAATTTCAATCTTAGCGTCTAATCCTTCGTAATAATCTACCAGATTCTTGTGGCTCACCTGAACTCCTTTTGGTTGTCCTGTTGTGCCTGAAGTGTACACCACATAAGCGGTAGTCTCCTCAGTTGCCAATGATGAAAAGGTAATATCTTGCGGAAGTGACGCTATATCTGCATACTGAATATCGATAGAAAATACGGGAACCGAGAAGTCGATCACATCGAATAAACTGCTGGATTCGATCAATAAACCTTTGATATTAGCCTCTTGTACCATGTACAACTGACGCTCTTTTGGCAATGAAAGATCAATTGGAACATAACCTGCTCCTGATTTTAAAATCGATAGAATTGCCAGTAAAGACCAATTCGAAGTATCCATCATGATACCCATCAAATCATTTTCTTTCAGCTCATAAGTCTGTTGATAATAATATGCCAATTTCGTAGCAGCTTCATCCAGCTCTTTATACGTCATACGGCTATCATTATACACAAAAGCAACCGCATCGGGAGTTTTAGAAACTTGTGCCTCAAAAAGCGATAATACAGTTCCTTCACCTGATAATACATAATCAGTAGTATTATAATCTACAACCAATGCCTGCTCCTCTTCCGGATTAAGCATCGCCAGGTTTCCTATTGATGAAGTACTGTTTATTAAAATCGTGTCCAGTAAATTCTCGTAATGTGATCTTAATCCTGATACTGTAGCAGCACTGAAAAGATCTGTACAATAGTTAAATGAAAAAGAGATTCCTTCCGGGCTGTCTTCTACAAAAATGGTCAGGTCAAATTTCGAGATATTATAATCCATTGCCACTGGTTCAATCGTAATATCACTAAATTCAGACACCTTAGCATCCGGATTGTTGTTCAAAACAAACAATACCTGGAATAAAGAATTTCTGCTTTTGTCTCTTGCCTTTTCTACACGGTCTACTACTTTTTCAAACGGAACCGCGATGTGATTGTATGCTTCTAAAGTGGTTTGTTTTACCGATTTCAGCACCTCATTGAACGATGGGTTACCCGATAAATCACTTCGAAGAGCCAAAGTATTCACAAAGAATCCAATCATAGATTCTAATTCCTGCTGCGGACGATTGGCAACAGTAGTTCCGATACAAATATCTGACTGACCACTGTGACGATACAACAATACTTTATAAACGCTTGCTAATAACATGAATAAGGTTACACCCTGTTCTTTCGCATAAGCTCGCAAAGCCTCACTGCGATCACTGTCTAACTTAAAGCTAATATGATCTCCACGGTTGCTTTGAACAGCAGGTCTAGCATAATCAATAGGAAGTGCAGACGGAGCTACACCACTTAATTTGGACTCCCAATACCCTAATTTCTCTTCTAAAACAGCACCCGATAATTCTGAACGCTGCCAAACCGAATAATCGGCATATTGAAAATTAAGAACTGGTAAATCGGCCTCTCTTCCTGAGGCATAAGAAGCGTATAATTCTTTAAATTCTTTAACAATTATAGATTCAGACCAACCGTCTGTTGCAATATGATGACGTACGATCACTAAAATATGTTCGGCCTCCGCTACTTTAATAACAGTAGCACGCAGCATATAATCTTTTGATAAATCAAAAGGTTTTTTTATCTCATCAGCAATAAGATCCTGATAATCGGCATCCGCAGCAACCACATTCAGTTCCCAGCTATCAGCCGGTTGTACCTCCTGATAAGCAACACCTTCATTTTCTACAAATACGGTGCGTAAGGTTTCATGACGTTCTACAATGGTTTTTAAAGCCTGAGAAAGGTAGGCTGTATTTAATGCTCCTTTTAAGTTTAATAAAACCGGCATGTGATAGTGCTCACTTCCTTTTAATTTATCGACAAACCACAAACGCTCCTGCGCATAAGATAATGGAATCGCTTCGGGTAAATCTTGTTTGGTCACCAAAGGAAGTACGGAATTAGCATCCTGTTTTTCAATAAAATAAGCCAAATCAGAAATCGTCGGATTACTAAATACGTTTGTAATGGTAAGCCCAATGTTCATTGTGTTTTTTATCGCCGATATTAATCGCACTGCTAATAAGGAATGTCCTCCCAGTTCGAAGAAATTATCAGTGATACCAACCTGCTCTGCTTTTAGTAGATCCTGCCAGATGACAACCAATTCCTCTTCTGTATTTGTCGTTGGTGCTACATATTCGTATTCTCTGCTAAATACTGGATCCGGCAGTGCTTTTCTGTTTACTTTACCATTTGATGTTAATGGAATTGCATCCAGCTCTACTATAATTCCCGGAATCATATACCCCGGAATATGTTCTCTTAAATAGGCAATAACATCGTCTTTTGTTTTACCTGCTGTAAGAACGATATACGCTATCAGTTCATTTACACCGTAAGCGTCTTCTCTCGCAATAACAACTCCCTGACGTATAGCCGGACAGCTGTTTATCATGGTATCCAATTCTCCCAATTCAATTCGGTAACCTCTAACTTTTACCTGACTGTCTTCTCTTCCAAGGTATTCTATATTTCCATCCTGAAGCCACTTTGCATTGTCACCGGTTCGATACAATTTTCCTTCTCCAAAAGGATTGTTTACAAATCTAAAAGCATTAAGTTCCGGAAGATTGATATATCCTCTGGCTACCTGAACACCTCCTATATAAAGTTCTCCAGTAACACCTTTGGGTTGTACATTCATTTCACTATCCAGAATATAAATCTGAGTGTTTGCTACTGGTTTACCTATTGTAATACGTCTTAAATCTATTCCCTTAAAAGGAATAATACAGCTTGTTACATCTATAGAAGCCTCTGTAGGTCCGTATAAATTACTCAAAATAACATTCGGCAATACTTTTTGAAAATCTTCTGCCTGGCTTATTTTTAGAGCCTCTCCACTACACACCACATTTTTCAGACTGCTGCATTTAGTAACATCGATATCCAGTAAAAAGGCGCTTAACATAGAAGGTACAAAGTGAATCATTGTAACCTGATGTGTCGCGATCAATTCTCTTAAATAATCACTATCCTTATGTCCTTCCGGTTTTGGAATGACTAGTTTACAACCGGATAACAGAGGAAGAAAAAATTCCCAAACTGATACATCAAAACAAAAAGTAGTTTTTTGTATCAATACATCGTTAGCCGTTAAATTATAATATTCCTTCGCCCATAATAAACGATTCACTAAACCGCGTTGCTCATTCACGACTCCTTTAGGGTTTCCTGTAGATCCCGAAGTATAAATTACATAAGCTGCGTTGGAAACCGGTATTGCTACGTTAGGATTCGCTTCTGACTGATTTGCAAATATTGTATCCTGTTCGTCCAGATTTAGTATTGCAATATCTTCCAGAAAATTAACTTTACTAATACTACCTTTATTTACAAGTACAGCCTCTGCCTTTGTATCTTTTAAGATGAAATCAATTCGCTCTGCCGGATAATGAGGATCAATTGGTGCATAAGCTCCACCGGATTTCATAATACCCAACATCCCTATAACCATTTCAAAAGAACGCTCTATACATAGCCCAACTATAGACTCTGTCGTAACTCCTATACTGCGTAAATAATGGGCAACCTTATTGGCGCTTGCATTTAAAGCTGCATAGGTCATCGTTTCTCCTTCATAGGCCAAAGCAATTCCTTCCGGATTACTGGCAACTTGTGTTTCAATCAAGTCAACAATCGTAATATCGGTAGGATAATTGTTTTTTGTGGCATTAAAATCCACCAATAATTCTTTTTCTTCTTCTTTACTGATGTAAGTTAATTGACCAATTGGAGTTTGCGGCTGAGATAAGACTTCTTTTAAAATTTGTTGATAATGTCTTATTAAGCCTTCAATCATTTGATATTCGTACACTTCTGTATTGTAAGAAATATCTAAAATTAACTGCTCTCCGGCTTCTCTGAAATTAAGTTCTACATCAAATTTTGAAACTGTTTCTCCTAAATCAACAATTGTATCGCTTTTTGCCGCTGGTATTTCGACCGTTTCATCATTTTCTGCCGTATTCTGAAGTACTAATAAAACATCAAATACACTGCTTCTTCCCGCATCTCTTTTGATATTTAGGTTTTCTACTAAACTATCAAAAGGATACATTTGATGATTAAACGCTTCCAGTGTCTGCTCTTTAATTCTTTTATAAATCGAGGTAAAATTCTCCTGAGTATTTATGGTGTTGCGCAAAGCAATTGTATTCACATAAAAACCAATCTGATTGGCCAAATCTGCATGATCACGACCTGCTACCGGGCTTCCGATAATAATATCTGAATCTGAAGTATATTTATGAAAAAGAATATTGATGGTCGTTAGTAAACTGATAAAAGTACTGCTGTTATTCTCTTTTGTAAAAAGCTGAAGCATAGCAGTTGTTTCTTTAGAAATATAGGCTCTTAAGCTTCGTCCTTTGTGTGTTTTTACAGAAGGTCGGCGTTTTTCTGAAGGAAGATCCAGGACAGGCAGCTCACCCGCAAGACTTTCCATCCAATACGTTTTATCTATAGTTGAACCGGCTGTATTTATTTGTAATGCCTGCCAATTTGCATAATCTTTATATTGAATTGCCAGAGGTGCAAGATCAGCTGCAGTCCCGCTGACAAAAGACTCATAAAATGCAAATACATCTTTTGCCAATACATTCATAGACCAGCCATCGCTAATAATATGATGCATGTTATAATAGAAAACATAAGTTTCCTCTTCTGTCTGTAATAAGCTTACGCGGAATAAAGGTCCTTCTTCTAAATCAAAGGGTACGTATGAATCTGTATTGATATAACGGGTTACGCTTGCTTGTTTATCATCAGCATTCCTGAAATCAACATAAGACAGCTTAAAATTTACTGCTGCTGTTGGCTGCACGTATTGTCTAATGTCACCGTTCTCCTCCATTTTGAAAATAGTACGTAAGATCTCATGACGCTCTATAGTCGCTGTAATGGCTTTTTGAAGGCGTTCGATATCATAACTCCCTTTTAGAGTGGTATGCATAGGCATGTTGTATACGGCAGACCCTCCTTCAAACTGACTTAAAGTCCAAAGTCGACGTTGTCCTGCTGATACCTCATAACTTTCTGATACAGGAACAGATGAAATCACTTCAAAATTAAACTTCGAACTGTTTTTACTACTTTTAAGTAAGGCGATAAGACGATCTTTGTTGGTTGAAATATCGATTTTATCTTCTGCTGTAAGAGCAGCTGTGTTTCCTGTTACTCTTAAATTTTCTTCTAAATCATCCAGAAAAATTTGTACTTCTTTATTGGATAGACTGGTAATTATTGATTTGATATCTTTCATCTTAAAAGGGTTTTCTAAATACTGTATTTTTGAATTAATAACTGTGATAATTAAAATGGCCAATTTGTAACACCAAACACATTGTTTTAAAAGACAATGTGCTGTGATGTTTTTACTATGTTGTAAAAACTAAATTTTGATTTTGTAAGGAATGGTCCAATTGAGAGATATTCTATACTGTGTTGCAAGTACAAAAGATCACTTTGGTGAATAACTCCACATGGGATGTGGATGCTACTCTTTTTGAAAAGGAAAACTAAAAACTACGCCTTAGCAAAGACGTTTTCTGTTGGATTGGATAGATATGACAAAGGAATGATGGCTGAGATATTCTGACGCAAAGAACTTAGTCTTACACTGATTCTATGCTGATTGTCGACTCTGAAAACTTCACATTCAAGTCCGGATAATTCTCCATGCTCGATTTTAAGTTTATCTCCTATTTTAGGTAGTGCCGGTTCAATCTGAACATCTGTGATGTCTTTTACCTGGGTAAAAAGCCTGATATGATCGATTTCTTCTTCGGAAACTTTTCCATATTCTCTGCCAAAAGACAAATAAGAACAGCCACTCTCTACATTTAAGGCATCATGAAAGTCTTTATTGGATTTGATCTTGACAAAGACATAACTGGGAAATAATG
>NZ_CADCST010000065.1 GCF_902804485.1 Flavobacterium collinsii | reverse complement strand
ACCAAACTTTTGGATTTTATTATTTTAAATTTAACTTTGTCTATAGAATTAGTAGAGATTAAAATAATATTTGAAACCAAAAAAACTATATTTTGAAAACAACCGAAAGCATATCGTATTACATTCTTCCTAAAAAATATACTTATAACACTTTTTGTTATATGTGCTTCTGTTGCTAAACCTCAGCAATTTTTTCGTTTGCATTCGATTCCTTTTTGTACCGAATCATTTTAAAGCGAATTTTTAAATACACCACAAAATTTTTATTGAAACTTCCAAGTCAGTTTGATGCATTCATTTGTATCAAAAGGAGTACTGAAACTATACCTATACTTTAAAAAAGAAAATAATTAACAACTAAAAAAAACAAAATGAAAAATATGCAAGGCTGTTGCTGTAAATAAAAAAAGCCATTTCTGCGGCAACAGAAATGGCAAGGCTTAAAGAACATTTATCACTAAATCAAGAATTCCATTAGAGAGTTGAAAATTCAACTTTCAAGGCTTCTTGTTAATTACTTAAACCAGTACAAAGAAATGAAAAAAAAATTAAAAATATACTCATTCTTGTTTCTCCTGCTCCTATCGGCAGGAATTAATGCCCAAAATACAACACCTCTGATACAATCAAAACTGGATGGAACAGTTTTAGACGACATTACCAACCAACCTATTATTGGTGCTTCTGTTATTATTAAAGGAACTACTCACGGTGTTCAGACAGATGCCGAAGGAAAATTTTACTTTCAAACCGGACAGAAATTCCCTTATACTTTAATCGTAACTTATATTGGATATAAAAAATCAGAGATTATAGTCGAAAAAAATCCAATTACCATTCATCTAAAAGAAGAACGTCAGGAACTGGACGAATTAGTAGTTGTTGGTTATGGCTCTCAAAAGAGAAAAGACATTACAGGGGCTGTGTCCTCTGTACCTAAAGCCAATTTAAGTCAGGTAACCTCATCGGCAGATAACTTACTGCGCGGTGCTATACCGGGGGTGGTAGTCACACAAAGTTCGGGACGTCCCGGAGCCTCTTCCAGTGTACGAATCAGAGGAGGAAACTCTATTACGGCTGGTAATGAACCACTTTATGTAGTTGACGGAATTTTAATTTACAACGACAATAACAATAGCACAGCAGGGGTTTCGAATGCGGGAGCGACTATCAATGTCCTTTCAACGATTAACCCGGGTGATATCGAATCTATTGAAGTACTAAAAGATGCCTCTGCAACGGCAATTTACGGCTCCCGTGGGGCAAATGGTGTGGTCATCATCACCACTAAAAAAGGGACAAAGGGTCAGGACAATATTTCGTATCAGGGTTATGTTGGGTTTCAGAATGTATCGAAAAAACTAAATTTACTGAACGCAAGCCAATGGGCAAGCCTGCGCAATGATGTTCAGGCCAGTATTGGCCAGGCTCCTTCTTTTACTGCTGCTCAGATCGAAGCTTTAAAAACTTCGGGAGGATACGACTGGCAATCGGCTGCTTTTAGAACGGCAGCTCCTATTCAGAATCATCAATTGTCGTTTTCAGGAGGTGATGATCGCTCAAGATATGCAATTTCGGCAGGGTATTTTCAACAGGATGGAATTGTAATTGCCTCTGATTTTAAGCGTATTTCGTTACGTGTCAACTACGAAAGAAACTATTCTCAAAATTTTAAATTTGGAGTAAATGCCAACTACAGCAATTCGGTTGCAAATGGTATTGGTACCAATGGTGGTTCGTCTGCCGGAAGACAACCTAATCCGCTAGTTGTCGCTTTGTATCAGCCACCGGTAGTTCCGATTAAAAATGCCGACGGAAGCTATAACCTGACCAATAATCCTTATGCAACAGCTGTTAACGGAGTCATTGCTAACCCAATAAATGACCTTGTTAGTACGACCAACGAAACTAAAATCAACCGAATCCTGACCAGTTTATTTGGCGAATACAAAATCACCAAAAAACTAACCGCAAAAGTGGCTGTTAGTGGCGATGTGATCAATACCAAGCAAAATTACTATGCACCGGCAACTACCACTACAGGTGCAGGAACTAAAGGTTTTGGCTCGGTTGGAGACCGCTTAGTAAGCTCTGTACTGAATGAAAACACCTTGAACTACAACACTAATTTTGGTGAAAACCACAAATTTTCAGCCTTGGGCGGATATACTCTTCAATATACACAAGGTGAAGTTGTGAACGCGGGAGCTCAATTTTTTGTCAATGACGCCAATACTTACAATGCTTTACAGGATGGTGTGCCTTTAAAACCTTATACCGATGCTTTCGAAAGTGTTTTAAAATCATGGCTAACCAGAGTTAATTATTCCTATAAAGGAAAATACAATTTTACGCTTTCTGCCCGTGCAGACGGATCTTCAAGATTTGGTTCGAAGTCGCTTTGGGGGTATTTCCCGTCAGCAGGATTTTCGTGGAATATTACCGATGAATCTTTTGCAAGTAATATCAAAGGCGTAACCGAAGCTAAACTAAGAATAACTGCCGGAACAACCGGTAACCAGGAAATTGGAAATTATCTTTCTCTTGCACAAATGGCTTCTGTAAACTATTCCTTCGGAGGAACTCTGCAAACTGGTTTAGCTCCTACCCGACTAGCCAATCCGGACCTGAAGTGGGAAAAAACAAATCAATACAATATTGGATTGGATTTATCCTTGTTAGACCGTAAAATCAATTTTGTTTTTGATGTATACTACAAAAAAACGAACGATTTGTTGATCAATGTACCAATTCCGTTGACCTCAGGATATGCAACTGTACTACAAAACATTGGAGGGGTTGAAAATAAAGGGTTTGAAATTGGTCTGATTACCGAAAACCTAAAAACAGAAAACTTTTCATGGAATTCTAACATTGTTTTCTCTGCCAATAAAAACAAAGTCGTTTCTATTGGAAATGGCGTGGATCAATTTTTTCCTGTAGTACCAAACGGTTCTTTATTGCAACAACAACCGGTAACCGTAAAAGTAGGACTGCCTTTGGGAACTTTTTGGGGATACAAAACCAATGGTATTTTCCAGACGCAGGAAGAAGTCAATACTCAGCCTAAAATCAACAGTTTAGCCAATACAAAAGTTGGAGACCGAAGATATGTAGATACTAACGGAGATGGTGTAATTACAGCTCTTGACAAAGGAAATCTTGGAAGTTCACAACCAAAATTTGTGGGAAGTTTTAGCAACACGGTTTCCTATCGCGACTTTGATCTTAATTTTTCATTCCAGGGATCTTATGGCGGTAAAATATTCAATGCTTTAAATCAGCAATTGGAAATTTCTACACTGGGTACGAATGCCAACGTTACACTAGAAGATCGTTGGACACCTACAAATCCAAGCAATGAAGTTCCGAGAGCAACCAGTTCTCCATTGGGAATTGTTTCCGAACGTTATGTTGAGGATGCTTCTTTCCTGAGATTAAAATTAATCACTTTAGGTTATACTTTACCAAAAAGCCTTTCGAAAAGACTGGGAGCTAAAAGCATCAAATTTTATGTCTCTGCCGAAAACCTAATTACATGGACCAAATACACAGGATATGATCCTGAGGTAAGCTCCTACGAACAAAACAACTTATATCCGGGAATTGATTTTGGTGCTTATCCCAATTCAAAAACATTCATCTCGGGCCTGAACGTAACTTTTTAAGTAAAAAAAAAATAAAATGAAAAAGATTTTTATAACATTCCTATTGAGTGCCGGACTATTGGTATCGTGCACCGATTTAGAGGTCACACCTACCTCATTTGTAACCGAAGACAACTACTTTAAAACACAAGACGATGCTGTAGCAAGTGTAACAGCTGTCTATGCTTCACTAAGTCTTGATCCGGGAGAGCAGAGTTTGTTTGGGAGAAACTTATATTTCCTGACCGATATGGCTTCTGATTATGCTGCAGCGGGAGTTTCGGCAACCAATCCGCAGGTGAGAGCTTTAAGCAGCCTGACTCATGATGCAACTTCCGATCGTGTTCAGGTAGCGTGGCGTCAAATCTATGCCGGAATAAACAGAGCCAATGTTGCTATCGATAATATACCAAAAGTAGCCGGTTCAGACGCTGTTAAAAACAGATTGATTCTCGAGGCTAAATTCATCCGAGGCTTATTGTATTTTCAGGCAGTACGTCTTTGGGGCGGAGTTCCTATTGTATTGCACGAGCCTACTTCTATTCAATTGGAAAGTTTAAAGTCGAAAAGAGCCACTGTAGCAGAAGTTTATACCCAAATTATTTCAGATTTAAAAGATGCTGAGGCCCTGCCGTCTACTTATGCCGCAACAGATGCGGGACGTGCTACATCAGGAGCGGCAAAAGCAATTCTAACAAAGGTTTATCTTACCAGAAAAGACTATCCGAATGCTATTTTAAAAGCCAGAGAAGTGATCAACGGTGGATATGGATATACTCTTTTCGAAAATTTTCAGGATATTTTCACGAAAACCAAAAAGAACGGAAAGGAACATATATTCTCTGTTCAGTTTGAACCCAACCAAGCCGGAAACGGATCTAGCGGAAGTACTTTTCAGGCCACTTCTTTTACCGGATTCACTGCTACAGAACCTGCCGATATTATTTCGGATGTTGCTTTGTTTTATGATATTTATGCCACCGGAGACACCAGACGAGATGTAAGTTATGCCAAACAATTAGCTGTTCCCGGTACAGCAAACGTTTATACTTTTCCAAAGCCAATATTTAAAAAATATTTGGATTTAACCAATCTGGCCACTCCGTCTAACGTCTCAATCAATTTTCCGATAATTCGTTATGCCGATATTTTACTGTCTTTAGCGGAAGCGATAAACGAACAGGGACCACCTACACCTGAAGCCTATGAGCTAATCAATCAGGTAAGAAGAAGGGCTTTTGGAAAACCGATTAACACACCTGATGCAACAGTAGACTTAGCAGGATTAACACAAACAACGTTTAGAGCAGCTCTGCAAGAAGAACGTAAAAAAGAATTTGTTCAGGAAGGTCAACGCTGGTTTGATTTGGTTCGTTGGGGAACTTTGGTTACCGAAGTCAAAAAAGTACTGGCGAAAAATTCCGTTTCTGAACGAAATAATTTATACCCGATTCCACAAAGTGAAAGAAATATTGATCCTGTTGGATTACCTCAAAACCCCGGATATTAATTAAAACCACCACTAAAAAAACGAATAAATTATGAAAAATTTCAAATACCCTGGTAAAAGTACGAGCCCAAAAAAAGGACTCTTACTTACTGCACTGCTTGCAGCACAATTGAGTTTTGCGCAAAACAATCCGAATGCTGATTTTAAAGGTGTTGTCGGAAAAACGCTGGCCGATTCTAAAGAATATTGGCCAGATCCTGTGAAAGCCCCTGCAGGCGCACCAAATATTGTCTGGATTTTACTGGATGATGTTGGTTTTGGAGCCTCAAGCGCTTTTGGAGGTTTAATTCAAACGCCAACTTTTGATAATCTGGCTAATAATGGTTTACGATACACCAACTTTCACACCACTGCTATTTGTGCCCCTACCCGTGCCGCTCTTTTAACCGGAAGAAATTCAGGAAAAGTACACGTAAGCGGATTTTCACATACCGTTTTATCAGCAGGTTTCCCGGGTTGGGATGGAAGAATTCCATCTGATAAAGGAACAATTGCCGAAATTTTAAGAGACAAAGGATACAATACTTTTGCCGTGGGAAAATACGGTTTGACTCCTGATGAAGAAGCAACCGATGCAGGGCCTTTCGACAGATGGCCTACCGGAAAAGGTTTCGAACACTTTTTCGGTTTCTTAGGATCACAAACCGATCAATATAAACCTGATCTGGTGGAAGACAACGCACATGTTACACCTGACGGAAGACACTTAACCGATCAGATTACGGATAAAGCCATCAGCTACATCACCAAACAGCATAAAGCTGCACCCGACAAACCTTTCTTTTTATACTATGCTCCCGGAGCGGTTCATGCACCACACCAGGTGGCAGAATCCTGGAGCGATGCGTACAAAGGAAAATTTGATGAAGGCTGGGATGCTTATCGCGAAAAAGTACTGGCCAACCAGAAAAAACTGGGTGTAGTTCCTGCTAATGCCATCTTACCGGAACGTAATCCGCTGATTACCGACTGGAAAAAACTAACACCGGATCAAAAGAAAGTTTACGCCAGATTCATGGAAGTTTATGCCGGATATCTGACCTATACCGATCACGAAATTGGACGAATTGTCGAGCATCTAAAACAAACCAATCAGCTGGAAAACACTTTAATTTTTGTTGCAATTGGTGACAATGGCGCCAGTAAAGAAGGTACTACACAAGGTACAATCAATCAGAGTTTGTTTGCTCAGGGTGGATCTGACGAAGAAAATCTACAGAAAAATCTAAACAATATTGGAGAAATCGGAACTTCAAAAGGACTGAACACCAACTATCCACTAGGATGGGCACAGGCAACAAATGTTCCTTTTAAAAACTGGAAACAAGATGCACAATCTGAAGGGGGAACGCGTAATCCGTTGATTGTTTTTTACCCAAAGGGAATTAAAGAAAAAGGCGGAGTCAGAAACCAGTACAGTCACGTAACCGATTTGCTTCCAACCACTTTGGACATTGCAGGAATTAAAGCTCCGGAATATATCCGAGAAGTAAAACAGGATGCTCTGCAGGGGTCAACCTTCTACGCTTCACTGAATGATGCCAAGACGCCATCTTTACACAATATTCAATACTACTATATTTTTGGAAACAGAGCTATTTACAAAGATGGCTGGAAAGCAGGAGCGGCACACCTGCCGGATTCTTTTGCTGTAAAAAAATCGTTGGGTAAAAATGAAAAACCTGCCGAAAGCAATTTCGATGCTGATGTATGGGAGTTGTATAACCTCAACGAAGATTTCAACGAGCGCAATGACCTTGCTAAAAAATACCCGGAAAAATTGGCCGAACTAAAAAAATTGTTTGAAGAACAAGCCAAAGAAAACAATGTTTATCCGTTGATTGACTGGCAGGATGTATACAACAGAAGAATACACAACACTACAGCCGACAAAGGCAAAACACTACAGGATCTGATTCAGCAAGCGACCAGACCCGGAAATTCTAAATAATAAATCCAATAGCGATTCGGGTCTTTTGGCAACATATTGAAACCTGAATCGCTTTTAATTTAAATCATTATGAAAAAAGTAGATTTTGAAATTATAGGAAAAAAAATCATCGTGGGAGCGATTATTTTTTTAGTTCCGCTAATTATTCTAGCGGGCGGTTTAACATTAATTAATAACTTTTTAAAATAAGAAATCATGGCAACAACAGCTTATAATTCAAAAAGCAAACTTACCAGAGATTTAAGCATTAGTCTCCTTATTTATTCACTGCCTGTCGTGGCAATTTTTCTTTATTTCAAACTAACGAATGGTTTGGTCACCGAATCTCATCTTACGTTACCGTCATTTTTAGAATTTGCAAAACCGGCTTTCGAAAACATCAGAACCTGGGGTTTAACTGCTTTTATGTTGATCCTCGGAGCTATCGAATTTACTGCAGGTTTGTACGATGACCAATGGACAGGCGAAGAGCGTAAAGTCGATATCGTTTGTTTTCTGGCTCCCAAATTGCTTTTGCCGCCGGTAATTGCCTTTTTTAGTCTGACTGCATTACCGTATTTAATCCCTAATCTTGCCAACACGCTTTCGTGGGTTCCGTTTTGGGGAGGTTTTTTCCTTATCGCAATAGCCGATGATTTAACGCAATACTGGTACCACCGTCTGCACCATCAGGTTCCTTTTTTATGGCGTTTTCACCGAACGCACCATTCCGCACCTTACATGGGTATGGCAATGGCATCCAGACAAAACTTTATTTACACGATCTTCTTCTCTCAGATTTACCTAACCGCTACTTTAACCTATTTGGGTTTAGGATTACCGGCTTTGTTTGTATTGGTCATCAAAAGCCTGATTACTCTCGGAGCTCACTCGAGTATTGCCTGGGACAAACCATTTTACAAATACAAAGTTTTACATCCAATTGCATGGGTTTTAGAACGTTTAATTTCGACTCCGGCAACCCATCACGCGCATCATGCTGACACTAGCGGAGACGGTGTTGGACATTTCAAAGGGAACTTCGGAAATATGTTTTTCATCTGGGATATCATTTTCGGAACAGGTTTGATCACTAGAAAATTCCCAAAATCATACGGAATGAAGTCGTACAAGCAAGAAGAATGGTATGCACAATTTCTTTGGCCAATTTTCAAATCCAAAAAAGAAGGAAGCGCTTTGGCCGAAGGAGTACTAGCTGTTCCGGTTCGTCAGAAAGTAGAAAATACGATTCCAAATCCGGCTTATTATGAGCAGGTTCAATCTTAAAGATCATGAAAAAAAATAAATTAATCCAAAACAGTATTGCGATCGTGATACTGTTTTTCTCCGGAATTGGCTTTGCACAGCAAAAAGCATCCAACACCGTTTCTTTAGATGTTTTTTATGCTAAAATTCAAAGCGAAAAAAGACCGCAGATCATTGACGCACGTGGTCCTGAAGAATTTGCACTGAACCACATCAATGGTGCTCAAAATTTCAATCTGGAATCAAAAGATTACGCCAAGCGTATCGCCTCATTAGATAAAACAAGGCCAGTCTTCACCTATTCTATTGGAGCAGGAAGAAGTGTCTGGCTTGCAGACGAATTGCTGAAAAACGGTTTTAAAGAAGCCTACAGTTTAGAGGGCGGAATTGCCAATTGGATTGGAAACGGAAAACCTTTTTACTCCAATTCAAAAAGTAAATTAACCTTAGTCGAATACAATAAAATCATAACTGAAAATAATGACGTTCTTGTTGATATTGGTTCTGTATACTGTGGCGCCTGCAAAAAAGTAAAACCTGTTTTAGAAACCATCAGAGCGCAATACGGCTCAAATCTAAAAATCATTGAAATTGATCTGGAAGACAGCCCGCAAGTAATAGCCGATTTGAAAACCGTAAAAGTGTTCCCAACTTTGATATTATACAAAAAAGGAAAAATCGTTTTCAAAAAAGAAGGTCTGGGAGATCTCAAAAATGATGTTGATGTTGCTTTGGCTTCCAAATAAAAATCGCTAAATAATCGCATACAAACCCGACAGGTTTCAAAAACCTGTCGGGTTTAATCCAGTAAAAACAACCCTTAAAAATGTCAACCCAAAACAAACAATTTACCCTACACGAAGACTGGACGGTCGTAGTCCTTGGATTTATAATCATCGGAATTTCTCTTTTTATCTTTCTGCCTGAGATCCCTGTTTTCAAATGGTCAACCGAAACCGATTTATTAGTGAACGTGTTTAATTCCGGAAACCTGAAAATCATTGGCTTACAATTTTTATACCTGATTGCGATTGGAACACTTGGTGCTTTTTTAATTGGAAAATCGGTCAAAAACTTTCTACTGGGTTTTCCAATAGTATATTCTTTAACAATTTTAGCTTTAATTATCTCCGGAAACACAATCCTAAAAGGACTAAATCTGGAAGCGGTGATTTTTAGTTTAATCATAGGTCTCTGTCTGGGTAATTTTTTCATCCTTCCAAGGTGGTTTCGTTCCTCTCTTTCAACAGAGGTATTTGTCAAAATTGGCTTGGTATTACTAGGAACCACTGTTATTTTCTCAGACATTCTAAAAGCCGGTTCATTAGGGCTTGTTCAGGCTTTAGTGGTTGTACTGTCGGTTTGGTACTTTGCCTTCTGGCTGTGCAAAAAATTAAAAGTTGATGATGAATTAACCCTGATGATTTCCAGCGCGGTTTCGATTTGCGGAGTTTCCGCGGCAATTGCGACTTCGGGTGCCATCAAAGGCGACTCAAAAAAACTGTCTTACGTGATTTCTATTGTTTTGGTCACTGCAATACCCATGATGATTTTCATGCCTATAATTGCTAAACATTTCAACTTTCCTGAAGAAGTAACCGGAGCCTGGCTGGGCGGCAGTATTGATACTTCGGGAGCCGTTGTCGCTTCAGGCTCCTTGGTAAGCGAAACCGCTTTAAAAATTAGTACAATTGTCAAATTCTCTCAAAATGTACTCTTAGGATTGGCTGCTTTTGCCATATCCGTTTACTGGACTTACACTCAGAACAAATCGGAAGAAGCTGTTACCACAAAACCAACCTTAGCTGTTATATGGGAGCGTTTTCCAAAATTCGTTATCGGTTTTATTGCCGCTTCACTCCTATTTTCATTTCTTTTAACTGCCGAGGTCAGAGACGAAGTAAAAGACAGCTTAAAAAACCTGCAAGGCATTTGGTTTGCCCTGGCTTTTACCAGTATCGGACTGGAAACCAAATTTAAAGATTTACTGGGCAATACCAGCCGAAAACCTCTATATGCCTTTTTAATAGCACAATTATTCAATATCATTGTCACGCTCATCATTGCTTTTTTACTTTTTAAAGAATAACAATCTGAATCATTTTTCGAACACTTTAAAACGTAACTTATTGTACCTAAAACACCTTTCATTAAAAATAAATCGCAGAGTTGTTCTAAAAAACCATAATTTACTCTACTTTTTTAAAGCTATGTTCATATGTCTTAAACCAATTCAACAAAAGATAAAACCAACCTCAGCAACTCACAACATGAATTAAAATGAAAAAAACACTTCTTACACTAAACGTACTGCTTTCGACCGTGCTTTTAGTTTCCGCACAAAATAAAACTACGGCTGATTCTTCAAAACCAAATATCATTTTGATTATGGTGGATGATATGGGATATTCTGATTTAGGAAATTACGGCTCCGAAATTAAAACACCAAATCTCGACAAACTGGCTACTGGAGGTTTGCGTCTGCGCGAATTTTACAACAACTCCATCTGCGCACCTACCAGAGCCTCGTTGCTAACAGGGCAATATCAGCATAGGGCCGGAATGGGATTTTTTGATATTAACCTGGGACTTCCCGCCTATCAGGGTTATTTGAACAAAGAGTCTTTAACATTGGGCGAGGTTTTCCGTTCCGGAGGTTACAGCACTTTGCTTTCGGGAAAATGGCATGTAGGCTCTCTAGATCAGTCGCAATGGCCCAATCAGAGAGGCTTTGATAAGTTTTACGGAATCTTAAAAGGGGCTTCCAGTTATTTTGACGCCAAACCTTTGCCTTTCGGAAAAACACCTTATCCGGTAAAATTGCTTCTAAATAATGAAGAGCTTCACCCAAAAGACGATTCGTATTATTTTACAGACGAGATCGGAAACAATGCCGTGTCTTTTCTGGATGAACAAAACAAAGAAAATAAACCTTTCTTCCTGTACTTAGCCTTCACGGCACCACACTGGCCATTGCAGGCAAAACCAGTAGACATTGCCAAATACAAAGGAAAGTTTGACGAAGGCTGGGATGTTCTTAGAGAAAAAAGAATTGAAAGATTAAAAGCAAACGGTATTTTACCCGCCAATCAAACCGTATCGTCAAGAGATCCTGAAGTTCCCGAATGGAGCAAACTGACTTATGATGAAAAACAATTCTGGAAAGCCAAAATGGAGGTCTACGCCGCAATGGTTGACAACATGGATCAAAATGTGGGTAAAGTTCTAAACAAACTAAAAGCATTAAAAAAAGATAAAAACACCCTCATTATTTTTATTTCAGACAATGGTGCACAGGGTGGCTTTAACACTTACAATCCTTTAGGAAGAGGCTTAGTCCGAAATGATGGTCCAATTGGAACCTCGGGTTCCTTTGATTATCAGGAGCAAAACTGGGCCTATTTGTCTAATACGCCTTTGCAGCAATACAAAAACAATATGCATGAAGGCGGTTTCAGTTCTCCGTTTATTGCCTGGTTTCCTTCGAAAATAAAAAGCGGACGAATAGATAAAGGAACCGGACATATTATTGACCTCGCTCCTACTTTTTATGAATTGGCCGGAATTGAATATCCAAAAGAATACAATAGTGTAAAATCTAATCCGTTAGCAGGAAAAAGTCTGCTGCCGGTATTATTCGATAATGCTTCGGAAGTCAACAGAGGAGCCCCACTGTTTTGGGAAAGAGCCGGAAACAGAGCCGTACGCGATGGAAAATGGAAGCTGGTTTCGACTTACCCGTCATACGAATGGGAACTTTATAATATTGAAACTGACCGTGGCGAAACGACCAATGTAGCGCAACAAAACCCTGCTGTTGTTAACAAACTGTCTGCTTCTTACTTTGATTGGGCTGATCAGACAGGAGTTGTAGAATACAGCAAATTCAAACTAAAACAGGAAGTTATGCCTGGTGGCGCTGCCTTAAAAAAGTAATTGAAGCTTCTTTTTACATTTTATAAAGCATTTAAAAAGACAGAAAAATAAGTAAAAAAACAACTCTTACTTCTTTTTCTGTCTTTTTTTATATTCGAAAACAACCAAAAACAAACAACTGTAAATCAGTATTTTAAAACATCAACTATCCTATACTTTACCTGTTTTCTTGCACTCATCTGAATAAATTTTAAAAAACTTTTGGATTTTATTATTTTAAATTTAACTTTGTCTATAGAATTAGTAGAGATTAAAATTTAAAGAACTACATTTTGAAAACAACTGCAAGTACATCGAATTATATCCTTCCAAAAAAATATACCTATAACACTTTTTGTTATATGTGCTTCTGCCGTTAATTCTTCCATTATTTCGTTTTGAATCGATTTCATTCCTAAAATCGAAATTCATCCCCAAGCACAAACAGATCCTCTCTTTGGTAACGGGCACGAAACCGGATCACCCTATCAAGCAAAAATATCATTCGTTTAAAAGCAGGTTCTACCTTGATAAACCTTATAATTCAACAATTTAGATATTATTATACTGTAAATTAAACGGTTTTTATTTCGGGGGTTTTTAGTTTTAAACTAAATTTACTAGTACGATAAAATTGTTTTTTTACGAATGAAAGTTCTTAAAATACTACAGCAAAAAATAAATTAACCATTAAACCATTAAGCCATGGCTGAAACAAAACAACAACAAACAGCATTAGGAGATGTTGCAGCAAGACAATTAGCAATTGCAACACGTACCGTTCCTCAAATTGGAACAATTACACCACGTTGGTTAACGCATCTTTTGCATTGGACACCAGTAGAATCGGGCGTATTCCGTTTGAATAAAGTAAAAGACGGAAGCCATATCGAAGTAGATTGTTCAGCAAGAGACGAAAGGGTTTTACCCAATACTTTTGTCGATTATATCGATAATCCTAGAGAATACAATCTGGCTGCAGTTCAAACAATTGTTGAAGTACATACAAGAGTTTCAGATTTGTACAGTAAACCGTACAATCAGATTTCTGAGCAACTTAGATTGGCGATCGAAACCATTAAAGAGCGTCAGGAAAGCGAATTAATCAATAATAAAGATTATGGTTTGCTCAGCAATGTTGCGCCTTCGCAAGTTATTAAAACCAGAACCGGTGCACCAACTCCGGATGATTTAGACGAACTACTAACAAAAGTGTGGAAAGAACCGGGATTCTTTTTACTACATCCTTTGGCAATTGCAGCTTTTGGCCGTGAATGTACACGTCGTGGTGTTCCTCCTCCTACTACCTCTTTGTTTGGATCTCAATTTTTAACGTGGAGAGGAATTCCGCTTATTCCATCCGACAAATTGCCTATCAAAGACGGAAAATCAAAAATCATTTTATTGCGTACAGGCGAAAGCCGTCAGGGTGTTATTGGATTAATTCAGCCAGGATTACAAGGCGAACAATCACCGGGATTATCAGTTCGTTTTATGGGAATAAATGAAAAAGCAATTGCATCCTATCTGGTATCACTATATTGCTCACTGGCTGTATTGGTAGACGATGCCATTGCCGTTCTTGAAGATGTAGAAATTGGAAAGTACCATGAGTATAAATACTAACAACAACGGTTTACCCAACATTGAGGATTTGCAGCTTTTGGCTAACGAATTGTTCAGTACGTTACCTAACGAATTTCCCAAAGAGATTTCGTTAAGTCCTGATCGTAATGAACATCCCCGTGCCACAAAAGTTGCAGAAACCTTCCTTAATTCGGGGAACTTCAGTGGCCACAACCCGGCAGCCCTGCCCTTGCAGGATGCGCCAGCTTCACCTACTGCTTTACCAGCATTTAGCGGATTTGGAGCAGCGCCAACTGTTGCTAATTATGGCTCAGGAGCTTCGGCTTTATATCCAAATGCCGGAGCCGGATTTGATCCTCAAAGTGAAACTAATCCATTAGGAATTTCACACGGAAATAATGTAAATGTCAACAATCCGCAAACCGGTTTTTATGACGAAAATTTCGGGAATAACGGAGCCGCTCAGCTAAATGAAGAAAGTATTTTTTCGAAATTGCTTTTAAATAATGAATACCTGCCTTTTCAAAACCAAGGTTCTTCGTTTGAAACCGAATTAAAAGCAGCATTGGCTTTTGTGGATACACAATTTATAAAACGTACCAATCTTCCGTTAAACGGAAAAGAGATATCAAATTCGTACTACTTTTTAGAACAAAATCCGTTTGCTTTTGATCAGAGAAATTCGATTTTAATCGTTGGTAATACTTTTGAAAAACAAGATTTTGGTCGTATTTCCGGTTCCCATTTTGATGCTAACCGCATCAAAAAAGATTTTCCTATTCTAAGAGAAACCGTAAACGGAAAACCTTTGGTTTGGTTTGATAATGCTGCCACAACACAAAAACCGCAATCGGTTATTGATCGTATTGCCTATTTCTACGAACATGAAAATTCGAATATCCATCGTGCTGCTCACGAATTGGCTGCACGCGCATCGGATGCTTATGAAGCTGCCCGCGAAAAAGTAAAAACGTTCCTGAATGCCGGCTCCGTAAACGAAATTGTATTTGTTCGTGGTGCTACTGAAGGTATTAATCTTGTGGCACAGAGTTGGGGTGATTATAACTTAGTTGCCGGTGACGAAATCATTGTCAGTAATTTAGAACATCATGCGAATATTGTTCCGTGGAAACGTCTGGCAGATAAAAAAGGATTAAAACTTCGTGTAATTCCGGTTGACGATGACGGACAAATTTTACTGGATGAATATGCAAAATTGCTGAATTCAAAAACACGTCTGGTTGCTTTTACTCAGGTATCAAATGCATTGGGAACTGTAACACCGGCTAAAAAGATTATTGAAATGGCTCATGCTGTTGGAGCAAAAGTTCTAATTGATGGTGCACAATCGGTTTCACATATGAAGGTTGATGTTCAGGATTTAAATCCGGACTGGCTGGTTTTCTCCGGACACAAACTTTTTGGGCCTACGGGAATTGGCGCTTTATATGGAAAGGAAGATTTACTGAATGAAATGCATCCTTACCAATCTGGTGGGAACATGATTCAGGATGTCACTTTTGAGGAAATAAAATACCACAAAGCCCCTAATCGTTTTGAAGCCGGAACAGGAAATATTGCCGACGCAATTGGTCTTGGGGCTGCAATAGATTATGTAACAAAACTAGGAATAGATGCGATAGGTCAGTACGAACATCAGTTGTTAAACTATGCTACAAAATTGCTAAAAGAAATTCCGGGTGTCCGATTGATAGGTACAGCAGCAAATAAAGCAAGTGTTCTTTCATTTAATTTACAAGGCTACACAAACGATCAAGTGGGACAAGCTTTAAATAAAGAAGGTGTTGCAGTACGAACCGGACATCATTGTGCGCAGCCTATTTTGCGAAGAATGGGTGTCGAAACTACTGTTCGTCCGTCTCTGGCTTTTTACAATACCACCCAGGATGTCGATACTTTTATCAAAACCTTATGGGAACTTAAAAAAGTTAGATTTTAAAAAATAATACAGGGCAATGTCTTCTTAGGCTTCTCTAAAAAAATAGTTACTTTTTTTGATATTTTGAGTAATTATAACCAAAAGCGATTGTTTTCGGACAGTCGCTTTTTTTATGTTAAGAAAAAAAAGCTTATTAAAAAATAACCACACAAAACCAATAATATTTGAAATCAAATCCTATTTTTTGTTAAATCACATTATTTAATTTAAATAAAAAAGAAATCGATTACATTATAAATAATAAAACTCACTCTTTTTGTGAGAAAGCTCTAGATTCGGGCTAAAATGTTATAAATAACACAAAAATAACTATTTAAGTGATTTTTATTGTTAAACAAAAGCAAATCGTTAACAAAAAATTAAGATATTTGAGAGAACTAATCCTAACATATTGAAAAATGAAAATCAACTTTAAGCTATTTTTAGGGCTATTGATTGCATTATTTATGCAAACAGTCAATGCACAAGAAGGATCTATTACAGGGACAGTTACTGACTCAAAAAAAATTCCGCTTCCGGGAGTTAACATTCTTGTAAAAGGAACAAAAATCAGTACTCAAACTGATTTTGACGGAAATTTTAAAATAACAGCAAAAAAAGGAGACATCCTAACCGTAAGTTATGTCAGTTTCTCAACTGTACATGTTCCTGCCTCCAATTTAATGACCGTTCAACTGGTCGAAACTCAAAATGAACTCGAAGCCGTTTTGGTCGTTGGTTACGGAACACAGACTAAGAAGAATTTAACGGACAATATTGCCCGCGTTACGGCTAAAGATATCCAGCAAATACCTGTTTCAAACGTTCAAAATGCATTGGTGGGTAAACTTGCCGGTGTACAAATCACTCAGACAAATGGTAAAGTTGAAGGTGGTATTAATGTTAGGGTTCGTGGTGCTGCCAGTATTAGTGCCGGAACACAGCCACTATACGTTTTAGATGGAATCCCCCTGATTACAGACAACGAATCCAGCAACGGAGCGCCAACAAATCCATTATTAACTTTGAGCCCTAACGAAATTGAGTCTATTGACGTCTTAAAAGATGCTTCTTCTGCAGCGATTTATGGTGCACGTGGAGCTAATGGAGTGGTAATCATCACTACCAAAAAAGGGAAAGACGGAAAAGGAACTTTCACCCTTAATTTCTCACAAGGTGTTAGCGAAGCCACTCACAAAAGAAAATGGTTAAACTCAAAACAATACGTAGAACTATTGCGTGAAGCCGGAAAAAATGTTGACGATTTAGCCTCGGTAGAAGAAGAACTAGATCGTCTGGCTCAGGGAACTAACTGGAGAAACGGTGAAGTCGATACGGACTGGCAGGATATCGCCTTTCAAACGGGATATACAACTGATGCTGATTTTTCGGTTTCCGGCGGAGACGACAAAACCAGATACTTCTTTTCAGGAGCTTACAATAATACAACCGGAATTATCGACAGCAACAGTCTGGAGAGAATAACAGGAAGATCAAACATATCTCATAAAGTATCCGATCGATTTACAGTTGGGATGAACCTTGGTTTTTCAAGAGCCATCATCAACAGAGTTCAGGATGATAACTCTTTTACGTCCCCTTTACAATCCGTAGCGCAGTCTCCTGTATCACAAGCAAGACTGGCAGACGGAACGGCAAACCCAAATACAGAATATGCTAACTATTTATTAGCTAAAGACAATACTTTCTGGAAAACGAACATGCGTAGACTTACCGGAAAAGTTTTTGGCGAACTTAAAATAGTAAAAGGTCTGAAATTCAATTCTGATTTCTCTTACGATTATTTAACTCAGACAGAAGACTACTGGCAAGGAAAAAATGCTCCGTTTATGGCAACAGACGGTGAGGTATTTGCTACCTCAGTAAATACTGAAAATTATGTTTTTAGTAACTACTTTACTTACGACAAAACATTTGCAGAAAAACACGTTCTAAATGTTGTTGCGGGTATGGAACTTAACAAATACAACCGCAGGTATCAGGACGTAACCAGTATCTATTTCCCAAATGACGGTTTTCAGACGATCGACGGCGGAGCGGAAGTTAATGCCGGAGCTGGAAACGAAACCGACTATGCCTTTGTATCTCAATTTGGAAGGTTAAATTACGCCTTTGACGGCAAATACCTTTTCAAAGCCAGTATTCGTCGTGACGGTTCTTCCCGTTTTGGAAAAAACGAACGCTTTGGTGTTTTTCCTGCACTTTCTGCCGGTTGGGTAATCTCTCAGGAAAATTTCCTAAAAGAGAATCCGGTTTTAACCTATTTGAAAATAAAAGGAAGCTGGGGTAAATTAGGAAATGCCGAAATTGGAAATTTCGCCTCTCGCCAATTGTACCGCCCGAATCCCTATAATTTAAAATCCGGATTAACATTCTTTCAACCTGGAAATAATAACCTAACTTGGGAAAAATCAACTCAAATCGATTTTGGTGCCGAACTGGGCTTTTTAGATAAAATTACTTTTGAAGCCGACTACTATCAAAAAGATACAGACGGACTACTCTTTGATGCTCCGCTTCCAAAAAGCGCAGGTGCCGGCCCTGATGGAACTATCAGTAAAAATATTGGTAAAATCAGAAGCAGTGGTTTCGAATTTACGTTAAATACTAAAAATATCACAACCGAAAATTTTACCTGGACTACAAGTTTCAACCTAACTACAAATGAATCTAAAGTAAAAACGCTTCCTAATAACAATGCAGATGTAATTAACAGTTACACCATTAATAGAGTTGGCGAAAACATTTCATCTTTCTATCTGGTAGAATACGCAGGAGTTGACCCGGCAAACGGAGATGCTCTTTTTGTAAAAAACACAAAAAATGCCGATGGAACTATTGACAAAAGTACCACTAATGACTATAGTCAAGCACAAAGAACCATTCTTGGGAATCCATTTCCAACCTTAATGTCAGGGCTTACCAATACGATCCTGTACAAAGGAGTTGATTTTTCATTTACATTTCAGGGAGAATGGGGAGCCAGCATTTATAACACTGCGGGAATTTATCAGTCTACAGCAGCCGATTATTTTGACAACCAGACTCTCGATCAGTTAGACCGTTGGCAAAAACCGGGAGACATTACCAATGTACCTCAGGCAAGATTTGGAGGGTCAAACGGTACCCAAAATTCAAGCCGTTACCTTGGCAAATCAGATTTCATACGTTTAAGAAACCTGACTTTAGGATATTCATTACCTAAAAAGACAGTAAGCGATATGGGAATGAGCAATTTAAGAGTATACATGACAGCTGTAAATTTATTGACTTTTACCAATTATAAAGGTTCTGATCCTGAGTCACGAAGAGATGACATCTCGAGAGCGAATCCTAATGTTGGAGAGGAATTCTATTCGGCTCCACCAGCCAGAACTATCGCTATGGGAGTAAATATCAATTTTTAAATCGATCAAAATGAAATCAAACACTATACTATTATTTATGCTTTTTGCAGTCTTTTTTACAAGCTGTCAAGATGAATTAAACATAGAACCAAGACAAAGAGAAGATGCTTCTATTACCTTAAATACAGAAGAAGGAGTTACCAATGTACTCACCGGAACCTATGCTCTTGCCGCATACGGAAATGCTTATGGAGGAAGGATCTTAGTTTATGCCGATTTACTGGGAGCAACAGGTGTTACCGCTACTACTGACTTTAGGTTTAGAGGAACTTTTGGAGAATTAAGACAGATGTATATCAAAAAAATGCTTGCTGATAACGTAATCATTACAGGAACTTACTCGAGATGTTACGAAATCATAAACGCAGCCAATACTGTTATTGATAATATCGACAAAGTAAAAGACCCGGCCAAACAAACCCGAATGATCGGTGAAGCTAATTTTTTAAGATCACTTGCTTATTTTGATTTAGTGCGCTTTTTTGCAAAACCATACGTTAGCGGTCAGGCCAATAATCAATTAGGAATTGTACTAAGAGACAAAGCCATTTATGATTTCAACGCCGATTTATCAAAAGAAAGAAGTACCGTCGCTGAAGTATACAAAGTAATCATTGACGGATTAAATCTCGCTTACACTAATCTTCCTAAAGACAATAGTTTTTATGCTGATAAATATGCTGCAAAAGCCTTATTAGCGAGAGTATATCTGCAACAGGGTAATTACGCTTTGGCAAGAGACGCTGCCAATGATGTCATCAAAAACAGTGGACACTCTTTGTCTACAAAATATGCAGATGCCTTTAATCATGATACCGATCAGGCCGAGGATGTTTTTGCTATCCAGATTACAAAACAAACCGGAACAAATGATGCCATTACTTTTTATGCTGCAGAAGATAAAGGAGGACGCGGAGGTGATATTTCGATCAGAGATCCTTATCTGGAAAAATTTACCGATCCTAACGACGATCGTGCAAATTTCAATTATGTAAATCCTGCAAATGACAGATTACTGACTTTAAAATTTACTAATCAATTTGCCAATGTAGGGGTTATTCGTCTGGCTGAAATGTACCTCATCAGAGCCGAAGCAAACTTTCAGGCCGGGACAGCGGTGGGCAATACTCCGCTTGACGATATCAACATCATCCGAACAAGAGCCAATGCCGAAAATTTAACCGCAATAACGCTTGGCGGTATTTTATTGGAGCGTCAACTGGAACTGGCAATGGAAGGCTTTTCCATTCACGATATCCGAAGAACAAAAGGCTCCATTGATGTAAGTGGCGATGGTGACGGATCTGAATTATTATCTTATGATGCAGATATACTGGTATTTCCTATTCCAATCTCGGAAATGGATGCCAACAAAAAAATCACCCAGAATCCGGGTTACAGCAAGTAATGTATAAATCAAAAAAAACATCCCGTTTAGCGGGATGTTTTTTTACATACTAAAATCAAAAAAAATCTAGTTTTTGAAGTCATTCAGTGATTTCTCGATAATTTCAAGACATTCCTGAATTTGAGTTTCTGTCATCACCAATGGCGGTGCCAGTCTAATTTTATTTCCGTGAGTTGGTTTTGCCAATAATCCATTATCTCTGAATTTCAGGCAAATTTCCCATGCCAGATCTGAATCTTCACCACAATTAATTACAATTGCATTTAACAAACCTTTACCGCGAACCAGTGTAATCAAATCATTACGCTCTGCGATTTCGTTTAATCCTTTTCTTAAAATCACTCCCAGACGTTCTGCATTTTCGGCAAGATTTTCTTCTTTTATCACTTCAAGAGCGGCAATTGCAACTGCAGCAGCAACAGGATTCCCTCCAAAAGTAGATCCGTGTTGTCCTGGTTTAATCACATTCATAATTTCATCATTACACAATACTGCTGATACCGGATATACTCCGCCTGAGATTGCTTTACCTAAAATTAAAATATCAGGTTGCACATTTTCATGGTGTACGGCTAATAATTTTCCGGTACGCGCAATTCCGGTCTGAACCTCATCAGCAATAAACAAAACATTATGTTTCTCGCACAAGGCTTTAGCTTTCGCCAAATATCCTTCAGAAGGCACATATACTCCTGCTTCACCCTGAATTGGTTCTACTAAAAATCCTGCAATATTCTTTGATGATTCGAGTGCTTTTTCAAGAGCCTCCAGATTATCGTATTCAATTTTTATAAATCCATCTGTAAAAGGTCCGAAATTTTTACGCGCTCCTTCATCATTCGAAAATGAAATGATTGTAGTTGTTCTTCCATGAAAGTTATTTTCACAAACAATAACCTGAGCCTGGTTTTCAGAAATTCCTTTTACTTCATAAGCCCATTTTCTACATATTTTAAGAGCCGTTTCAACAGCTTCAGCGCCGGTATTCATTGGAAGAACTTTATCAAAACCAAAATATTTAGTTATAAATTCTTCGTAATTACCTAATCTGTCATTGTAAAAAGCACGGGAAGTCAAAGTAAGTTTTTGTGCCTGATCAACCATTGCTTTTACGATCTTAGGATGGCAGTGCCCCTGATTCACAGCTGAATAAGCAGATAAAAAATCAAAGTATTTTTTTCCGTCTACGTCCCAAACATATACCCCTTCTCCTCTTTCTAACACAACAGGAAGCGGGTGATAATTGTGAGCTCCGTATTTATTTTCTTTTTCAATCAAAACCTCTGATTTTGACGATAGGCTATTTTCAGTATGAATCATGATCTTTTATTTTATTTTTTTGAAAGCACAAAAGTATTAAAAATTATTCATTATCGGGCTACAAACCTTATTTTTTGACTTTATAAATCATTTTAAAAGTCAAAATCAATTATTTTTAGTTTTAAAAAAATCAATTTCACTTATTACAAGTCCGTTTTTTAAACTCTTTTAATTGAAAAAAATAATTACTTTTATAAATGTAAAAGTACTACCGATTATTTGGGGTACTATTTAAGTTTTAACACAATTTAAAAGAATGGATATATTAGACGAATTTGATATTAGTATCATTAAAGAATTAGAAAAAGACGGAAGAATGGCTTTTTCTGCTATTGCTGCTAATTTGAAAATATCAAATACTATGGTGCATCAGCGTATTAACAGAATGATCGAGCAAGGTGTAATTGGTGGCATCAAGCCTATTATCCAGGAAAAAAACATAGGTTACGATTGGGCTTCTTTCACAGGAATCACCCTAAATAAGGATTCCGACTCTGACCGAATTATTGAGGAATTAAAAGAAATTCCTGAAATTACCGAATGTTATTATGTAACAGGATCTTTTACACTTTATATCAAAATTATTGCAAAAAATCACGAACACATGCGCCGCATTCTGTATGAAAAAATCGACGGCATTCCTGGCATCGCCAAAACCGATTCGATTATTGAGTTAGGATGTGCTTTTAAGCGAAATATTTCTTTGTAGAAATTAGGTCATCGTAATTAACCAATTCTTCCTGATATGAAAAACCAATCTCTTTTTAGATTTCCTGCAAATAAATACAGTATGGTCCTGTTTCTTTTACTAGCTAATCTCTTGCAAGCGCAAACTCCAAAAGGAAAGTTATTTATCATTGGAGGCGGTGATCGGTCTGATGCCTTAATGAAGCAGGTTTTAAGTGTTGCCGATCTATCCAAAAAGGATTATATCGTCGTCCTCCCAATGTCGAGCGAAGAACCGGACAGCTCGTTTATTTTCTTCAAAACGCAGATGGTAAAACTAACGCCTCACCCAATTGTGATGCTCAACTTCAACAAAGAAACAGCTCAAAATAAAAGATTAACAGATTCATTGCAAAAAGCAAAACTAATTTTTATCAGTGGCGGAGATCAAACACGCTTTATGCATATAGTTCAAAATACTCCGATCAAAACGGCAATTCAAAAAGCGTATGAAAATGGAAGTACAATTTCCGGAACAAGCGCCGGTGCTGCAGTAATGTCAGAGAAAATGATCACCGGAAATCAGAAGCTTCAAAAGGAATATTCCGGAACCTTTGACAACATCCGTTACGACAATCTTGAAACCGCTGAAGGCTTAGGATTACTTAAAACTGCTATTATCGACCAACACTTTTTAAAAAGAAATCGTTACAATCGATTGCTTTCTGCATTAGTCGAATTCCCTGCCTTAACCGGAATAGGAATTGACGAAAGTACCGCCATCATCGTTCGAAACAATCAAATTGAAATTGCGGGCGAAAGCGAAGTGATCGTAGTTAGAAACCCGAAAGGAATCCTTAAATCTAAAAACAACAATCTCATTTCGATTGAAAATCTACAAATGAGTATTTATACCGCCGGACAAAAATTTAATATCAAATAAGCATGCTTAAAATTCCAAAATTAGCCTCTATAATTTTCTGTATCAGTTTTCAGCTTTCGGCACAAAAAATCAATTCCAAAGAAGTTATCCGTCTTCAAAATCTAGCCCAGCAAGTCACTATCATCAGAGACAACTGGGGTATTCCTCATGTTTATGGAAAAACAGATGCCGATGCGGTTTTCGGATTACTCTATGCCCAATGCGAAGATGATTTTAAACGAATTGAAATGAACTACATTGAAAAGCTGGGCAGGCTTTCAGAAATAAAAGGACAATCCGTTTTATACAATGACTTAGAGATTAAACTTTTAATAGATACCGAAGAAGCAAAAGCCGATTATAAAAAAGCTCCTTTGTGGCTCAAAAAATTACTAAACAGTTATGCCGATGCCGTCAACTTTTATTTGTACAAACATCCTGAAGTAAAACCGGCACTACTAACCCATTTTGAGCCCTGGTTCCCTCTACTCTGGACAGATGGAAGTATCGGAGCCATAAGTACCGCCGATCTTACCATTGGGGAATTAAAAGCTTTTTATTCCGGTAATACCGACAAAGTAGCTTATGTAGAAAGAGAAAAAAACGTTCAGACAGGTTCTAACGGTTTTGCTTTTGCACCATCAAAAACAGCTAACGGTAACGCTATATTATACATAAACCCACATACTACCTTTTACTTCAGACCCGAAGTACAGGTAACAAGCGATGAGGGACTAAACGTTTACGGAGCGGTAACCTGGGGACAGTTTTTCGTCTATCAGGGGTTTAACGACCATTGTGGATGGATGCACACCTCATCCAATGTAGATGTTGCCGACATGTACGCCGAAAAGATTATCGATAAAAAGGGCAAATTATTTTATGAATTCGATAAAAAACTAATCCCCGTTATTGAAAAAGAAATCACGATAAACTATACTGAGAACGGGAAATTAATTGCAAAAAAATTCAAAACTTACTTTACCAATAACGGTCCGATCATGGCAAAACGCGATGGGAAATGGATCTCCTTAAAATCAAACAATCGTTCGATGACCAGTTTAATCCAAAGTTGGGTCAGAACCAAGTCGGCTAGCTTTGAAGATTACAAAAAAGCAATGGATTTGAAAGCCAATACCTCCAACAATACCGTTTATGCAGACGATAAAGGAAACATTGCTTACTGGCACGGAAATTTTATTCCAATCAGAGACAAAAACCTCAATTGGTCCAAAGTAATTGACGGTTCGGTTTCAGCTACACAATGGAAAGGCCTGCACGAAGTAAACGAAACCGTTCATTTATACAATCCCGTAAATGGCTGGCTGCAAAACTGCAACTCAACTCCTTATTCTGTTGCCGGAGAAAACAGTCCGAAAAAACAAAACTACTTGCCATATATGGCGCCAGATGGAGAAAATTTTAGAGGAATAAATGCTGTTAGAATTTTCAGCAAAGGCAATCAATACACTTTAGACAAAGTAATTGCAGACGGATACGATACCAAATTGTCAATTTTCGAAATCTTAATTCCGTCTTTGATTACCATTTTCGAAAACAACAACAACAACAACTCTAAGAATCCTGAATATGCAGAATTGAACGAAGCGATTTCAATATTAAAAAACTGGGATTATTATGCTAAAGAAAATTCGATAGCAACCGCATTAGCTGTTGAATGGGCTTATAAACTAGATCCAATAATACTAAAAGCTTATGTCGATGAAGGAGAATTGGATCAGGTAGAAAACACCAAAAAATTTGCTAAAAATGCAACTGCCAATCAAATGCTTCCACAATTGCAGGCCGTTTTAAAAGAACTGAACTCAAAATGGGGAACCTGGAAAGTGACCTGGGGAGATATAAACCGATTTCAGCGTTCCAGTGGTGACATCGATTTAAAATATGACGATGCACAGCCAAGTTTACCTATTGCTTTTGGTCCGGGCTCATGGGGAAGCTTACCTTCCTTTAAAAGCAGCTATCAAAAAGATTCTAAAAAACGATATGGCTACAATGGCAACAGTTTTGTCTGTGCTGTAGAATTTGGCCCAAAAATAAAAGCAAAATCACTATTGGCAGGAGGTAATAGCGGAGATCCTAAATCCAGACACTTTAACGACCAAAGCGAAATGTACCAGAAAGGAAGCTTCAAAGAAGTCTTATTTTACAAGGAAGATGTCATCAAAAATGCAGAGAAAACCTATCATCCCGGTGAATGATTTTCATTGTAAGAAAACAACAGGCGAAAACCTCGGAAGAAATATATCCCGAGGTTTTTTTGTAACATAATATTTCTGATATTTGTTAAAAATTGTACCCTTATGAAAAATTCGGCCCTTCTCCTATTTGCTACCATACTGTTTTCTAACGGTATAAATGCGCAACTAAAAGCTGTAAAATATAACGATGGTTCTCAGGTCTTAAATGGATTATTTGCAAAATCTCTTAAAAAAAGCACTCAAAATCCGGGTATTTTGCTTATTCCGGCCTGGCTTGGAATTGATAAAGCTTCTAAAGATATTGCAGAAAACTTAGCGAAACTAGGCTATAATGTTTTCATTGCCGATATCTATGGTGAAGGAAATTATCCGGCCAATACTGCCGAAGCAGGAAAACAGGCAGGATATTACAAAAAGAATTACGAAGTATACCAAAAACGCATCAATGCAGCGTTACAGGAATTAGTTAAATCCGGAGCTAATGCCGATAATATTGTAGCCATAGGATACTGTTTTGGCGGAACGGGGGTTCTTGAAGCTGCCCGAGGACATTTGAACCTAAAAGGAGTTGTTTCATTCCACGGAAGTTTAGCCAGAGATGCTGCCAGAAAGATTGAACCAATTACCTCTAAAGTACTGATTTGTCATGGAGCCGACGATCCTTATGAATCAAAAGAAGAAATCACTGCTTTTCAGCAGGAAATGCGCGATTCAAAAGCCGACTGGCAAATGATTTATTATGCGAATGCCGTACACTCTTTCACAAATCCGGAAGCAGGAAATGACAATTCAAAGGGTGCGGCCTATAATGCTATTGCAGCAAAAAGATCTTTTGAGCATTTACAGCTTTTCCTAAATGAAGTATTAAAAAAATAAACAACAGCATAGAGATTTAAGCAGATTAAAATTAATTTATACTACGTAAAATTCGTATCATAAAAAACAACATAAACCCATTTAAATCCGTGACATCCACGGGCAAAAAGCAACAACCAAAATCAAACCAAAGTAATTTATACCCAATGTCACACAGTCCGATTAGAAAAGACAAAACCTGCCTAAACTGCAGACACGTTGTTGAACAAAAATTCTGTCCCAATTGCGGACAGGAAAACACTGATTCCCGAAAAACATTTCATCATTTGTTTATTCACTTTTTTGAAGATCTGACACATTACGAAAATGCTTTTTGGCGTACGATCAAAAATCTTTTGTTTAAACCCTCTGCTTTAACTAAAGAATATCTTTCGGGAAAACGCCTATCCTATCTGGCGCCTGTTCGTTTATACATCTTTATTAGTTTTGTTACTTTTTTAATGATTGCTTTATTTCCTGGTCATTCAGAGGAAACTCCAGCTGATTTTAATCTAGAAGTAAGCAACAAGAAAGAAGCTCCAAAAAACATTTTCACAGGAAATCTTAACGATTTAAAACCCGGAGATGGTTTTGATAAATTTACCCACGAAGTAGATTCAGTTCAAAAGTATGCCCCTGAAGATAAAAAATTAGACTCGTTTAGCTACTGGGTAGTTCAAAAAGTAAAATACGTAAAGGAGCACAATACCAAAAAAGAACTAATTAACAAATTCACAGAATCATTTGTACACAACATTCCTAAAGTTCTGTTTATCATAATGCCACTATTTGCTTTCTTTTTATGGCTTTTTCACAACAAAAAAAGATGGTATTATTTTGATCATGGGATATTCACTTTACACTATTTTTCGTTTTTGCTTCTGGTAACCTTCATCTTGTTTGTAATTCGCAGACTTGTTGGATTATTTGGAGAAGATAGTCCTATAGCTGTGATTTCAGATATAACCGACTTCCTTGGAGGTCTCTGGATGTTTTATTATTTTTTTCCGGCGCATCACCGTTTTTATGGCGAGACAAGATGGATTTCCTTTTTTAAAAGCATTGCATTACTGTTTATAAATTTTACTTTCATCCTAATCTTATTAATCTTTTACGTTTTCTATACCTTTATCAATTTACATTAAACAACACATGAAAAAAATTATAATCCTGTTATTAATTGGTACTGCATTTTCTTGTAAAAACACACAGTCAGTTACCTCAAAAGACAATTCAGATCCGTCTAAATACATTGAATTTATTTCAGAAAAAGATCTAAAAACAATGCTTTATGTGGTCGCTTCAGATGAAATGGAAGGCCGTGAAACCGGATCCAAAGGACAAAAGAAAGCAGGTCTTTACATGATCGAACAATACAAAAAAAGTGGGATTTCGTTTCCTAAAGGAGCAACGGATTATTATCAGCACATTCCTGCATCTTTCTTAAATGCCAGACGTAACGAAAATTTACCTGATTCAGAGAACATCTGGGCTTACATTGAAGGTTCTGAAAAACCTGATGAAGTTTTGGTAATTTCAGCACATTACGATCACGTTGGAATAAAAAAGGGCGAAATTTATAATGGTGCCGATGATGATGGTTCGGGAACAGTTGCTGTCATAGAAATGGCAAAAGCATTTGCAAAAGCCAAAAAAGACGGACACGGACCAAAACGTTCTATCCTGTTCCTACACGTAACAGGTGAAGAACATGGCTTGCATGGTTCGCGCTATTATTCAGAAAATCCATTATTTCCAATTGCCAATACCATTACCGATATCAACATTGATATGATTGGCCGTCGTGATGTTGATCATGCAAAAACAAACAACTATGTGTACGTAATTGGGGCCGACAGACTCTCAACCGACTTACACAATATTGTGGTGGCTCAGAACGAAAAATACACCAAAATAGATCTTGATTTTAAATTTAATGACCCTAAAGATCCAAATCATTTTTATGAGCGTTCTGATCATTATAATTTTGCAAAATACGGAATTCCGGCAGTTTTCTTCTTTAATGGAGTTCACGAAGACTATCACGGAAAAGGAGATGAGCCTCAAAAAATAGAATACGACGCTTTGACCAAAAGAACAAAATTAGCATTCGCGATCGCTTGGGACTTAGCCAATAGAGAGAACAGACCGGTAGTCGATAAACCGATTAAATAAGGCACTGAGGTACTAAGATGCTAAGATTCTGAGATTTTTTTAGGTGCTTAGAAACTAAGTTATCACTTTATTTTATAAATAGGAGGCTGTCTTTTTAGACAGCCTCACTTATTTCTCCTATTACTTAAAGATTATTCTTGCATCATAGAGCAACTTTTAAATAAGCCATCCCAATGATTTCTTATTTAAGCGGGTACTCCTGACTTTAATTTCTGAACAATTTCCAAACATCTATTCTCAAAAATAGATTGCTCAACCGGCACAACAACCGATTGGAATAGTTTCATCAAATCATCAGAATGTGAGGCACGTTTTGTGCTCTGAATATTGTAATGAAAAAACTTAATCCATAAAATGGCTTTTAATTCGGTTTCATTTTCATTCCACATTTTCATTTCAACCAGCAGAAAATTATCGCTATACTGAACCAATTGCGAATCAATCAGTACCGTTTCCATTGTAAAAGCGGGACGCATATAACTAATTTGATTAGTTGCCACTACCCAGCTAAGCCCTGTTTCCCTAAGATATTTAAAGATATCCAAATTGTAATGCTCAGCAATCTGATCCTCCCTGGTATTAATAAAATACTCCAGGTACTTTGCGTTGTTTAAATGATTAAAAGGATCACAATCCTGAAATCTGATTTTCTTTTTTGTTTTCAATACTTTTTCCATTCTTTGAATTTATTATATCAAATACCAATCGGTATCTGATGAGTTAAAAAATTTTATTTCCTTATTTTATCAATTATTGTACTGTCTATAAAGTCCATTGCTGTAGTTATGTAACTCTCATCATTATGTGTAAAAGCCAAAAGCGAGCTGCCTTCAATTAAAGACAACATTATTTTTGCATATTTTAAAGGATCCGTAGTTCGCAGAATCTCCTCTTTATCAATACCTTCACTGATAATATTCGTCAGCCCGGCAATAAACTTTTGAGATAAATTCTGAGCAGTCTGAAACAATAATGGATTGATAAATTTTGTATCAACTCCTACCCGCAGCATAGGGCATCCCCCTCTGTCCTTGACTAAATCATAATAGCTTCTCTGATAATTTGTTATAGCATAGAGTTTCTCCAAACTTCCGCTCTTAGTTGCTACAAGTTTGAATAAAGGTGTTATTGCCAAGTCGACATTTAACCGAAACGACTGCAGTGCTAAATCTTCCTTATTTGTAAAATTGCAATAAATAGCTCCTTTCGTAAGGCCAGTTGCATTGGTTATATCTGTCAGACTGGTACCGATGTATCCCTGTTTGTTGAAAATTGGAGCCACTTTATCCAATATAAATTCAGAAGTATTCATAATTTTTCATTTTCATTAGATATTTTCAAAACAAATATAATCAAAATACCGATCGGTATGTAAAAGGATTGGATTATTTTTCTTGGAGATTCTGAGTTATCTAAAAGTCGAGCGATTAATTAACTGAGAAATTAAAACAATTAAGGTCCTGAGTTTCAAAGTGCATTCCACACTTTAAAACTCAGGACCTTTTATCTTAGACCTATATATCTTACTATCTCAGAACCTCAGTATCTTAGCACCTTCTTTCTAGTCATTCATAGAAATCAAAAACTCTTCATTGTTTCTGGTTTTCTTGAAACGGTCGTTTACGAAATCCATAGATTCTACAGGATTCATATCAGACAAATATTTACGCATAATCCACATTCTTTGTAATGTTTTCTCATCCAGTAATAAATCATCACGACGAGTACTTGACGAAGTAAGATCAATAGCAGGGAAAATACGTTTGTTGGCAATTTTACGATCCAATTGAAGTTCCATGTTACCGGTACCTTTAAATTCTTCAAAGATCACCTCATCCATTTTAGAACCTGTTTCAGTCAATGCTGTTGCGATGATACTTAACGAACCTCCGTTTTCTACATTTCTTGCAGCTCCAAAGAAACGTTTTGGTTTTTGCAATGCATTGGCATCAACACCTCCACTTAAAACTTTACCTGAAGCAGGTTGAACTGTATTATAAGCTCTTGCCAAACGGGTAATAGAATCCAGTAAAATAACCACATCGTGTCCGCATTCTACCAAACGTTTTGCTTTTTCAAGAACGATATTAGCAATCTTCACGTGTTCTTGTGGTTCTCTGTCAAAAGTAGAAGCAATAACTTCTCCTCTTACACTGCGTTGCATATCGGTAACCTCTTCAGGACGTTCATCAATCAAAAGAACAATAAGATATACTTCAGGATGGTTGGCTGCGATTGCGTTTGCAATGTCTTTTAGTAACATTGTTTTTCCCGTTTTAGGCTGAGCGACAATCATACCACGCTGTCCTTTTCCTATTGGAGAAAATAAGTCGATAATACGGGTTGAAACTGAACTGCCTTTTTCGGCTAATTTGAATTTTTCAGAAGGAAAAACCGGGGTAAGATGTTCAAAAGAAACTCTGTCGCGAACAACTTGCGGATCGTGACCATTAATTTTAAGTACACGAACAAGGGGGAAAAACTTCTCTCCTTCTTTTGGAGGACGAACTACTCCTTTTACAGTATCTCCGGTCTTAAGACCAAACAATCTGATTTGTGATGTTGATAAATAAATATCATCGGGAGAAGCTAAATAATTATAATCTGATGAACGTAAAAAACCATAACCGTCCGGCATCATTTCAAGAACACCTTCACTTTCGATAATTCCATCAAACTCAAAGTCTGAATCTCTGAAATTATTCTTTTTATTTTTATGATTTGGATTTTGATTCCCGTTATTTCCATTCCCATTTTGATTAGAATTTGGATTCTGATTTGGGTTTTGGTTAGGATTCGGATTTTTATTTTGGTTCGGATTGACCTTTTTAGTTTGAACCGGTGCTTCTGTTTTTTCAGTCGTCGAAACTTCTGCTACAGCTTCACCTTCCGGAATTGCCTCTTTTGTCGCTTCTTTTTCTTTTTGCAAAGCGACCTTTTTCTCGTAAGCCGACTTATTAAATTTTACGATTTTTGGTCCTTTTTTCTCTACTGTTGTATTCTCTGTATTCCCTGTATTCCCTGTATTTTCAGTATTATCAGTATTATCAGTATTATCAGTATTTTCCTGAACTTCCGGAGCTGCTTCGGTAATTTTAACTTCTGCTGTTTCTTTCGCTACTGCATTTCCTTTTATCTTAGGATTTGTTTTAGGATTTGCTTTAATAGCCGGAATTTTAGTTACTGCAACCGGTGCTGCGGTTTTTTCAGGAGTTTCCTCTACTTTATCAAATTCCAGAACTGGTGCATTCTTACTGATAGGTGTTTTTTTGGCTGGAACAATTCTTGCTCTTTTCGGTTTATCATCAACTATTTCCGCTTCTGCCACAGGATTAACCGGCGGCGCTACAGTCGCTTCTTGATGTGCCAAAATCTGACTGATTAAAGTCTCTTTTTTAACACCATTAAACTTTATAGTTTTAGCTAACTTAGCTATTTCTTGAAGCTCAGAAAGCTTCATTTCTTTTAATGCAGAAATATCAAACATGAATGTTCTATGAATTTAATTATTTTAACGGAAATACTGTAAAAAGAATAGGTAGATATTTTTTTTTCGATTGACCGCAGTATGAAGTGCTTACGGTATTATGATGCAATAATACGAATAAAATTTAATCATACAATAGTATTTTAAAAAAAGAAAATATATTTTTGTAAAACAATTTTAGACCATGATACAACGAATTCAAACCGTATATTTAATTCTTACCTTTTTAATCACAGGCGTATTACTGTTTTTTATTCCGCTTTGGACCTTAAATAATGGTAAGGCATTTTACTTTATGCAGGATCAATATTACACTATCCTGTTAGGATTAAGTACCATGCTTACTATTATTAGTATCATTTCATACAAAAAAAGACAAAATCAGTTTGTAATGGGCAGACTGAACATAATATTAAATTTAATTTTATTGGGATTATTTGTATATCGTTCTCTAAATTTATCTGGAGATACTACTACCATTGTATCAGAGAAAGGTATTGGGATGTTTCTACCTATTGTTGCTATCGTATTATTAGTTTTAGCTAATAAGGCCATCAAAAAGGATGAAGATCTTGTAAAATCTGTAGATCGTTTGAGGTAAACCTATAAACTTAAATTTTTTGTGCGAAGAGAACCCGAATTTTAAATTCGGGTTTTTTTGTGCCTTACATTTTCTGCAATTTCAAACAGAACTGCCAAAACAACCTTAAAAATAAACTTTGTAAGATAATTTTTCTTTATTTTTGCGTTTCAGTCCCTAAACAATTATGAAACACAAAATAAGAATACACCTTGCAGATGATCATCAGGTGCTTATTGACGGCCTTACGAATTTGCTACAGACAGTTGAAAATTTTGAAGTGGTGGGCAATTCACAGGATGGCACCACTGTTTATAATGATATCATTCAAAGTAATCCCGATATTTTGGTCCTGGACATCAGCATGCCCAAAAAAGATGGCATAGAAGTAGTTAAAGAACTTCAGCAAAAAGATTTTCAGTGCAAAATTATTATTCTATCCAGCTACGATGATTTAAAAATCATCAAAGAAGTAATGAAATTAGGTGCAAAAGGTTACCTGACAAAAAAATGTGCCGGAGAAAATATAATCGAAGCCATAGAAGCTGTTTATCAGGGACAGGAATATTTTTGCGATTCGGTAAGAGAAAAAATCTTCAATATTTTCTCTCATAACAATCCAAAACTCAATAAAAACATTCAAGTCGAAAACCCTATTTTAAGTGCCCGTGAAATCGAAATTATCACTTTAATTGCCTTAGAACACAGCGGAAAGGAAATCAGTGAGCAGCTTTTTATCAGTATAAACACTGTAGAGACACACCGGAAAAACATCATGAAAAAACTACAGCTAAAAAGCACCATTGGCCTCGTAAAATATGCACTCAAAAACAATCTGATCAATTCCTGACCCCCTTTAACAAGCACATTCAAATAATTCGCGTCAATATGTCTTTTTTCAGATTCTATATTTTTTTTGCTTTATTAACTTCTTTCAATGGCAGCTTTGCGGCTAATCAGCAAAAGTCGATTTCAGAAAAGAAAACTATTACTGTTGTCGAAAATTCAAAAAAAAACAATCCCTCCCAACCGAAAAACATCCGAGATAAGCAAATAATCAGCTTATCCATCGTACTGGTAATACTATTGTTCTTTTTATTCTATTTTTTCTATGAAAACAATAAATTGAGGCGAAAAATAAAGCGGAAAGACATAAAGCAAAAGATATTACTAAATGTAATTAATGCCGGTATTGACAGCCAAGAGGTAGAACGTAAAAAAATCGCATCATTTTTGCACGACAATATCAACTCTTTATTATCTTCTGTTGGACTGCACATAAAAACTTTTACAACACAAAACGAAGTAAAATCAGATGAAATTCAGAAAGCAAAGGATATTTTACAGGAAGCACATGACCTTTTACGAGATATGTCGCACGATCTGGTTCCCACACTTTTGGTTCGTTTTGGACTAATTTACGCCTTAGAGGACTTATGTGAAAGAAACTCCAATTCGCATATTAATTTTGAATTTTCAAGTGCCATTCCGACTGAAAAAAGATACATCGAAAAATTTGAAATGAAGGTTTATTTTATTGTTACAGAGCTTTTCAACAACATTGTAAAACACAGTGATGCACAAAAGGCTAAAATTTCCTTATCCGAAAAAAACAATCAATTTGTAATTATAATTCACGATAACGGAAGAGGTTTTGAAACCGAAAAACTAAACAATGTTGAAGGCTTTGGTTTGAACAGAATCAGAGCCCGAATTAAGAAATACAAAGGAAACATCTCCATTACCTCAAAAACGAATGAAGGAACCACTATCAAAATTCAGATTCCATTACCACTTTAATTCAATTTTACTTCTTCCCGATTTCAACGATTTCCAGGTCTTTTATTTTGTCACCGTCAATTACAAATCGCAACATCGTTCGAACCTGATGAAAACCACTTTTCCCCGCCGCTCCCGGATTCATATGCAATAGATTGTTTTTTTTATCAAACATAACCTTCAGTATATGCGAATGGCCGCAGATAAACAATTTCGGAGGATTCAATGCCATTTCTTCCCTTATATTGGGATTGTATTTGCCCGGATATCCTCCAATATGCGTGATCCAGACAGAAACATCTTCACATAAAAACCTATTGTGTAATGGAAATTCTAATCGCGCCTGAGCATCATCAATATTACCATAAACACAACGTAACGGTTTTAACTTTTTAATTGTGTCTGTAACATTCAGATCTCCAATATCTCCGGCATGCCAAACCTCATCGGCCTGAGCAACGTATTTTAGAATGGTATCATCAATATGACTGTGAGTATCGGAAAGCAGGAGAATTTTTTTCATTATTTAGGCCCAAAGGTTCAGAGATGCAAAGGTACAAAGGTTTTTTTCTTTTAAGGTACTAAGATTCTAAGTTGCTTAGGTACATCGAACCTTAGTACCTTAAAAAAAAACTTACTCTTTCAAACCTCCTAAAAAAGAAACTTACCATCTGAATACCTTAGTACCTTAGCAACTTAGAACCTTTTAAAAAAACCTTTGCTCCTTTGCACCTCCTAAAAAAGAAACTTACCATCTGACTACCTTAGCAACTTAGAACCTTAGCATCTTAGTCACTTTTAAAAAAAACCTTTGTACCTTTGCATCTCTGAACCTTTGAACCTTTATTTTGAGATATTTTATTCAATTTGCTTATAACGGAACACATTATCATGGCTGGCAATTTCAGCCCAACGCATCTTCTGTTCAGGAAACTTTAAACAAAGCACTTTCTATTTTATTGAACACTCCCATAAATGTAATGGGTGCCGGACGAACGGATACCGGAGTTCATGCGCAGGAAATGTATGGTCATTTTGATGTTGAAACCCCGTTGGAAGTTCCAAATTTGATTCACAAGCTCAACTCGTTTTTACCAAAAGACATTGCTATTTTTAATATTCTTCCGGTTCACGATGAGGCCCATTGCCGATTTGATGCGACCAGAAGAACCTACGAATACCACATCAACACTGTTAAAAATCCGTTTTTAGAAGAATTGAGTTGGTACTTTAATCAAAAATTAGATGTAGATTTGATGAATGAAGCCGCGAAAATTTTACTGCTCCACACCGACTTCCAGTGTTTTTCGAAAGTAAATACAGACGTCAATACTTTTGATTGCACGATTTTTGAGGCATACTGGAAACAGGAAAACAGTAAGCTGATTTTTACGATCTCGGCCAACCGTTTTCTTCGAAATATGGTTCGGGCAATTGTTGGAACATTAGTAAATATTGGTTTGCATAAAATTTCTCTGGATGATCTTGAAAACATTATCGCCAGTAAAAGCAGAGAAAAAGCCGGATTTTCGGTACCGGCACACGGATTATATTTAACCGAAATTGATTACGATTATTTATCGCTGTAGGCCATAAGCCGTAGGCTGTAGGCTTTATGCCTAAAGCTTATTGCCTATAGCTTAAAGCTTAATGCCCACAATAAATAAATGAAAGCAAAAGCATTTGATACCGGATTATTCAAACGAATCTTAAAATATACCAAACCTTATAAATGGCGCTACTACGGCGTTATTCTTTTTGCTGTCTCCCTTTCGATTTTTGCAGCCCTTCGTCCCTATTTACTAAAACAAACGGTCGACGGCTATATCAAGACACATGACAAGGAGGGTTTACTTCTTTATATAATCTTAATGGGAGCTGTTCTTTTGATGGAAGTTTTCTCCCAGTTTTATTTTGTTTACTGGGCCAACTGGCTTGGGCAGGACATTGTAAAAGATATCCGTACCAAACTTTTCAAACACATACTAAGCTTCAGAATGAAGTATTTTGACCTTGTACCTGTAGGTCAATTGGTGACAAGATCAGTTTCAGACATTGAGTCAATTGCCCGTATTTTTAGTCAGGGTCTTTTTATGATTATCAGTGATTTGATGAAAATGCTAGTGGTACTTATCTTCATGTTTTATATGAACTGGAAGTTAACTTGGATTGTAGTAGTCGCGATGCCAATTCTGGTTTATATTACCCGAATTTTTCAACGCAAAATGCAGGTCGCTTTTGAAGAAGTCCGCACCCAGATTTCTAACATGAACTCTTTCGTACAGGAACGCGTTACAGGAATGAAAATCGTACAGCTTTTTAATCGTGAACAAATTGAAGCCGATAACTTTAAAGAAATCAACAACAAACACAGAGTTGCCTGGATCAAAACTATTTTATACAACTCAATATTTTTCCCGATTGCCGATATTATCTCTTCTATTACTTTAGGATTGGTGGTCGTTTACGGTGGCTTTAAAATCCTAAACGGAGATCATTTTACAACTTTTGGGGATTTGTTTTCGTATACTATGTTTATTGGAATGCTCTTCAACCCGTTACGTCAGATTGCGGATAAATTCAACGAGATGCAATTAGGAATGATTGCGGCCAATCGTGTTTTTGATATTATCGACACTCAGGATCACATTCAGGATACCGGAACGATCGAAGCACCAATCTTTGAGGGAAGTATCGAATTCAAAAACGTCCGTTTTAGTTATATTCCGGAAGAAGAAGTTATAAAAGGAATTGATTTATCAGTCTCTTCAGGGCAAACCGTTGCCATTGTAGGTTCTACAGGAGCAGGAAAGTCGACTATTATCAATCTATTGAATCGTTTCTACGAAATTAACAGCGGTACCATTTGCATTGACGGTCATAATATCGAAAATTATACTTTGGCTTCGTTACGAAAACAAATTGCGGTGGTACTTCAAGATGTATTTTTGTTTGCTGACACGATTTATAACAACATTACTTTACACAATCCTGAAATTACCCGCGAGAAAGTTCTGGATGCTGCCAAAAAAATTGGTGTTCACGATTTTATCATGAGTTTGCCGGACAATTATGATTTTGATGTAAAAGAACGAGGAGTTATGCTTTCGTCAGGACAGCGTCAGTTAATTGCGTTTTTAAGATCGTATGTAAGCAATCCGAGTATTTTGATTTTGGATGAAGCTACCTCATCGATTGATACATATTCTGAAGAATTAATTCAGCGTGCCACCGAAACCATTACCAAAGGAAGAACTTCGATTATTATTGCGCACCGATTGGCAACAATCGTAAATGCAGACAAAATTGTAGTTATGGATAAAGGACTAATTGTTGAACAAGGTACGCATCAGGAGTTATTACTTAAAACTGATGGTTATTATAAAAACTTATATGACTCTCAGTTTGCCGTAGCTAACTAGTTACTTCATAAAAAAATTAACCTCTCACACGGATCTGCCAAAACTATGGTCATAATGCCAATAATTTAGCTCACTATCATCCGTGTAGAGCTTCTCTTCTATAGAATAATCAAAACTTAGCCTATGATATCTTTTGATTGGGTGAACTGGTGATAACTCAATAATGTTATTTTGCGTATTACAAATAAATAAGTATTTTTGAGAAATAAACAAGTATAAAAAAACCCCATGAAAAAAAAATTATTAATTCTCGTTTTATTTTTAGCCTTTTCTGCTAATGCATTCTCAATGCAACTTTTTGTCAAAACTTTGACTGGAAAAACTATAACTATTGAGGTTGAATGTTCAGATACTATCGAAAATATTAAGGCTAAAATACAAGATAAAGAAGGTTTTTCTCCTGATTGCCAAAGGTTAATATTTGCAGGAAAACAACTTGAAGACGGCAGAACAGTATGCGACTATAACATTTTAAAAGAAAGCACGATACATTTGGTTCTTAGGACTCCTCCTTGTAATTAATTCTAATTAATTGTTTCTTAGAGAAGATGACAATGTGTTTGAATACATTTTAAAACTGGGTTTTAACACACTCACTACTTCGATTTCAAAACCGATAATTAGGAAAATAGGAAACCAAAAGACACTGTCCTAAAAAGCGTGTAAGTTTAAAAACAATGGGGTTTGACTTTTAATTAAAGTCAAACCCTTTTTTTCTATAAACGAAACCAAAATCACTTATTTTGGACGAGGCAACACTTCAATCATCATTGCGCATCGTCTGGTAACCATTGTAAATGCTGACAAAATTGTTGTAATGAACAAAGGACTTATCACAGAACAGGAAACGCATCAGGAACTACTCCTTAAAACCGACGGTTATTACAAAAATCTATACAGCTCTCAATTTGCTGTGGCTAATTAGATTTCGAAATGCTAAAAAAGTTCTTAAAAAAGTTAAATTAGCGTTATAAGAATCATAAATCTACTGGTTCACAGGCCTTAGGATAGCATTCCTTTTTTTTGAATTATTTATCTTTGAGAGACAAAATTCAAATGCAAAAGAAAATGCCACAAAACAGATTTTATCCTAACGAAGAATTCAAAGAAATAGAAATAAACGCCTCATTACAACTTAGATATGCCATTTCAAACAAAGGCCGACTGATTAGTTTTTCAGATGAAATTCAAAACGGACGCATTCTCAAAGGCGGTCTAAGTGATGGTTATCCTACTTTTAGATTTAAGGTTAAAAAAGACGACAAAATTGTCAACAAATATCTTTTTCTCTACAAACTAGTTGCTCATTATTTCATCCCAAAAGAATCAGAAGAACAAACTTACGTGCTTCATTTGGATTATAATCGAAGTAATGACGATGTCAAAAATCTATGCTGGGCGACAAAAGCCGAAATGATGGCACACAGCCGCAAAAGCCCGCATGTGATCCAGGCCAAGAAAAACCTGATCGAACACAATTTAAAAGCCGACGGAAGAAAATTAACAACCACCAAAGTAATGTTAATCAAAAAAATCCTCGCGCGCCCGGAACAAAAAACACGTCTGAAAATGATTGCCAAACAATTTGGCGTAAGCGAAATGCAGATACGACGTATTGCCAGCGGTGAAAACTGGGGACATATAAAGGTCTGATACATACAAAAATTCATTCTATAACTATCATTATCTGGGGCTCCTTAAAAAGAGCTCCTTTTTTTTTGCACCACCGCCAACAAACAAATTACTCATTTTTAAGCACTTAAAACAATTTCATACCAAGACATTAAAAATCAGAATCAAAAAAGGCAGAATAATAGGATTAATACTTTTATTAATTGTAAACTTGCATACCAAATTCAAAGATAATTTTATGAAGAAAAAACTACTTATCTTACTGTGCTTACTTAGTTTATCTGCTTTTGCACAAAACACTTTAATCCCTGACCAAAATTTCGAACAAAAACTAATCTCTCTTGGATTAGATACCGTTCTCGATGGAAAAGTACTAACTTCAAACATTTCATCTGTTACCTCTTTAGATGTGAGTTCCAGTTCCATAAAAAGTCTTAAAGGAATTCATGCTTTTATTAATCTTGAGATTTTGAATTGTTCCTACAACGAATTGACCGGATTAGACCTTTCTCTAAGTCGTAAACTTTCTACTTTGATTTGTCATTCCAATAAAATACAAAGTTTAGATTTTAAACAAAATCCCCTTTTGAGAAATTTGGACTGTCAATCCAATTTAATAAATTATTTGGATATATCTCAAAACGAATATTTAACTCAATTATATTGTTCTAAAAACAAGCTGCCGTCTTTAAATATTACTAAAAATTTTAATCTTCAGGGGCTTTATTGTTCAGATAACTTACTAAATACTTTAAACCTTACCAACAATAACGTTCTTGTTAATCTTGTTTGCAGCAATAATAGACTCAAAAGTCTTGATCTTTCTAAAAACACACTCTTAGTCGATTTATATTGCGAAAACAATCGAATAACTTCTTTAGATGTTACTAGACAAAACAAACTCCGAAACGTTAATTTGAGTTCAAATGAGCTTATAAATCTAAACCTAAAGAATGGCAATAATCAACTCTTAAATACTAATAATTTAAATTTTCTACGCAACCCTCAATTAGCATGCATACAAGTCGACAACACTTTATTTTCTAATACAAACTGGCAAGATGTAAAAGATCTTACAGCAAGTTACTCTGTCGACTGTCCTCTTTATACTTTCATACCTGATAGTAATTTTGAAAACACTCTTATTGCTTTAGGAATTGATTCGGGAACCCCTGACAGAAAAGCACTAACTTCAAACATTTCTTCAGTAACAACATTAGATTTAGGAGTTAATACAACTATTGAAGATTTAACCGGGATACAGGACTTTACAGCACTTCAAACTCTAATTTGTCATGGAAATACAGGTGAGGTAATCAACGGTGGGAACGGAAAATTAAAAATTATTGATATTTCTAAAAACGTAAACCTGACAACTCTTGATTGCTCCTATAACCAGCTTATAAATTTAGATGTCACCAATAATCCTTTACTGGTTTCGTTAAATTGCAACGTCAATAAACTAACAAAAATTGACGTTTCCAAAAATGTAAAACTGAATAATATTGACATAAGCAGTAATCAAATTATACAACTTGATCTTTCAAAAATCCCAACTTTACGCTACCTAAGTGCCGATGACACAAAACTTACCTATCTGGATATTTCATCTAATCCGAATATGGTTGGATTATTTTGTAACACTTCGGATTTAAGAAGTTTAAATTTAAAAAATGGAAATAACCAATTAATTTCAGCACAAGACATAAACTTCAAGGGAAACCCAAATTTAAAATGCATTCAGGTCGACAATGCCGTAAATGCTACTGCAAAGTGGTCTGCTGCCAAAGATGCCGCTACAAATTATTCAACCGAATGTCTAAATGATTCATTTACATTGCTTCCCGACAGCAATTTCGAAAATGCACTTATAACTTTAGGAATCGATGCAGGAGTTCCGGATGGAAAAATTCTGACTTCAAAAGTTTCTTCTGTCACGAAATTAGATTTAGGAACTAATACAACCATTACAGATCTGACCGGAATACAAGATTTCAAAGCACTTGAGTGGCTAGTTTGCCAAGGAAATACTGGTCGCGCAGGTGATGGCGGAAACGGAAAACTAAAAACACTTGATGTATCCAAGAATACAAATCTAACGATTCTTGAATGCTCTTTTAATCAACTTACCAATTTAGATGTAACGCATAACCCATTACTGCGTTCCTTAAGATGTAGTGTAAATAAATTAACAGCAATTGATGTTTCTCAAAACACAAAACTGGATGATCTTGATGTAGGCAGTAATCAAATTACAGCGCTTGATGTCTCAAAAATTCCAACTTTACGTTTCCTGACTGCCGAATCTACTAAACTTACCACATTAGATCTTTCCTCTAATCCGGCACTGGTTGGATTATTTTGTAGAAGTTCGGATTTGACAAGTTTAAATCTAAGAAATGGTAAAAACCAATTAATTGTACCGCAGAGTATAACCTTTACGGGAAATCCAAATTTAACTTGTATACAGGTTGATGATGCAACATTTTCTACTGCAAACTGGTCTGCTGCCAAAGATGCTTCTGCCAATTACTCGAACCAATGCCAGACAGGTCCATACACCCTTATTCCTGACAGTAATTTCGAAAGTGCTCTTATTTCCTTAGGAATTGATTCAGGTGTTCCGGACGGAAAAGTACTGACTTCAAACGTTTCTTCGGTGACAAAATTAGATTTAGGAACCAATGCAACCATTACTGATCTAACCGGAATTCAAGATTTTACAGCGCTTCAACGATTAATTTGTCATGGAAATTTTGGGCACATGGACACAGGCGGAAATGGAAAACTGACTACTATTGACGTTACTAAAAACACAAAACTAATTGCTCTTGATATCTCATACAATAAAATTACAGCTTTAGATGTGTCCAAGAATCCCTTACTGATTTCACTAAAATGCAGCGTAAATAAACTAACAAAAATTGACGTTTCTCAAAATATAAAACTGGATAATCTTGATATCAACAATAATTATATTACAAAGCTTGATATTTCAAAAATTCCAACTTTACGTTACCTAAGCGCTGATTACACAAAACTTACCTCACTGGATATTTCCTCTAATCCGGTAATGGTTGGGCTATTTTGTAACAATTCGACTTTAACAAGTTTAAATCTAAAAAATGGCAAAAACCAATTGATTGCAGCGCAAAGCATAAACTTTAAGGCAAATCCTAATTTAACTTGTATTCAGGTTGATAATGCCGTAAATTCTAACGCAAACTGGTCTGCTGCTAAAGATGCTTCTGCCAATTACTCAAATGAATGTCAGACTGGTCCATACACCCTTATTCCTGACAGCAATTTCGAGAATGCTCTTATTTCTCTTGGAATTGATTCAGGAGTTCCGGACGGAAAAGTACCTACTTCAAACGTTTCTTCGGTGACAAAATTAGATCTAGGAACCAATGCAACCATTACCGATCTAACCGGAATACAAGATTTCACAGCACTACAATGGTTAATTTGTCATGGGAATTTTGGGCACATGGATACAGGCGGAAATGGAAAATTGACCACGATTGATGTTTCTAAAAACACAAAACTGACTGTTCTCGATGTCTCATTCAACAAAATTACAAATCTGGATGTTACCAATAATCCATTGCTAATTTCTTTAAGTTGTAACGTTAATAAATTGACCGCAATTAATGTTTCTAAAAACACAAAACTGGATAATCTTAACATCAGCAATAATCACATTACACAGCTTGATATTTCCAAAATTCCAACTTTACGTTACCTAAGCGCTCATTATACAAAACTTACGGCACTGGATATTTCATCGAATCCGGTAATGGTTGGATTATTTTGTAACAATTCGACTTTAACAAGCTTAAATCTAAAAAACGGCAAAAACCAATTGATTGCAGCGCAAAGCATAGACTTTAAAGAAAACCCCTATTTAACTTGTATTCAGGTTGATAATGCCGCAAATTCTACTGCAAACTGGTCTGCTGCTAAAGATGCTTCTGCCAATTACTCCAATGAATGTCAGACTGTTCTATACACGCTTATTCCTGACAGCAATTTCGAAAAGAAACTGATTCAGCTGGGAATTGATTCAGGAACTCCAGACGGAAGAGTATTAACCTCTAATGTTAAAACCGTAACGTCTTTAGATGTCTCCCTAAGCAATATAACAGATTTGACCGGTCTAGAAGACTTTACCTCTTTGACATCATTAAAATGTCAAGCAAATTATACTTTAAAAGCTCTGGATGTTACAAAAAATATCCATTTAACTACATTGGACTGTAGCAATAATTATCTTATAACAACATTAGATGTATCAAAAAATACGGCTTTAATTGATTTAAATTGTTATTACAATAAACTGAGCACTTTAGATGTAAGCTCAAATACAAACTTAACCTCTCTACAATGTGGGTCCAATAAGTTAACAAGCTTAGATGTTACAAATAATAAAGCCTTAACTAAACTAACTCTTGGATACAACCAGATTTCAAGTTTAGATGTATCGCAAAATATCCTGTTAGAGTCTTTAGATTGCACCTCAAATCAAATTTCAGACTTAAACATCCGTTCGAATACAAAATTAACTGAACTGTGGGCTGGAAACAACCTGTACTCTTCGTTAGATGTTTCAAATAATACTGCTTTGAAATCGCTAATATGCAATACAAATCAATTAACATCAATAGACGTTTCCAAAAATACTGCATTGACAAGATTGTTAGTCTACCAAAATAAGATAGCAAGTATAGACATTTCAAACAATACTCTATTAAGCTCTTTTGATTGTGGCACGAATTTAATCACCACTCTTAATGTTTCAAAAAATATAGATTTGCAATTTTTATACTGTGACAAGAATAAATTAACCACCTTAGATGTCTCTGCAAATACTAAGCTTGGCACATTCGATTGTGCTAACAACCTGCTCACTAACCTGGATGTTTCTAATAACAAAGATTTAAGGTCGCTTGAATGTGAATCCAACAAACTGGTAAGTCTAAACCTAAAAAATGGTAATAATTATATGCTTGAACCATTTCCAAGCTCTGATCCTAATTTTATTTTATATAGAATAGATTTTAGAAACAACCCTGATTTAACTTGTATTCAGGTTGATGATGCTTATTATTCAGATCAGAAATGGTCAACAAGAAAAGATCCAAAGGCAAAATTTAGCGAAGATTGCAACAATAGTACCTTGATAACAGATTCTAGTTTTGAAGATTTTCTAATTGCTGCTGGTATTGATACTGACGGAAAAAATGGAAAAGTTGCCACCTCCAGTATTGCTAATATTAAAGTTTTAGACATTTCAAATTCAAACATCTCAGATTTAAAAGGAATTGAAAACTTCACTGCTTTAGAGAAATTTATCTGTAAAGGAAATTTAATTACTTCAGTTGACATGTCAAATAACACTCAGTTAAACTATCTGGACGTCTCAAACAATCCGCTGACTAGTGTTAATGTTTCTAAAAATAAATTATTAAAAGAATTTTATTGTAATGGAATACAAATTATTCTCAAAAAATCGACTTCAACCTCTAGCAGGCTAACAACTTTAGATGTATCGAACAATACTTTGCTAACAAATTTTAACTGTTCGAACAATCAGCTGTCAAGTCTTGATTTATCAAAAAACACTAATCTAATAGAAGTAAACTGTTCTAATAACCTTCTAACCGATTTGAATTTACAAAGTGGAAACAACGGTATTTTAGTCAACTTAAATTTAAAAAACAATGCTCAATTAACTTGTATAAAAGTCGACAATCCTTCTTTCTCAACTGCTACCTGGGCAGATGCAAAAGATGAAATCGCAAAATATTCGACAACTTGCCGTACTTTAGAAACAAATGAGCAAATTTTTAACAACATCAGTATTTATCCAAATCCATCTCAGGGCGAGTTATACATTACGAACGTTTCATTGACAAAAGCAACGATCTATGACAGTTTGGGTAAACTTGTAAAAGTAGTATCCTTAAAAGGAGATACTCAGGAAAATTACATTGATTTAAAAGGAATAGCCCAAGGAATTTACTACATCTTTATCGAAAACCCTGAAGCACACACCGTTAAAAAAATCATCATTAAATAAGTATTCTCTTATTTCACTAAAAAACACATTTTAAAAAATAAAATGTGTTTTTTTTTGTTACAAATTTATGATCCATCTTTCTCTACTTTGTTATTAAAAAAAAATAAAATACCAATTAAACTTTATTCTTTTCTATAACTTTTCTCAATATCTGTGTGAAAAGATCAAATTCGGCAAGGGTGAAAAGAAATTTTAAAGTATTTTTTAAAATAATTCCTTAAATTCGCAAGCACAAATAACAAAAGAATGAATCGATAAATGAGTTTCGGAATTAAACTTCATTTTCGATAGTAAATACTAAAAACCAAAAAAATGAAATACGACGTTATTGTTTTAGGAAGTGGTCCCGGTGGATATGTAACAGCTATTAGAGCTTCGCAATTAGGCTTTAAAGTAGCTGTAGTTGAAAAGGAAAACTTAGGTGGTGTATGTTTGAACTGGGGATGTATCCCAACAAAAGCATTATTAAAATCAGCTCAGGTTTTTGATTATCTAAAACATGCTTCTGACTACGGATTGAAAGTTTCTGAGTTCGACAAAGATTTCCCGGCAGTAGTACAACGTAGCCGTGGTGTTGCTGAAGGAATGAGCAAAGGAGTTCAATTCCTGATGAAAAAAAACAAAATTGACGTTATTGAAGGTTTTGGAAAACTAAAACCAGGGAAAAAACTTGACGTTACAGACAAAGACAATAAAGTTACTGAATATAGCGCTGATCACATCATCATCGCGACTGGAGCTCGCTCTCGTGAGTTACCAAACTTACCTCAGGATGGAGTAAAAGTAATTGGTTACCGCCAGGCAATGACGTTACCAACACAACCAAAATCTATGATTATCGTAGGTTCTGGAGCAATTGGAGTAGAATTTGCTCATTTCTACAACTCAATGGGAACAGAAGTTACTATTGTAGAATTTATGCCAAATGTTGTTCCTGTAGAAGACGAAGATATCTCAAAACAATTTGAGCGTTCTTTGAAAAAAGCCGGAATTAAAATCATGACTAACTCATCTGTTGAGCGTATTGACACAACTGGTGCAGGAGTTAAAGCATTTGTTAAAACTGCAAAAGGTGAAGAAGTTCTTGAAGCTGACATCGTACTTTCGGCAGTTGGAATTAAAACTAACATTGAAAACATCGGTTTAGAAGAAGTTGGAATCGCTGTTGACAGAGATAAAATCTTAGTAAACGCTTACAACGCAACTAATATTCCTGGATATTATGCAATTGGAGACGTTACTCCAGGACAAGCTTTGGCTCACGTAGCTTCGGCTGAAGGAATTAACTGTGTAGAAAAAATTGCTGGTTTACACGTAGATCCAATCGATTACGGAAACGTTCCTGGTTGTACTTACGCGACTCCAGAAATCGCTTCTGTAGGTTTAACTGAAAAACAAGCTAAAGAAAAAGGATACGAATTAAAAATTGGTAAATTCCCATTCTCAGCTTCAGGAAAAGCTAAAGCTGCCGGAACTCCAGACGGATTCGTAAAAGTAATCTTCGATGCTAAATACGGAGAATGGTTAGGATGCCACATGATTGGTGCAGGTGTTACCGATATGATTGCTGAAGCAGTTGTAGCTCGTAAACTTGAAACTACAGGTCATGAAATCCTAAAATCTATCCACCCTCACCCAACAATGAGCGAGGCTGTTATGGAAGCTGTTGCTGATGCTTACGGCGAAGTAATTCACTTGTAAAAACATACCGTTTTACGGTTACATATAATTTTCAATTTAAAAGAATCCGATTTGTGAAAGCAAGTCGGATTTTTTTATGACGTGTCCCTCCGGGTCAGGCTGTCCGCTGTATCTTTTATGGCGAACCCCGCCATAAAAGGATGCCACTTCCATCCTTCACGCTAAATTGTTTTCAGTATAAACAAGTTATCCTGCAAGGTTTTCAAAAACGTGTAGGTATTTTTGATATTCGGATTGCCTTTTTATCATAGCAAATGGCTTAAAAAACTTGGTTCTAATAAAGATGAAATTGTAATGCAAAAACAGACTTATTATTACTGATGAAAAAGCAAAAAAGTAAAGGCACAATTAAATAACATTGCTTTGTGTCAAAAGTTCAATTCACAACAACAGGTCGATTTTTTTGTTAAATTTTAAACCATTTATCAGAAATATTTTATCTTGGAGTTAAAATACATTTACAGCCTTAATTAAAATAATAACTAATGGAAAACACACCTATATTCTTTGCCGACGGAGAAAATCCAAAAATGATCGAAGCCTATAAAAAAGCACAACAAACCTTTAAATACTTCTGGAGAGAATTATCGTGGGAATACCGCCGAATTGTTCCGGGACTTGACGTTGCTTGCGTAAAACTTGCCTTTACTCAGGAAATTGATGGTGAAACTGTAGTCGAACACATGTGGATTAACGATATCAATTTTGACGGCGATACCATTTATGGTATTTTAGTAAATCAACCGGACGAATTAACCAATGTCAATAACGGCGACGAAGTACAAATACCCGTCAATCAAATAAGCGATTGGTTATTTGCCAGTCAGGGAAAAACCTACGGAGCCTTTACGATACAGGCCATGCGTTCAGAAATGAATGAAGAGGAAAGAGAAGATCACGACGAAGCCTGGGGGTTAGAATTTGGAGATTACAATGACATTCTGGTTGTTTCAGATCAAAAAGAAAAACCGGAAAACCTCATAGAACACCCAATGAGCAAAAACATGAAAGAAAGCCTTATTGATTTTGTCAAAAATAATCCCGAAGAACTTAGCGCGACAGATGAACTTGGTTATACTTTTTTACATCGCGAGACCATTGCAGGAAATAAAACCTCTGTTGAAGTTTTACTGGAATCAGGAGCAGACACCAAAGTTAAGACCAACAATGGCAAGACCGCCCTTGACTTTGCAAAACAACTGAACTGGGAACATTTAATTCCTTTGTTGTAGTTTTCAGTATCTAAAGTCCGATTTGTCTCAGCAAATTGGACTTTTTTTTTGAAATTTATATGAAAATAAATATTAATTTATAGTAACCATTAAGAGACCTTTTTTTAATAATAAAGCACTAATTTTGCGGCACCCAAAACAAATCTGCCATGAAAAAAATATTGCTCATAGTAACATTCGCTCTTCTTTTACCTGCAATGGTTATTGCGCAAACTAAAACCGAAACGCCTGATATTTTTGCAAAATCTACTAATTATGTAAATGATTTTGAAAAAATCCTTACTTCAAGCCAAACCAAAAATCTGAGCGACTTTTTGAAAGCCGGTGAAACTAAAACCAAAACTAAAATTACTATTGTAACCCTCTCCTCAATAGCTCCATACACCAATCTTACCGATTATTCTTCAGATTTTGAAAAATATCTGGTTTCCACATTAAAAATTGACTCTTCTATTTTAATCGTTTTAAGCAAACAATTGAGACAAATTCAGATTCAGGGCGTTAATAAACTGCGTCCAAAAATGAGTGATCAGGAAATTAAAGACATCGTATCAGCTTATGTATTACCCGAACTAAAAAAAGGCGATTATTATAAAGCCTTACAGGAAGGTTCGATTCAGCTTATTAAAAAACTGGAGTAAAAAAAGTGCTCTTTATTGAATTACTGCTTTCATCAGAAAAAAATAGTAAATCCGACTTGTGAAAATAGGTTGGATTTTTTTGTCATTTCGACCGGAGGGAGAAATCGCACTAGAAACTCCGTTGCTAGAATCTCCAATCTTTGTCGAATTTAGGATGTGATTCCTCCCTCCGGTCGGAATGACACAAATCATTTGCAACACCTAATAACGAAAAATTATGGTAGCGTATGTTTTATCAAAAGCAATAATTAAAAGTCAAGTAACTTTGACAAAGAAATTCCTAAAACATTTGCAATTTCAAGCAAAGTGTAAATCGTCGGATTAACTTTTCCGTTTTCAAGTTTTTCAATAGCTTGGCGGTCTTTACTACAAGCCCTTGCCAAGTCAGATTGGCTCCAACCTCTTTTTTCTCGAAGTTCAACAATCCTTTGACCAATTTTCTTTTTTAATATATCTCGTGTCATTAATCAAATGTCATACAATTTGCTTACAAAATTGTCATACTAAAGATTGACAGACCGAAAAAATAATTTATATTTGTCATACAATTACATGACAAATGAAAAATTTAAGACGACTGAAAATTCATAGAAAGCATCAAGCACGGGCTTACAGAAAAACTATAACAATTCCACAAATAATACTTGAAGGCAAATGGCTTGGTCGTCTTGGCTTCATGGCAGGACTGATGGTAAATGTAGAACAAAGGAAAAACAAATTGATAATTACTGTTCACAAGGGATGATTTTGCGAATAAAACTCTCTAATCAGATACATTTCAAAGCAATATTTTCCTCCAAAAAAAGATGGTACAAACTTGGCACTTTCAAACTTTTACACGCGATTATTTTTCATAACTTTATCACTAAATAAAAAGGTTATGAAAGAAATATGCATTGTTGAATTTCCATCGAATTTGGGTTTAAAAGAACCTCAACCCGGAAAAGAACCAGGCGTAAAAAAACTGCCAGATTGGTTATGGAAACATAATTTACATAAAATCATTCTTCCTAAAAACATCATAAGGCTCGATCCTCCAAAATATTCAAATAGCCGTGATCCTGAAAATCAGCTTCTCAACAGCAATTCACTGGTGGATTATGCCAGAGAACAGGCCTATTTAATAAACAACTTACTTTCTCAAAACAAATTTCCATTTATCCTTGGCGGAGACTGTAGTATTCTTTTGGGAGCAGCTATGGCTTTAAAGCAAAAGGGAAATTACGGACTGTTTTATCTGGATGGACATACCGATTTTATGGATATTTCGTTATCCGAAACCGGCGGTGTTGGCGGAATGGCTGCCTCAATAGTTACCGGAAACGGAACTGAAAAACTAACCAACATTCTAAATCTGCGTCCTTATATCAACGAAGAAAATCTCTGGTGTGTGGGCAACCGCGAATATGATGATGCGTATGAAAATGAAATCCGCAATTCTTCTGCGACTTATATTAGTCTTGCAAGCTTACGAAAACAAGGTATTTTAAAGAGTGTACAATCTTTTCTTTCAGAAGTAAAAAATAAGGATTTAGATGGTTTTTGGTTGCATATTGATCTGGATGTTCTAAACGATACTGTAATGCCCTGCGTAGACAGCCGAACACCGGATGGACTTAGTTATGAAGAGTTCAACGAGCTAACTTCTCTCCTTTTTCAAAGCAATCAATTAACCGGACTTGAAATTACCATTTTAGACCCTGATCTCGACGTTAGCGGACAATACACTAAAGAGTTTGTACAGCAATTTACCACTACTTTTAAAACACATATCAATCTGGAGGTATAAAAACTTTTTGTCCTGATTTTGTCAAACTAAAAACCGTATTTTAGCTACTACCATTGAAGCAAAAAACACAGCCAAAACAATTGCATCATGAATACAGCGATACAGGATTACAATAATTTACAAAGCAGTTCCGATCAGGAAATCTGCCACCAACTGGCGGTACTAATCGACGAAAATCTGCCGGAGGCCGAGAATAAAATCTGGCACGCGCATCCCGTCTGGTTTTTAGAAGGAAACCCTATTGTAGGTTACAGCAAGCTAAAGAACAACGTTCGACTATTGTTCTGGAGCGGCCAGTCTTTTGAAGAAAAAGAGCTTATCAACGAAGGTTCTTTTAAAGCAGCAGAATTTCGCTATACCTCACTTGACCAAATTAACCCATCCGACTTAAAACGCTGGCTTAAAAAAGCACGAGAAATTCAGTGGGACTATAAAAACATTGTCAAACGAAAGGGCGTTTTAGAGTGGTTAAAATAAACTAGCGATGAGCCGAAGACAAAAAAGATATTGGAATTTTCCTTTTATATCTGAAACCAAACTAAAACTAGCCGAATGAGATGGAGAGCCAAAAAATAATACAAATACTAATTTACTTTCATGCCCTGTTTGGCGCTATTGCGCTTGTTTCGGGATTCATCTCGTTACTCTCCCAAAAAGGAAAAAAAACGCACAAAAAACTCGGAAAACTCTTTTATTACACCATGCTTTTATCGGCCATAAGTGCTTTGATCATTTCGGTCCTGCCCCAACATCAAAGTCCGTTTTTATTTTCAATCGGAATCTTCAGTTCCTATTTTGTACTAACAGGCTACAGGGCTTTGCGCTTTAAAAAAAGTGATGTCAACCTGAAAAATGATAAAATCATTTCAGGAATTATGATGATTACAGGACTTATAATGATCCTTTACAATCCGATAGTGCATCAGACCATCAATATTGTTTTAACTGCTTTTGGTCTTGTTGGACTGATTTTTTCAAGCAGAGATTTAATACTGTTTAAAAACAAAACCAGGCTTAAAAGTGTGTGGCTAAAATTGCATTTAGGAAAAATGCTTGGCGGTTATATCTCTGCTACAACAGCTTTTGTTGTTGTAAATGAATTTTTTCCCAGTTTTTATGGTTGGTTTATCCCCGGAACAATAGGAGCATTTTATATTGTTTACTGGATGAGAAGAGTCGATAAAAAACAAACAGCAGTAAGAATAGAATAGAATTATTGAAGAAAGAGCAAAGAGCAAAGATGATAGAACAAAGATGATAGAACAAAGATGATAGAACAAAGAAGATAGAACAAAGACGATTTACTCCTTAGACTAAAATGAAAAAACGAATAATATATCAAATTGATTCCTTTACAAAAGAAAAATTCAAAGGAAACCCAGCAGGAGTTGTGATAAATGCAGATGGAATGAGTGATTATGAAATGCAGCAAATTGCCAGGGAACTAAAAAACTCTGAAACCGCATTTCTTTTCTCCCCTGATGGTCCTGACTGTGATGGAATTATACGCTACTTTACACCAAATACTGAAGTTCCCATCTGTGGGCACGCCACAATTGCGGCCATGTATGCGAAAGCAATCGAAGAGAAATTAGATTCCTGTATTTTAAAATACAAAACCAAAATTGGTATTCTCCCATTTGAAATCATCCGAAAAAATGACGATTACCAGATTGTAATGACACAAGGAAGTTTTGAACTTAGTGAACCCTTTAATGAAACCATCACGCAAAAAATGTTAATGGCTTTAGGAGTGGAAAAAGGAGAAGTAGATGAAAAATGTCCGATTCAAATTGCTTCAACAGGCCATTCTAAAGTAATGATTGGAATTAAAAGCAGGACTAAACTAAATACTTTAACTCCAAATTATACTGCTCTGGCAAACTTAAGCGAAGAGATTAACTGCAACGGTTATTTTGTCTTTACATTTGATTCTGATGATAAAGATGTTCTGACCTATGGCCGAATGTTCGCTCCGGGAATTGGCATAAATGAAGATCCTGTCACCGGAAACGCAAACGGACCTTTAGGCGGTTATTTAATTCAAAACAAACTTGTTGCTTTTACTGGTAATGAATTTCAGTTTAACGGAAGACAAGGTGAAAAAATAGATCGTCTTGGAGAAATACAGGTTAAAGTTGCAATTGAAGATAAGAGTCCAAAATTAATCCAGATAAAGGGTGATGCTGTTGTTGTTTTTAAAACCGAAATAGAAATTTAGTACTCCTTTCAACTTCTTAATCTGCTCAAAAAATTAAAATGGAAATAACAGCGCTTCGAAAAAACGACTATGAAGCTTTAAGAACTTTATTCTTAAACGAAAGACAGCGTACTTTTTCGTGGTTTGATCCTTCTGAATTTCAATTAAAGGATTTTGATCGGGATACTAAAGGAGAACTGATTTTAGTAGCAAGGCATAATGAAATTCCTGTCGGATTTATTTCGATTTGGATGAAGGATTACTTTATTCACCATTTGTATGTCGACGAACAATATCAGAGTAAAGGCATAGGGACCGAATTATTGAAGGCGGCAATCAAAAAAACAAAACTACCCATCACTTTAAAATGTTTAGAAAACAACTCCAAAGCCGTGGCTTTCTATCTCAAAAAAGGCTTTTTTGCTACCGAAAGAGGCCAATCAGAACATGGAGGCTATATTTTGTTTGAATTGAATGAAAATATAAATTAATAACTAAAGTGCCAATACCAAATTAAAACCTATCAAAAAAAAATGAATAACACCGAATTACCAATAGACCTTAAAAAAATAATTGAAAATGAAAAAGTCGATTTTTTAGTTAAAGCAAAAAGAAAATACCCTCTCAAAAAAGCATTTGGCACTATCGCTTTGGGCTTAGGCATGGCAGCTTTTGTAAGCCTTTTTGTTTATGCCTTTTTTGGTCCATTATTAAAAGATGAAGAAGTTCATTTTGAAGTAAACGGGAATCCGGTAACCGCAAGCCTTGCAGATTATAGCGAATTGATATTACCGGGCCTTATTATAAGTTTCTTCGTATTAGCAGCGTTATGGGTAAATATTTACGGAATTTATCTGTTGATAAAAAAAGGAGGTTACATTGTAGGCACTGAAACACGAATGATTCAATATCAAAACGGTGAGACTACTATTACTAATTGGGAACAGTTTACCGGTAATGTGAAAATCAACACAAAAAACAACTTTGGCAATTTAGAATATGAATTAAGAACCGGTAAAATACACAGTAGAAAAAATCAACCGGATGAATTTGTTCCGGATATAATTTATCTCGCAGGAATTGAAAACATTTATGATATTGAAAAAAAGTGCAAGATACGAATCAAAGAAAATGATCCTACACCTGCTGTTTTAACAAATTAAAGTAGATTTTTCAATACTTTCAAACGAAATTTTAACAAAACACAAAACAGCAACGCAACCATTTAACAAAATTTACATCTATTAATTAAACCAATGTAAATTTTAAACCAATCAACATGAAAAAATACTTTCTAATACTTGTAATAGTGATCTTTAGCTCTTGTAGCAGCGCTGATTCCGAAGTTACTCCACAAAAAACATTAGAGGGTAAATGGAGTTGGATTGGTTCCAGCGGTGGGATAGCAGGAACATACGAAACGCCAGAATCAACAAACAAAGTAATTTATCTTGAATTTTCAGGATCTACTTTTAAAAAATATATTAACGGAAAATTAGATACTGAGTCCGCATTTACCATAAAAACTGAAAAATCAATTTTTGGCGGAGAAAAAACAATGATTGTGAGTAATGAGCCTTCAAAAAAATTTGTTGCTATGTCATTCGTATTTGAGGGCCCTAAACTATACCTATACGAAGAATGTTACGACTGCTACGGATCAGGTTATATCCGCGTACAGTAATAGTACAAACGCTAATCTTCCAAAAAAAATTCCGCTCTTCAAAAAAATTGAAAAGCGGAATTTATAAATTAAAATTCGCTCTATTGAACTAAAAAAAGTGCATTGCTGAATAATAAAATTCCATTTTCCCAGAAGCCTCGGAAAAGCGGATTATCCATCATATAAATTACCGATCCATCACCCCTTTTGTCTACGGCAAAACTTACGGTCTCGTCCAGTTTTTTCCTGATGTCGTTACCCACAAATCCGTAACTTAAATAACCTTTTGGGATATAAGCGACATTTATTGCTTTTTTCAATAAAGAGAATGATCTTTCGTTACTTTTAAGACTGAAATAAGTGTTCCCTAACCCGAAGGCCATTGGATAACTTTTGTCAAGCTTATTTTCGATTATTGCTCCGGGAATCGAACCCGAAATTTCTCTTCGTTCCGAACCTTCAAAATCCAGAAAACGCTTTTTAAGTTCGATCTCTTTTTCTTCCTTTTCCGATTTCTCTTTGTCTTCTTTACTTGCAAATAAACTCAAAGCATAACCGTCACGGTCCTGAAATAGCGAAATTGCGTTGGCCATAGCAATAACTTTTCCGCCATTTTTTACCCATTCATCAATTTGTTTTTTTTGATCTTCACCCAATTCATAACTACCGTCTGACAAAATTAAAGTATTGTAGTTGTACAATTTAACCCGATTCAAATTAGCCGTTTCTACTATACTTACCGGATAAGCTACCGTTTCATCAAGATAATACCAAGTTGCGCCAAACTCTGTTGAAACCACTCCTTTTCCGGACAACATCAATATTTTTGGTGCTTTAAGCAGTGTAAAATTCTCTCCTCCAATATCTTTTGAATTCGTCGAAAATCCCGTGGTTATAAAGCTAAAATCGGTTTTAATTTTGATAATAGTACTTACCGTTTTTTCAAAATCAGCAATTTTTGCATTATCTGCCCTACTGATAATTAACCCTCCCGGTTCGACAGTGACCGTTCCAAAAACTGCTTTTTTCATAGCCGATCGCACTTTTATTCCCGCCTGATGCAGTAAGGAAATCACCTGTGCAGAAGTTCTGTTATTCCACGGAACATAAAAGGCGTATACCGATTCAGGAATGTTTTTATCTGCAGTCTCCACTTTACTCTTTGTTTTGATTGGAAGACTATTTTTAACCGCATAACCTTCAATACCATACGCCAAAGGCAAAGCCCAGGCCGTAATATCATACGACAAACTATCATTTAATTTTTGGTTCGGTTCAAACAACACCTGCGTTAAAACCGATCTTGGCTGATCAGCCTTAATAATTAAATCGTTGGGCTCGATTTTAAAGCTTTCATTCTTCTTCGTCTGATAATGAAATCCGGAAGCACTCCCGGAAGCATCTGCGTAACTAAATTCAATATCATTTTTTTGAAGTAATTCCGTCAATTGCTCCAGTTTAGGATTGCTTTTTAACACATAAGTATTGTAAACCCCTTTGGCTTTTTTGCGGGCATTGATGTGAAAATCTCTAAACCCTTTGAGCAATATGTCTTTTTGTGAAGCGGCACTTTCTACCACTGTCAAGACCGCAGTTGCATGATGCGTTAAGCGGTCTTTTATAGTAACATTTGCACCATTTTCCATTGTTACTTCGCGCCCCGCGCCTATTCCGCCCTGTTCCAGCGTTAGACCAACTGCACCATTATACGTTGGATAAGTATCTCCGTAACTCGGGTAAAACAAATCAAATCGCTCCCTGGTATTGTACATCCAGTTTTGCTTGTCAAATTTCTGTGAAATATTTTTACCTAAAACAGTATAAAAATCCTTTTGATATTGCTCAATAAATTCATGTAGAGGTTCTGCTGCCGGAGGAAAAAAGTAAGGTGAATTGTAACTCATTTCATGCACATCGGTGTGTACCTGTGGCATCCATTGGTTGTACAGTTTAATACGCTGTTGCGATTCAGCTTGTGTTTGCCAGGCCCAATCACGGTTCAAATCAAAAAGATAGTGGTTGTATCTTCCACCCGGCCAGACTTCCATATGTTCTCTGTCGTACAAACCCGGATGTGTCTTTTTACCTGAAATCTCTCTTAACCAGTTTCCATATCTTGAATAGCCATCGGGATTAATGCAAGGATCCAGAATAACAATGGTATTTTTGAGCCATTGTTTTGTAGCTTCGTTTGACGGGTTCAACAGTTCGTATGCCACGGTTAAGGCACTTTCGGTTCCGGCAAATTCATTTCCGTGAACATTAAAACTCAACCAGACAATAATTTTTTCTTCGGCTCCGCTATTTTTTTTATCCGATAATCCAATTGCCGCCAAATTGTTGTTTCGGATTTGTTCCAGATTGGCCAAATTTTCGGGTGTCGAAATATAATAAACATTCAGATCACGCTGTTCGTTGGTCGTTCCGTACTTCTGTTTTTTGATCGATTGGGATTGTTCCGTCAGATAATTAAAATAATCTTCTACCTGATGGTAATAACTAATTTGTTTTCCGTAATTCGGAATAAATTCTGAAGGTGTTTTTAATTGCGCCAAAGCAGCAAAAGAAATGGTTAACAGCAGAACTGTTACAAAGAATACTTTCTTCATAAGTGATTAAAATTTGGATAGTTGGTTAAAAATAACAATTAACTCAATCCCTTTTCTAAAATCATCAGGAATATTATCATTTTAAATCGTTGCTGAAAATTATTCTAAACACTTGGTTACATAATTTTAAAACAAAAAAAAGCGTCAGACTTGTAATAAACCACATAGTATTATATGAGAGAAGTTTGCTTCTTTTACACCTTTTTCTTCCGTACAAAACAATCCATGTCTTATATGTTAAATAAGACTTTTACAGATTTCACTTAAGTTTATGTTTTAAAAAAATAATTTCCTGTTTTTCCAGATACGTAAAATAGGAAACGATTACCTTCCATCAGACATTAATTTGTATTTTAGACCTTTCGGAACAAACTATTAAAATAAAAAAACTCAATACTATATTATGGAAGAAGCAGTAATTGAAAAATCGATTTTTGAAGAAATACCAACAGAAAAAATCTATACAGACAAAGCAATTCGTGTTGGCACTTTCTTGGGAGGGCCTTTGGTTGCCGGTTATTTTTTAGCAGAGAATTTTAAAGTTTTTGGTGAATCAGCGAAAGCCAAAAAAACCTGGATTATAACCCTACTTACAACTATCTTTATTTTTGCCCTGATATTCTTAATTCCGGAACACATCAGTGCCAAGATTCCAAATATCGTTTTCCCTTTAATTTATATGGGAATCGCTACTTATTTCACCAAACAATATCAGGAAAAACAAATTAGCAAACACCTTGAAAATGGCGGTGAACATTTTGCCTGGCCGAGAACCATTTTAATTTCGATTATTGGTATTTCGGTTCTTCTTGGCGGAATATTCAGTATTGCCTTTTTAACCGAAACAGCAAACGGGGGCTTAACAGAATCAACGAAAAAATACGGTGTAATGAATCATGAAATTGCCTATCAAAGTAATATCAATGAAAACGAAGTAGATAAGATTGCTGAAGCTCTTCAGAAAACTACCTTTTTTGATAATGCCATAACCAAGTATGTCTATTTAGAAAAAATCAATAACAGCTACGAAATATCAATTTCCTGCAACGAATCAGTTAAAGATGACGCGTCAGCCTTTGAACCTTTTGTAGTATTAAGAAACGATATGCAAAAATATTTCCCACATCATAAGATCATTCTAAAACTTGTGGTAAATGACCTTGATAATGTAGTCAGGAGAATTGAGTAAATCCAACAATCTAATTATCTAATTGTCAAACTATCTTGTCCGATTCACCCCTCATTTTTGTCTCTTAACAGCCCTGACACATTGATCTTTAAACCGTAAATTTGTGTTACATCTTTTTAAAACCAAACAAAATGAGTGCAACAAATTTTACCACAACTATACTAGTCGATCAGTCACCGCAAGAAGTTTTTAAGGCTGTGACAAATGTTCGTGGCTGGTGGTCTGAAGAAATCGAAGGGAATACAGCTCAATTAAACGATGAATTTGACTATCATTACGAAGATATTCACCGTTGTAAAGTAAAACTAATAGAAGTAATTCCGAATCAGAGAATAGTCTGGCTGGTGGAGCAAAACTATTTCAAATTTACGGAAGACGAAACCGAATGGACAGGGACCTATCCTACTTTTGAGATCTCAGAAAAGGACGGAAAAACAGAACTTCGTTTTACGCATGTTGGTCTCGTACCGGAATATGAATGTTTTGAAATTTGCAGAGGTGCCTGGACTAATTATATTGAAAACAGCTTATTTAAGCTGATTACAACCGGAAAAGGAGAACCTAACGCAACCGGAAAGCCTCAGACCGAAAATGAGAAAAAACTATCTGAAAAACCATAGCCTAATCTTTCTCACTCCTTTTTTAACGATAACAATAGAAAACCAGCGCATTATTTAATTGCGATACCAGCTATAATTTTCCTAAATTCGTAGTACTAAAACTATGACTATGAATCCTATTTTAAGAAATACATTAGCCGTTATAATTGGTCTTTTTGTTGGAAGTATTGTCAATATGGCGATCATTTTGATGAGTGGTTCTATCATTCCTGCTCCCAATGGCGCAGATGTTACCACTATTGAAGGACTAAAAGCTACGATGCACTTATTTGAGCCAAAACATTTTCTGTTTCCGTTTCTGGCGCATGCCATCGGAACATTTGCGGGAGCCGGAACAACTGCATTAATTGCCATTAGTCATAAAACAAAACTTGCACTGGTCATTGGCGCTTTCTTTTTACTGGGAGGAATTGTAAATGTATGCTCTTTGCCTTCTCCGGTTTGGTTTAATATCACAGACCTATTATTTGCCTATATACCGGCAGCTTATCTGGCTACGAAATTGGTGGTGAAAGAAAAATCTTAAAATCTGTTTTTTATTAGCTAATAAAGCTAACACAAAAACATTTTAACACATAAAAACATAGATTTTTAGGTGTAAAAAAAGAAAACAAAGAAAAATATATTTCTTTCGCATAGGAAAACTATGTGTACTAAAATAAAGTGAAACGCCTTTTTATGCGCACAGTATCTATGTTTCTATGTGTTAAAACAATTAAGCACAACAGCTTAACCGATAATTTTACTAATTAGGAAGACTTGTTTTTTCTTCCAAAATCATAAAGTTATGCTTTATAAATGCCCCTCAAAACAATGAAAAAAATAGGCCTTGTAGGCGGAATCAGCTGGGTTTCCACCATAGATTATTACAAATTAATTAACGAAGGCGTTAATAAAAAACTGGGCGGACTCCAATTTGCCGAGTGCTTAATTTATTCGTTGAATTTTGGTGATGTTCAGGAAAAAACCTGGGCTCATTCATACGAACTCCTGTTAAATGCTTGCTCAAGTTTGAAAAAGAGTGGTGTTGATGCTATCGTATTGTGTGCAAACACCGCACATATGTATGCCAGTGAAATTGAAAAAGAAATAGCATTGCCGCTAATTCATATCGGAACGGAAACTGCAAGAGTCATAACAAAAGAAAAACTCACAACAATTGGACTTTTAGGGACTTCATTTTCAATGGAAATGAATTTTTATAAAGACCGTCTAAAAAGTTTTGGATTGAACGTACTCATTCCTGAGAAACAGGAAACTCGAGATTACATACAGTTTGTTCTCAAAGAAGAACTTGGAAGAGGTATTATTAATCCCGACTCCAAACAGAACTATATCAATATAGCAAACGAACTTATTTCACGAGGCGCTGAAGGCGTTATTCTTGGCTGTACCGAAATTCCTTTACTATTGGATCAGTCTGATTTTTCTGTTCCGGTTTTTGATACTACAAAAATACATTCTGAGGCCATTGTAGATTTTATACTGTCTTAAAATCAAAACATTTTCTACAATCACTTACATTAATAATTTGATAATTGTTTTTATTTCAGGAAGTTATTTTCATAACTTAGTTAGCTTTTAAATCTTAAAACCATGACTAAGAAAGAAATCGCCCGCGACTTTTTAAAACTCGCCGCAAACGGACATTCGCATGAAGCTTTTCGTCTTTATGTCGGCGAAAACTTTAAACACCACAATGCCTATTTTAAAGGAGATGCCGATACTTTGATGCTTGCCATGGAAGAATCAACCCGAAAAAACCCTAATAAAACTTTTACCATTCATCATATACTCGAAGATGAGAATCTGGTTGCTGTGCATTCGCATTTAAAACAAACACCTACTGATATCGGTTTTGTAGTGATACACATCCTTCGGTTTGAATCTGACAAAATTGTAGAGCTTTGGGATTTAGGACAATCCATCCCAACTGAACTGGTTAATGAAAATGGAATGTTCTAATCAATAAAACAGAAAACACAACACAAAACCACTTAAAAACGTTAATGACCACTATTCAAAAAAAATCAGCACTACTCTGCTTTCTAATTCTATTCATAAACTGTAATTTGATTGCACAGAAGCAAGACAATTTATCACTTAAAATTGATAATATTCTTAAAAATGCTTCCCCCGTTTTTAATGGTGTAATTCTGATTTCAAAAAAAGGAAAAACAATATATTCGAAAGCACAGGGTTTCAGTAATTTTGAAAACAAGAAGCCTTTAAAAATTGACAGTCCATTTGAGATTATGTCAAACAGTAAACAAATCACGGCAGTTTTAATTTTACTGGAAGTTGATAAAGGGAAAATAAACCTAAATGCCCCTATCAAAAAATACCTGCCGGATTTAACCCAATCCTGGGCCGACTCCATAACGGTTCAACAACTTTTAAACCACAGTCACGGAATTACGAATTTACAAAAGCCTTTGGCTTTTCATCCCGGAACCGATTTCAAGTATGGAGATCTCAGTTTTAGTCTGCTTGGCAAAATTGTAACAAATACCACTAAAAAAAGCTATTCAGAAAACGCGAATTTGCTTTTCAAAAAACTAAACATGAAAAACACTTTTGTCTATGATACTACCAAAAATCAGAATATAGTATCAGGGTACACCAATAAAAACGGTGTTTTTGAACGGATGAAAAACTCCAAAATCACACCTGAAACCCTAGGTGCTGACGGGATCATCTCAACTGTAAACGATCTGGCAACCTGGAACGAAAACCTTCATAAAGGAAAAATTCTAAAACCCGAAACCTATCAATTAATGATCACTTCAAAGATTACTTCGCAGCATAATTTCTTCGGAAAAGAAAAAGAAGGTTATGGTTACGGAATTCGGATTATCGAAAAGGAGGCTGTGAAATATATTGGTCACACGGGCCTGGGAGATGGTTTTTCTTCTGTAAATTTGTATTTCCCTCAAAGTGATGTGAGTTTGATTATCTTAGAAAATCAAATGAATACAGAGCCTGATTTGTTTTATGCATCTGAATTCAAAATCAAAAATACAGTCTTAAACAGTAATTTATTAAATCCATAAAAATGGCAAAAAATAAAACTACAGCAACCGAAAGCAGTGTCGTTGATTTTATAAATGCGATTGATGACGAAGTTAAAAGAAATGATGCTTTTGAACTCATTAAAATCATGCAGAATATAAGTGGTTTTGAAGCTAAAATGTGGGGACCAAGCATCATTGGATTTGGCAGCTATCACTACAAGTATGACAGCGGACACGAAGGCGATGCTCCTCTTGCCGGTTTCTCACCAAGAAAAGCTGCTATATCGCTTTATGTATATCTTCCGCACGAAAAAAGAGAAGAGCTTCTATCAAAACTAGGAAAACACAAGTCAGCAAAAGCTTGTATTTACATCAAAAAACTAAGCGATGTTGATCTAGAAATTGTTAGAAAAATGATTACGATATCACTTGAACTGACGCAAAAACTTTATCCACCACAATAAAAATGATCACACCCTTACTTATTATAGTTCTCGTCTTAGGCATTGTACTTTACTTTTTTCTACAGCATCCAAAATTTGGTAAAGCACCTTCAGGAGAAAGATTAGCATTGATTCAGAAATCACCTCAATTTAAAAATGGCAAATTCGAAAATCAGAACTTTACACCGGAACTCGTAGAAGGTTATGGATACTCTAAAGTACTTTATGATTTTCTCATTAAAAAAGTAGACCGAAAGATTCCATCCGACCTCATTCCTTCAGTCAAAACCAATTTATTAGCATTGTCCCCCGAAAAAGATGCGCTGGTTTGGTTTGGACATTCTTCGTATTTTATTCAGCTTGAAGGAAAACGTTTTTTAATCGACCCTGTTTTCAGCGGTAATGTCTCACCCGTTCCCGGCACCGCAAAAGCATTTAAAGGAACCGATATTTACACCGTGGAGGATCTACCCGAAATTGATTATTTACTAATCACACACGATCATTACGACCATCTGGATTATGAAACCATCATGCAATTAAAACCAAAGACCAGAAAAGTAATTTGCTCTCTCGGCGTGGGTTCACACTTTGAGTTTTGGGGATTCCCAAATGAAAACATCATCGAGAAAGACTGGTTTGAAAAAATAGAACTCGATCAGAATTTAACGCTTTACACTACTCCTTCAAGACATTTTTCAGGCAGGAGTTTCAAGCGCTGTAACACACTTTGGAGCTCGTTTGTTTTAGAGGCCAGAGACTTTAAAATGTATTTGGGCGGCGACAGTGGTTATGATACACACTTTAAAGAAATTGGGACTCAATTTGGCCCTTTCGACATTGCGCTTATCGACAATGGTCAATACAATCCTGCATGGAAATACATTCATAATTTACCCGAAGATGTAATCAAAGCCATGCAAGATCTGAACGCAAAAAGAGTATTTCCGGTGCATTCGTCTAAATTTTCACTGGCCCCTCATTCCTGGGATGAACCTTTGAAAAAAGTGACCGAATTAAATGATTTATCCGGGAATCCGATTCCGTTAATTACTCCAATGATTGGAGAATTAGTCGAACTAAAAAATGAAAAGCAACCCTTTCAACAATGGTGGAAAGGTATCAAATAAACCAGTTCTTATAATTAATATAATAAAAAATGACTTCTTCAATTTATATCGTGCGAAATGCTCTTCCTTCAGAATTTGAAGAAATTGGAAAATTACTCATCAGCGTTTATTCGCAACTGGACGGTTTTCCAAAAGAAAATGAGCAGCCTAACTATTATAAAATGTTGGCCAATATTGGTGACTTTACCAATTACCCGCAAACAGAACTTTTAGTTGCGACTGATGAAAACAATGCCCTCCTCGGTGCGGTAGTTTATTTCAACGACATGCAATACTATGGCTCGGGCGGAATTGCTACTCAGGAACAAAACTCGGCCGGATTTCGATTACTGGGTGTTGCTACCACTGCAAGAGGAAAAGGTATCGGTAAACTTTTAACGCAGGAATGCATTCAGAAAGCAGCTTCTGACAAACGAGAGCAAGTTATCATTCACTCGACTTTAGCCATGAAAACAGCCTGGGAAATGTACGAGAAACTAGGCTTCACAAGATCTGAAGATTTAGACTTTATGCAGGGAGAATTGGCCGTATTTGGCTTTCGTTTACCACTTCTTTCCTAAAAAATTATTATGTAACTCAAAAAACAACTCAAAATGAATACTGCTTTTTTAAACCTACAGCCTGAAATTTTAGAAGATGATTTGACCCAATTAATTCCGCTGCAGGAAAGTGATTTTGAAAAACTTTATCAAGTGGCTTCAGATCCTTTGATATGGGAACAGCATCCAAATAAAAACCGCTACGAAAAAGAAGTCTTTCAAAATTTCTTTGAAGGTGCCATAGAAAGTAAAGGCGCTTTTCTTATAGTGGATAAAACTACAGGCGAAATTGCCGGAAGTACCCGATTTTATGAGTACGACCCCGAAAATAAAACTGTTTTTATTGGCTATACTTTTTACGGAAGAAAATTCTGGGGTACCGGATTTAATACGCAGGTGAAAAAAATGATGCTGGATTATGCTTTTAAAGCAGTTGACAAAGTTCAGTTTCATATTGGAGCAGAAAATTACCGTTCGCAAAAAGCCATAGAAAAATTGGGTGCCATAAAAGTAGAAGAACTAGAAGTCGCCTATTATAATGAACCATCCCGTCATAATTTTGTATACGAAATAAAAAAATAATGAAAAGAATAACTGTTTTCTGCGGTTCGAGTTTTGGTACCGATGAAATTTACAAAGAACAGGCAAGCCTACTCGGAAAAACTTTAGCCAAACAAAACTTAGAACTCGTTTACGGAGGAGCAAATGTAGGGCTAATGGGAGCTGTGGCCGATGGCGTTTTAAGCGAAGGCGGAAAGGCAATAGGCGTACTACCTAATTTTTTAAGATCGAAAGAAATTGCACATTTAGGTTTAACCGAATTGATTGTGGTAGAAAGTATGCACGAGAGAAAGACCAAAATGAATGATTTATGTGACGGTGTCATTGCATTACCGGGTGGATTTGGAACCCTAGAGGAGCTTTTTGAAATGCTTACCTGGGGACAATTAGGTTTACACAAAAAACCTATCGCCATCCTGAACATCAATGGCTTTTACGATTCACTCATTGAGTTGACAAAAATTATGGTAGAGAAAGGTTTGCTAAAAGAAGTCAATCAGCAAATGCTTTTAGTAAGCGATAACATCGAGGATTTATTAACACAAATGAAAAATTACGTCCCGCCGACCACCGGGAAATGGATCGATAAAGCGCAATCCTAACGGTTTAATTTTTCTTACCTCAAAAAGAACCTGAAGAATATTTCAAAAAAAACTTTTCAGACAAATCATAGTGCTTTTCGAACAAGTATCAGATAATCAATATTTCTAATTTTACAGTATGAACTAAAACATAAAATCATGGATACTTTTATTACAGATACTAAAACAATTACATTTCTCCTGGCTACATTATTTACAGGTCTTTTAGCCGGTATATTATTTACCTGGGGCAACGCTGTGACGCCGGGAATTGGAAAACTTGATGACATCGGTTATCTCAGGGCTTTTCAGAACATGAATCGTGCTATCCAAAATCCCTTATTTTTTCTGGTCCTTTTTGGTCCATTATTGTTTTCTTTTGCAGCCGCTTATGGTCATAAATCAGATACTATTCTTTTAAAACTGACGGTGACTGCCGCAATTATCTATTTTGCCGGTGTTATTCTTGTTACCATTATAGGAAACGTCCCGCTTAATAAAATTCTTGATAAAACAGATCTGCTTCATATTTCAATCGAGCAGGCTGCCATTTTAAGAAGTAAATTTGAAGCAAAATGGAACAATCTCCACCTGATCCGGATCATTACTTCCTTAATTTCTTTTTCGCTTTTGATTATTAGCTGTTTACTAAAAAACAATACAGTTCGTTAACGACAAACAAAACCATAAATTTTATAAATTAGAAGTCGGGGAAAAATGAAACTGAAAGCTCTAAATTTCAGTTTTCACAAGACTCATTTCACATCTAACATCTCACAAAAAAATGAAAACAGAAAACAACCACTTTGCAAAAGCCGAAATGCTGATTAGAAAGCCTGTTTCAGAAGTCTTTCAGGCTTTTACCGATCCGGAAATTACCAGTAAATTTTGGTTTACAAAAGGCTCCGGAAAACTAGTGCAGGACACCACAACCGAATGGACATGGGAAATGTATGGCTTTACGTTAACCGTAACCACTCATGTCTTGGAAGAGAATAAAAAAATCGTAATCGAATGGGGAAACGCTAACGAAACAACAATCGTCGAATGGATATTTAGCCCCTTAAACGAAAATGAAACCTTTGTAAGTATTACAAATTCAGGTTTAAAAGGAGATACCGACAAAATAATAGATCAGGTTCGGAATTCTACCGAAGGTTTTACATTAGTTCTGGCCGGAGCAAAAGCCTACCTGGAACATCAAATTCAGCTGAACCTGGTTCTGGACAGATTCCCTAAAGGACTGGAATAAAGGGGAAATCAAATTCCAAAACCTGAAACCTGAAACTTGAAACTTGAAACAATAAACACGTCCCTATGGAAACAAAGAAACCCGAAAACATCGATGCCTATATTGACAGTTTTTCAAAGGAAGTGCAGGAGGTTCTGAAAAAAATTCGGATGACCATTCAGGAAGCCGCTCCGGATGCGAAAGAAAAAATCAGTTATGCAATGCCGGCTTTTGAGCAAAACGGAATCGTAGTCTATTTTGCTGCTTTCAAAAATCATATCGGACTTTATGCTTTACCAAGTGGACATGCCGCTTTTAAAGAAGATTTATCCAAATACAAATCCGGAAAAGGTTCTGTGCAATTTCCTTTAAACGAGCCCATGCCTTATGACTTAATTGCCAAAATTGTAAAATTCAGAGTGAGAGAAAATCTCGAAAAAGCAAAAAAGAAATAACGCCGTACAAACGTAACAGCTTTTATTTTACTTATTAAACTTCCCGAAATGCCACAAAACGCCCGACGGATCGTGTAAAAAACATTCGCTTCCCCAGTCTAAATGAACTGTTGGTGTTAATTTCACTCCGTATTTTTCGGTTAGATTAAGTGCTAAAAGCTGATTGTAGTAATAATCAACATCTTCAACTTCCAAAAAAATCATAGTGTTTTCATTCCAGCTTTTATCGTAATAATCCTGAAGATAAAAGGCTAAATCGCCTGTTTTGAAAACAGAAAACATGGGATCTAAAACGCCTTCTTCAAAACCTAAATCCCGATAGAAACTTCTCGAAATTTCAAAATCTTTAGCTCCAATAAAGGGTCGAATGGATGTTACTTTGTGATTCATTTTCCTAAATTTTATAAATGAAGTTATAATTTTTGACGAAATAAATTTAAGAAAACCATTCGATTTTATTATCCAGACGGATGAGAAAGTCTGTAAATGATTTCCCAATTTCAGTATTGTACTTACTATTCAAATCCATAAAAGGCGAAAGAATTATTTTTACATTGTCAAATTGATCTATTTCAATCCCAATAAATTCTCCGCTTCCATTTGAACCAATTCCAATAGTTCTGGTCATTTTTTCAACTATGTTGTAACCTTTATTGGATTCGATAATTTCTTCCAAACTCCACAGGTTTATAAATTCCACACCAATAAATTGATCAATCCCAAAATAGTTTTTAAGATAAAAAACATAATCTTCCGGAAGTTTCAAATTGGCATAAAATTCAACATCATTGATTTTAACATGACTATTTATACTTCTCTTCGGAAAACTATATTTTGCAATTATTTTTTCTAAGTCTTCCATAAGCCAAATTCTCTTTTATAAATCTACATTGTTATAATAAATCAAGAAGGATTTATTAATATGAATTTGAAATTATTCACCCGTTTAAAACAGATCTCTATTTGTCAAAACCGAGTTGTTTGCGCAAATCCAGATTTAGCCCATATTGTTCCTGAATTGAAATTACCTTACGTGAATTTTTATTAATATCACTTCCTGCATTCGTCCAAAGAAACGGGTAAAAATTAAAAACATCGTCTCCCTTTATTTTTGAAACTTCTTCTCTCCATCCTTTCCATCTGCTTCCTTCATAAAACTTATCCAGGTCATTATTAAAACAGAACTCTAAAAACTCTGAGTAAGTAACGTCCAACTGCTCGTATTCGAGACTATCCGGAGAAAAATAATAAATCTTTCCTAAATCGCTTCCCAGTCCACCGTCATTCAACAAATAAAAGCCACCTATTGCATCATCTGCAATTAGCAAAAAACCGGGTTTCTCACCAAACTCTTTAAATGACTTTCCTTTGTTCCAATCCGGTAGTGTACGATTAAATTTAGAACTTCCTGATCCCAAAATCCGAATCCAGCCATCATCGATTAAAAGTCCGCCCGTCATAAAAACAATTGCCCCCATTGGCGAATGTGTCGTTACCTGCGTTTTGTATAAGGCTTCCTTTGCTTTTAAGGCATCGACAGGTAAAATCTCTACCTTATTCTTTGCCTTTTTAATCCCCGCTTCCACTATTGTCCAGCCGGGTTCTTTTTTATCTATAAGTTCGTCTGTAGTTTTCATTTTGTTTTGCGCGCCTGCGAAAAAAGTAATCAAAATCACAGTAATCGTTAACAGTTTTTGTGTCATTTCTTGAATAGCTATATACTTATTTTATCTCTTATCCTTTCTTCAAAATATTCCCCAGACCGCGACCAATTTGTTCTATTGCTTCAAGGCCTTTTGTCAATGGAGTTGCGGTGAAATCTTCATACGCGTCCATAGCAGTTTCTTTGTGATCGTCTTGTGCGTACACTAAAATCAGATTGTTATCCTCGAATGATTTTTCGAACTTCTGTGGCAATTTATCAAAGATCGACTTGTACGAAACAGATCCTTTTCTGGACAAATTGAAAACAATCAAATCGGTTGGTTTAATTTCATCCGAAATCGATTCAAAATCTTCCCAGTTCAAAATGCTTTTAAATCCTAATTTGGCATTTAACTTCAATTTGACTGCAATCTGCAAAATAGCCTGATGCGTTTTATATTCGGAATAAATCACAATCGGAATGCTTAATTCCTGTGATAATCTACATATTTTTTGCAAAAGCAGGTGGAATCCAACCCCTCTTTCTGAAAAAGGCGGGCAAATGAAAACCAATCTTTTTTCTTCAATAAAAGTTTTTTCAAACCTACAGATAAACAGACATTTATCGACATTATTGATAATTGAATCTACATTTTCTCCGAAAATTTTATCCAAAAAACCAGTTTTTCTTGGCCAGCCTACGATCACGATATCCGACATGATTTCTTTAGAGGTTCTTGCAATTCCGCTGGCTGGATTATGATCAATTCTGGCAATGGTATTAATTTTTACTTCCGAAGCAGAGCCCTGAATTACGAATTTGTCTACCGCTTTTCGGTAATTTAGAATATTAATTTCCGCCTGATCATTATTTGGAACAATCGTTAACAAGGTCACGGGATTCGATGATTTTTTATCTTTTATCAAAAGTGCAAAATCCAATAAACTGGCTGTAGCCGAAGTTTTAGCTAACGGAATTAAGATATGCTCGTCTAAAATCTGATCGCCATTGGCATCTTCACTTGAAACTTCTTCTTCGCAGATAGCAATCTTTTTGGCCGCTTTTTCTGTAGCAAAAGAGGCAACAATACAAGTTATCAGAATTAAAATAATAGTCCCGTTCAGAATGTTTTCGTCTAATATCTTTGCCTTAAATCCTACCAGAATAACAGCCAGTGTTGCCGCAGCGTGCGCACTGCTCAATCCAAAAATAAGCTGTCTTTCGGTTTTTGTATATCTAAAAACGATTTGAGTAAAAAAGGCAGCGATCCATTTTCCAAAAATGGCAACAACGCTCAATGTTCCGGCTACAATCAAAGCGGTCGGTCCGCTCAGGATCACACTTATATCTACCAGCATTCCCACTGAAATTAGGAAAAACGGAATGAACAGCGAATTTCCAATAAACTCAATTCTATTCATCAAAGCTGATGAATGCGGAATTAAAGGATTTAATGCCAAACCCGCAACGAATGCACCAATAATAGGTTCTACCCCTGCTACTTCTGCCAAAAATGCCGCAAAAAACACCACTGAAAGTACAAAAATGTAATGAGCGTGTTTTTCGCTTTCTAATTTCTTAAAAAACCATTTTGCAATTCTTGGAATAACCAAAAACATGATAGCCGAGAAAATGGCCAATGAAACTGTTAGTTTGATCCAGAAAGCCTGGTTTAAGTTACCCTGACTGCTTCCCATAATCACCGCCAGAATAATCAAAACGGCAGTATCTGTTAAAATAGTTCCTCCAACCGTAATGGCCACAGCCTGATTTTTTGCGATGCCAAGTTTGCTCACAATTGGATAAGCCACCAGAGTGTGCGTAGCAAACATACTTGCAGTTAAAAAACTTGCATTAAAATCATAATTCAACAGGTAAAAACAAACCGGAAACCCAATCGTTAATGGAAAAATAAAAGTAAAAAAACCAAACAACAAACTCTTATTTCTATTGGCTTTAAACTCATTCATGTCCAATTCCAGACCGGCAATAAACATGATATACAAGAGTCCGATGGTAGAAAACAAATCAACGGCCGAATTCTTTGCCAGAATATTCAATCCGTGAGGTCCGATAATTACTCCGGAAATTATAAGTCCGATAATCCCGGGGATATTTATTTTTTTAAGTAAAATAGGTGACAAGAGAATAATGAAAAGTATCAAAGAAAAAATCAATACTGGATTGCTGAGGGGTAATTCGAATTCTTGTAAAAAATGCTTGAAAAATTCTATCATAATGTAATTTTATCTTCTTTATACTCTATTTAATTTTTCGCAAAAAAAATGCTAAAACTAAAATAAAATCTCAGAAGTTATTATTTGCCGATTCTTCTAAAAGCTCTAAAAACGGCTTCTTTAGTGATTGTTTCATTACAAAAATAACTAAAAAAAACACTAACTTTCTATATAAATGGGATATTACGTAATTAATTTTGTTTCGTTGCCAAATTATTAATATTTAATATTTATTTTAACAAAACTGCAACATTAACAATAGAAAATTAAACGACTTTGCATTATTCAATTATCTTTGTCTTAATAAAAATTGCACAATGGAAGAATGTATCTCTGTTTTTGATATGCTAAAAATTGGCGTTGGCCCCTCAAGTTCACATACTTTAGGGCCATGGAGAGCCGCTGAACGTTTTTTGGAAGAGCTGAAAGACGAATCAATTTTAGACCAGATTAAACGTGTAAAAGTCGATTTATACGGATCACTTTCCTTAACCGGAAAAGGTCATGCCACCGATTTATCGGTGATGCTGGGATTAAGCGGGCAGGATCCCGAGTATATTCCGGTGGAAAATATTGCCGGAATTATTAAAAACATCGAAGAACAAAACGAAATCATTCTGGCGAATGAATATAAAGTTCCATTCTACTTTCTTCAGGATATTGTTTTTAATAAAGACTTCCTTCCTTTTCATGCCAACGGATTAAAATTTACGGCCTATAAAGCCGACGATTCCGAATATGAATCTACTTTTTATTCAATTGGAGGAGGATTTGTTGTTAAAGAAGAACGTACAAATGCCAAAATCAAGGAGGTTATTAAATGTGCCTTTCCTTTCCCGATTCAAAATGCTGTCGAGCTTTTAAATTATACCATCACAGAAAACAAATCGATTTCTGAGATCGTTTATGAAAACGAAAAATCAATGCGTCCGGAGACTGAAATTCACTCTGAATTAATGCGCATTTGGAACACGATGTTAGAATGTATGTACATTGGCTGTCATTCTGAAGGAATTCTCCCAGGCGGACTAAATGTTCGCAGACGTGCTTTTGACATGCATCAGAATTTAATCGGTTTATCTAATTATTCTGATCCGCAAAGCTGGCTGGAAGAAATTAGAAAAACCGAAGTAAAATTTCGTCAGATTCTAAAATGGGTAAGCTGTTTTGCACTTGCCGTGAATGAGGTAAATGCTTCTTTAGGCCGTGTGGTTACTGCACCTACAAACGGAAGTGCTGGTGTAATTCCGGCTGTTTTAATGTATTACCTGGTAATTGAAAACCATGATGCAGGCGAAAAAGAAATCAAACAATTCCTAATGGTTGCCGGAGAAATTGGAAGTATTTTCAAAAAAGGATCCACTATATCTGCAGCAATGGGAGGCTGTCAGGCAGAAATTGGCGTTTCGTCATCAATGGCCGCAGCAGCACTTTGCGAATTAATGGGCGGATCTCCTGCTCAGGTTTTAATGGCTGCCGAAATTGCTATGGAACATCACTTAGGGTTAACCTGTGACCCAATTGGCGGTTTGGTTCAGATTCCGTGTATCGAAAGAAATACGATGGGTGCCATAAAAGCTATTAATGCAGCCGAACTGGCTCTTGAAACCGATTCTAAAAACGCAAAAGTGCCTTTAGACAAAGTCATCAATACCATGTGGCAAACGGCAAAAGACATGAATTCCAAATACAAAGAAACCTCTGAAGGCGGATTAGCGATTGCCGTAAACATGGCAGATTGCTAAATCTTAAATAGTTGCCCCGAATTACACAACTTTCCGGAATTTTAATTAAGTCAAACACTAATTAATGCGAATCAGGGAAATTTGCGTAATTCGGGGCAAAAATCTAAAGTGAACTTCATGAAAAAGCACTTCTTACTTATAGCAATACTATTTTGCTCTGTTTTCATTCATTCGCAGGAACGTTATTTTCTAAATTCAGATACACGTTTGTATACTTCAACCAATGAAACTGGTGATTTTTTAGGTTATTTTAAATATGGAGCAGAAGTTCAGTTGCTTTCGGAAAATAAAAATGGATGGTACAAAGTAAGATCCGATAATTTCTCCGAAGGTTATGTTCCTGAAAAATTTGTTGCGACCAGATTGAACGCAAAAGATGTCAAAATAATAGACCCTGAAAACCCTATTATTGAGGGCAACGACAATTACTATGGCGGCAATCATCTTTTTGTTTCAGTAGCCGGTTTAAAAGCAAGAGCTCTTCCTGATAAAAATGCAAAAATCAGAGAACTCTTATTCACCGGAGATCCTGTAGCGGTTAATTATCTTCCTAAAAACCAAGAGGAATGGGTGAACATACAAGGCCAAATCGACAATGAATATGCAAAATATACACTTGGAAAGTTCCTAGGAAAAAGACCCGATTTTAATTCTTTACTAAAAGACTTTGACAAACTGAATGTCAATGCAATTTCGGAGCGAAAAACGATTGGTGAAAGAATTGTAGAATTGGCCTGGAACAGCGACAATGCTACACTGGCACCTGCCTATCAAAGATATTATGAAGTTGTAAAACAACTCAACGACCCTAAACTTCTTGCTGACACCGAACTGAATATCGCCATTACCAAAGGACTTGCCAGACACAAGAAATCGGAAGAAATTACAGCTTTCAGTAAAAAAGCCGAATTTGTTTTGAACGGTTTTAAAACAAAATCACTCTATTTCTCACAAAAAGATCTGGTAAAAGCATTTGGAAAACCGTCCAAAAAAGGAACAGTAAACGATGAATGTGGGATTTACCTAAGTGAGCTTTTTTATTATTATCCGAATTTTGAAGCTTCTGTAGACGAAAAACAAAATAAGGCCGAAATAACCAAGGTTTTTATCAATGAAAACAACAAACTTGTTTTTAGTCCAACAGCCTCTTTAGACCACACCCTATCCGAAAAAGCATTTATCGAAAAATACGGAACTTATATCGGAGCTTCCATAAAAAGTCCGCATTTGTATTCTATTCAGGTGGAAGACAGCGAATTTAGAATAGAATTCAAAGATGGAAAATTATTTACCATTGAAATAATCTTCTATTGCTGATTTCAATCTATAATTATTCAATACTTTTACACATTCAAAAAAACTCAAAAATGTCAGTAGCAAAAAAAGATTATAAAAGAATCACAACAAAGTCATTAATCGAGATGAAAAGCAACGGAGAAAAAATCTCAATGCTTACCGCTTACGATTACACAATGGCTAAAATTGTTGATACCGCAGGAATTGATGTAATTCTGGTAGGCGATTCAGCATCAAACGTTATGGCGGGTCACGAAACGACATTGCCTATTACTTTAGATCAAATGATTTACCACGCTTCTTCTGTAGTTCGTGCTGTAGACAGAGCCTTAGTAGTAGTAGATTTACCTTTTGGAAGTTACCAATCGGATCCAAAAGAAGCTTTGCGTTCAGCTATCAGAATCATGAAAGAAAGTGGTGGACATGCTGTTAAACTAGAAGGAGGAAAAGAAATTAAAGAATCTATCAAAAAAATATTAAACGCAGGAATTCCGGTAATGGGACATTTGGGTTTAACACCACAATCGATCTATAAATTCGGAACTTACAGCGTTCGTGCAAAAGAAGATCAGGAAGCCGAAAAACTAATCGAAGATGCCAAACTCCTGGAAAAAATTGGTTGTTTTGGTATTGTTTTAGAAAAAATCCCAGCGCATTTAGCGGAGCAGGTTGCTAAAAGCATCTCTATTCCAGTAATTGGAATCGGAGCCGGAGGCGGAGTAGACGGACAAGTTCTGGTAATTCACGACATGTTGGGAATGAACAATGAATTCAGCCCTCGTTTCTTACGTCGTTACTTAAATTTATACGAAGAAATGACTAAAGCAATCGGTCAATATGCTGCCGATGTAAAATCTGCGGATTTTCCTAACGAGAGAGAGCAGTATTAATTTTTTTTAAAGGTACTAAGGCTCTGAGTTGCTAAGGTTCTAAGATTTTTCTTTAAAAGACTCAAAGATGCAAAGCAGCAAAGGTTCAAAGGTTTCTTAGTTCCACTAAATAAGCTATTAAAATTATTTCTCACAAAGACGCAAAGTCACAAAGAATCAAATTTAAACTTTGTGACTTTGCGTCTTTGCGAGAGATTTAAATGCTACAGGTTTGAATCTAAAATCAAAAATTACCCACAGTCTAAAATGAAAATTCTTTCCAATAAAAACAACCTCCAAATCCTGCACGAAGACAACCATATCATTGTCATCAACAAGCGTGTGGGTGATATTGTACAAGGCGACAAAACGGGCGATAAACCTTTATCAGATATTGTAAAAGAATATATAAAAGACAAATACAATAAACCCGGAGATGTTTTTCTGGGGGTAATTCATCGTTTGGACAGACCTACAACAGGAATTGTGGTTTTTGCCCGAACCAGTAAGGCATTATCGCGTATGAACGAAATGTTTAGCAACCGTGAGACTCAAAAAACGTATTGGGCAGTTGTTAAAAATAAACCTCAGGAAACGAAAGCCAAATTAGTTCATTATCTGAAAAGAAACGAAAAAAACAATACTTCCAAAGCTCATATAAAAGAAGTTCCGGACAGTAAGTTAGCCAGTTTGGATTATACTGTTTTTAAAGAACTCCAGAATTATGTGGCGCTCGAAATCAATTTGCATACTGGTCGTCATCATCAGATTCGTGCTCAGTTAGCTGCTATTGGTTCTCCTATAAAGGGGGATTTAAAATATGGTTTTGACCGAAGTAATCCCGACGGCGGAATTCATCTTCATGCCCGAAAATTAGTTTTTGTGCATCCGGTTTCTAAAGAAAATATCACAATCATTGCCCCTACTCCCGACGAGACAATTTGGAATGCTTTATGATTTTATGATTTAATTGTTAAGATTCTAAGTTTTATCGATTAACTTGCATTGGCAAAAAATCAATCGGATTACAAATTATGGACTATAAAAACGACATCGGATACAGAAAAGAAACGTTAAAGAAATTGTTGTACAACATTCAAAAAAGCGAGGATCTAATTGTAAAAGCTTTGTACGATGATTTTAAAAAGTCTGAATTTGAAGCTGTTTTAACCGAGACCAATTATGTGATTTCAGATCTGAAAGATACAATCAGAAACATCCATAAATGGGCAGGACGAAAACGCGTTTTACCTTCCCTTCTTAACTTCCCTTCTACCGATTATATTTTTAAAGAACCTTACGGAAACGTTCTGGTGATTGCTCCCTGGAATTATCCATTTCAATTGGCTTTATGCCCTCTAATTTCAGCCGTAGCAGCCGGAAACAGGGTTGTTTTGAAACCTTCAGAACTCACTCCTCATACTTCAGCCGTAATCGCTAAAATTATTGAAAAAACATTTCACGTGAGTCACGTTGAAGTTTTTGAAGGCGGTGTAGAAGTTTCCAACAAATTACTTGCACAACGCTGGGATTATATTTTCTTTACAGGAAGTGTTGCTGTTGGTAAAATCGTCGCCAAGGCCGCTGCCGAAAATTTAACTCCCGTAACTTTAGAATTAGGAGGAAAAAATCCTTGCATTATAGATGAAACAGCCAATTTAAAACTGGCTGCAAAACGAATCGTCTGGGGAAAATTCATTAATGCCGGTCAGACCTGCATTGCTCCGGACTACATTTTGGTTCAAAAAAACATGAAAGTCAATTTTATTTCTTTTTTAATAGAAGAAATTCTTAAGGCCTACGGTAAAAAAATAGAGAAATCTCCCGATTTTGCCCGAATCATCAATACCAAAAACTGGGTGCGTCTGGACAGCATGATCGAACGTGAAAAGGTTATTTTTGGGGGAGAAACGGATGCGGAAAACAACTACATCTCTCCCACCTTAATAGAAGAACCTGCCTTGGATAGTCCAATCATGAAAGAAGAAATATTTGGCCCTATACTCCCAATCTTAACTTACGAAACAGAGGCCGATATTCATAATATAGTCAGTCGTTACGAAAAACCTCTTGCGTTTTATGTTTTCAGTGAAAATAAATATTTTACAAAAAAACTAATTACCTCCCATTCTTTCGGAGGAGGTTGTATCAACGACACAGTCGTTCATTTCTCGAATAAAAGGCTACCGTTTGGAGGAGTTGGTCACAGTGGTATTGGTGCGTATCACGGTCAGCTGAGCTTTGATGTTTTTTCGCATCACAAAGCTGTCGTAAAAAAAGCAAACTGGCTTGATTTACCTATGCGCTATGCTCCTTACAAAGACAAACTAATATCATTGAAACGGTTACTAAACTGGTTGTGATGATTAAAAACAATTTCGTAATGTTTTGCAGATTTTTATAAGGATTTGATTTAAAATATTATATTTACGCCTCAAATTATCATCTAAAATTTCGGCGATATAAAATAATTCTACCCAGTTAAAATGAAATCTACATCCGATCAGATCAAAGACATTAAAAATCATGGTTATACCTTAGATTTTTCAACTGTTTTCAATCATGCTTTTGAAAATTATAAAAAAATCGCTGTTTACGCCGGATTAATGCTGCTGGTTTTTTCAGTATTTTTTGGTGCTATTGCTTATTTAATACTGGTTACAGCTTTTGGAATTGACAAATTAACGAATGCCAATTTCCTTAACATTCAGCCTCAAAACCTTTCGCAAATTCAATTAGTACTTTATATTGTTGGAACGGCATTTGCATCGGCAATTATGGGACCTTTTACTGCCGGATTTTTAAAAATGGCCGATTGTGCAGAAAAAGATGTAGAGTTCAATGTCTCCACAATATTCTCCTATTACAAAAGCAGTCATTTTTCACAGATTTTTGTAGCCACCTTTCTAATTTCATTGTTTAGTGTTGTTACCACAACATTTCTGGAAATTCTAAAATTAAATGCAGTAGGTTTTGTCTTTTCTCTACTACTATCTTTTTTCACGTTTTTAACCATTCCCCTTATCGTATTTGGGAATCTAAAAGCAGTTGAGGCTATCAAATCAAGTTTCATTGTAATAACGAAGCAACCTATGGTATTAATAGGTCTGATTATCACCATTCTTGGAGCCATACTGGTTGGTTTCTGTGCATTTTGTATTGGAGTACTTTTTACCATTCCGTTTAGTTATTCCATGACTTATGCAATATATTGTTCCATTTTTAATATTGATAAACAAGATCCTATTGACTCTATCGGTCAGTCTGATTTTTAAAAATAGAAAATTCCTTCAAAAAAGAGCCTAACCTACTCTGATGAAATTTTCAAAAGTTATTTACTAAACCAAACATACCCCCGAATTCTATGGTAGCAAACTATAGTCTCTTCAATTCGTTGATCTCAGGACTTGCCATACTTGGTAGTGCCCTGAAATCAATTATTACGAAGTGGTATGTACTTAATTCCGATATTATATTTTACAACAATCCTAAACTCATCATGTTAGGATTATCTCTGTTTGCTTTCCTGGCACTTCTGGTGTATCAATTTTTCCGGATCAAAGCCAGAATTGGCTACTTCATCGAAAAAAAACCGGAAGCAGAAACCCTAAACAAAGAGTATCAACTCTACATATTGTTCTTTGGTATTGCGGTAATTGTAATCGAAATTATCAATGAAATTTTTAAAATAAGACCCAAAAGCTTACTTGTCGTAAATCTATGTATTGGTTTCTCCGTGCTTCTGGTTTACGTTATAATCGACAAAATTCAGTTTTTACGGGAGCGGGTTCAGTCCATATTCATTTCTTTTTTCTTTATTTACGTTTTTTATCTTGGGCACAATATCATTTACCACGAAGATGATATTATTCCTCTAATTGTTTTTCTAATTTCCTTCTACTTCTCTTACAGCATCTTAAAACCCATAAAATTATACTGGCTTTATATTGCGTTAGTTTTTACATTTCTTATTGCTACTATTATTTATCAATTGGTTCCAATAAAATCCTCTATTTTGTTAATCAATTATTGTATTCTGATTTTCATTCTTAATCAGGTCAAATATGCTGTTTTACTGAATAACAGTGATAATTTCAGATTCACCAATGAAATTGTACACAAGGGAAATTCACTGACAATTGCTACAAACGATAAAAATGAAGTCTTGTTTTGCAGTGAAACCATCACTTCTATACTAGGATATCTTCCAGACGAAGTTATGGGGTCTAAATTTTGGGAATTGACTAACGAAACCGACTATCCCGATAACCTTAGCAACATAACTCACGAAGAAGATAAACTCTACATCCGCAAATTAAAAAGCAAAAATGGCGAATACAAATACATTCAATGGAAAGACAAAAAATTTTCCCAAGGCTTAATCATTAGTATTGGTCAGGATGTTACAGAGCAAATTGTCGTTCGGGACCAATACAAAAACCTCATTCAAACTGCCACAGATATTATTTTTGAAATTGATTCCGACGGTTACTTTACCTTTATGAATGACTTTGGTTTTTCGATATTAGGCTATGCTGAAAATGAAATCATTTCACACCATTATTCTAATTTCATTCATGAAAATTACCAACGAAATGCCGTAGATTTTTATGAGAATCTGGAACTGAATGAAAATAATTTTCCGACCATTGAAATTCCAATTTTAAAGAAAAACGGAAGAAAATTATGGATTTCACAAAAAATCATTGTTCGAAAAAATGATCTTGGACAAACAATTGGATTTGCCGGAATAGCTCGTGATATTACTGATATCCGAAATATCGAAAACGAGAAAAAGAAACGTCTCAAGAAAATTGAGTCCTACAACAATTCTACTAACAAATTATCAACTACTGACTTTAGTAAATACAATAATTTAAACACGGTTATAGATTATATCATAAAAGAAGCCGCAACCGTTACCAAAACTAACAGAGTAAGTTTCTGGAAGTACCATAAAGATTTAATTACCTGCAAGAATCTTTTCAGTATCGACAATCAGCATTGTAATGACAAAAATATTCTGGATAAAGAATCCTATCCTATTTATTTTGAAACACTTAAAAACAAGACTATCATAAATGCGCCTGACGTCTTTGATAAGTTCGAAACATCTGAGTTTCAAAAACTTTACTTTACGAAAAACCAGATCAAATCGATGCTGGATGTTCCGATTTTCCTAAACGGACAACTAGCTGGTGTAATTTGTTTTGAAAGCACAGAAGAAAAAAGAGACTGGGATAATGAAGACATCAATTATGCCCGCACCATTTCGGATGTCATCTCCTTGGCCATCTCCTCACAAATGCGTTTAGAAGCCGAAAGAAAATTAGAATTTAAGAGTCAGCTATTATCTGCACTTTCGCTATGTACCGAGAAATTTTTGATGAGTAAATCGACTCAGGAAATGTTTCAGGAGACCTATAATTTAATTGGTAAAGCTGCCAAAGTAGATCATATGTACTACTATGAAAAAGATTTCACAACCAATACCGTAAGTCAGAAATACAAATGGTCCAGACAAGGTATCGAGCATCAGATTACAAAGTTACAACGACTTACAAAAGATCACTTACGTGAAATTTATGATGCAGCACAAAATAAAAAAATAGTCAATACACTTACCCGTAAACTCGACGACACCTTTTTCAGACAATTACTGATGGCAAACCAAATCAAATCGATCCTGATTTTACCTTTGTACATCAACGATATTTTTACAGGTTTTATAGGTTTCGACGATTGCACCAAAGAAAGAAAATGGTCTGAAGAAGAAATCTATATCTTTCAGGTTCTTGCAAATAACATCTCATCGGCACTGGAAAGAAACCGAAACGAAACTAGAATTCTTGAAAGCGAAGAAAAGTTCAAGTTAATAGCCAACAACATCCCAGGCACCGTTTATTTGTCAAAATTTGATGCGTTCTCTACCAAAATATTCTTGAATGATGAGATCTTAAACCTTACCGGCTACTCCAAATCTGAATTTATAGAGAATAACTTATCGTTTTTATCTCTTATTCATCCTGATGACAAAGACGAGGTTATCAACAATCAAATCGATAATTTACAGAACGGAATGCCACTGCACAATGTCTATCGTATTCGTCGTAAAACCGGCGAATATATTTGGGTAGAAGAATTTGGAGACGTTATTAAAAAAGGCGATGAAATTGAATTTGTTGGTGGAATTTACTTTGACATTACCAACAAAAAAGAAACTGAAGATGCCATAAAAGCCAAGCAACTGGCGGAAGCCGCCAATAAATCCAAGTCCGATTTTCTGGCTAATATGTCCCATGAAATCAGAACCCCTTTAAATGGAATTATTGGTTTTACACATTTACTGATGAATACGGGTCTCGAAGAAATTCAGGAAAAGTACATGACCACGATCAATCAATCAGCACATTCGTTGTTAGATATTATAAATGACATTCTGGATTTTTCTAAAATCGAAGCGGGTAAACTCGAACTTTTTATCGACTTATACGACATTAAAAAAGTACTGGGGCAGGTTTTTGATTTAATCGTATACGAATCCAATCAAAAAAATCTCCGCTTAGAACTAAATGTTGCACCAGATGTACCGAAATACATCTGGACCGATATTGTGCGAATCAAGCAAATCTTAATCAATTTGCTTTCCAATGCTGTTAAATTCACCAATGAAGGCTCTATCAAATTGAATGTTTCTGTTTTGGAAAAAAGCAAAAACAACAACTGCACCATTAGATTTTCGGTGGTTGATACGGGAATTGGAATTCTCGAAAAAAACCAGAAGAAAATTTTCAAAGCTTTTTCACAAGAAGATAGCTCTACAACGCGAAAATTTGGTGGTACCGGTTTAGGATTGACCATTTCAAATCAATTGCTTGCTTTGATGGAAAGCCGTTTACAGCTGGAAAGTAAAATCGATGAAGGAAGTAATTTTTATTTTGATCTAAATTTAAAAACCAGTAATCAGAGCATTAACGACAAATATAAGGCCGAACTTCAAAGCATCAACCTTGAACTAAGTTCAGAAAATCTAGCTTCTAATCATAAAAATATTACCTTTTTGATCGTAGAAGACAATAAGGTCAATATGCTGCTTTTAAAAACAATTATCAAAAATTTGTATAGCGGCGCATACATACACGAATGCGAAAATGGTTATGAAGCGGTGAGTCAGTTTGAAAGTATCAATCCTGACTTGGTTTTTATGGACATCCAAATGCCAATAATGAATGGCTATGAAACCACAAGAGCCATCAGAAATACCATTATCGGAAAAGACATTCCGATCATTGCAGTAACCGCTGGCGCCGAAAAAGACGAACGCAATAAATGCCTGTCAGCAGGGATGGATGATTATATTTCTAAGCCAATAATGAAAGGCAGTGTCGAGGAAGCTTTAGTAAAATGGCTAAAATAGTTTAAAACTAAATCATGCGATTACTGTGTTATTCCTAAAAAAAATATAAATTCGTACAACACAAATCCTAATCAACTAAAATTCAAATTACTATGAAATGGCAAGGCAGAAGACAAAGTGATAACGTTGAAGACAGAAGATCAATTTCTGGCGGAAAAGTTGCAGTTGGCGGTGGAATTATTGGTATTATTATTTTACTACTGAATGTTTTTGGCGGCGAAAATGCCCAAATGATCACCCCAATACTGGAACAAATGCAAGGAGGACAGCAACAAACTGAAGCTGCTGCTCCATTAAGTAAAGAAGATGAAGCATTAGGTCAATTTGTCAGAGTTAATCTTGCCGATAACGAAGATATTTGGGGCAAAATATTTGCAGAAAATGGCATGACCTATAAAAACCCGAAATTAGTACTTTTTAGGGGATCTGAACAAACAGCATGCGGAGGCGCATCGTCTGCGTCGGGGCCCTTTTATTGTCCGGGTGATCAAAAAGTATATATGGATTTAGGCTTCTTTGAGGAGTTAAAAAATAAATTTGGGGCCAAGGGCGGCGATTTTGCTATTGCGTACGTTATCGCACATGAAATTGGGCATCATATCCAAACCTTACTCAGAACCTCAGCAAAGATGCATCAGGCTCAGGAAGGAAAAAGTCAGGCCGAAGCCAACAAACTTTCGGTAGCTCTGGAATTACAAGCTGATTTTTATGCCGGAGTTTGGGCACATTACAATCAGAAAAACTTAGATCCAGGTGATATTGAAGAAGCTTTAAGTGCCGCCAATGCTGTTGGAGACGATGCCATTCAGAGTAAAATGCAAGGACAGGTTGTCCCGGATTCCTTTACACATGGTACCTCTGAACAAAGGATGTATTGGTTCAAAAAAGGTTTTACTTCGGGAGACATCAAACAGGGAAATACCTTTGATGAAATATAATATTCACAAACCATCTTAATAATAACCAAAAAAGCATGACTTAATCGTCATGCTTTTTTTTTGTTTCTTTTTCCGACAATTAAAATTAATCAGCCCATAAAACAACTACAGTTAATTAATTTTAAAAACTTTTAGTGTTTCCTAAAGCCATTTTTTTTCATTCTGTCCAATGATAATTTTAGCAACTGTAAGCATATTGGTAAACTCGACGAGCTGTGCTGTTATTTTTTGCTTTTTGAGCAGTAATGCTACTGTTAACATTTTCATCGACTCTATTTTATCTACTATTTCTTCAAAATCAAAATCTTTTCCGACATAAAAAAAAGTCATCATTGTTTGGAGTTCCTTTTTTAATTCCACAAAATAATCAGAATCTGCACTCATTAAAGACTCATTGAATTTCAGCATAAACTTTTTTGACGAGAAAGATACCTCATCAATGATACTGTCGATATGATCTGAAGCCTGATGGGCAAAAACCAAAGCTTCTAATAAGGAGTTTGATGCCAGTCTGTTTTTTCCATGCAACCCCGTTCTCGAACATTCCCCTATTGCGTAGAGGTTCTTTATGTTTGTTTGTGAATATTTATTCACGTTGATACCACCACATTGGTAATGCGCAACAGGAACAATAGGAATTAAATCTGTTTTAGGATGTAATCCAATTGTTTTACAATATTCTGTGATGGAAGGAAAATGACTGTAGAATTCATCGAAGTCCAAATGTCTGCAATCTAAATAAACACATTCTTTTCCGGAGATCTCCAGCTCTTTACTAATTGATTGTGAGACAATATCTCTTGTTGCTAATTCTCCTCGGATATCATCTTTGAATATAAAGCGCTTTTGATTTTCATTAATAACATACGCACCAAAACCCCTTACGGCTTCTGAAATTAAAAAGAAAGGATTTTTATTTTCTTCATATAAAGCCGTCGGATGAAACTGTATATACTCCATATCCTTGATTAAGGCTCCTGCCCGTGATGCTATTGCAATTCCGTCACCAGTTGCAATTTCGGGATTTGTAGTATTCTTAAAAACCTGACCACATCCTCCTGTACTTAAAACAATGGTTTTAGCACCTATGTACTTTACCTTATTATTGATTTTATCACAATAAAAGGCACCTGTACATCTCGTCTCTCCCCTTTTCATTTTTGTATTTACATCAATAACCAAATGATCTTCCAGAAGTGTAATGTTGGACAATTGTTTTATTGTGTCAATCAGTTTCTTTTCTATTTCTGCCCCTGATAGATCTCTATGATGCAAGATGCGATGTTGCGAATGCCCGCCTTCTAAACCCAAATCCCATATTCCTGATTTATTTTTATCAAAAGAAACACCAATAGAAATAAGTTCCTCTAATCGGTCAGGAGCCTGATGTACAACCATTTTTACAATTTCTTCATCACACAGCCCTCCACCTGCTTGTATTGTGTCCTGAATATGTTTTTCAAAACTGTCCTGTATACAGTCCGTAACCACAGCTATACCTCCTTGGGCCAATTGCGTATTAGAGCTTTGAACTTTATCCTTAGTCATAACAACAATAGATAAATCCGGTCGTTTTTTTCCAATTTTTATAGCAAAAAACAAACCTGCTATTCCGGAACCAATTATAAGTAAATCTGTTTTTTTCATTTTGACTGACTTAGATATTTACGACAAATGGAGCATTCTGTTTATTGGTTTTATGGCCTGCAATCTCAGCTCTTCTTCAATTGTAATTTCCGGGCTTTCGTTTTTCAGGCATAAATAAAGCTTCTCTAAGGTGTTTATTTTCATAAAAGCACATTCGCTGCAAGCACAGGTATTATCTTCATAGGTGGGCGCCGGAATAATCGTTTTTTGCAGTGTTTCTTTTGCGATTTGATGCAAAATACCCGCTTCAGTCGCAACGATAAAAGTAGTAGCCGAATTATTCCTGATAAAATTGAGCATCCCGGATGTCGACCCAATATAGTGTGCAGTCTCCAGGATATGCCTTTCCGACTCAGGATGAGCGACAATTTTAGCAGTTGGATTTGCATTGTAAATTTCGATAAGCTTATCTAGTGAAAAAGCTTCGTGAACAACGCACGAACCTTCCCAAAGCAGCAAATCACGGTTTGTTACTTTTTTAAGATACATTCCTAAATTTTTATCAGGAGCAAAAATTATCTCCTTCCCTTCCGGAATAGCTTCTATAATTTTTTTTGCGTTAGACGAAGTACACACCCAATCACTCAGTGCTTTTATCTCTGCCGAAGAATTAATGTAGGTCACGACAACATGATCGGGATAAAATTCTTTTAACGCCTTAAAACGAAGGGGATCACATCCATCAGCAAGAGAACAGCCTGCATTGATATCAGGCAAAAGCACTTTTTTATTTGGATTTATAATTTTTGCTGTTTCTGCCATAAAATACACTCCTGCAAAAACAATAATAGCAGCATCAGCAGTAGCGGCTTTTTTAGATAATTCAAGACTATCACCTACAAAATCGGCAATATCCTGTATTTCTTTTTCCTGATAATAATGAGCAAGGATAATAGCATCTTTCTCCTGCCTTAGACGGTTTATTTCAGAAACTAAGAATAACTTATCCATAGGATTATTTTTTATCGATATTCTTAAATTTCACATTTAGAACACCCTGATTATATTCTTTTGTATTTTAAAAAACTGTTCTTTAAATTAAAAACTCCTAAATCGAAACTATTCTTTACAATTTTATTTGCTTTTTATGGGGTTCATTACAAATTATTCAAACTCTAAATTTTGTATTCGACCCAGGAGAAATCCGTGCTCTACTTTACAGTATAGCTATTTTATAATTTATTAAATCCTACTTTTTCCAGACTAAACATCAATTTTGAGTTGTAAAGATATTATTGGACTTTCCGGTATTTCATGATTAAAATCATAGAACGTTATCTCTTTTTAGCTTAATACTAGACTAATTAATTATGCCACAGTAGATTCAGAATTACAATTACCCCGCAGTTGAAACTCTGAACTATAACATAAGAGAATAAAACTTCAGAGATTTGATAAACACTGAGACCCCTCATTCAAAATTCAACAATATTTGAACCTGATTTCTTGCCCCCAATACAAGCACAACACAATAAAAACATGGATCAATACGAAAACCTGTGGATTTATAAAATTGGACATAAGTATTAGTCGGTCTAAAAAGAATCAGGTTCAAAAGTTCTGGAGTGATAAAAATAGTATTCTCTTTACCATAAAGGACTTTAGGAATGAAAGTGGCAGCCTTTTGCAATCTTTTAAAGTTTTACATTTTCCTAAAATTTCTTAATTGCAAAAATAATAATTTACAGCTTACCCCATAAGAGACAAGTATTTGGAATCTGTTGCTCTGAAAGAGCCTTAGCAGTAACATGGCACGAAGTGCCATGAATAATGGTGAGCACTTCTTCAAGCCCTGTAAGGGCGAAAGCATAACCCAAAAGCACCTATCTTATTTTATGACATTTCCGAAATTTAGCAACTTTTAATCAAGATATTATGCTTTATTTATAACTGCTTATGCCCCTTCAGGGCATTATGATTCATTATCTTAATTTATAGTGCGTTGCACTATTTTTATGCTTTTGGGCTTTCAGCCCTTTTTAAACATTTCAAATATTTATACCCAAAGAGAACACTAATTACAAAATCAGCTATAATAAAATGATCTCTTAAATGAAGAGCTGAAATCGTTAATAAAAAGAATAACTTCTATCAACCCCACAACATTTTGGATTGATCCAAAAACATTGCCTGTGGTTTCAACCACAGGAACACAATAATGGAACACAATACAGAATCACAATGCACAATAACACCATTACCCCACAGTCGAAACTGCGAACAACGATATACAAACAATAACATCTCACAGACCTCCACAATTGAATAAAGTGGAATTTATAAAAATTGCCGTTTTCAGTTAAACGCACAAAAAAAGCCTTGAATTTCTTCAAGGCTTTAAATTTCTGGGTGGCTGACCGGGTTCGAACCGGCGACCCGCGGCACCACAAACCGCTACTCTAACCAACTGAGCTACAACCACCATTTTTCTGCTTGTGCATTTCTGCTTAGCGAGTGCAAATATATAACTAATGTTGAGTTCTACAAAGAAAAAAATGAAAAATTTACAGTAAATTTTCTAAACTATTGACAGCCAAACACCTTTCAACAGTAAAACCTTCAGCAAAATCTTTACCAACAAGCCTTCCTAAATCCTTCGCACGATAATCTAAACTTTCAAAGAAGTTTTTACTCGTAATTGGCGTTGCAGGTTCTTTCGAATTCGGATCATAAAACTGCGTTTTGTATGCCGAAACTGCTTCTACCTTTTTCTTTTCAAAACCTGTGATATCCACTACAAAGTCAGGCACAATGTTTTTCCACTGAATATAATGGTACACCACCTTTGGTCTCCACGCTTCCTGACGCTCTCCATCTATTGATGTTTCTATCTTTGCCAATCCAGACAAGAAGCAGGCATCTGAAACTAATTTACTCCCCTTGCCATGGTCGATATGACGGTCGTCGATTGCATTACACAACACGATCTCCGGTTTGTACTTCCGAATCATTTTGATTACCTCCAGCTGATGTTTCTCGTCATTTGCAAAAAAGCCGTCACGCATGCCTAAGTTTTCACGAACCAGAACTCCTAATATTTTTGCTGCTTCTTTTGCCTCTGCATCTCTAGTTTCAGCTGTACCACGAGTTCCCAATTCTCCACGTGTTAAATCGACGATACCTACTTTTTTACCCAGTGATATTTCTTTTAAAATGGTTCCGGCACAACCTAATTCTACATCATCCGGATGTGCTCCGAAGGCTAATATATCTAATTTCATAATTTTTAATATCAATGTCAAAAATCAATTACAATTCTGAAAATCAAAACTGATCTTTCATCTATTTACTTTACTCTTTTTTGTTTTTTTTGTTTTGTTCCAAGTTTCAAGTTTCAAGTTTAGTTGCAGTCGCAATATAAAGTCTTAGCAACTGAAAACTGCGACTGAAAACTGTATACTGCTACTAAAAACTCATAACTTCTAACTCATAACTCTCAACACTCTTTTCATCGTCATCGATTTGTTCACACTTTCCTCCCATTCTTTTTCGGGAACACTTTCTTTGGTAATACCGCAGCCCATATATAAAATTGCAGTATTCTCCTGAATTTGCATGCTTCGCAAATTTACGTAGAAATCAGAACTAATCTCATCGTGAGCAAAACTGCTGTTTAATTCTCCCAGAAAACCGGTATAAAAAGTTCTGTCGTAATTTTCGTTTTCTATAATAAATGCTTTTGCTTTTTTCTTTGGCAAACCACAAACTGCAGGGGTTGGATGAAGCGTATCGATTACTTCTTCCAGAGTCGAATTGTTTTTTAAAACTCCCGAAATATCTGTTTTAATATGCCAGATAGATCCTGCTTTCACACTATAAGGTTCTGTAACATCAACCGAAGAAGCTACCTCTCGTAATCTCTTTACAATAAAGTCGGTCACATATTGCTGCTCGTCTTTTTCTTTTTGCTGCCATAAGATATCTGTTTCTAATGCCGCTTTCTGAGTTCCAGCCAAAGCCATGGTTTCAAAAACATTTCCATTGGCTTTCAGCAATCGTTCCGGTGTTGCTCCCATCCAGAAACCAATTTTTGGATGAAAAAAAACATACGACAAAGTCGTCGGATACAATTGAATCAAATGCTGAAAAGTAGCAACAAAATCAAATTCAGCCAAAGTCACTTTTTCACTTCTGGACAGTACTACTTTTTTAAACTCATCGTTATTAATTGCCTGAATTCCTTTTGAAACTAAAGACTCGTATTGTGTTTTGGCTTCAATATCAAAACCCGTCCCTTCTATTTCGGTACTTTCAAATACAATCTCTTCGTGCTCTGTTGTTAAAATTTCAGATTCATTCTCCGGAATCAGAATCAGTTGTTTTTCATCAAAAGAAGCAAAAACAAAACCTTTTTCTTTATAATCTGAGATTTTATATAATGTATCGTTATGCTGTAAAAGCGCAAAAACACTATTGGAATTTGGTTTAGAATACATCACAAAAGGCAAACCCTTTTCGTGTTGTACTTTAATTTTAGAAAAAAAATCATTCATATTTCCTATACTGTTTTCTTTCTGTCCAAAACCATATTGGTCAATTTGCAAAGCGAAATCAAATTTCCGGCTTCATCAGTAATTTTAATCTCCCACAGGTGAATACTTTTCCCTTTGTGAATGATTCGGGCTGTTCCGAAAACCCATCCTTCTCTAATACTTTTCAGATGGTTGGCCGAAATTTCTATTCCACGTACTTCTTGTTCGTTTGGATTGATAAAAAAGAAGGATGCTGCACTCCCAACACTTTCTGCCAGAGCAACCGAAGCACCACCATGTAACAAGCCCATTGGCTGATGAACAGAAGGATTTACAGGCATTTTTGCAGTTAAAAAATCAGTTCCTGCGTCAACATATTCTATTTTCAGCGTTTCCATCAATGTGTTTTTCGAAAACTCATTACAGTGCGCTAAAATCTGTTCTTTCGTATAATTCATTAAAATAGACTTTAAAATCGTAAAATTAAAGAAAAGATGAGATACAAATTCGAAAATCACATTCTAAAATTAAAATTCAACTTCAAACATGTAAGTTTTTTGCTATTTTTACAAAAACATTAATATTGATCTGTTGCAAAGATTTTTTTTATGCCACAGATTGCACAGATTTTCACAGATTAAAATATTTCTTCAAAGAGTAAAAAATCTTTTTAATCCTTTTAATCTTGTGGTAAAAAACGAACACATTCAAATGCGTCAATACTTTATACTTCTTATTTTCGGATTACTTATAACTTTCAGCTCTTGCCGAACTGATTTTGATACCATTGCCAGTTCCGGAGATCTGAAGTTTTCAAAAGACACTGTTTATCTGGATACTGTTTTTAAAAATATCGGCTCCGCTACTTATCAGCTTAAGGTGTACAATAAAAGTAAAAATGACATCTCGATTCCAATCATCCAACTCAAAAATGGTCTGAATTCAAAATACAGAATGACGGTTGACGGAATGAGTGGAAACAATGGTAAAATCTTCAAAGATGTCACACTTTTGTCCAAAGACAGTTTGTATATTTTTGTAGAAACCACCGCAGATATTACAGATGCAAATCCAACCGACTTTTTATATACAGATAAAATTCAGTTTGACAGCGGCGCTAACCTTCAGGAAGTCGCTTTGGTCACGTTGATTCAGGATGCTGTTTTTCTTTATCCAAAGCAAAATCCCGACGGAACAAAAGAGAAAATCAAAATCGAAGGCAAAGAAGTTGATGGTTTTTATCTGGACGAAAGTGATCCTGTAAACGGAAATGAATTGCTTTTTACCAAACAAAAACCTTATGTTATCTACGGATATGCAGGAGTTCCTAAAAATAAAACCGTCACTTTTGAAGCGGGAGCACGTGTATTTTTTCACGCCAATTCAGGACTTTATATTGATGACAAAGCTTCTTTACACATTAACGGAACAACATCTGCAACGCCTAAATTAGAAAATGAAGTTGTTTTTGAAGGTGATCGCTTAGAATCTCTTTACGATAATATTCCGGGGCAATGGAACTCGGTTATTTTTGCAAACGGCAGCACCAATCACACTGTAAATCACCTTACCCTTAAAAATGCGATCATTGGTTTAAATTTCAAAAATCCTGACGCCGCTTCGACTATTGAAATCAAAAATACGCAGATTTACAATTCTGCCGAATACGGGATATTAGCCCAAAATGCACGCATTAATGGAGAAAACATAGTGATTAACTATGCCGGTCTTGCGAGTTTGTCCTGCGTATATGGCGGGAGCTATAAGTTCACACACTGTACTTTCAACAACAGCTGGTCAAACAATTCGCAATTTGCGGTTAACCTCAGCAACAGTCTTGCCAATGCTGTTCCAGCAACAAATCCGCTCACACAGGCAACTTTTAACAATTGCATCATTTACGGATCGGGTAGTAACGAATTTAATCTGAATAAAAATGCTACGACTGCTTTTGTCTATCAGCTTAACAATTGCCTGGTAAAATTCAGCAGCTCGACAACTAATCCTGATTATCAATTTAAAACAGACACTGCACACTACAACCAAATCATTCTAAACGAAAATCCAAAGTTTTTGAATGTATCCAAGAACCTGTTCAATATTGACAATACTTCTTCCGCTTTCGCGAAAGGAAATCAGATCTATAACATTCCTTTGGATATTATTGGAAAAACCAGAACTTCTCCACCTGATTTAGGGGCGTACCAAAGCGCAGCATTTCCGAAGTAAAGACTGTCCAAAAAAACATTTTCTTCGCTCGCAAAATCACTAAGACGCAAAGTTCTTTTACTTTATGCATCTCCTTTTTGATTTGCAGCTGTTTTTTTATGTAATTTTTTTTAATATCTAAAGATTTTATCCAGACTTAACAAAACTAATCTGCTTACATTCGCGCGCAAAAAAAGTAAAAAACTTAGGGCCTTTGTGCCTTCGTGGCAATTTCCTCAACCGTAAGAAAAACTATCTTAATTTAAACATCCCTTAACGCAACGTATTCCATAAAGTAGTAAATTTGAGACAATTAATAAATTCAAACAAAAAACATCCATTTATTAAAAACCAAATTTAACTACCGCTATTTATGAAAAAAATCTACTCTTATGTATTATTATTCTTTATTACAGCGACATTTGCTCAAATCCCTACCGGTTATTACACCACAGCAACAGGCACGGGTTACACTTTAAAGACACAATTGTACAACATCATAAAAGGACATACCAATAATGGATATGCCGGTTTGTACGTCACTTATCAAACTTCGGACGTTGATAATTTTTACGAAAACGACGGAACTGTTTTAGACATGTACTCTGAAAACCCATCTGGAACCGACCCTTACAATTACAGCACAGGAACCACACAAAGGTGCGGGAATTATGTGGTAGAAGGTGACTGCTATAACAGAGAACACATCATTCCGCAATCTGTTTTTAACGAACAATCACCTATGGTAGCCGATGCACATTTCATCACTCCAACCGATGGAAAAGTAAATGGTATTCGATCCAACTATCCTCACGGAACTGTAGGTACTGCAACTTATACGTCTCAAAATGGCGGTAAATTGGGTTCAAGTTCAGTATCCGGATATTCAGGAACCGTTTTTGAGCCTATAAACGAATTCAAAGGCGATATTGCCCGAATGTATTTCTACTTTGCTACACGTTACGAAAATACGGTTGCAGGTTACTCTTATCCGATGTTTGACGGTTCAGGCGACAAAGTCTTTACTACAGCATTTTTAAATCTTCTTCTAGCATGGAACGCACAAGATCCGGTAAGTGCGAGAGAAATTGCGAGAAACAATGCCATTTATGCCCGTCAGAACAATAGAAATCCTTATATCGATCACCCGGAATATGTCAATCAAATTTGGGGAGGAACACCTTCTTCAGATACTCAGGCTCCGACTGCACCGACAAGTTTGGCTTCCACTTCAAAAACAGCCACTTCCATTACGCTTTCGTGGACTGCCTCTACAGATAATTTAGCCGTTACCGCTTATGATATTTATGCGAACAGCGCTCTAAAAACAACTATTTCCGGTACAACCGCTACAATTACAGGCCTGACTGCAGCAACAGCTTATTCTATTTATGTAAAAGCAAAAGATGCTGCGGGAAATACTTCTGCTTCAAGCAATACCATTTCAGTAACAACCGACAGTAACGGAACCGGAAGTACGACAGATCTGCTTTTCTCTGAATACATTGAAGGATCCGGAAACAATAAAGCTCTTGAACTTGCTAACAATACCGGAACAACAATAAATCTATCTGCATATACCATAAAAAAACAAACTAACGGTGCAGGCTCGTGGAGTACAGGTTTGGCTTTAAGCGGAACATTGACCACTGGAAGCAAATTTGTTATTGTACACAACCAGATCTCATCAAGCTGCTATACAACCGGCTCGGCTAACATATCGACAACAGCAACTGAATTGGCTTATAACGGAAATGATCCTATAGGTCTATTCAAAAATGGTGTTTTGATCGACATCATTGGTACTTTTAATGGCGGAACGGCCAATTTTGCAGCCGATGTCACTTTAAGAAGAAAATCAACCGTAACTGCACCTAGCGCCACTTTTAATCTGAGTTCGCAATGGGATTCGTTTGGAATGGATACCTGTTCGGACTTAGGAGCCAAATCAGGAAACGATGGCACTCTTAAAGTAACGGAAAAAGTTTTCACCGAATCAAAAAGTCTTACTATATATCCGAACCCGTCTCAGGGTAACTTCACTGTTTACTTTAATAATTTAGAAGCACCCTATTCTATCGGGATAATTTCAATATTAGGTCAAAAAGTGTTTGAGAAATTAAACACTACAGATTCATTATCAACGATAAATAATGTACCAAAAGGCGTATACATTGTTCGTATTAGCATAGGTTCTGAAAATTTCAGTAAAAAAATCGTAATCAACTAATTACACACGAGTGCTTACTAAATAAAGCAGTGGCAATATTGCCGCTGCTTTTTTGTTATAACATTTTTTTATACTATGCTCGCAAAGTCGCTAAGACGCAAAGTTTTTTATATATCGAACTTAAAAAAATAGACTTTGCATCTTACCGACTTCGCGAGATTAAAACACTAATAACAATTGCACCGACTTCTAAAAGGAACTCACCTCATTTATGATGGTTAAAAAAGCACCTTCATTTTTTTTCAAAAGAGTTTATTTTCAAATTTGCGCTTGCTATTTATTTACACTAAATTTGCACTTCAATACAACAAACTACACATCACAATGATCCATTTCTTTGAAAACCAAAGCAAAACTGTTTTTGCAGTACAAACGCAAAACGAAATTTCGGCTCAAGACATTTCAAAACTAAACTGGCTTTTTGCCGACTCCAATAAGATCGAAAAATCCGCACTGACGGATTTTTTTGTTGGCCCTCGTGCCACTATGATCACTCCATGGAGTACAAATGCTGTAGAAATCACTCAGAACATGGGTATTACAGGCATTATCAGAATTGAAGAATTTCATCCGGCAACCTCTGATTTTTCAGATTTTGACCCAATGCTCTTTCAAAAATTCAGCCAATTAGATCAGGAAATTTTCACGATCAATGTGCAACCGGAACCTATTCTGGAAATTGATGATATTGCCACTTACAATAAAGTAGAAGGTTTAGCTCTAAGCCAGGAAGAAGTAGATTATTTAGACAATCTTGCTGTAAAACTTGGAAGAAAACTAACCGATTCTGAAATTTTCGCTTTCTCACAAGCGAACTCAGAACACTGCCGTCACAAAATTTTCAACGGAACTTTTGTAATTGACGGAGAGGAAAAAGAAACTTCTTTATTCAAATTAATTAAAAAAACATCACAGGAAAACCCTAACGATATTGTTTCTGCTTACAAAGACAACGTTGCTTTTGTAAAAGGACCAAAAGTGCAGCAGTTTGCACCTAAAACAGCTGACAAACCTGATTTTTACGAAATCAAAGAATTCGATTCTGTTATTTCATTAAAAGCCGAAACACACAATTTCCCAACCACTGTAGAGCCTTTCAACGGAGCAGCAACAGGATCGGGAGGAGAAATTCGTGACCGTCTTGCTGGTGGACAAGGTTCATTGCCGTTGGCAGGAACTGCGGTATACATGACTTCATATTCACGTTTGAATGACAACAGAAAATGGGAAAATGCGGTTGAGGAAAGAAAATGGTTGTACCAAACACCAATGGATATTTTAATCAAAGCTTCAAACGGAGCTTCTGATTTTGGAAATAAATTTGGCCAGCCGTTAATTACAGGTTCGGTTTTGACATTCGAACATTCAGAAAACGACCGTAAAATTGGTTACGATAAAGTAATCATGCAGGCGGGTGGAATTGGTTACGGAAAACTGGATCAATCAATCAAAAAGAAACCACAGGAAGGTGATAAAATCGTAATTCTTGGTGGAGAAAACTATAGAATCGGAATGGGTGGAGCTGCTGTTTCTTCTGCAGACACCGGAGCTTTTGGTTCAGGTATCGAATTAAATGCTATCCAACGTTCAAATCCCGAAATGCAAAAACGTGCTGCCAACGCCATTCGTGGTTTGGTAGAAAGCGATCACAACCCAATTGTTTCAATTCACGATCACGGAGCTGGAGGACACTTAAACTGTCTTTCAGAATTGGTAGAAGAAACGGGAGGTTTAATCGATTTAGATAAATTGCCGGTTGGAGATCCAACACTTTCTGCTAAAGAAATTATCGGAAACGAATCTCAGGAAAGAATGGGATTGGTTATTGCCCAAAAAGATATTGATATATTACAAAGAATTGCCGACAGAGAGCGCTCTCCAATGTATCAGGTGGGAGATGTAACGGGAGATCACCGTTTTACATTCGAATCTAAATCAAATGGTTCTAAACCGATGGATTATGCTTTGGAAGATTTCTTCGGAAGTTCTCCAAAAACGGTAATGACCGATAAAACGATCGACAGAAAATATGCTGATGTTGCTTACAACGCAGGAGATTTCGAAAGTTATTTACAAGACGTTTTACGTTTAGAAGCGGTTGCATCAAAAGACTGGTTAACGAATAAAGTAGACCGTTGTGTGGGTGGAAAAGTAGCAAAACAGCAAAACGCAGGACCATTGCAATTGCCTTTGAATAATGTTGGTGTTATGGCTCTGGATTATTTAGGTAAAGAAGGAATTGCAACTTCTATTGGGCACGCTCCTATCGCTGCTTTGATTGATCCGGTTGCGGGAAGTAGAAATGCGATTGCAGAATCGTTATCAAACATTGTTTGGGCTCCAATTAAAGATGGTTTAGGCGGCATTTCATTATCGGCCAACTGGATGTGGGCTTGTAAAAACGAAGGTGAAGACGCTCGTTTGTACGCTGCTGTCGAAGGTTGTTCAGAATTCGCAATCGAATTGGGAATCAATATTCCAACAGGAAAAGATTCACTTTCGATGAAACAAAAATATCCAAACGACGAAGTAATCGCACCGGGAACGGTAATTATTTCGGCTGGAGGAAACTGTACTGATATTAGAAAAGTAGTAGAGCCTGTTTTACAGAAAAACGGAGATTCTATTTATTATATCAACTTGTCTCAGGATGATTTCAAATTAGGAGGTTCTTCTTTTGCACAAATCAGAAACACGATTGGAAAAGAAACTTCTACAATTAAAGACGCTTCTTTCTTCAAAAATGCTTTTAATACAATTCAGGAATTAATTGGTGACAACCAGATTTTAGCAGGTCACGATATTGGTAGTGGTGGTTTAATCACTACTTTATTAGAATTATGTTTTGCTGACGTAAATCTTGGAGCTAAAATTGATTTCAGCGCTTTCGCGGAAAAAGACTTATTGAAAATCCTTTTTGCTGAAAACATCGGAATTGTTTTCCAGGCGAAATCGGATGAAGCTGTTGAAGCTAAATTAAAATCAAACAATATCGAATTCTTCAAAATTGGTTCAGTTCAAGAAACTGCTAGTTTGGAATTTGGAAATTATAATTTGGATATTGCGAAGTACAGAGACATCTGGTTTGAAACTTCTTTTTTATTAGATCAAAAACAATCAAAAAACGGAAGAGCTCAGGCACGTTTCGAAAACTATAAAAATCAAGTTTTACAATATACTTTCCCAGCACATTTTACTGGAAAAAAACCGGAAATCGACAATTCTAAACCAAGACCTAAGGCAGCTATTATCCGTGAAAAAGGAAGTAATTCTGAGCGTGAAATGGCAAATGCTATGTACTTGGCTGGATTTGATGTAAAAGACGTTCACATGACGGATTTAATTTCGGGTCGTGAAACATTGGAAGACATTCAGTTTATTGGTGCAGTTGGAGGATTCTCTAACTCAGATGTTTTAGGTTCTTCCAAAGGTTGGGCCGGAGCTTTCTTGTACAACGAAAAAGCAAAAACGGCATTGGATAAATTCTTTAAAAGAGAAGATACTTTATCTGTTGGAATCTGTAACGGATGTCAGTTGTTTATGGAATTGGAAGTTATTAATCCAGAGCATGAAGTGCACGGAAAAATGCTTCACAATGAAAGTAACAAACATGAAAGTATTTTTACTTCTGTAAAAGTACAGGAGAACAATTCGGTAATGTTATCGACATTGGCAGGAAGTACTTTAGGAGTTTGGGTTTCTCACGGAGAAGGAAAATTCAAATTGCCTTTAGCTGAAGAAAACTACAACATCGTTTCAAAATATGCTTACGAAGGTTATCCTGCAAACCCTAACGGATCTGATTACAACACGGCAATGCTGTGCGACAAAACCGGAAGACATTTAGTTATGATGCCACACATCGAGCGTTCAACCTTCCAATGGAACTGGGCACACTATCCAAAAGACAGAAACGATGAAGTTTCGCCTTGGCATGAAGCTTTTGTTAACGCCAGAAAATGGATTGAGAAAAACTAAAAAATATATTTTTATTATGAAAAGCGCCCGAATTGATCGGGCGTTTTTTTTGCCACGAATTCCACGAATTTCCCGAATTATTTTTTTTAATTATTTACTAATTACAAATAATTGAGTCCTCTTTTAAAATCATTCCAATCCTTTAATTTGTATCTATTTTTTAAACTAGCAATTCGTGAAAATCCGCGAAATTTGTGGCTAAAACTTTAAAACGACTCTAAGACTAATTGAATAGTATCCCAAGGTACTTTTATAAACTGTTTTTACTGCGATAAATATCTTTGTGTCATGAAAAAATGGATGCCAAATTTATCGCTTTTACTACTCTTATTTCTTATAAGCCAATTTACATTTGCTCAAAATTCTTCTGTAAAAGGAACTGTTTCTGACGGAAAACTGGCCGTCGAATTTGTCGATGTGGTTTTAAAAAATACCGCCGACTCCACAAAAGTAGCCGGATATGCCGTTACAGACGCTTTGGGAAACTTCTCTTTAGACCATCTTGCTTCCGGTGAATATCAGCTGCAATTCAAGTTAATTGGATTCAAAACGGTTACTCAAAAAGTAAAATTTACAGGTGCTCCACTTTCTGTTGGAACCATAACTTTGCAAACCGATGCTAATCTATTAAACGCCGTTGTTGTAAATTCTCAAAAAAAACAAATCCAAAAGACTGACGAAGGTTTTATTTTTAATGCAGTTTCCAATTTGACGCAAGCAGGCGGAACAGCTACAGATATGCTAAAAAACATTCCAACCGTTGCTGTTGATGCAGACGGAGGAATTACGCTAAGAGGAAAATCTCCTATGATTTTAATTAACGGAAAAAACTCTGCCATTACCAATATGGATCAAATTGCAGCAAGCAGTATTGAAAGCATTGAGATCATAAGTAATCCTACAGCCAAATACGATGCAAATGCAGAGAGCGGTATCATCAACATTAAACTCAAAAAAAACAACCAAAGTGGTATGAATGGCGCAGTGGTTTTGGGAAGCGGATTTGGAGCCAAAGGAAGATTAAACAGCTCTGTGCTCTTAAACCATAAAACAGACAAATGGAATTTTGGACTGGGATATGACAATCGTTTTGCCGGAAGAACTAAAAAAATAAAAGGCGAAAGAACCAATTTCCTGATCGATGACGAGCATTACATCAATCAAAACCGAAGTGACCAGCGTACAGAAGGTTTACAGAATTTGAAATTCAACATTGATTTTTCCCCTAACGAAAACAACAGTTTCTCCTTTGAGGCTTTGGGAAACATGGAAAGTCAGGACAATGACGAAACCTTATACACCCAGGTAAACAACAGTGCCAATCAGTTTTTCTCTAACAACAGAAGGCACTCTCTGGAACTTGAACGTTCTAAGGTAGCTGAACTCGCTTTTAGCTACGACCGAAAATTTGCCGATGACCGAAAAAGCCTGAATGCCAGCATTACTTCCTCTTTTAATAAACACAGAGAAAATACAGACATCGACACGTACCAATACGATCAGTATTACAAACAGATAGGTGATGCTTTTTTACAAAGAACACACAATTACGAGCATGAGAACATCTCGAACGCTATTGTTAATTATGCGCTTCCGGTTTCCGAAAAATCAATTTTAGAGACAGGCTACAAAGGAACCTTTCGATTTTTTAATTCCGATTTTCAAAGCGCCGATCAAACTAATGGAGAATACATTGTAAATCCTCTGGCCAGTAACGGTTTTAAATTCAACGAGCAGATCAATGCGGTATACGGAATGTTAAACTCCTACATTGGTGCTAAAGATACTCCTAAATGGAAATACAATTTAGGACTGCGTGCTGAGCAGGTTTCAAACAACGGAAAGACACAAAACAATAATGACCACTTTTCGAATCATTATATAAAACTTTTCCCTTCTGCTTCTTTGCAGCTTAATTTAGCTCCAGATGAATTTCTAAAAATGGGGTACAGCAAACGTATCAATCGTCCGGATCTGGATAATTTAAATCCGTTTATTGATATTACCGACGCTTTGAATCCGCATGGAGGAAATCCGTATTTAAAACCGGAAATCATTCATATTATCGAAACCGGCTATACCAAAGAATGGTCTAAATATTCGTTTTCAACCAATGCTTTTTACCGAAACGCAACCAACACCATTAGACAATATGCCGAACTTCAGGATAATGGAGTGATTTTGCAGCAGCCAAGAAATATTGGAAGCACCATTACTTATGGTCTTGAAACTATTTTCAGTTTAAAACCAATTGGCTTTTATGATGCTAACATCAGCATTACTGCTTTCCAACAAAATATAAACGCTTCTAATCTGGCTCAGGATGTAGTAAACAATGCCTTTAGCTGGTACGGAAAAATGATCAATAATTTTGTTCCATGGAAAGGTGGAAAACTTCAAATCATCGGAAATTATAACTCTGCTCTCGCTACCGCACAGGGAAAAAGGATTCCGATTTATAATGTCGATATGGGCTTTCAGCAAAAGCTTGGCAAAGGCAACGCCCGATTAGGCTTAGTGGTAACCGATATGTTTAACACGCTCGAAAGCGGCTTTAAAAACAACACAGCCTTATTCAGCAACAATCGTACATCAAAATCAGATACCCGCGCACTGATGGTGACTTTTGCCTACACTTTTAAATCTGACTTTAAGGAAAAATTACTGGAAAATCAGTTTTCGACAGAGTAACATTACATTAAAGTAAAAAAAATCATTCTTGTAATTTGGATTCATTTTTCTAGTAAAAATTGAACTATATTCGCCAAAAAATTCGTGCCCCGGATTTTTTGGCAGCTCCAAAAACCCTTAAACCTACATAGAATGAAAACCCTAAAAGTATTTCTTTTTACTTTATTATTTATTGCCCTAAAATCACACTCCCAAATTCACGTAGACCGAATCACGTACAAAGTTCGCGATCATTTTATTACTACTACAATTGGTTATCCGGTTCCGGGTATATTTTTGCCAGCCGGACAAAAAAAAGAACCAAGCACTGTATTAAATCCGGATGGAACAGGAGTTATTCAGTATGACGATTTAACCAAAAAAAAGATCAACTGGGGAATTGAATGTACCGAAGAGGGCATTCCGGTTTTTAAAGAAGGCTTCAACAGTGCTTCTTATACTTTCTGGTACCGCACCAATGATAGTGAGGAGTGGAATTACACTCAATTTTCTGTCCATTTTGCCAAGAAAAAAATGTTCCTGATGGGAGAAAGAGTAAAAGAATACACCGATTATAACGTGCAGTAATTACTACACAAAAAATCAATTTTTCTTGATTTTTCTAAATTTTACTACAAAAAAGAAAACGTTTTCGTAAATTTTCTAAAGTAGTTATAATTTTTCCCATAAATTTCCATAAATATAAAAATTATCCCTAATTTTTATTTAATTTGCGATAAAATTCAACATTTTAAACATGGTTTCAATCACACGCCTTTTTGATTTTCCCTATTATCAACAAGAAACTTATAACCTTCAGGTTGCCTTAGCAACTAAAAAAAACGGAGTCTGGGAAAAAACATCTAGCCAGGAATATATCGCAAAAGCAAATGCCGTTTCAAGAGCATTATTGCGCATGGGTGTTCAAAAAGATGATAAAATTGCATTAATCACTTCTAACAATCGTACGGAGTGGAATATTATGGATATTGGTATCCTGCAAACCGGTGCACAAAACGTACCAATTTACCCAACCATTGCCGAAGAAGATTACGAATATATATTAAACCATAGTGGAAGCATTTTCTGCTTTGTATCGGATACAGAAGTACTTGAAAAAGTAAACGCGATCAAAGCAAACGTTCCAACTTTAAAAGAAGTATATTCTTTTAACGAAATTGAAGGCTGCAAACACTGGTCTGAATTATTAGAGCTTGGAAAAGACGATAGTAATCAGAGTGAAGTTGAAGCCAGAAAAGACAGCATTCAAGCAGAAGATTTAGCAACTATTATTTACACTTCCGGAACAACAGGAAGACCTAAAGGAGTTATGCTTTCTCACAAAAACATTGTTTCTAATGTTTTAGACAGTGCACCAAGAATTCCGTTTGATCCGGGGAAAAGTTCTGCATTGAGCTTCCTTCCTATTTGTCATATTTTCGAAAGAATGATCCTGTACATCTATCAGTATTATGGTATCTCGGTTTATTTTGGTGAATCGATTGACAAGATTAGTGATAACCTGAAAGAGGTTCGTCCAAATGTAATTACAGCGGTACCAAGACTTCTGGAAAAAGTTTACGATAAAATTTATGCAAAAGGAACTGAATTAACTGGCATCAAGAAAAAGCTATTTTTCTGGGCTATTGATTTAGGACTAAGATACCAACCCTACGGAGCCAATGGCGCCTGGTACGAATTTCAGTTAAAAATTGCCCGCAAACTTATTTTCAGCAAGTGGAAAGAAGGTTTGGGAGGAAATTTAGACTTAATGGTTTCAGGAAGTGCTGCCTTACAACCGCGTTTAGCGAGAGTTTTTGCCGCTGCCGAAATTCCGGTAATGGAAGGTTATGGTTTATCTGAAACATCACCGGTAATTGCCGTAAACGATCAAAGAAACAGAGGCTTTAAAATTGGAACTGTTGGAAAACCAATTCGCAACGTCGAAGTTAAAATTGCCGAAGACGGTGAGATCCTTTGCAAAGGACCAAACGTAATGTTGGGTTACTATAAAGATCCTGAAAAAACGGCTGAAGCTTTACAAGACGGTTATTTTCATACAGGAGATATTGGAGAAATTGACAGCGAAGGTTTCCTTAAAATTACAGACCGTAAAAAAGAAATGTTTAAAACTTCGGGAGGAAAATACATTGCTCCTCAGTTGATTGAAAATGCCATGAAGCAATCTCGTTTTATCGAGCAGATTATGGTAATTGGTGAAGGCGAAAAAATGCCTGCTGCCTTCATTCAGCCTAACTTTGAGTTTGTAAAAGAATGGGCTAAAATTCACAAAATAACTTTAGGAAGTACCGACAAAGAAATCAGTACCAATGCGCAGGTTATCAAACGTATTGACGAAGAAGTAGAAGGAATCAACGAAAAATTCGGACACTGGGAAAAAATCAAACGTTTTGAATTAACTCCTGATGTTTGGTCGATCGATGGCGGACAACTTACTCCTACCCTAAAATTAAAACGTAAAATCATCAAAGAAATTTACAAAGATCTTTACACTAAAATATACGGCCAGAATTAATAAATCAAAATAATTACAACCACCGAAAAACGGCTATCTCACAAGAGATAGCCGTTTTTTATTTTAGATCAAAATCTATCTTCATACCCACTACTACTACCCTCCTTCATTCTCCATTTTATATGGTAAGTTCTCAAACAAAAACGGTATCAATATACCCTTCTAAGCTTTACCACTTATACGAATAACAACCAGTTATTCGGTCATTCGACCAGTTATTTCATCGTTCTGCCAGTTATTTAAACCGACTGTTGTTATCGATAACAGCGGGTTAAATTCGCGTAAATTTTGTACCACCTTTTTATTAAAACAGGCATGAAAAAACAACTGAAATACATAGAGGGAAACTCCGATAAGTTTTGGGAGATCGAAGTAACAGGATCTCAATTTACAGTAACCTACGGCAAAAACGGAACAGCAGGAACTTCGCAGACCAAAAGTTTTGCCACCGAGGAAGAATGCTTGAAGACTGCCGAAAAACTGCTGGCAGAAAAAATAAAAAAAGGTTATTCTGAAACAGGTGAGATTACTGCTGATACAAAAGTAAAAACGGCTAAAAGCACTAATGCTGATGAACTTTTAAAGGAATACGATAAAATCATACAATCTAACAATAGCGATTTACTGTTGCCTTTTCTAAAAGAAAAATCAAAAGGAAATGTTGAAATCTTAAAAAAGCATATCAAAAAATACAGACGTCAATGGCAAACGGGAACTATAACTATATGGTGGAAACAAAAAGACATTATTATTCTTAGTGCCATAGTATTATTCGATAAAACGGATATTAATTCCTGGGATGAAGCTTTCGAATTATTAAACGAGATAGAGCAGAAACCTAAGGTACTTGATGTTTTATTGTGGGCCAAACCCACTTGGTTAGAAAGCTTCATTCTGGACAAATCAAAAAGGGAAAGATGGAGGGTTATTAACTACCCTAATCTCCGTAAGTTGGAAGAGCATAATTTAATACAATTTAACCCAGAATTATATGCCTTAAGTTTAAGTGAAATTTCGGGATATTGTAATAGAGACAAGGGTATACAAAAAACAGGTATCATTACTCAACTACTGAATGATAAAACGGCATATAAAAGGGACATTCCTGAGTTATTTAACTATGAAACAGATTTGCATTATGAATATTTTTATAATAAGTCCCACAATAAAAATTTCATGTGGATAACTATTTATAAATCATTACTAGAGGAGAAAAAAATGGATCGCACTTTCTTTATTGAAAATGCAATTCAGATTCAAACCAAAGAATGGAATAAAGAGTTAAAGTCTTTCTTTAGAAAAATGATTGATGAGTTTAATGTTACGGCTGATGAGTTTATTCTTCAGCAGGAGAAAATATTCCCACTTTTACACTACTCTTATCCTCCCATAACCAGTTACGGAATGGGGCTGGTAAAACAAATCTACGATCATCCTCAATTTAAAACCAAATCATTTCTGGAATGGCTGGAACCGCTTATGATGCGAAGCGATTGTAAAGCAGCCATCAAAAACGTGCTGCCTATTCTTGAAAAGCTAAGTAAGACAAATCCCAAATTAAGCGCTGCTATAACATCCATTATTGCAAATGTGTATGTAATTGCCGATTTGAACTTACAGGAACGCGCAACAAAAATTATTACAAAAATTGGAAGTGTAAAAGATAAGGCCCTTAAAGAAAAGCTGTCTTCTTACGTCACTTTAATGCAGGGAAATATAAAATTTGATTTGACTCCCTTCTTAGATCAGGATGCCTTAATCGTTGATCATACTTCATTTGAAGAATATACCTATACCCCCAAAAAAAAATTATTGCTTACTGAAGAAGTCACATTGCCAAAGGATTGGAATGCTGTTTTATTTCAGTTTGGAAATTTCATTTCTTCAGACGAAACCCTGGATACCGAAATCTTACTAAACACCTATATTACGCAAAGAAATTTGTTTCCAGTAGATTATACTGCACAACTGCAGCCTTATGCGAAACAATTGCAAAAGAAGTATTTCGGAATTGTTCATAAAGAATATTTGTCGGACTTTTTACTTCAAAAAATTAAAAATATTAATAGTCAAATTGTATTTAACAACAGGGCAAATACAAATATTAATAGTCTGAAGTTAATTCAGCCATTAATAAAAAGAGTACAGCAAAAAATAGTTTCCAATTCTACCCTACCTCTCCTTTCTTTTCCAAGTCATATCCCTTACTGGGTTGCACCAAATGTTTTACTGGAAAGAATCATTGCTTATCAAAAGAACGGTGAAGTGATTGACCCTGTTGATTTATCCATTGCGATAGCACGTATGCCACGAGAAAATATATGCGAAGCCATTCCTCTACTCGATAAAATTGAAGGTGAACTCAAACCTTTATTATCCTTTTGTCTAGGTCTCACTAAAAAGATAAAATTAGATACCGGATCAATTTTATTAAAGCTTTTGACAACTAGAGAGAAAACAAATCAGGACGACAACTTATCACTATGGGCTGTTGCAGTACGAACCTTTTATCCAAGCGAAACTTTCGCCGAATTTGAAAATACACAAATAAAAGACATTCCATTTGTAGTAGCTCCATTAAAACCTGAGATTACTTTTAAAGAACAATGGAACGAATGGGAGAATTATGTGACTAAAGAAAAAGAGCGAACACCTTCCTGGTATGAACTAAGATTTGATTTACCGAGTCATTCAAAAATTCAAGATTTTTTATTGTATAGCCTTGATGCTTTTAAGCGATCAGACAGGTACGATTGGGATAATTTGACTTCTTGGGAAAAGTTATTCAGAAATCTGGATAGCAGGAGCTACATATTAAATTCTGAAGGAAACACTTATTATTGGCACAGTTTAACACCGCAAAATGCAGACGCTCTATCCTTGACACTGCTGCAAATCTGTAATAACGCCGATGGTGACGGTTTGAAATTAGAATTAAAAGGTTTTCTGAGCATCATAAACAGACCTGAGTTTCGATTTTCAAATATTAGTTTACTTGTTTATGCCTGTTGCTTTTTTCAAAAAAGTAAAGACCATCGATTACAAGCATCGGAAGAATTAATTAATCTGATTGAAAAACAAGCAATCGATGTTGAAGCTTTGGCCCAAAAACTCGCTTTTCTGGCATCAGAAAAGTATGGGGTATTCTTACGCATGACAGAATGTATTATCGCTTTAAAAGATGTTTCTTCCTTACACAACAGTGCTTTATTAAAACTGTTAAACTCCCTTTTTGAACATTTAGATGTAAAAGAAAAACTGCCTGCAAATTTCAAGAAACTAGTCGAAAATTATATCGATGTTCTAATAAAAACCAATCAAAAACCAGCAGAAAAAGCAATTACTTTTTTTGAGCAATGGAAAGACAATCCTTCGCTTAAATCATTGATTAAGCAGATTTTAAAATAAACTTTACTTAAACATATTGAAATGAAAAAGAGTTTAAAACACATAGATGGAAATTCCGATAAGTTTTGGGAAATCGAAGTAACAGGATCTCAATTTACAGTAACCTACGGCAAAAACGGGACAGCGGGAACTTCGCAGACCAAGACATTTTCTACAAATGAAGAATGCCTGAAAACCGCAGAGAAACTGCTGGCAGAAAAAATAAAAAAAGGATACTCTGAAACGGGTGAGGTTACTATAATTTCGAAGGCGAAAACGGCGAAAACTAATAATACAGATGAAATTTTAGAAGAATACGATCGAGTTATATGCTCAAGTGATATTAACCGATTACTGACTTTTTTTAAAGAAAAATCAAAAGGGAATCTTGAAGCGTTAAAAAAATATATTAAGAAGAAAAAAAATAATGGACCATTTATTGAAACAATTAGAGACAGTATAACTCTAAATACCATTGCACTATTTAATAAAACAGAAATCAATTCTCAGGATGAAGTTATCGAATTATTAAACAAAATAGATAAGAAACCTCAGATACTTGATCTTTTATTGTGGGTCAAACCCACTTGGTTGGAAAGCTTTATTCTAGATAAATCCAAAAGAGAGAGCTGGAGGGTTATTAACTATCCTAATCTCCGAAAATTGGAAAGTCTGGGGCTAATTCAATTTAATCCCGAGCTATATGCTTTAAGTTTAACGGTAATTAGCGAACATCGCTTAAAAGTAAAAATGAGCGATTTTATCGTGACATTGTTAAATGATAAAGTAACCTGTCAGAGAGATATCCCGCAATTGTTTAACTATCCAACAAATTTAAATCACTATACTTTCTGGGAAAACAATACCCGTAATTCTATTTGGGCTTTAATTTTCAAATCGCTATTGGAAGATAAGAAAATGACGCGTTCTTTTTTTATAGAAAATGTCATACAGATTCAAACCAAAGAATGGAATAATGATCTGAAGACTTTCTTTAGAAAAAGAATTGAAGAATTAAACCCTACTGTCGATGAACTTATTCTTCAACAGGAAAAAATATTTTCGCTTTTACACTATTCCTATCCTCCCATAACCAGTTACGGAATGGAGCTGGTAAAACAAATCTACGATCATCCTAAATTTAAAACCAAATCATTTCTGGAATGGCTGGAACCGCTTATGATGCGAAGCGATTGTAAAGCAGCCATCAAAAATGTGCTGCCTATTCTTGAAAAGTTAAGTAAGACAAATCCCAAATTAAGCGCTGCTATAACATCCATTATTGCAAATGTGTATGTAATTGCCGATTTGAACTTACAGGAACGCGCAACAAAAATTATTACAAAAATTGGAAGTGTAAAAGATAAGGTTCTTAGAGAAAAGCTGTCGTCTTACGTCACTTTAATGCAGGGAAATATAAAATTTGATTTGACTCCCTTCTTAGATCAGGATGCCTTAATCGTTGATGATACTTCATTTGAAGAATATACCTATAACCCAAAAAAAGAATTATTGCTTACTGGAGAAGTTACATTGCCAAAGGATTGGAATGCTGTTTTATTTCAGTTTGGAAATTTCATTTCTTCAGACGATTTTTTGGATTCAGAAATTCTTTTGAATACCTATATCACTCAAAGAGATATATTTCCAGCAGATTATACCGAACAGTTAAAGCCTTACGCAAAACAATTAGAAAAAAAATACTTTAGAAAACCGTTCAAAGAAATCATAAAATCATTTCTGGAATGTAAAGCAATAAATATTGATAATAAATTTGATAGTAGTCGTATATATTATACGTGCCAATTAAGATCAAGAACTTTAGGGATAATAAGGCCTATACTGGAGCAAGTACAGCATAAAATGGAATCCAATTCGAAGTTGCCATTGCTTTCTTTCCCAAGTCATAAACCGTATTGGGTCGCTCCAAAGGTTTTATTAGAAAGGATTATTGCTTATCAGAAAGCAAAGGAAGAAATTAATACTTTCGATTTAGCTCTGGCAATTGCCCGTATGCCCAGAGAAAATGTTGAAGAGGCTATTTCGTTATTAGATCAAGTTGAAGGAGAACTCGGCCCTTTGTTATCATTTTGTTTGGGTGTAAGCGAAAAAATCGAATTTAACACGGCCTCTTTATCTTCAAAAGAATTGCCTGAAGAGGGAAAAGACAATCAGGAAAATGCAATCTTATTGCTTTGGGCTGTAGCGGCACGAACTTTTTACTCTAATGCTACTTTCCCTGAATTTGAAAATACGTATCTAAAAGATATTCCATTTGTTGTCAAACCTTTAATGCCAGAAATTACATTTGAAGAACGATGGTACGAATGCGAGAAATATCTACTAAGCAAGGCACAACAACAATCACCATCTTGGTACGTATTAAAATTTGACTTTCCCAATTACGCTAAAATTCCAAACTCCTTCTTGTACAGTCTGGATATTTATGATGTCGATCACAGGCATTGGATATATATAATACGTCATGCAGGAGATACCAATTACTGGCACAGTTTAACACCGCAAAATGCAGACGCTCTATCCTTGATGCTATTGCAAATCTGTAATAACACTGATGGTCTTGGTTTTAAATCTGAATTAAAAGGTTTTCTCAGCATCATAAACAGACCTGAGTTTCAATTTTCAGATATTAGTTTACTTGTATATGTCTGTTGCTTTTGTGAAAAAGATAAAAACCTGCGACTGCAGGCATCGGAAGAATTAATTAATCTGGTCGAAAGACAAGCAATCGATGTTGAAGCTTTGGCTCAAAAAATTGCTTTTTTGGTATCAGGAAAATATGGAGTTTTCTCACGTATCGCAGACGGTATAGGCGCCATAAAAGATGTTTCGCCTTTACAAAACAGTGCATTACTGAAATTCTTCAATGCCTTTTTTGCTCATTTGGAGTTACAGGAACTACCGACAAATTTCAAGAAAATGGTCGAAAACTACGTCGATGTTTTGATCAAAACCAACCAGAAACCAGCAGAAAAAGTAATTACTTTTTTTGAGCAATGGAAAGACAATTCTTCGCTTAAACCCTTGATTAAGAAGATTTTAAAAATAAATTTTACTTAAAAATATTGAAATGAAAAAGAGTTTAAAACACATAGATGGAACTTCCGATAAGTTCTGGGAGATCGAAGTAACAGGATCTCAATTTACAGTAACCTACGGCAAAAACGGAACAGCGGGAACCACTCAAACCAAGACATTTTCTACCAATGAAGAATGCCTGAAAACCGCAGAGAAACTGGTCGCAGAAAAAATAAAAAAAGGCTACTCAGAAAGGGATGATGTTCGTGTCGCTTCAGAGCCCAAAACAGATAAAGCAGCAATCGAGTCTATTTTACAAGAATACGACAATATTATAAAGACAAAAGATATCGATCTCTTACTGCCTTTTCTGAAAGAAAATTCAAAAGATAATATTGAAATTTTAAAAGAACATATTAACGAAAATAAAAGATACTGGACGCAAGGCATAACATATAGCGAACCTGAATTTCCTGAAAAGGAAAACAGTAAGATTGTAAATAGGTGGGGAACTAGAGGAGATTTTCGTCAAAAAGAAATCATCGCATTGAGCGGTCTTGCATTATTTAATAAAAAAGAAATCAATTCCTGGGATCAGTTTTTAATATTATTAGAAGAAATAGAGTTAAAACCCCAAGCATTTGATATTTTATTATGGGCCAAACCCACTTGGTTAGAAAGTTTCATTCTGGATAGATTTAGAAGAAGAAGAAACAGAACAGTTCCTAACTATCTTAATCTCCGCAAGTTGGAAGATCATAATTTCATACAATTTAACCCGGAATTATATGCTTTAAGTTTAAGTAGGATTTGGGCGTATTGTGATGAGAACAAGGATATACAAAAAATAGATGTCATTACTAAATTACTGAATGATAAAACGGCATATAAAAGAGATATTCCTGAGTTATTTAACTATGAAACAAATTTGTATTTTGAATATTTTAATTATGAAGAGAACATAGAAAGTTTTATATGGAGAACTATTTACAAGTCGTTGCTAGAAGAGAAAAAAATGAATCGATCTTTTTTTATCGAAAATGCTTTTCAGATTCAGACCAAAGAATGGAACAATAATCTGAAATTATTTTTTAGAAAAAGATTAGAGGAGTTTAATGTTACGGTAGAAGAACTTATTGTGCATCAGGAAAATATATTCAATCTTTTACACTATACCTATCCTCTTATTACGAATTATGGCATCGAATTGGTAAAAAAAATCTACGATCATCCTAAATTCAAAACGAAATCGTTTCTCGAATGGCTGGAACCACTTATGATGCGAAGCGACTGCAAAACGACAATAAAAAGCGTCTTGCCCATTTTAGAAAAAATTGGCAAAACCAATCCGAAATTAAACAATTCGGTAGCTTCAATTATAGCAGGTATTTTTGTGATTGCCGATTTGACTTTACAGGAGCGAGCAAGTAAAATACTCTTAAAAATAGGTTCTGCGAAGGATAAAGCGCTTAAAGAGAAACTGTCTTCTTACGCTTCATTAATGCAGGGAAACATTAAATCGAATTTGAAACAGTTGATGAATAAAGATTCATTCACTGTGGATGATGCCGGTTTTGAAGAATATGCATTTGCTCCCAAAAAAGAATTACTGCTTATAGAAGAAGTTATATTACCAAAGGATTGGAATGCTCTTTTATTTCATTTTAAAAATTTTATTTATTCAGACGAAATATTGGATGCAGAAATTCTAATGAATGCCTATATTCAGCAACGAGATTTATTCCCTGCCGATTGTAGTGCATATTATCAAGGAGGAACGTACGGTTTTTGTATTCATAGAGAAGAGATGAGTAAATTCTTGCAAGAAAAAATGAGTAATACAGGAGTTAAAACTCCTTTTTGGCAGTACTCAAAAATAAACACCTATTTTTTAATTAGACCCTTATTAGAAAAAGTAGAGCATAAAATCGAATTCAATTCGAAGCTGCCATTGCTTTCCTTTCCAAGTCATAAACCCTATTGGGTGGCTCCAAAGGTTTTATTAGAAAGGATTATTGCTTATCAGAAAACTAATGAAGAAATTGATCTTTTAGATTTAGCAATTGCAATTGCCAGAATGCCTAGAGAAAATGTCGCAGAGGCTATTCCGTTATTAGATCAAGTTGAAGGGGAGCTCAAGTCTTTGCTGTCATTTTGTTTGGGTGTAAACGAAAAAATCGAATTAAATCCGAAATCTTTATTCCCCAAAGGATTGCCTATGGATAGAAAGGGCAATCTAGAAACTGAAATCATGGTTCTTTGGGCTGTTGCAGCACGAACTTTTTACCCTAATGCTACTTTTTCTGAATTTGAAAATACGTATCTAAAAGATGTCCCGTTTGTTGTCAGTCCTTTTGTACCAGAAATCATATTTAATGAAGAATCGAAGGAATGGTACTATATAAACGGTGAAATAACTCGATCACCCTCTTGGTATGAGTTAAGGTTCGATATGCCTAATTATGCAGAAATACCAAATTATTTGTTGTACAGTTTGGATATTTATACAAGATCCAGAAGGTGGGAAAACAATTTAAACGAAGCTGGAAATATGTTTTACTGGCATAGTCTTACACCTCAAAACACAGATGCACTGGCACTGATCTTATTAGAATCCAGCTATACCACAAGTGGAGTAAAACAGGAATTAAAAGGATTCTTGAATTTGATAAGTAGACCAGAATTTCAGTTTTCAGATATCAGTTTGCTTTTGTATGCATGTTGTTTTTTTCAGGAGAGTAAAGAGATAAAGTTATTGGCCTCAGACGAATTAATTAATTTAGTTGAAAGGCAAGCAATCGATGTTGATACTTTAGCTCAAAAATTCGCTTTTCTGTTAGCAGGAAATTACGGGGTATTCTCACGCATGACAGATTGTATTATTACTTTAAAAGATGTCTCACCCTTACATAACAGTTCTTTATTAAAACTGTTAAACTCTCTTTTTGAACATTTAGATGTAAAAGAAAAACTGCCTGCAAATTTCAAGAAACTAGTCGAAAATTATATCGATGTTCTAACAAAAACGAATCAAAAACCAGCAGAAAAAGCAATTACTTTTTTTGAGCAATGGAAAGATAATCCTTCGCTTAAATCCCTGATTAAGCAGATTTCAAAATAAACTTTACTTAAACATATTAAAATGAAAAAGAGTTTAAAACACATAGATGGAAATTCCGATAAGTTTTGGGAGATCGAAGTAACAGGATCTCAATTTAAAGTAACCTACGGTAAAAACGGAACAGCGGGAATTTCGCAAACTAAAAGTTTTGCCACCGAGGAAGAATGCCTGAAAACTGCCGAGAAACTGGTGGCAGAAAAAATAAAAAAAGGATATTCTGAAACGGATGATGTTCGTATCGTTTTAAAGCCCAAAACGGATAAAGCAGTAATCGCAGCTATTTTACAAGAATACGACGATATTATAAAGACAAAAGATATCGATAGGTTATTGCCTTTCCTGAAAAAAAATTCAGAAGACAATATTGAAGCTTTAAAAAAACACATTAAGGAATGTAAAAGCTATTGGACCGAATACGTACGTTGGGTTCCCAAAAATAAAGAAACCTACAATATTGAAGTTAAACCAGGAATGAGTGCAGATTTACTTCCAATTATGATAGGGGAAACGAGAGGAGATTCTATTCAAAAAGAAATTATTACGTTGAGCGCTATTGCATTATTTAGCAGAAACCAGATTAATCCTTGGGATGAAGCGCTTCACTTGTTAGACGAAGCAGATCAGAAACCGTATGTATTAGAAGTCCTTCAATGGGCAAGGCCAGATTGGCTGGAAACTTTTATTCTGGGTAAAGTGAGAAGATCAGTAGAGTGGCTAAGGTTTAGATACACTATTTTGCGTCAGTTTGAAGAGTTGGGATTGATCCAATTCAATCCAGAATTATTTGCTATGTGTTTGGCGCTATCAAATGATTGGAAATATGAAAAGGGAATAGAATTTGTTATTGCTAAGTTTTTGGCAGATAAAACAGCTTATCAGCGAGACATTCCTGAAATATTCAATTACGAAACGGCTGTTCATAAAGTTTTCTTTAGGTATAATGGTCAGCAAAGCGATAATCTGTTTAGTATTTGGGCGCTTTTCTACAAATCTTTACTTGATGAGAAAAAAATGGATCGTGCTTTCTTTTTTAAAAATACCATTCAAATTCAAACCAAAGAATGGAAAAATGATCTGAAGACTTTCTTTAGAAAAAGAATTGAAGAATTCAATCCAACAGAAGACGAACTGATTATACATCAGGAAAATATTTTTTCGCTTTTACATTGTTCGTTCCCTCCTATAACCAGCTACGGAATCGACTTGGTAAAAAAAATATACGATCATCCTAAATTTAATGCCCAATCATTTCTGGAATGGCTCGAGCCTTTAATGATGCGAAGCGACTGTAAAACAGCCATCAAAAATGTGTTGCCTATTCTTGAAAAGTTAAGTGAGGCTAATCCAAAATTGAACACTGCTATAACATCCATTATTGCACATGTGTATGTAATTGAAGACCTGACTTTGCAGGAACGTGCGACAAAAATTATTATGAAAATTGCTAATGCAAAAGATGAGGCTCTTAAAGAAAAGCTGTTATCGTACGGTACTTTAATACAGGGAAGCATCAAATTTGATTTAGCTGCCTTCTTAGGTCAGGATGCTTTAACCATTGCTGATACCTCATTCGAAGAATATAGATATATCCCCAAAAAAGAATTGCTGCTTATAGAAGAAGTTACATTGCCAAAGGATTGGAATGCGATTTTATTTCAGTTTGGAAAATTTATTTCTTCGAGAAAAGTGTTAGATACTGAAATCCTGATGAACGCCTATATCCAGCAGCTTGATTTATTTCCTGATGATTACAGTGAACAATTACAGCCGTATGTACGGCAGATTGAAAGAGAGTCTTTATCTCTTCATCAAAGAGAGATGAAGAGATTCTTATGCCAAAAAATAGCCAATATCAACGTAAAATTTGACGGTGGTTTTAGAAATCGATCTGAAAAAACTATCAATGGTTTAAGTCTACGCTTATTAGAAAAAATACAGCTTAAAATGGAATCCAATTCTAAGCTGCCATTGCTTTCTTTTCCTAGCCATAAACCCTATTGGATTGCTCCGAAGGTTTTATTGGAAAGGATCATTGCTTATCAGAAAACAAATGAAGAAATTGATTTTGTAGATTTAGCCTTTGCAATTGCCCGTATGCCCAGAGAAAAAGTCGAAGAGGCAATTGCTTTATTAGATCAAGTTGAAGGGGAACTTAAGCCTTTGTTGTCATTTTGTCTGGGTGTAAGCGAAAAAATCGAATTTAATACGACCTCTTTAGCTTCAAAAGATTTGCCTGAAGAGGAAAAAGGCAATCAGGAAAACATGATAGCGGTTTGGGCTGTTGCGGCACGAACTTTTTATCCTACTGCTGTTTTCCCCGAATTTGAGACTACCTATTTAAAAAATATTTTCTTTGTGGGAGCTCCTTATAATCCAGAAGTGATAATTAATAAAAAATGGAGTGACTGGACTTTCGAGGATGACAGTTATGAAAAATACGGGGCTTATAGTTATAGGCGTAATAGTGAGTGGCTTAACATACCTAGTTATTATAAACTTCCAAATGAGTGCTTATTGTATAGTCTTAATATTTACCACGATGAGATCGCCATTTGGGTCAGTGTCAATTCCTGGCACAGTTATACGCCACAAAATTCAGATGCATTGGGGATTTTTTTATTACGATTTAGGGATGGTGGTCAACCAAAATTGCAACTAAAGGCATTTTTGAATCTGACAAGTAAACCGGAATTCCAATTCTCAAATATCACGTTGTTTTTATTTTGCAGTTGTTTCTTTGAGGAAGATAAAGAGATAAGATTATTGGCAGCAGAAGAATTAATTAATCTGGTCGAAAGACAGGAGATAGATATGGACGCATTTGCTCAAAAACAAGCTTTTTTGGTATCCAGAAATCATGGCAGGTTCACACGTATCGCAGACGGTATAGGCGCCATAAAAGATGTTTCGCCTTTACAAAACAGTGCATTACTGAAATTCTTCAATGTCTTTTTTGCTCATTTGGAGTTACAGGAACTACCGACAAATTTCAAGAAAATGGTCGAAAACTACGTCGATGTTTTGATCAAAACCAACCAGAAACCAGCAGAAAAAGTAATTACTTTTTTTGAGCAATGGAAAGACAATGCTTCGCTTAAATCCTTGATTAAGCAGATTTTAAAATAACAAAACATGACAGATTTAGAATATAATTATAAAGGAATTTCGACCTACAGCAAGACAAAGGGAATCAATAATCTGGTTCTGGCGCACCAAACCGAAATTGAAGAAATCAATAACATACCCTGCTTTTTCTGGGGAAGTTTGACTGATCCTTATATTACTGCAAAATGCTGGACTACAATTGCCAAAGTAGTTCGTACCAGTTTTGGTCCCGTTCCGCCAAGTTTGCGTGATCCTATTGTTTCGGCAGGATCAGAACGATTGCGTTTTGAAGGCTTTTCGTCCTGTAATGGCGTATATGTACGACTGGACATGAAACCCGAAGCCATTGACGGTGAATTTATTGCCAGCGGAACAACCAATGTCGATTTTAATGATCCAATGCTTAATGCGTTGAATGCCATTCAAAAAAACGAAAAAGTAACGCTTGCTGTAGGTCAGCAAGACGTTCAGGTAATTACGAGCAAGGCAAAAGTGATCGAAAAAAAAGTAACCTTACCCCTGCGCTGGATCAAAGGCCTAACAAGCGTTCAGCTCTATCTGGCAGATATGGATCTAAAGTTTGAACTCAATAAAATTCAGACCATACAATTGTTTCAAAGTTTACCAAAAGGAAATATAAAAGGTGATTTTTTTATTAGCAAAAGAGCCGGAAAATTTGTGCTTTCGACTTTGACAACAGCTGACAGCGTGCGTATAGGAGGAGTGCATCGATTACGATTGTTAGAAGGAATTCTTTCTATCGTCGATAAAATCTTTGTTTACGAATCATCAGATCAACAAACCTGCTCGATTGTCTGTGAGTTTGGCAAAATGCAGCTGCTAATGGCATTTTCGCCAGATCCCTACCGCGGTTTTTCAGGCGAAGGAAACGTTCTGGAAACCATGACCGAGAACTTACCAATCGAATGGGTTTATGGTTTAAACAGTTTACTAAAGTCAAATGAAACTTTTGACCCAACAATGCTTTCAATAGAAAACAACATTGATTTTGGAACCATGGATAATCTGACCTCTAATTTATCTTCAATGGGTTTATTAGGCTATGATTTAAGCGAAAAATCACATTTCTACCGTCGTCTCCCGTTTAAAACCGAGCGAATTTTGTCATTAAACCCCAGACTTAAAAATGCAAAAAAACTAATCGATAATGAAGATATCCAAATCGTAGAACGAAAAGCCAATTATATCGAAGCTAAAGTAAAAGGTACAGGCGTTTTACACAAAGTAATTATCGATGCTAATTCGCAAAAATGCACCTGTGACTGGTTTACAGCTTATCAGGGCAAAAGAGGAATTTGCAAGCATATTCTGGGCGTTAAGATGATGATCTCCTAACAGTAATGCCCTTTTCTTAAAACAAAAATTGCCCCACCATAGCGGGGCAATTTTATAATCCTGAATTATTGTATATATAAGCCTTGTACAAAGCGGACTTACGTTTAAGCGTTGTGGTTGAATTACGATCCTATGATTTATCTCTAAATAAACCACTACTCCCCTTTCTTTTCAATCTATACTGTTAACTGCAAAAAAACCACATCAAACTGTCCTTTTAAGCTTTACCATTTATACGAATAACAACCAGTTATTCGGTCATTCGACCAGTTATTTCATCGTTCTGCCAGTTATTTAAACCTCCTGTTATTATCTATAACAGTGGGTTAAATTCGCGTAAATTTTACATGCAAAAATGCAAAAAATACATATAACGTAATTACTTTTTTCAAGCATTAAAAAATTACACATCACTTAAAATATGACAAAGCACTTTTTAAAATAATCATAACTTCTAAAAATAAAGCGGAATGAACACTCCAATATTACCCTTGACAATTAATGTAAAAAAGAAAACCGTCTATGGTCTTATAATCTTTTTTTGTCTTTTGTTACTTCTCAGCATCAGTTTCTTTTGGGAAGGATCCAGGCATCTTTTCACAGAAAACTACTACTGTCCCGAACTTCTAATCATTGGATTAGTGGGTACTATTCTCCTTTTAATCCAATTATATCGTCTTATTAAAATCTTACAATTAACTAATGGTTTTGCAAAATTATCTGATTCAGGCATTGAATTTTTTGAGAATAAATATTCAGGAATAGGTTTGGTTCCGTGGAGTGCCTTAAAAGGGTATAGTGAAGAAAAAAAAACATTGTGCATTTATGCCAAAGAATCAGAGATTTTCATCAATAAAATTACTGATATAAGAACTCGCAAAAAAGCCATTAAAAAGAGTATTGGTAATCGTCTCTTATTTTCCCTAAATCTGACCTTAATAGAATATGATGAAATAACATTAAAAAAAATATTGCACAAAAAAATTGAAGAAAATAATATCGAAAAAGATTCCATATCGATTCATGATTAACTTATAAAATACATTGTTTAAATCTAATACATAAAAAAAGATGATTTATTATTACCAAATTAAATATACACCACTGTCAGCTAAACTTATACCTAACGAAGAATGCCCGGTATGTGGTAAAAAAAATAGTCTCGAAGTGGTACTTTACATGAGATACCTGAGATCATTAGTTCCTTTTTTTGGAATGGGAAGGGCAACTGAAGTTTATTGTACCTCATGTGATCATGTCATAAAAGATCCGAGTGCTCCATTTTATGCAAAAAAGAACTACTCGCCTGCAATTATTGAAGCCATTAAGAATATCAGAACTAACCACAAACGAACATGGTGGCAGTTGATATACCCATGGACCGTTTGCTGGGCAATCCTCGGAATTGCGACCTATGGGTTAATAAATCAGGAAATCAGAAAGAAAAACACTCTAAACAATGAAGAATTTTTAGAGCATCCTATGGTTGGTGATATTTACAAAGTAGCTATTTATCCTCAATTTACAGATATAAAAACAGTCGGAAAACAGCAAGTATTGACCTTGTTTAAATTAAAACAGATAAATGGAGATACCCTTTCGATGGTTTGCAACAAAGAACATGCTATAAATTATGGTTATGAGGAAAGTGATTGGGAAAACTTATCCAGAAACGATGATGCATTTGAAACTAGAATCTATAAGATTAGTTTTAAAAAACTTATGGACACGATCTCAGAAAGACCGATTTGGCAATACTACAACAAAACTACTCTGGATTCTATTCGTAAAAATTCCCGTGGCAATGCTGCAGTCAGTCAGTATATCGGTCAATTACACCGTTCGAGTGGCGAAGTAAATATAATTGAAAGACCTTAACCAATAATTAAAAATAAAGTTATGTACGAAAAAAACAACGTTGCTGTCGCAATATTAAATGGTAATCTGGAAGAAGCTCATGAGCTTATGAAAAACGGAGAACAACTATCAGGTCAATATGTAAAAAATAATACTTCCAGAATATTTGAGATCCTAATCGACAAAAATGCGATCGATCTAATAGACCTTTTAATTGTAAACGATTTTATAAAGACTGATATTTATGAATATGATAGTTTTGAAAATTCAATCTTTTCAAGTATTGCTTACCTATCCAACTCTGGTAATGTTGCTATAAAATTTGTAAATGAACTTCTAAAAAGATTCAAAAATATTAACGACGAAGTAAATGACCAAACACTTTTAGGATATTGTCTTTTGGAGGGTACTGATCCAGCTATTATCGAAGAACTGATTGAAGGAGGCTGCAGGGTTGATTACAAAAATAATGCAAACGAAAACTTTATTTATCAGGTAATCAATGAGTACAGACTGAGTTCTGAAACAGGAATGAATTATTTAGAAATTCTCACGAGAGAAGGTGTAGATATAAATCAAAAAAACATAGCTGGAGTAACTCCACTTATGCTTGCTGCAAAAAAACGGAAAGAAAGCTATTTAGAAATTCTCTTACAGAACGGAGCAAGTGCAAATGAACAGGACAACAACGGCAATAATACTTTTTACTACGCTGTAAACGAACAATTTGATTATGAAGCACTAACAAAATTACTTGAGTATGATTCAATTGACTTTGACATTCAGGACAAAAACGGCAACAATCTATTTTGTGAATTTTTACGCATGATGGAAAATGACGATAATCAAATAAAAATATTAGAAAAATTAATTGAGGCTGGCGCAAATTTTGAACAATCTGGTTCATATTACGGAAACACAAAATCGGGATACGACTGGCTAGCTGAAAAAAAATCATCAATATTAGAGTTCGCCTTAAAATTAAATAGTTTAGACCTGGATTTTCAAGATAACTTAGGAAATACTTTACTACATAAAGTCTGTTCTTATGACTTAAACTATGATAGAGAAGCTACAAGAGAATTATACAAAAAAACGAAAGTGTTATTAGAAGCAGGCGCAAATCCCGATATCACAAATAATAACAATGAAACGCCTCTTACACTAGCGCAACAGGACAATTTGAAAATTAAAACTGTAGAATTACTAATGTCAAATAAGTAATCTTAGTAACAAAATGTAAAGTCTACTCTAATAAAAATTAAATTAAAAAAATATAAGAATATGTCAATGTCATTTGTAATTGCCTGCGAAAATGGTAATAGAAAGATAGCAGAATTATTACTGCAAAATAATGAAATAGATGTAAAATATACTGATGAAAAAGGCCGTACAGCTTTACATTATGCCGCATATAACGGTTATCAGGACATAGTAAAAATTTTAATAGAAAAAGGTGCTGATATAAATTATGAAGATCATGACGGAGAAACCCCAATTTATTTTGCCTGTTTGCAAAAACAAAAGTCTGTCGTGATTTTTTTGCTGGACAATGGCGCTAAAGTCGATATCAACGATAAACTGGGAAATAGTTTTCTACATCTTACTGCTCAAACAGGTCAATTAGAATTAATTCAAAAACTGATTCTTAAAGGGGTAACAATTGATGCTGAAAACAATGCAGGCGATACTGCTCTTTTAATTGCTTCCGGTTTAAGAAACAAGGAAATTGTACAAACATTAATTAATGAAGGAGCAAATATAAATGCTACAAATAAAAATGGGAGCACCCCTTTAATCTACGCAGTTAGAACCAAAAACATTCCCATAATTACAATATTATTAGAAAGCGGAACTGATATTAATTACGTTAATCAATCTGGCGAAAGTGCCTTATTAATTGCCTGCTACGAAACCAACCGAGCAATTGCTAAATTATTAGTTGAAAAAGGGGCTGATTTATTCACCGTTTCTAAAAATGGCCTTTCCCCTATTTGGTATGCCTGTTCTAATAATCAAAAAGAAATAGTTAGTTTGTTTTTAGAGAACGGCCTAGATGTTAATTTTAGTAAACCAATTGCCGGAAACGAGGATTCAATGAATAGTTATTTAGATTGGGTCATCTCAGCAAATAATCTGGCTTTTGACGACGATTTAGCACTAAACAATTACGAATACGGAGGAGAAAGTTTATTGCATATCGCTGTAAAAAACGGTAATCTAAGCATGGTAAAGTTGTTAATCGATAACGGAGCTTCTATAAATATTCAGGACGAATCAGGAAATACCCCTTTGCATTATGCTGCCGCAAATGGTAAAAAAGACGTTGTTAAATACCTATTAGACAACAATGCTGACGTAGGCTCTGTAAACGTAAAAGAACAAAAAGCAATAGACTATTCTAATATAAAAGGCTTTAATGAAATTACTGAAATGCTTTTAAAACTAAGCCCTTCAGGAACAATTCTAACTTCAGAAAAGCCAACTGCTTTGGAAACAAATCCAATTCATACAAACGATCTGGCTTCGAAAAAACAAGCTTTGATGGATTTAAAGGAATTATTAGATGCTGAAATTTTATCACAAGAAGAATTTAACTTTGAAAAAGAAAAAATTCTGAATAGAAGTAACTAAAAACTGTCAGGATCTTTAATGAAAACAAAAATCGCCCCGCCATAGCGGGGCAATTTTATAATCCTGAATTATTGTATATATAAGCCTTGTACAAAGCGGACTTACGTTTAAGCGTTATGGTTGAATTACGATCTCTTTTGAGATATTTTACTCCTTTTCGCATTTAAAACAGCCAATCCATATTCGGTTATTGTACTTTCCTGTTCTTCAAGAACGGTGTTCTTCCAATGCTTTGTCACTAAATTGATACTACTTATTTTATCCATAAATTTCATTTTTATCTCTTTTTAATTTAATCTTCTCTTATAACGGGATTTCATTTCACGAAAACTTTCTTCAATTGACCAATGCCGTTTTCTCCCATCGGAATCCTGATTCATTTTCTTTGATAAATCTTTAAAATTGAAAAAAAGATTTCCTGATTTAGAATGTTTCATTGGCTCTTCATTTTGTTTTTCTGCAAAACGCTCTGCCTTTATGATTTCTTTCTTCAATTCAACAAGCACCTCAGCTTTATTAGAACATTCAATCTGTATTGCCTCTTCAGTTCTACAGTATTCGTTAAACTTTTTAAAAGGACGTGGCTGAAAATCGACCATAATCGCCGCCAAATTTATCGCATCAATATTCGATGGATTTGTTTCTCCTTTAAAGAAGGTTTCGATAGGTCTGAACTTATCTTTTTGCTCCTTAAACTTATTCTTTTTGGTGTGATCGAAATCTAAAGAGAATAAATTTCTAAAAACATTTAAATCATCCTTTGTTGGGTTGTTCTCGAAAATAAGCCAACAAAAATCACGTAGCTTTCCACGAGAAGGATTGTACAAATAATCAAAGTTTTCTCCGTTTTTTTCTATCTCATATTTTATTCGAATCGCTTTTTTATACTTTTCTAATGTATTCGTTTTCATAATATTACTTTTTTTTTAGGAATTTTCGAGAATCTCAAAAATCTACTGACCAACTATCACCTGAATGATATACAGCGTTCCTGGACTCTCGTTCCCTTCCTTCGTCTAGTGAGCTCTGATTCCATTTCTTTTACTAAAGCAAACAGACGCTCCTTAGACCTAATTATAGTTGTATGACCAAAATGATGGTCAAACGTATTTTTTTTACTCATTTGCTAGAATTATTCAAATTATACAATTTTGTTTCTTCGACTAATTCTAAACGTTTTATTCCAAAATCAGATTTTCTAACTTTACACATTCTACCATCTGAAACATGATGAAAAACAATGCCTTCAATATCATACTCCGATAAGAAGTTCTTCAAATCCTCGAACTCGAAATTTGGATTTGGAAAATCAAAAACTTCACTTCCGTGTTTAATCAGTGTATGCTTTTCTAATTTTTCAGGATTCCCCTGTACCTTAGGTCCACATAGTTCGAATGTTCCATCTGTTTTGATCTTTAAATTATCAAAACCTTCAAAGAAAAATCGATCTTCAGATTTCGAACGATCGCATTTTAGCCAATGCGGATGATGTCCTGTAATGGTATCTGCTTCCTGGCATGCAATCGCACCGAAGGGAATTACACGTCCTTTTTTGGCGTCAAATCTTTTAAATAATTCTCCGTTAATAATCGCAGCGGCCGAGCCATCAAACTTTCTTGTAGCAATAGCCTCTCCGGTTATAACCCATTTGTTTTCATCACAAATTTTATTAATCACTTTTGCCAAATCCGTAGGGTCTTTTGCAAATAATGTGCCTATCTTTTTCATTTTTTTGTTTTTTAAATTAGACTTGTTTTTTCTTTTCTCGCAAAGTCGCTAAACCGTAAAGTTTTATTTTTGCTCCTTTGTCCCTCTGTACCTTTGCTCCTTAAAAACAGACACAAAAAAAGCACCCGATTAAAGGTGCTTCATGAGATCTAACAAGATATGACTATCCTATTGCCTGTATTCATGCACCTGTATGATCAAACATTCCGAGAAAAAACCCGCGTTTGATAATTTTGTGATATATGTATTTTTATTAAAGTCCATTTTGTGTATTGTATTATAAAATCATTGTTATTAATCGAAACTCGTTCTCCGTGTTTTCTTCGGCAAAGATAATGTCAAAAAAATCATACTTCCAAATTTATCATTCACATAACTAGCTGAATTACAAATAATTAAATCCTTAATTTGAGCCATAAAAACCCCTGTCCGCTTATCGAAGCAGCTCTTTTTTCAAATCAAATGACTGTTACTCATCAGATTACTTTTCAAGACTATATTTTGGTATTTTTATAATTCATTAAACATTTAATGTGTTATTTCTTCAATTATTTTTTCGTTCATACTTATTTGTAATTATTTTCCGTTATTTTTCACCTTGCTGAGTTGTCGCTAAAAACAAAAAAAGCGCCCCGATGAGGACGCTTTTATATATTTATGTTGACTTTGTAACTACAATTTACACTTCAATTCATTAAAATACATATCACATCCTGAGCCTTTAGCAGGGGCAAATCCCGCCAAACGATCACTATATAGTCCTACTGACCAATTGATATTTATATTTTTCATTTCCATTTCAGGAGCAAAAGTAAGTGTTTTTATTAACATAATTTAACATTTGTACCTTGTTAGTACTAAAAATTTTATCGCACGCTAACAATTTTAGTCTGAATCTTCATTTAAAAACCCAACAAAACGGAATCGTTTTATGCGTAGGTTTTATCAATCTGACTTAAAATGGTCGGATCCTGTATTTCATTGTCTTTTGCAAACATTAAAACTTTAGACATTACCTCTGCTGATTTTGGATCATCGTCTGCAAATGGAAGAAACAAACGACCTCTATGCTGCGAGTGAATTGGCAACACCGACAAATATTTGCCCGGAAGCTGATGCACTACCGCACTTCCTAAATGTATGCTATATTCTGCCATTTCTCCTTTTACTATGGCGTGACTTCCTGTGATTTCTACATTTTTCACTTTAAACAAACGCAACGTTTCTCTCAATAAAACAGCTCTCATTTCGATAGAAGAATGACTGGCTTCAGGATCGACACCTCCTACGTGTGCTACACTAACCACCAAATCGATATCACGCATTACTTCAGAGAAAATCCTTGGATTTATGTCTTCAAATGCAATGTTTTTATAGTCCTTTAACGAATGAAACTCAATGGTTTCTAAAGTTGCGCCCTCTACATCTGCCGGCGAAAACCAATCGGCCATAGCATACATTTTTACCTGATAGCCTTCTTTATGAAAAACTTTCTGCAGACCTTCTTCATAATCTACTTTCCATCCTCTGGTTTTCAATAAAGCCAAGGTTTGCTTAGGCTGTACCTGATGTCCGGCATAACGTCTCGAAATTGCTTTTTCTTTTAATTCATCCGGAGTTGGAACATACAATTCTCTGAATACTTGTTTAAATGGCTGTTGCAATTTGTTGTCAAAACAGTAGCTTTGATAATCAATCCAGACGTTATTTTTATGCAAATCATCACAATGCGCGATTCTAAAAGTCTGCTTGTCATTTAGTGCTATAACTTCACCTAAAGCTGTAACCAGATTCCCATCAATATAAAAACCTATTTTAGCATCATTTGACACAAAAACTAATTTTTCAAGATGTTTGGAAATGATTGGATGCTCAAAAAGATTCTGCATCTCGGCAAACAAAAATTCATCGCCACGAATCATACTTTCTTCCAGTCCTTTTCTTGAGCGTGTCCATTGCTCGCGCATGGTTTTTCTGTAATTGGTTAATTCCAGAATTGCTTTGTCTTTTTTATATTTTGGCGGAATTGCTTTTATCTCTTTATCTCCTTTAAAGGTAACCAGATCTGCTTTTCCTTCATTGTTGATCACTAAACTTACCGTTACATCATCTAATTTAACCTCTGTTTCTTTTGATAAGATGTTCTGCACTTGTTTTGTCTCCATTGCCCAGGTCAGACGAACAGGGTCCGGATAACCTGCATTTCGAGCCAAATTTTCAAGTGCAACTCTTATAGCCAAACCTTCGCTGGCTTGTTTCATCGAACCAAATTCTTTGCTTTCTTTTTTAAATTGCTGCAAATATTCATAACGTGCCAGAATATCTTTTTCAGGACCTGTTTTGCTTAAAGGCACTAATCCGTAGACTCTTAAATAATCCTGATCTCGTTTGTCTTTTACTTTGGCCGTCACCTCCCTAATTTTCAAATCTCCTGTAATGGTATCAGCATACAATCGTGCACGTCTGTGTCCGTTTCCGTCTGAAACATATTTCGCTGATTCGTATAAAAGTTCCCATTTGGCTTTACCCAATTGTTTGTAAGCCGATACGAACCAATCTTTATCTACCGCACCATCTTTAAAATCCTGCAAATCAATTGAGGAGAATTTCGCCATTTCGCTTTCCAGTTCCGCATTTACGGCATTGTAGCTTGCCGTTTTGGTATGTGCATGAAACCACCAGATTCCTTCATCAAGACCTTTCCAATCCAGATAATTGCTGATTAACTTTTGCCATTGCGGTGCATATATAGCTGTCTGAATCAATCGTTCTTCTGATATTTTGGCTTTTTTAATAGCTTCATTAAAAACCTCCTGTGTATCTGATTCTATCGGATAACATCTTTTTAATAAATAACTAAACAATTTTTGTTTGGTTAAATCGGTGTAACTCCACGAATAAATATATCCTTTGTACAAACTTGCTTTACCGAGCGCAGTAAGCATTTCGACCAAACGGTTGATTCCAAAAATTTTCTGGAAACTTTGAACCAAATGAGTTACAGCAGTGTTTGAATCTCCCCTTTTAACTTCGATATCCAAAAATGTTTCGCGAATTTTATCAACCATCGGAACTAGAAACGGGAATTTTTTAATGAGTTCTTCGCTTCCAAAATGTCTATAATGTCTGGTTTCACCCGTTAAAACCGAAATTCTTTCACTTTCTAAAATACCTTCGTACAATTCACCTTCGGTAATTATTTTTTGTTCAAAAGCCACAGCATACAGATAAATTGGCGGTTTATTTAAACCTATATTTTGTTCTAATCCGTTTAACTGTCTCCATCTATACAGATTCCAAATCTTATCATTTTGCTCCTGTGTTAAATCATCTAAATTGATTTTATTCAAGTAAATATCAAAAAAGTTCTGGTTTTGCCAGCCATTCCCACGATCTGAACTGTAATAATACTCGTCTTTTGCAGGCTTGTACTCAAATTCTAATACCGATTTTGGAAGATCAGCATACAAAGTACTACAGGCATCAATTAAGAAATCTGTTTTTTCTTTAAAGGAGTATTTTAACTGTAAAGCATTCAGAATATTTAAGATTGCATTGTCCCAATCATAGCCTCTTTTGTTTTGGTGTGGCAATAATTCTTTATAATAAAAAATATGTTTTTCGAGAAAATCACGCCATGTTTTTCTGTCGGAGCTGCTTATTAAAGTCAGTAAAAATAAGTCTCTTTCGGCCAGACCTGAGTTTTCAAACCAGCCGGACCAAACCTCATACAAAGGGTAATTTGTTGCTGCTAATTCTGAATTCTTTTCGTCTTTTAGATTTTTTATTGGTCTGAAACTATTTCCCAATAAAATTGTCAATTTGCTGTTGTCGTAGTTTTCGACTTCGTATTCGTAATTTTTGTTGTCTTCATACAATTGGTACAACTTCGAAATTTCGGTCTTAATGTGCGACATCGATTTAGAAAAACCGTATTGTTCTGCCTTAACCGCTTTGGCATACAGGGAATCTGTCTCTACTTTTGGTAGGCCATAAGGAGAAAGGACATTTGGCGTGTAAAAACCGTATCCGTTTTCGGCACTTAGAATACTTTTCTTTTTTGACGGTTCAAGCTGTTCGATAAATTTGGTTTCCTTCTCTGTGATTTTTGGTCTTGCCGAGTAAGCCGCAACCCAATCGTTAACTTTATCTGTCAGTTTGCTATTTTTCTGAAGTTGCAACATAATGTCCAAAGCCGACATACGCTGCTCCATATCACCTTTTTCTAAAATTCTATCTACAAAAGAAGTCACTTTTTGATCTTCCTGTTTCAACAATATTGCTGTTAGGTTCTTCTTTAAATTAGAATTTTTACGTTTATACAATTCCTGAAAAATTGCCAGTTCATCTTCTGTTAACGTCAAATTACTTAAAGTTGAGATAGCCGAAGCCACCAAAGATTCTCCTCTGTCTTTTAAGATTCTCAATGCAAAACTTCTTTGAAAATCTGTTGGTGCCTTTTTTTCTTTTCCGCTATTGCTTTTAAAACTGTAAAATGAATAGCAGTAATAATCCCCCAGAATCTGACGGGTTAATTTCTCTCTTAAATTAATAGAAAAACCTTCAAACTGATTTAAAATAAGTTCTAATCTTTCGTTATTGTCTCCTACCAAATTAATCGCTGCAGAATACAAAGTATCTTTTTCGAATTTTACATTTAACCATGAAAATACTTTGCCTTCAAATGTTTTTTCTTTTACGGTTATCGTCTGCGCAAGATTGTACACCTTATTAAAGAAATCAGGATAATCTGTATTCGCCGTATAATACTGCGACTTAACATTAGCCTCCAATAATGCGTTCATTCCTGGCACTGCAAATGCCAGTACCTGTAAATTTTCGTCGTCTAAAGCTTTAAAATAAAGAGGCATTTCGATGTAAGGATCGCCCGTTTCTCCTGCAAATTTTAGTGCCAGAGATTTCTTTTCAATCGAACCTTTCTCTAGTAATTCCTTTAGATAGGGAACCGTTTTTTCGACATCAAAAACTCCCTGAACCCAAAGTGCCATATAAACCTCGTTGTTATTCTTGCTTTGAATACCGGCCGGAATCGTTTCGGGATTAGAGAAATACCCCGAAGCGAGATTGATGATGTTTCGAACTGTAGTTTCTTTTTCAGAATCCCAGCCCAAGCCGGTCCAGGTATCTATTCCGCGAACAACAGATGAAAAACGGGTGAGTTTATTATCGATGATTACTTTGATCATGTATTGCAAAGCTCCAATACTGGTTTCATCAAGAGCTTCTAAAACCGTCTGACGTAATCCTTCCTGACGCTGTGCCGCCAATAATAGTTTTTCGACCAATTCCCAGCTTTCTTTTTTCTCACTGTTTAAAAGCGCTTTGATAATATTACGGGAAACCTTTCCACTTGAATCTTTGTTGAAAATGATATCTTCAAAAAGCTGAAACAGGTTTTCTCTATCCAAATCAATAGCAGCAGACCAAATCGTGTACTGATTTTTAGAATTTGAGACTTCGGTATCAAAACGAATTTGTTCTTCGATACTCAAATCATAATAAACGGTATCACCATCCTGATAACTGTAGATTTGTGAAGGATGAAGCAGAGATCGCAGAAAATTTACCCGATTAATTAATAACTGTTTTTTATTATTGGGTGCTCTGAAAGAACGTCGGGTATAACCGTCCTGATACATTTTCATCGGCAGTCGGTTCCAGGCTTCTTTAACATAAACAGTGATTTCCTTTCCAAAAAAGTAAACCAAAAGTTCGTGGTAAGTATTATCTTCCCACATATCGTCTTTTACCCATTTCTCAAACGCTGTAGCTTCTTTCGAACCTAAAGAAATATAGGTCCCGTAATAATTGTCTTTGAGTTTTAAAAGTGCCAAACCAAACTCGGCTGCTTCTTTTTTAAGTTTTGTTTTTGATAATAATTTAGAAACCAGATTGCTGTTTGCTATTTCTTCCAGTTCTTTTTTGAATCGCTTAATTGGATTCTCAATTATCTTACCCTTGATAAGATCTTCTATTTTCATACTGTATTATTTTGGTTATAGGTTATAAGTTGCACGCTAAGCAACAACATAAATTAAATTTTGCGTTTGACATTGATTTTTGAATTGTCATTGCCATTGATTTTTGCCATTGACATTGCCATTGAAATCTTACCAGTAGCTTCCCGCCAGGAACGTAAGCCTGATAAAAGTGACGGATTTGTTTTTGGATAAATCGATTTCTTCAGTTAAAGTTTCCAGCTGATCATCGCCATAGAAAATGGCATATAAACCGTCTTCAAAAGCTACAATGGCATTTTCCTGTGCTTTGACCAAATCAACTTTGTTGTGGTTGTAAAGTGCGCCAAAACCAACTTTTCCCGTATCGGTTAAAATGGGAAGGTAATTTTCTTTTGGAAGATGGATTTTGTCTTCGTCCTCAAACTCAAAGGAAGAAGAATGAAACAACTCTACCTGATGTTTTACGATTAGTTCTAAGAAAGTACGAACAGTAACGATTGAAGTGGTAGTATCTAAACTGATATTTTTTTCCTGAAGTATAGGATGTTTTTTTCCTAATTGCCTGACTGATATACTTATATTCATTTTTTACTGGCTTTTATTTGAAAGTGTAAAATAATAAATAATAAAACAGGTCGGTTTAAAAACAATGTATTTTATTGTTAAAAAAAGTATTTTAACATACTTGTGCATTTAATTTTAAAAAAAATACCCTGCGAATTAAAACTCGCAGGGTTTGTGTAATTATTACTGTATTTTTCTTAAGTTTTTTTTACTGAAAAATTACAAACCGACTTTAATTTGCTTTTATCACACTAATTTTTTCCAATGTTACTTTAGCATCTCCGCCTCCGGTCTTTTTAATTATAACTTGAAAATTCGCATCCGTATTCACTAAGTCATCTGAAATATAGTAGGCATATTTAAGTTTTACCCCATCTTCACCAATTTCATGATTCTTCCCAATTCCGTGATCATGAGCAACTCCAAAGAAAGTCATCATTCCAACATACTGGTCTTTTTTTCCGGGATAACGCAAATAAACCGTATAATAATCACTTGGCTCTTTGTAAACGGACACATCCAAATTCAGAATTAATCTGGAATTGGCAGTTCTAAAAACTTTGTTCGTATTTCTTGCAAAGGTACTGTTCACTTTATGAGAAAAAGCAGAAGTTCCTAATACTTTACCTACTTTCTGTTCCCAAATTACTTCTTCTTTAGCATCCTGAAATGAGATCCTGGTTTTTACTTTATTTTCATTAGCCGCTAATACCGGAGTTTTAGATCCGTAAAGCAAATCATCGTATTTGTAATCTAAATTAAAAACGATATTGTACACTTCCTCCATGGTATAAGTGATACGACCTCCGTCTGGAGTGATAAACTCATACGGCCACGGATTCGCTTTTAATTCTTCTAAACTTGGACGCTGACCAAGATCCGAAACATCCCACGATTCCCAAATACGATCGACCATACTATGATGCAGCCAAAAAATAGGATCGAATCCGGCCGACTCAACATTGGCCATTAAACCCGAAGTTACTACCTGATATATTTCGTTGTAATATTTTTCAGGCGGATGAGCATATCTCCCACCAATAAGATTGTGCATATAACCATGAGGCTGACCTTCAAGACTACTACTAAATCCGGCCTCACCTGCAAAAGAAGGGTTTTTTCTTAATTCTTCTATTGAATTTCGAATACTAGCCAACTGCTCGGGAAGGATTGGTTTTCCATTGTTCAAAATAGTATATCGCGCTGCGGTATAAAGAGAACCTGATGGCTCCCTAAAAGGTTCGGCCATAATATTCTGAGATTCTTCTTTACTGCCGTAGTTCCAGTACGGAAGTGCAAAATCTGCTTTTCCGGACAATTCTCTAACAATTTTTTCTAAATACCAGATGTACATTCTATGCCATAAAAGAAAATTTAAAGCCGCATTATTGGTGTCAGTGTGTGTACAATCTGCCCAAGCCCATAATTTATCATCAATAGTCTGATATTTAGGACAAAGCTTGTTATCCCCTGTTATCTTTTCGGGGATATTATGAATTGCGCCTTGGTAATACCAGGAAATACCCTTCTCACAGCCCGCTTCGCGCATTTTCTTAAACGCCACTTTCATCGCCTCAAGATTGGCTTTCCCCTGAGGTGTATTGGCATTCCAGCGAATATACTTCGCATCTGCTTTACTCTGACCATAGGACAATCCCGAGATCAGAATAACTAAAAATAAGTTAGTAATTTTTTTCATTTTTTTTGTTTTTGGGTTATTAATAAATTGGTAGTTAACATTAAAGCACTTCGACTTCAAAAGTTAAAATCTGAGCATACTTAGGATTTGCTTTGTCATAGATTTTAAATTTCACTGTTCCGTTGCCTATTTTGTTGGCGGGGATTACATGAATGGCAATAAATCCCTGCTGATCCGGATTGAGTTTGTTAAAAGCCGATCCTTTTGGAATTCCAATCTGGCAGGCTCCATGCTGACACATCGAACAATCCCACTCCTTGGGAAACGTATTGGATACCGTTTCCCAAACCAGATAGATCGGTTTATTAGAAATATTTTCGACTTTAATTTTTGAGATATCCAGTCGTTTATTTTTAAGGACACTTTCTTTGTTAACAGCTGTACCTACAACAGAAAATGTAGGTTTGCTTTGCGCGAATGAAGCTGAAAAAGAAAAAAGCAAGATGCAATAAAAAAAGAATTGTTTCATGATTGTTTGTTTAAATTTTAATAAAAAACCGGAATAGCCGCTTCGTATACTTTCTTTTTTAAAACCGGATCGTTAAAATGGTACACGATGTGTTCCTTCTCGCCCACGTTTTCTAAAAAAGCCAGCACTTCTATACTTTCCCCCGAATGAAGCTGAATTTTACATCCGTCAGGCAATGTTGTAACCGAAGACTCGTTTCCGTAACGCAACTGAAGTTTTACCTGAGACGGAAACACGATTTCATGAAGGTACACCCCCGAATTTACCAGGCGAAGAAGTACCGTTTCGTTTTTATGATCCAGCGCTTGCAAGCCTTTATTTTCTGTTGCAATTTTGCCATTAATGAGGAAGTATTCAGGTTTGTATTTCGGAAGAACTATGGGTTTATTACTGGAATCATACTCAGTTCCCATAATAGCATCGGTATGCCACTTGGTGTCCAATTCGTTGCTGCACCAAAGTATTTCATTTAAAGGCTGAAGCGCCACAGAATCAGGGTCCTTCGCCCGTATGATGATCACACCAAACATTCCCGCCTGAAGATTGAAAGGATAATTTTCGGGACTGTAATACAAATACGTTCCTGCTTTTTGAGCCTGAAAAGAATAGTAGCCGTGTTCCATATGATGAATCGCTTCTTCTTTCTTCAGTACTACATTTTCTTTATCCCGCTGTACAAAATCAATTTCTTTGCAGAATAAAGAGACCGGATTGCCTTGCGAAATGTTCCAAAAATCAATACTCACATTTTCGCCTTCCACAGCTTCGATAGACAAGCCGGGCAAAGTGACCTGTCCCGAAAGCGAATTCGTAAAGCCAAAAGTCCGGATGGGAACGTTATTTTTGAGAAATAGTTTTCCTGTCGTTCTCCCGATAACTAAATATTCGTTTTGAGAGAACAAAAATATAGTGCTTAGTAAAAAGCAAAAGGTCAATATGGATTTGGGGCATCCTTTCATTTTTTAACTTAAATCATTCATTGCCAATACATTCAGCAACGTAATTCAAATTTAGAATTAATGTCGGTTTTGAGACCCCGTATAAATACCTGATTTTGTAGTAAAAATCTGCCTTGAGTTTTGTTTTTTAAGAATACAATTCTTCGTGGATTGTAATGAAGTTTAAAAGTTTCTTTTTAGATTCTTTTCCTCTTTTCTTTTGTAACACTGATTTCACTAAGCCATTTTGCTTGCGCTCTGGCCTGATCTAAGGTAACAGGTTTCTGCATCGCTAATATTTTCATACTCAACTCCGCTCTTTCCTTAAATGACATTTTGTAATTCATACTTTTAAATAATCTACTTTACGATTTATGCGACAAATACTGCTTTTATAAAAGTAAGAAAAAGAATATATTTACAACAAATAAAAAGACACCCGAAAGTATATTACTAATTAGTCTTGTATTTTACGGATCGCTGTTTTTATCAAAAAAATTAAATATCTTTGAATTATGAGCACAGAAACCCGACCTAAAAATATTGGCCGAAATATCAGCCGAATAAGAGAACTTCGCGGCATGAAACAAGAGATTCTTGCAGAAGCTATTGGAGTAAGCCAGCAATCTGTTTCGAATATTGAAGCCAGCGAAATTATAGACAAAGAAAAACTAGTACTAATTGCAAAAGCACTTGGCGTGACGGTAGAAGCAATTGAAAATTTTACAGAAGAATCTGTTTTTAATTTCTTTAATAGCTTTTACGATAATAGTTCTAATACTGGTGCTCAAGGAAATACTCATAATAATCATTGCACCTTCAATCCTCTTGATAAAGTGATAGAGCTTTACGAACGTTTGGTTCAGGCTGAAAAAGATAAAGTGGAATACTTAGAGAAGTTGATGAAATTGAAATAACAGTCTCACCAAGAGAACTTTCTGATAACAAAATGCGCAAATCATCCTTTTGATTTTGCGCATTTTTTTGTTGTCATTCCTTTTTTAAAGTTGTGTCAAATTTTAAAAAAATAAAAACTTTGACACACTTTTTGTGTCAAAATAAAAATTAAAAAAAAAATTGCCACAACTTTTGTGGCAAAAATAAAAAACATAAAAAAATTGCCACAGAAGTTGTGGCAAAACAAAAATAAAAATCAAATTTGCCACAACTTTTTGTTGAGGAAGGAAGTTTTATTTCTTGAGGCACTATTTAGTATTAGACATCAAGTCCAGACGATTTGAAAATGAGTTCAGGCTGAAGGTGAAATAGGGATTTTCTCTTTCTTTTATATAAAATTGAAAAAGCGCAAATCTTTGAGGTTTGCGCTTTTTTTGTTATTTAAATTGTTTTACACTCTTAATAAATTACTTAAAATAAAGATTTTTTACTGAATAAAACTCACTTAAAACTTCTTCATAATAATCTCCTAATAACTTAAACTCTTTCTTTAGAATATTTTCATATTGATCAATCAAATTTATATGCATTCCATAAAAAGTATTTCTAAATAATTCCGAAGAATATCTGTTTTTATCTTTTACTGTTATGGTATTACTC
>NZ_CADCST010000064.1 GCF_902804485.1 Flavobacterium collinsii | reverse complement strand
GGTCAGATAAATGATGATTTTGGCTGGTTTTCTATTGAAAAATATCGAAAGGTAAAATTATTTGAGAAGGTTATAATTGAACCTTTATCAAAGAAATATAAAAGAGTAGAAGTTGATTGAATTGTATGCCGATTACTTTACTAAAAACCATTTTTCATCCCGCCGCTCTTGCACGAATCCTTTCGTGTGGCAGTATGTATGTCAAGGCCTAGTCTCGTTATAAAGGTTTAAAATATTAAAAACGAGTAGAAACTATAATTTTCGTAATTCTGAGAGTGCAAGTAGAACGTACCAAACGAAAGGATTTGTGCGGGAACGGGGGAAAAAAATGAAAAAATATTAAATTATGAAAGTTATCAAATGGTCGATTGTTTTAGGTGTTTTAGTATGTAGTATAATTATTTTGTACTGGATTGGTTTTGCTTTTCTCTATTCTTATGGTGCTGGATCTGGTGGAACTGGAAAAATCAAAAATTATAAATTTGAAGCACATGCTAAAATTAGTATAAATGAATTTAGAAAAATTTTTGAAGGACAAAACATTATTATATATGATACTATTGTTAAAAGCAGTGCTTTTGAAAGAGAAAATGTAATAATTTATTTAGAGAAAGAAAAGACGAGATATATAATAAGTTTTCCGAGTGAGGATGGTGATTTTTCTAGTTTTATGTTGATTAAAATTAATGGTCAGATAAATGATGATTTTGGCTGGTTTTCATTGGATAAATATAGAAAAGTAAAATTATTTGAAGATGATATTATTGAACCATTATCAAAAAAATATGAGAGGATAGAAGAATAATTTTTCCTAGGCTACCCCAAGCTCCCGCACGAATCCTTTCGTGTGGCAGTATTTATGTTAAGGCCTAGTCTCGTTATAAAGGTTTACAATATTAAAAATGAGTAGAAACTATAAATTTCGTAATTCTGAGAGTGCAAGTAGAAACGTACCACACGAAAGGATTCGTGCGGAGCGGGGGATTAGGAAGAAAATAGTTTGATAGTCAAAGTGAAGAATAAAATCTTTTAAAATAGTATAAACCAACTTAGATATTATTGTAAGCTTTATCACTCCCATAGTTAAGCTTACAATTTTAAACATACCAACAATACCACACTTTATAATTGAAGAATAACCTAGCCATTTGAACAAATAGGCTAGGTTATATTATGATTAAAATTAATTAATAAAAGGTATTTACATATTAAAATTTATTTTTTAACCCTATTAATAGTATTTTTTAATGCAATACGATGAAGGTAGAAAGATCAAAATTGACTTAGGAGGTTTTGTTGACATGCAAAACAATCAACAAATTTTACAAAAAAATGAAAAAAAGTTTTATAAAATAAATAGATAAATGAAATGAGAAAACAAATTATGACAATTGCATTGGTTTTGATAAGTGTAGTAAACCATGCCCAGAATTTTAAAGTAAAGGGAAGTAAAATAGTAATTGATGATCAGGCAATTGCCTTGATAGATAATAAGAAAGCACTTTATACTATTAGTAGTTTAGACAAAACTCCTAAAATGACCGTTGAAGTCAAGCAGGTGGTTTATGATAATGGTGCATTTGATTATTGGTATGAAATCACAGATGCAGCAACCAATAAAAAAACGGAAATTCCTTATGTAAAATCACCAAATGGATCCTCGTTTGGATATGAAAAAAATCTGGTTGCCAATCTTATTGAGTCTCCACGTCCTTTATTATCTGCACAAGGAATTAATGAAAGCTTATTAAAAGAGATGACAGATACAGGTACGACCAAGATTTCTGAAGAGTTGGAATTAAAAAAGAGAAAAATTACAGAAGATTACAACAATGCCATAGCATTATACAATAAGGATAAAATAGCTATTGACGGAGTTGGAAATATTTTAAAGAACAATGTTTTGGTAGGGAAAATTTCCAGGCGATCTACCAAAGACCTGATAGAATCTACTCATGTTGATTATACAGTTTTTGATTCTAATAACATAAAAGTTGGTGAGTACTATCAACAAGGTGGTTTAAATCCTAATAATAATTCTTATTTAATACAAGAATTGCTGACTATTGATAGAAAGGTATTTAAAATAAAATTAGTTGGATATTCAGCTGCATTTCCCCTTAGTAAGGATCAAAATGCAGTAAACATTGTGGCAACGTTACTTTATAATGGATATGAGTTGGGAGAACAAATGAAAGGAGTAATCCAGGAACAAAGAATGGAAGATGCCCAACAAACTGGTAAAGCGCTCGATGAAGCCAAAAGTAATTCAAAGAACATTTATGATGTATCTGGTTATTTGATTGATGAAAAAGGACAAAAAAGAGAAGGTACTCTTAATGCCTTATTTGAAGACGTAACTATTAATAAGAATAGCAGCAATGGTATAACAGATATTACCACTTATGGCAAAACAGTAACTCTTACTTACACAAATGAAAAGGGAAAAAGCAAAAACGAATCTTTTAAGTCAAAAAATGGAATCCGTTTTTGTTTAAATTCCGGAGAGTGCTATTTAGGATTAAAAACGATAGGGAATACAATGGCTACTGCTGGAAGCCTAAATTCTTTAAGCTTTGATTTTTCAAGTTTTTATAAAATTTTGTATGAGAAAGATGGTTACATGGTTTTGGTAGATCCAGTTTTGTCATCTGATTTTATTATAAAAATTCCAACACAAGAAAAGGGCTTGTACACAAACAAATCAAGCAACGATAAATTGAAGAAAAATGTCATCGAATATCTAAAATGTGATTCATTCGTGTTTGAAAACTATAATTTTAAAACACTTGAAGGATTGATAAAAGTGTTAGGAGATTATGAAAATAACTGCAGTAAATAATTTCTCAAAATAATGTTTTGTACCTAATTGATAATATGAGTACAGGAGCATCTACAGCTTTTGTTAGTTCTAATATTAGTAAACTTGAATATGTAAATAATGAATGGAAAGTATCAACTTTAATTTCGACTACAAATGTAGTTGCCTATTATCATGACATCGTATTTGATTGTAAGAATGATTTATATGTATTAGTTAGCGGATAAGGCATCTATAAAGTAAATCTTCGGGATAATACTTTGTCACTTTTCAAAGACGGAGAATTTAAAGTAGGAAAAGGTGATACTCATTTTTCGTTAGATTGTAAAGATATTAGAATGATGAAGATTAAAGGAAACGATTTGTATTTAGAAATACGTTTGTATTTAATTAAAATATCTGACTTCCACTCCAAATTTGCTGTAACGGCAAAATAAAAAAATAAAAAAACCACTACAATCTAAGTATTGTAGTGGTTTCAAAATTGTAATCATGAAAAAAACTATATTCTTATTTTTATTTACAGTAATTACTTCGTGTTATAAGGAAACCTCAATGATAGTTGATGGTGATTTTACGACATCGTATGTAAACGCAGATGAATCAGCACCAGTTATCGTTAAAATAGATAGCAAAGTTACAGGTGCAGATACCTACGAATGGGCATTTGAAGGCGGAAGCCCGAGTAGCTCAAACTTGAAAAATCCGGGAGAGGTTTTATATGAAAAGCAAGGCACTTATACCATAAAGTTGAAAGCTGCGAATATAGACGGTGAGAGTAAAGAAATTAGCAAAACGGTTGTGATTAAAGAAGGAATCCATATTGACTTTACACATGAAATTGTAAAAAGCAATTATTCACCGGTAGAAGTTATTTTAACTAATAATACCGCAGGTGAGGGACTTACTTATGTATGGAATTTTGAGGATGGAATACCTGCAAATTTCACAGGAAAAACACCTCCCAATGCAGTATTTACTACTCCGGGTGATCACACAATTACTCTAACCGTTTCTAATGGCTTTGAAACAGAAAAAGTAATAAAAAATATCACAGTTGCTCCGTTTTTAGTGAGCCTGTTTTCGTATGAACCAAAGTTTGAAGATGATGATTATGAGGCTCCGGTAACGATTAATTTTAGCAACAAATCGGTTAGTGCGACGAATTATAAATGGAGTTTCGAAGGGGGAAATCCCGCAACATCAACAGAAGAGAATCCAACAGTTGTGTTTAGTGGAGTAGGAAGTCATGAACTAACATTAGAAGCTTCAAACGATAAAACAATCCAGATTTTTAAAACAACAATTACGGTGTTGCCGGATACTAATTTGCGTACTCTGACCAATATTAAATTGGGAATAAATACAGCCCATAACGGGAATAATATTGGTGCTATGTTTTCAACTGTAACGAGGCAGGTTTATAAAGCAAATGAAATTAACGATCAGAACAGCAGTTTAATAGATGTAGTTTTTCAGGGGTTGAATGGTAATTTCGGCTATAATAAATTTATATCGCCCAATCAGGTAAACAATTATGGTTTTTCGGCACTCAAAAATGAACAAAATACCATTTTTGTAAATTCTCAGAATTTGTGTAATTGTGGTTTGAATTTTAACGAAGCGCAATTTGACGCTATGGTAAATGATAGCCCAATAAAGTTCTTAAATATAAATTATAGTGCGGCAGGAGCTCAGGACTTTGGTTTTATGCATCCAGGAATTGTTTTGTTTAAAACACAAAATGGAAGAAAAGGGGCTATAAAAATTAAAGATATGGTAAAGAACGGAGCAGGTTCTTATATCCTGTGTGACATCAAAGTACAAAAAGAATAATCAATAAATGAAGAGATTAAATAAGAGAATCTTATTTGGGTTATGTATTGTTTTTGTTTGTTGTATTTGCAAAAAAGGATATGCTCAGGATGTTGATTTAGAGAATTTTTATAAGCCAAATTTTAAAGTTACCGGTAATGTTAATGCCAATATGATGTATTATAAATCTAATATGCCAGATCAGCGTGAGCCTTTTACCTACTTGCTTTCAGGAAACCTGAATATTAGCGCATTTAATTTTAGTGTTCCATTATCTTATAGTGTTACCAATCAGGGAAATAACTTAGGGTATACAGCTCCATTTGATTTTAACAGATTGAGTATTATGCCCAAATACAAATGGGTGAAAGCCTATATAGGTAACGCCAGTATGACATTTTCACCCTATACGTTAAGCGGTTTTCCGTTTAAAGGAATTGGCTTAGAACTTACGCCACAAAGTCCGTTTAAAATATCTTTAATGGGAGGACAGTTACTCAAAGCAGTTTCAGAGGAAGATGCTTCAGGAGGAATTCCCGTATATCAACGTTTTGGATACGGAGCAAAAATAGATTTTGAACAGAAAAAGTATAAAATAGGCTGGATTGGTTTTTATGCCAAAGACGATGTTAATTCCTTGAACTTAAGGAATGATAAAGGAGTTACACCAAAAGAAAACTTTGTAAATAGTTTGATTTTTAATACTTCTTTGATGAGAAATTTAAATTTTAATGTAGAGTATGCTTTGTCTGTTTTAACAGATGATCTTCGAAGTAATACAATATCAGGTGGAAGTTTTAGAGATAAGTTATTTTCCGGTAAAGAAAGTACAAGCTTTATGAACGCATTAAATGTCAATTTTGATTACAATATTCAAAAGAGTATTGTCGGTTTAACATATGAGCGGATTGATCCAAACTACAATACTTTAGGAGCACTGTATTTTAACAATGACTTAGAAAATATTGCCTTGCGTTTTTCGCGTCCTTTTTACCAGGATAGAATTACGGTATCGAGCAGTTTAGGCTATCAAAGAGATGATTTGGCTAAAGCTAAAAAACAGGACACGAAACGGGTTGTAGGGGCAATTAATATGAATTTCAGAGTAACGGATGAATTGAATGTTATGGGGAGTTATTCTAATTTTTCAATACATACTAATAAAAAACTGGATCAGTTTGAACTTATTAATAACCCTAATCTAGTTCACTCTGATACTTTAGATTACAGGCAGTTATCACAGAATGCCAATGTAAATATGTCCTATGTTTTTGGGAGAAAAAAGAATCAAAACTTAAATTTTAATTATAGCATTGCCGGTCAGGCCAATGAGCAAGGTGGAATAATACGAAAAGGACAGGCAAGTACTGTTCAGAATTATAATTTGGCGCACTCGATTAATTTGATAGGAGTTAAAGTAGCTTTAAACAGTTCAATTAACTACACCAGCAATGAAGTAGTAAGAAATAATAATTCGTCAGTTGGAGGAGCTGTTGGAGCTTCAAAAAAAATGCTTAAAGACAAGTTGAATACTAATTTGGGATTTCTTTATAATAATTCTCAGAGTAATGCGAATTCGAGTTCTGTTTTTGGAGTTAAGTTCAATAACAGTTGTGCACTCCTCGAAAAGCATAATTTTAATATGAGTATTATTTCAATGTTTAGAAACAGCTCTACTGCTAAGGGATTTAACGATTTAACGGCAACTTTAAATTACTCTTATTTATTGGATAAGATTAAATTACCGGCAAAGAAGGAATCCAAAGAAGAAGCTAAAATTGCTACGAATCCTATTTTAAAAGTGAAGTATAAAGGAAAGACTTACGAAGGAACCAGAAATGAAATTTTCAAACAGCTTGAAAATCTGCAATTAGCATTACGACCAATGCCTAGGGAGGATTTAGAGGATTTAAAACATTTACTGACTCTTACTATCCTAACTGCTGACGATGAGAGTTTTAAAGAAAAGACACTGAATTACTTAGAAGTCCACGATTTAAACAACAACATCTTAGACCGATATAATAGGTTCATTCTTGAAACCGTGAAAAGTCTTAAGGAAGAAATGATTCGAAAAGATGAAGGGTTTGAAAATGATTATGTCATGGCTTTGGGAAGAGTGAATAAACATAAAATGCATGGTTTAAACGAACAGGATGTTACAAACAGAATAAGTTATAATTCTTATTTAAAACTGGTAGAACGGAAAAATAAAAAATTGCAGCCCTTAGTAGTACATCGGTGGATAATCAATGAGATTTCAATTCTGGCTAATGTCTCGGCAGATGAAATTCATCAAAATGAAAATCTTTCCAATTTTAATAAAAATGAATTGGGTTACTTCTTTAAAATGATGAAACAGAAGAAAACAGATGGAGAAATAATTGAAGAATTAAAAATCAAATTAATTCCTTTTTATCACAATTTAGCTCTTAAATATGTTAAAGATAATGAGGTTGAATTTAGATATTTAAAGAATAACTAAAGAATTATAACAAGAAGTTACTATGCTTTATTTTAAAATAGAAGAAGGAGGTTTGCTAATGAAAAGGTTTTACAGAATACAATTATCGTTATTATTGATTATGCTTTCGGTTGTTTTTTCTTACGGGCAGGAAATTGCAGCTGTGCAGCAAGTTGGTACGGCATCGAGTTCAATCGAGAAGATTGAAGCGTCTGATCGTTGGGTTGATAAATTCTCGAATCAGGATTTGGTTGAGTTGCCAATCGGAATTCGTAATACAGTAAACAATGTTCAATACTCGATTGGAATTACAAAAGCAGTTTTTTCAGCAGAATATACAACACTTACCGTTTTTTGTAGGATTGATATTCCGCAAAAAGATAAAAACGGGCAACCAATGCAATTGTTTTTTGGTGCCGATAATGTAAAATTATCGCATCAGGGGGGAATTATGGGAGAAGCCAAATTAGTATTGTTGGGCAATGTTGATATTCCGTTCAGCGATAATAAATGGCAGGTTTCTTTATATGGTGGTTTTGATATGGCTACCGGTAATGTCAATGACCTAACTTACGTAACTATTGATTGTAATGGGTTTAAAGAAATGAAAATTTCGGGAGCTGTTGAGTTTTCAAGGAACTTGATATTGCCTATTGATCCCGCAACCAATACAGTTGACGAAGCCTTATTAACCGTTCCAAAAACGTATTACAATGGGAAAACGGTTCAGATTCCTAATCGTGTCAGGGGAGAGTTTAGTTTTATGGCAAGCAGTTGGAATGACATTTTAGTGAATGTAAGCTTGCAACCCTTTGTTTTAAAAGATAAACGAAATGGAAAAGATTTTGAGGGTAATTTTCAGTTTTTAGTAAATAATGCGGTCCTGGATCTAAGCGACTTAAAAAATGACCCAATAACTACCTTTCCGGAATATTATATAAAAAATGCACTTTTAGCCCCTAGTCAGGAAGCATGGAAGGGAGTTTTTATTCAGACTTTTGATGTTGGTTTACCTAAGGAATTTCAAACTACAGATACAGCATCAAGTAAAGAGAGACTTTTTGTAGGAGCCCGTAACCTTATTATTGACAAATTCGGGGTTTCGGGAACTTTTTACGCCGATAACGTTTTTCCGTTGGATAGAGGTATTACCAGTCAGGAAAAATCATGGGCCTATTCTTTAGATCATATTGATGTTACTATTGCAGCTAATACTTTTGTAAAAGCAAATCTAAGCGGAGAAATCTTACTGCCAATTACTAAATCGACAGCGACAACTGCAACAAATTCTAAGCAGGCCCAAACGAATAGAAAGGGGTTGTTTTACAATGGATTTATATCCATGAGTGAGCAGCAGTTAGTTGTTGTTACTAAAGACTCCTTATCTTTTGATATCTGGAAAGCTAAAGCCTTATTGCTGCCTAATAGTTCTGTTGAGTTAAAATTGGTCAATGGAAGGTTTTTACCCAAAGCTAATTTAAACGGAACCGTTTCTATTGGAACAAATAAGAGTGCTTCAGATGACAAGGATATTGAGGGGAAACGTACTGTCGATTTTAAAGGAATTTCTTTTGAGAATTTGCAATTGCAGACCGTTTCTCCATTTATTTCTGTTCGAAATATGGGGTATAAGGGTATGGTATCCTTTGGTAATTTCCCCGTTTCGATAGGCAATATAAATGTGATGATTAATGGAGATGATTCCCGAATCGATTTTGATTTAGGGATTAATTTGATGGATGCTGTTGGAGCAGGGGCCACGGCTCGTATTGGGATAAAAGGCAAAATGTACAATGATGGTTATCGACAAAGAAGCCGTTACGACGGACTGGATTTATCGGCAATCAATATTGATTGTCAATTTAGCGGACTGACGATTAAAGGTGGTCTTATCTTAATGGAAAAAGACCCTGTTTATGGAGACGGATTTAATGCAGATTTAGAAGTCGATGTTGCTAAAGTTGTAAATGTAAAAGCGAAGGCTATTTTTGGACGTACTACTTTTAGGTATTGGTATTTTGATGCTGCAGTAAAATTTCCTCCAACACCAGGTACCCCCTTTATGATTACTGGTTTTGGTGGAGGTGCTTATTATAAAATGCGACGTAATTCTGATATCTCCATTGCAGATTTCTCCCCGTCAGGACTAAGTTATACTCCCGATGAAAAAATAAGTTTAGGAGTAAAAGCATTAATTTATTTTCACTTTGGCTCAGAAACGATTTGTGATGGTGAAGCCGGATTTGAAATGGCTTTTAACTCAAAAGGAGGGGTAAATAGATTGGCCATTTTTGGAAAAGCAAATGTTATGGCAGAAATACCAGGAATGAAAAAAATTAATGATCTGATTGGAAAAGTAGCAAAGGATGCCAATGCAAAAACAAGTTTCTTAGGTGTTAGCGAATCTGACTTAAAAGGTTCTTTTGCCAGTAAGTATATACCGGAGGCAAATAAAGCAGTTCCCGGACCATTATCTGCTGACGTTGGTATCCGAATGGCAGTGGCAGTAGAATTTGATTTTCAGAACAATTCTATACATGCCACTACGGATGTATACATTAACACACCCGGAAACTTTCTTTCCGGAACCGGTCCTGAAGGAAGAGCAGTTTGGGGAGTTTTTCATAAAGATCCTAAAGACTGGTATATGTACATGGGAACACCAAAACTAAGATGTGGTATAAAAATTGGCGTAGCTGGTGTGTTCTTAAAAACCACAAGTTATTTTATGGCTGGTACGTTGCTTCCGGAAAGCCCGGCACCACCACCGGAGGTCGCGAGTATTTTAGGTGTGGACGCCAGAGAATTAGATTACATGCGTAACGAGAATGAACTTGCAAATGGAGGAGGTTTGGCCTTTGGAGCGAGTTTAGATTTTGATACAGGAGATTTAAGTTTTCTTCTTTTTTATGCTCGCTTTCAGGCAGGAATGGGGTTTGATATTATGCTGAAAGATTATCAGGAAGCCAGATGTTCTAACACAGGAAAGACTGTGGGAATTAACGGTTGGTATGCTAACGGACAATCTTATGCTTTTCTGCAGGGGGAGCTTGGAATTAGAGTTAAATTATCGTTTTTGAGATTTAAAGTTCCAATTATTTCAGGAGCGGCTGCCGTTTTATTACAGGCAAAATTACCAAACCCCGTTTGGATGCGTGGATATGTAGGCGGAAACATGAATGTTCTAGGAGGATTAATTAAAGGTAAATTCCGTTTCAAGCTTGAGATTGGACAAGAGTGTCAGTTTGAGAACGCATCGCCGCTTGGCGGACTTAAGCTTATAACTGATGTGACACCAAAACAGAATTCAGCAGATGTTGATGTTTTTGCCGTACCGCAAGCTGCCTTTTCAATGAAGGTTAATGAAGCCTTTGTAATTCCTGAGGATACGGGCGATGTAACCTACAAAATAATCTTAGAGCGATTCAAGGTTTTTGATGGTACAAAAGAAATTCCGGGTACTTTCGAATGGAGTTTTATGAAAGATAAAGTTAATTTTGTTTCAACAGATATCTTACCTCCGAATAAACAGCTTAAAGTTCAGGTTGAGGTTAGTTTTCAAAAGATGGTAGGGGGAGTTTTTCAGCCAATAAAAATAGATGGTAAAGTAGCGACTGAATTAGAGGAAAGACTCTTTACGACGGGAGGTGCGCCAAATCACATTCCTTTGCATAATATTAAGTATTCGTATCCTGTGGTAAATCAAAAATACTTCCTGGAAGAAGAATATCCCAAAGGATACATCCAGTTGAAAAGAGGGCAGGATTATTTGTTTGAAGATGCCAGCTGGGAAACCAGTATTAAATTAGATCAGGACGGAACTTCTAATTCAAAGACTGCTGCATTTAGCTACAATACCAATTCAAATGAAGTGTATTATCATTTACCTAATATCGATCAGGAAAAGAGGTATAATTTTTCGATAGTGAGTACTTTAAAACAAGCATCGTCAAGAAATGCTACAGTCTCAGCCAAAACAAACACGATTGATGATGAGGGGAACGATATAAAAGTAAGGGAAAATCAGGCCGACGCATTGTCTAAAGCTGAAGGAAGTATTGAGCGTTTATCTTATTCATTCCATACAAGTAAATACAAAAATTTTACTTCTAAAATGAATTCCATAAGTACTGAAAGTTTTAATTTTGGCGTGTTGACTTCAGATATTATTTATTTAACCAATACGATTTCAAGTAAGGAAGCATTTGATATTGTTGATCTTCAAGGTGTAAATTATAGTGATAATAAACCAATGATAAGTGCACAATCAAAACTTAACGATGAGTATTATGCGATTGATGTTTATCCTTATTTATACAAAGATTATCCTTTAAATGACAGTTATTCTATAAGTAAAAGAGATACGAATGAATTAGGAGTGATTCCTGTTAAAGCAATACCACTAAGTGCAGCATATATAACTTATATAGGAAATGACACAAACCAATCGTGGACGAGAGATAATTTTCCCTATAAATACAATATGCCATTACTTTATAAAGAGGATTGGATTGATTTAAAGAATCAGATTGTTAATGCTTATAATAATGGTGATACTAGTGTTGAGTTAATAGCAAAACGTTTTATAAAAGCTAATTTTTTGTGTATGCGATACGGGAATTATGAAATAGTAATGAAGTATAATTTACCGGGAGATAAACAGTCTAAAGAGTTTACTTATAAGTATAGAAATAATAATAAATTTTGATAGTTACATATTCATTATCCATAAGGTTTAGTTCATTTTTTTTTAAAACTAAAGCCCCCCTTTAAACTAAACAACCGACCAGGACATGTTTAACATGTTTCGTCTTGGAATAAGTTAATACTAGATTGACTTAATAAGAAAGAGGTCGAAAATAAGTAATTCCTTTTTGATAAAAACGGAAAATAAGTGGCCTTAAGGTTTTGTGGCAAAAAAGGTATTCCTTCCGACAATGAAAAATTTGTATTTTTAGCTCATCTGAAAAACAACAAGAAATTATAAAGGAATGGCATTGGTCACAAAAGTTAAAACGTATCATTTTCTTCCGTACAAGTATGGTTCGGAATTGTTGTTGGATATTGGACGTATCGAAACATTGGAAAATTTTGTATTAGATGATACATTACATCAACTTAGCTTTTACGAAGTTCTTTTCATCGAAGAAGGAACGGGGACTATCACATTGAACGAGAATGAAATAGTAATAAGTCCAAGAACTATTATTTTTACAAGTCCGGGGCAGGTGCGTCGTTGGGAGATTAAGGAGGAGGTAAGAGGCTATACACTTTTCTTTGAAAAAGATTTTCTTCATCTTTTTTTTTCGGATGAACTATTTCTATATCGATTTCAATATTTCCATCAATATTCAAGTCCAACCGAGATGCAGATATCCGAGATATCATTTGAAAAATGTCTTGAACTTTTATATGGAATTGAAAAGGAGTTTGGACAGCTTCAGAATGATAGCAGTCATTTGATAAGGTCACTTCTATATCAATTACTTGTAGTTCTCAATCGATATTATGCAGCGGTCCACAATGTTCAGGGGGATACTTATGTTCATTTAGATTTTTATCGATTTCGATCTTTATTGGAAAAGAAATTTGTAGAGGACCATAGTGTTGAAGCCTATTCAAAAATACTCAATATTAGCTCTGCATTTCTTAATAAAATTTGCAAACAATTTAGTGGATTATCAGCCCAGCAGATGATTCATTACAAACTGATTTCAGAAATAAAGAAACAACTTAGCCAGAATAAATCCGCAAAAGAGATTTCCTATGAGTTTGGATTTTCAGATCCGTCCAATTTTAACCGTTTCTTTAAAAAATTTACGGGGACCACACCGCAACAATATCGAAAGAAAATGTAAATGACCTTTTTAAAGATAAAATGACCATTTTGGCAGGATAAAAGTATTCTAATTTTACAAAAAAAAGAATATGATAAAATTCACACTTAATTTTCTATTGGTTTTTATGAGCGTATTGTCCTTGCAGGCAGAACAGCTATACGTTAATCCTCAGATTGGCCACGATGCAAATTCCGGATTGAAATCTAATCCTTTAAAAACACTTGCAGAGGCCGCCAAGCGAGTAAACCTAAACAAAGAGCAGGGAGCAACTACAATCTATCTTTCAGAAGGTGTACACCTATTAACGGAAACAGTTGTATTCACAAATGACAAATATACCTTTAAAAACCGTCTTGTCATTCGTGCGTATAGTATGCCTGACGACGCGGACTGGACTCCTCAAAAAATGCCGGTTATAGTAACGGCAGTTCCACTTTCACTGGGAGTGGGAGGAGAAGAGGCAAAAGGGATCCAACCTGAGGTTAGCCATGTAACCATTGAAGGTTTACGATTTACAGGTAGTCCGGATTACTCTTACATAGATGGTACCAATCTGCGTCGTTCTTACCCTATATGGCGTAATGGAAAAAAATTAGACGATTTGCTTGTAACTCAATGCCTGTTTGCCGGAGACGTTGATGTATTACCGTTACATGTGGGAGTTATAGCCAATGGTTATGGTTTGGTTATCGATCATTGTGTTTTCTTCAACTGCAAAAATCCGGTTGTTTTTTGGCAAAACGATGGAGGGACCGGTAGCCCTAATGTTATGCGTTATTCACTGGTATATGGTAGTTATTTCAGTGGTGTATGGACTACACAAAGTACAAATGGAGACAATTTTGACTTCCACCATAACATTATAGCAAACAGCAGTACGGTATGGATAAGAGAAAAAGGAAGTACACGTCAGTACAAAGCTTATGATTGTCTTTTTGCTGATTATACCAATCTGGCAGGATATGGTAGCGGTCCGTTGAGTGGTAACGATGCAACAGCAACAGATTTTTTAAAGATGGAGAACGTACAAACTACCGGAACTGTAAAAATTGAAAAAGATCAGAGTAAACGCAATTACCTGCAATTAGCAGAAGGTTCAATTGGTTCAAACCTAAAAGCTGGGCTTTTCAAAAAGGATCTATAAGCTTTGAAACGTTCGTTTTAAAATATAAAGATTAGACCATAACTATCGAAACAAGATAGTTGAACAGTAGCATCATTTTGTAAAATGGAGAATACAAAAATAACTTTCGCACACAAGGGTTTTTACGTCAGCTAGTTTGACGTATAACCCCTTGTAGCGTCTGTTATTATAGTCGTTTTACGGCTCTTGTTGCTATGAAAGACGGAAAAAATTCGTCTATTTTGTTTTCTTCGCCCCAAATGTCTTCATACAGATTTGTCACGCTAAAACCGGCCTCTAATTGACCATTAATTTGGTCTGTCAGACTATGTCCAAAAACTAAAGCTTCCTTATTTTTTTTCAATTCTTTTAATTTTTCAGCTGGCAATGAGTGCAGGTCAGAAAATGGTTGCTTGTAAATTAGCTTCAAATTTTCTTCGTCAAGTTGAAATGAAATCGGATTAATTAGGCCTGTCATTAGAATTCCGTTTGGTTTTAAAACCCTGAAACACTCTTTCCAAACGGGTAAAACATTGTCAACAAAAACTATTGAGCAAGGATTAAAAATCAGGTCAAACGAATTGTCTGCAAAGGCAGAAAGATCTTTCATATCTCCCTGAACTGTTTTTATGTTAAGGTCAAATCTGTCGCTTAAAGTTTTGTCTTGCTGCAGCTGTTTTTCAGAATTGTCAAAAATAGTAACTTCTGCCCCCAAAGTAGCAAGAATAGGTCCTTGTTGTCCGCCACCTGATGCAAGTCCTAAAATTTTCAAACCTTTCAGTTCGGGAAACCAATTACGAGGGACGCTTTTTCTAGGTGTCAAAACAATATTCCAGTTTCCATTTTTTGCATTTTCTAATTCTTGTTCGGAGACGGGAATTGTCCAATGGTCTTTTTTTTCAACGTAATTGTCCCAAGCTAATTTGTTATGTTTTACAATGTCCATTTTTTTGTCGTGATATGTTGTTCTTCAATTGACGTTAACTTGTTTATCTTGACGGAATGTTTTAAAAATCATTCCATTTTAAACCTAACATAGACTCCAGTTTTTATCCAGAAATTCATCCTCTCCGGGCTCCTCTGTTTTATAAGCAATGGCTTCGGGAATAGAGGTCTTAGGGATGTTTACGTGTACAATGGTATTTTCGGTAATGCTCTCAAGCTGGTTCAAAACTTCCTCGAGTTCGTCGAGAGTGTTCACTTCAAAACCTTTGCCTCCAAAGACATCAACGAGTTTCGCATATTTCCAACGGTGCATTTCGTTGTAATCATAAACGTTGTTTAAATCGGGAATGCTATATTCTACCTTGTCTGCACCGCGAAACGGATTTGGATTAACAAGCATTTGTTCAATGCCATAAATACCATTATCCAAAACAAAAACAATGGTGTCGTGTTTCAGTTTATTCTGTGTAGATATCGCTTGACAAGTTTCCTGAAAAGCGCCATCCCCAACAAAAACTACTGGCCTTTTATCAGGTCGGGCACATTTTATTCCGGTTGCCGCAGGAACAGAATACCCTATCGAAAGCCATGATGCCTGCGCTACGAATCCGTTTGGTTCCGCAATACGGATGCCTTGGGCACCCAATAAAGGAAAACCAGCATCGGCAACCACTATATGTCTCTCGTCTATAAAAGTATTGATTCGCTTGAAAAAGGTATCATAAGTAAGCACCGGCTTCCCTTTTCTCGTGATGCTGTCATCAGCTAAGAAGAATGATTCAGATAGCTCATTACTATCATACATTTCGTAAGCACTAAAGGTAACTTTAGTAAGTTCTTCTTTCAGGAATAGGATAAAATCTCTTAGCGATACATTGGCCACATAAGAAGCACCAATTCTTACACCGCTGTGATTAGCAAGTACAGTGTCTTCTTTCCAGACATCAAAACCACCCAGGTTTTTACCGGTGGTCCATACGCCAAGGCCAATTTTTAGTTGGGCTTTTTCGAATTGTTCTTTGACATCTTTTGGTGATGCCTTACCATTGAAAACACCTTTGAACTTCGGATGATTTTCCGATACGATTGATTTTCCAAGTATAGAGGTTACAAATTCTGTATCGGTAGTTTGAATCAGATCGAGGAATTCCTTCTGAATACCGTAACGCTGGATTTCGATACCACCCCAGAAAATAATTTCTTTTCCGCGTGCCATTGCCGCTACTCTTTGGGCAGCCTTGCGTGCACTTGTTTGACATTTAGAGCCCTCTCTTTCTGCTAATGGAGCGACAGGCGAATCGCATTCCATTCGCCACGCATCTTCAAAAACTTCTAAATAAACGGGTCTTCCATATAAAATACAGGCATTCAACACTGCATCAATTTTATAAGGAGCATCTGATGAGCCTGTGACTTGCTCTGCCGCAACGGTAACGTTTCGGAACACATTGATGTTACTGTACATATCACCTGTCATATGTGATGCCAGCATGCCCTGAACAAGGCTTCGTTGTTGGTCTTTGTTCGTTGGAGCTCCATTAATGACAAGTACCGGACAGTGCTCTACATACGAACCTGCAACCGAATTGAGTAAGGTGAATGCGCCCACGCCATAGGTTACCGCTACTGCAGCGAAACCATTTTGGCGTGCGTAAGCATCAGTACAATGCCCAGCATTTATTTCATTTGTATCGTTAACGATTTTAATTTTTGCATTTTTGTCTTCGTGAATTGTATTTAGAAACGGCGCGGTATAATTACCTGCAATTCCAAATAAATGGGTAAGTCCTAATTGCTCCAGACGTATTTGCAGGTATTTTGCAACGGTGATTTTTTTCTGTGACATCTTAAATGGGGTTATTCAGGTTACCGGTATTTTCGTTGACTTCCAGTGCGGTGCGAATTCCGGACTCGATGGCGCCTTCAATCCAGGCATGTTTCAGCGAAGTATGCTCTCCGGCAAAATGTGCTTTCCCTTCCCATTCGGTTGAGATGATATGACGCTGCAATAAGTTTAACTGCCCCGGATTAAATATTGCCGCTTCACCATAGGCATAGGGATCGCGCATCCAGCTTTGTGTCGCACCACCAATTAATTTTCCGCCTTTCTTTTTATAGTCCTTGATGCTCGAGGTAATTACGGCTAGGTCGATAATACGCTGCTGTTCCTTCTTGTCATCGGAGTGCATGATGGCCAGGTTTTTAAGTGCATAAAAATACCTGTCGTCATCATCCATAGAATCCCAGCGGCTTGCTTCGTCAGACCAGCAATAAGATGCCAGTATGAGACCATGTCCTTTACTTCCCAAATCATTGCTTGGATAATAGGTGAAACGGTTCGAAAAATCAGTAATCGTACCTCCGCCAACAATATTATAGGGTGCTTCCTGCCACCATTTCTGACGAAATTCCAGCAATATTTTAGTAGCAGAATCGTAGTGTAGTTCGCGGATTGCTTTTCGTTTGGGCTGATCAAATTGAGGTGTTACGTAAACATGTCTTAATGCCGAAAAGGGTATGGTGACAATCACCTCATCAAATTCGAGCTCACCGACAGGTGTTGTTAATGCTTTGAATCCTGCGTCTTCATAAAACTGAAAGTCACGCTCTACTTCAATATCCACTTCTATCTTTACCTTGTTGTTAACGAGCATCATTTTGGTCATTCTGCAATCAAAATAGGTGTTTTCTTCGAGGTGATGCGCTTTAAAGAACGCATTGGGTAGCAGGTCACTTCCGCCAACAATTTCCAGAAACTGAGTAGAATCCTTAATGATATTTTGCTCAATGAAACTCTGGATAAAATCATAGGCCATTCTGGACTCCAGATTTTGCATGACCCCAATCATCTCAATGGCATTCTCTGAATATTTTGAATTTTCCTTTAAGAAACGACGCATCGAATATTCTCCGTAACGCTCGATCAGTACAGGCCAGTTTTCCTCAGGATTTTCTGCAATAAAAGCCTTAAGCGGATTAATGAGATCGGCCATTAACTCGTCGGCACGTCTATTTTCGCTGGTTTCCAGATTAAAGTCCAGTAGTTTGTTTACATCGACCTTAGTAGTTTTATCTTTTGGGATATATTTATTCTGGACAACACGTTTACGGTTAACGTAGAAAATAGAATTTCTAGTAACATCCGGCTCCTTTTTAGTTGAGCCTGCCTGATATGCGATTGCTTGTTCTTTATCGACAGACAGATAATAAAAAGGCTCAGTTTTGAGTCCGAGTTTATCAATGTATTTGAGAACCATACTGTGTATGGTTGGGATACGCATCGCGCCCGCTTCGCCATAAACACTGTCGTCTTCAAAATATTTTTTGTTTTTAGAATTCCTGAAAGTCTTGATCCTGCCGCCAACACGGGTGTTTGATTCGACTATCGTGACCTTATGGCCGGCCTGCTTTAACAGACTTGCGGCTACCATTCCGGCCATTCCTGCACCAATGATCAATACGTCTTTTGGTTTATCCGTACGTGGGATTCCTTCGTCAATGTACTTTAAGTATTGCTTGATAATAGGGTCTTTGTCTTCGTCGAGTAAGCCGTGTAAATAGTTTTCCATAGTCAGGTAGTTTTGTTATTGGTTTATTCTTTTTGGGAATGAAATTCTATAACAAATAAACTCAGTAAAATCCGAATTTTTAAGCGTAATTCTACCTGTTTTTATAGTGTAGAGTGCAGGAATTTTAATTTTTCGGGTCAGAAGCCTTCATTATTGAACCTGCAAAAAAAACATCGTAATAAAGTTTCGAATACAAATTATGCTTAACAGTCGAAAAGGTTTATACGGATTTATAAAGAATATTTACGAATATTCAATTGTTTGATACGAATTTATATCAACTTACATTCGCGTTATCTTTTTTTAAAATTTGTGTTCCGACGTCTATATGCAGTAATACTAAAAACGAAACAAACGAATCGGCGTTAATAAAGTATGATAAATAGCAACCTATGAGAATCTACAAATTCATTTTAATTAGAATTGCGATAGTACTGATTGCTCTCCTAATAATTTATAATGGAGCTTATTATACTTTGCCTGAATATTTACAAGAAGACAGGTTTAGTTTTGTTACTGAAATTGATCGAATTCTTGAATTAAGTTTGATTTTTTCAATTGTATTTTTACTATTTCTGTTAGCAGAAATCTACGAGTTTAACAAACGACAACAATATAATTTACGTAATGCAGCAATGATTTTCAGTCTGTTTATAACCATTTTGATGATTGCTTTGTTTTACGCTAATGGAATTTTTTAACCTAATGATTAACCCAATTAAAAATGAAAAAACTTTTATTACTGCTTGTAATTTTACCATTTATGATTTCTTGCAAAGGACAAAAGAAAATGGATTTACTAAAATTAAATCTAAACGAACCAATCAAAGATGTACTAAACTTCGATGACAATGTGCTTATTGGCGTTGAAACTATTGAATACCCGTTTTGTTTGTTGATTGAAGTAGAAAAATCTGAAAATTATAGTTTTGAAGGAATTGATCTGGAAGGACAAAAAATCTTTTTTCAAATAAACTCTGAAAAACTCAAAACAGATAGTATTTCAAGATTTGGCGGTGGTCATATTGATTTAAAACCAATCAAAAATGAAGACGAGTTAAAGAAGACTTTACTCAATTTTAATGCAGAAAGTAAAATTTACGGGCTGAGAATAGAAATGAAAACTCCGGGTTTAAAAACGGAAATTTTAAAGAAGATAGAATTAAAATATGGTAAGGGTATAAAAAACATCAATGCGGCCAACGGTTTATATTGGAATCTGAAAAAGGAGAACAAATATATTTTTTTCGCACCCGATTATGACAGGTTGATTATCCTGAACAACACCAATTTATCTACTACTTGTTATTGGGATACTTTTAACGGGCTCATTGATTTTGGAGGTTGTGATAGCGAAAAATACACCAAGGAACTAACAAAAAACAGCACCAAACCGGAGGATACTAAAAACAAACCCATTATAAAAATTGATAAAAACTGGAATGTAAATAATCTAATTACAGGAAAATCAACCGAAGAGGATTTTGCAAAATCTCAAATGAACAAAAGTTTTGAACGAATGGAAGAAATTGATGGAAGTACCGGAAATGTAAATGAAATTATGTATCGGGATGAATATCATGACTTTTATTTTTATTTATCCGCCAGCAAAGTTAACCCTGAAAATAGAAAAGAAAACCTAATTGTTGGGTATGCTATAAACGACTTCAGAAAAGTTGAAATTTCATTTGAAAATGGATTGAACGTAGGTATGAAATTCGATGACGTAGTCAAATTATTTGACAAAAAATCAATAATTGACTATGAAGATTTAAAATTCGCAAACTATATTGAAATTAAAAACGGACCTTACAAAACAACTTTGATTTTTGATAAAAACAAGTTGTTCTCAGGAATTTTTGTAAAATAAAAAACCCTGTAAATCCGAGACTCTTAGGCTATACTTTAACTCAAATAAGAAATATTAAAATAAAAATCCTTCCATCAACAACCAAAAGAAAAACAATGAGAAATAACCAGAGCTTATTTTTATCAATCATCATCTTCTTAAGTTTTGTTTTGCAATCTTGTGAAAACAAGGTAAAAAATACAAACGAGATAAAAAATACAGATCAGCATAAATTGGATACCAAACAAACGGACTCTAAAATTACTCAGGCTAAAGAAGAAGTTTTTAAAGATATTTTTGAATTTTCAGATTACAATGACGATGGAGATTACACCTCTCTCTTTGCAAAAAAAGGAGATGAATTGTACAGCTTTGTCAATGATAAGAATGAGGACAGGAGTTTATTAAGAGGCGATATTTGTGAAATTCGATGGAAGAAAGACACCATTTATGTTGCGGGTGATGGCGAAACTCCAATGCTTGAGGATTGGTTGATTTCGGTTAGGAAAATTAAAGATGGAAATGTTTCTAAAATGAGAAAAGAGTACAAGAAGGAATTTAAATACCATTGGAGTAAAGAGGATGATTATTCAAAGGGTTTTTTAGATAAGATTTATTTACTGACGGAATATTACATTGCCAATTCAAAAAACGAACTTCTGCAGCTTCATATCAAAAACAAAGAGCAAATTAGCTATTCAATAGAAAATCAAAAAAGAGAAAATAAGGATTTTACAGTTATGGGAATTGGTTATGAATTTGAAAAACGTTTTACTATTATTCAATGGCTGTATTACGATGGCGATACTGATAAACTTTACGAATATGATTTGGGCAATGATAAGCTTAATGAATTTAAATAAAAGCGACCGTTAGGCAGGTGTTAATGATGAACATCAAATCAGGAGAGGTTTTTTTTTAAATTCGTATCATACTAACTCAAAATTCTTATGAAATACACAGTTCTTTTATTCAGCCTTGTTTTTTGCCTGTTTCCTTTCAAAGATTTCGAGATACAATGGTTTGAGAATCTCGATGGCGATTTTTCTTTTTCACAAAAACAGAGTTTAAAATGTGAAGCCTGGTGTTATGAGTACGCAGGTGCTACCGAAATAATAGCAAAACGATTGAATAAAGACAGCATTGAATGTTATACACTGGCCAATGCGGCTACCCATTCTGTGTTGCACTTTTATATGATCAATAATGTCATTTGTAATCCAAGAATTGAGCTGAATAGTATTGTTGATGGAAAACGAACCTATTCGTGTAAGGATGGCAGTATAAAGATGGACAAAAAAGCCATGCAAAAAGGAATCTTAAAAGCCCAATTTGATATGAAGTTTGACCATCCTGAAAATCCGGAAAGAATAATGTTTTGGAAGGGAAAAATCTATACCAAAATAAAATAAACGCAACCGCTAAACGATAGTTTGGTTTTCGAACTTAGTAGGAAAGCTTAAAAAATAATAATAAATGAAAAAGAAAAAAATAGCCTTCAGTGCCTTACTAGTGGTGGTATTTTTATCATTAGTTAGCTTTAAAAGTATTTATCGGATCGAAGACAAATTTAGAGATAACACCGATCAGGAAATTACAGGCGTTTATGTTTTGACCTCCTGTGAAAATTCGAGATTTAAAATTAAAATTGAAAAGAAAGCGGGCGTGTATTTCTTTTTAGTTTTGGATAAGAACAAGGTAATCTCGAAAGGAAAACTTAAAAAGGAAGAAAGTGATCATGTTGTCTATCTCACTTTTGGAAAAATGGGAGGAATGTACAGCGTAAATAAAATCCAAATTCAGAATTATGGAAACGCCATGAATGAATACGAACACTTTACACAATGTGACGAAAAATATTTATCATTTGTAAAATTGGAAGAGTAAAATTTTTAAGCCTAAACACAATTCATCAATGAGAAGCAACCCTTTTATTACCGTTATCCTGTTGTTTGCTATAGAAATACTAGTCTATTCTTATATAGATTATACCAATTTGATAGTGCCATCGTCCGAATATTCAGAACTGGTTATGCTTGTTTTTTGCTTTATAGTTCCTGTAATTTCGCTTTTGATTTTGGCTTTTGTTAAAGATATTGCCTATAAAAAGGCATTTCGATACTTTTCAATATTTCTTCTAATTGCTTCCATTATCATATTTGGAGCATTGTCTTTTTTTATGGCTTTAGGAGGAGCATATCAACATTAAAAGCGCATGAAAACAACAAGATTAGATTATATCAACATTTTCTTAGCTATAATTTTAGGAGCATTAGTGATCCTCAATTTTGGTGTAAGATTTAAAAATAAAGAACAGGATAAGCTGTTGTGGAAAGCAGAAATTCACAGTGCAGCAGGCGATTCTTTAGCAGAAAATTCCAATGGGATCAGAATTATAGAAGCCGTTTTTTTGAATAATTTCAACCATTCTGAAAGCGGTATTGATTCCGAATCAAAACTGCTAACAAGTGCTAAAAGTGAAGATTATGTTTATTTCAAAATCTGGGAGAAAGAGCTTTTACCCGATTCTTTAAACCTGAAATATTTTTCGATAGATGAACGTAAATTTTATCGGCTTACCACCCCGGTTCCCTATAAAAAAATAACAGATTGGGTGGATGAAAAGAAGGTGACTCCCATTTTAATTTTAGAGATACAGCCTAAAGGTAAAATCTTTTTGAAAATAGTAGAGGATGAGAAAGAAAATGCTCAATCGCAGCTTATAGAGGCATTTACGGCTAAAGAAACTACGGGAGATTTAGATATGCTGGTTTATGAAAAATCGTTAGGAGAAAAGTACAATCGTTATGAAAGTATTGAGAATATTACCGATTATTCAGATTTGCTTCAAAATCAGTACAAATGGACTGTGAAGATCGAAAAGGAAGAGCAGGATGTAGTAACGAGCGTTTATGCGTATTCTTTTAAAGAGGAAAGAGTTGAAATTTTAGAAGAAAATCATACAGCCGTAGTTCGAAATATTCCGAAAGTATTTTATATTTATTGGAAAAATAAAAACAAAAAAGAATACAATATTCAGTACGAATTGAGGCCAATTGAAATTTTAAATGCTTTCCGAAAACTAAATGAAACCGATGTATCAGACGCTATAATTTTGACGTTGAAAGTGCATAAAAATGCTTATCCCCAATGTGAAATTTCTAAAAATGGTGTCGCCATTCCTTTAAAAGATTTATATCCAGAAAAACCATAAAACACATTGATAACCAGTCTTAAATACACACTTAAATTAATCTATTTTATAAAATACCTAAACAGCATTAGAAATGAAAATAACCCGCCTCTTGTCTGCCTTCTTATTGCTTTTACTTTTTGCCTGCAATAAAAAAGAGAACCTTAAAAGTGCCCAATCGGGTTTAGTTGGAAAAGATCAGGTTGAAACCGATTCCATATCAAAAGGAGATGAAGTAGCTCCCCAAAAGGGAAGCATCAATTTATTCACTTTAACTCCGAAAGACAGTAGTGATGTTGCTTTTGTTTCCCTTTCGGATATTTATCCTGTAAATGATGAAAAGGACACGCTTATTTTACCTAACATCGAAAAACTAGGAAAATACAATGCTCAGTATTTTACTTTTGATAAAAACTACCGAAAAAGATTTTTATCTAAAACCAATATATCCGAAACCGATTCAGTTTTTATATTCGATTATGCGAAACGTAAGTTGGTTTCGTTTGTTGTGAAAAACCTGAAAACTGCCGCTATGTTAAATGGATATTCTTCTGAGGGAGACTGGCCTTATCACAACTATGATTTTATGATTGGCTTTGAAATCAATAAGAAATACTTAAACGGATTCAGTGACTATTTTAGAGCTGCATTCGTATACGTGGGTAAAGAAAATCCATTTTCGAAAGAAGGTTTAAAGTCAATTGACTGGAAAAAAGTTAGCAGTAAAGAATATCCGTCAAAACCAATGAAAAGTGAAGATCGTGCTTTGTTGAAAAACAAGTTAATGGGTACTGCTTACGCGTTTAAAACAGCCGATTATCAGTATTTTTTACAGGACTATTTAGAGGCTAATAAAACAATTTATGCCAGACGTCTTTTAGTGACTGATGCTAAAACGAAAGCTATCATCATTGAAAAGCTTTACAGTCAAAGTGAAGGTACTTCTCCCGCTCCTTTGAATTATGAAGAGGGGGACAACGAAATTAATCAGTGGACCGGAAAACTTTTTAAAAATAAACCGGCTGTTGTTTTTGGGTTTGAATATTTTTCTTTTGGATGCCCGGAAATTTCAATTATTGACAAATCAAATGAAGAGATTTTTATTCAATGTGACAATCGTCATTAACAATGTTATTGGGATGTTCGATTTCAATAGAGGTGTAGACGAGGCTAAGAAAAATTACTGATAAGTAAGACTTAGCGCCAGATGTACTAACTTACAAAGTCAAAGAGGATAAAAAAATGAATATGAAGAAAGCAATATTTGCAATTTTGATAGTTATAATGGCTGTAACAAAAACTTATGCGGGCTGGTACGAATGTTTTAGCTACAAAGGTAAAATTGATAAATATCCTATTTCCCTTTCCTTCCAAATTAAAGAAGGCTATTTTGGAGAAAAAAAGAAAAAAGACTTCAATCTTATTGGAGTTTATAAATATGACAACCATAACAACCCAATCAGACTTGAAGGTGTAATTGATTTTAAAAAGAATAAAATTTTATTATATGAAATCAGTAATGAAAAATACACCGCTACATTTGAGTTTGAATTTTCTAAAGAGAAATGTGTTGGAGTTTGGACGAATCTTTCGACAAATCAGCATTTGTCTTTACAATTAACCAATACTTCTATTTTAATTGATCAAATAGAAGAAAATGAATTTAAGGATATTGAAATTTTGCAAGCCGGTTCTTTAAAAGAATTCTATTTTATTGGTATATATTCCAAAAAGAGCAATCACGATCAGGCACAAATGGACAAACTGAAAATAATCCATAAAAAAGACAATACTGTTTTTCAAACAATTGATTTTTCAAGAATAAAAACCTTAACCGGTAACATAAGAACTATAATTTTCGATAACGTTGAAATAACCGATAATAAGAAAAAAGAGTTGATTGTCTGGAATGATGTTGGAAGAATGGGCGGTTATTTAACCATTACATTTAATGCAAAAACCAATAAATTTAAATTAGATCCGAAGCCAATAATAGATGGCCCAATTAATACGGGCAGTACTAATTTTAAAGGCATAAACATTACCCATTTTTGTAAAGTTGCTTCCAATGTAGCAGGTCATCTGCGCTGAGATTAAACTTCCTGGTAATGGTCAGTCTCTTTTAGTTGCGCCTTTGGCAAAGGGGCGTGTAAATGTTTTTTCAGCCTGTATATTGGAAGATACGTAAACAATATCGAAAGCACACCTGCAAGAATAGCATCCAGAATGGCCATAAGGGTAGGATTTAATTTATGGTGAACCGTTAGGCTCTGCTGGGCAGCGAGTAATACTGCTAATACCAGTAAACTGGTTACAATGCCGTGTATCAGACATAATTTGGCTATAAACCTGTTTTTATTCAGCTTAGGGTCTATTGCCACTTCGATTGATTTTTGTTCGGCGGCAACAATAACCCGTTTGATGATATCCATTGTCAGGATTACAGGCAAAAACAGGGCCATTGGTAATGTTAAGCGTGCTAAGCTTTGGGGACCGGCAAAAAAATGAGTATACCCTAATTCCTGAAAACTGGCATAAGCAATAATAAAATTGAACCCTACGTTGGGAAGAATATAGTAAATCGCACGTTTTCGAAGAAAGCGTTTGAGGGTTGTTTTTTTGGGCTGAGCAGCTTTTGTCATACGTAATTTATAAGGATAAAGTCAACAACTCGATGGCCTTATCTTTAATTTTTAAGGCTTCTTGTTTAGGCAGGAAATCCTGATTAGACATCAACGTAAAGTCCATTTGATTGCGATAGCTAGTCGTTACTAAGGTGTTTGAATTTAACCACGGAAATGCTACTGTCGGACTAAAGATATCTTCCAGAGTGAAGTTTTTGTAAGCATTTTGGATCTGAAGGTTCCCCATATTGGAAAGCGTCAGATCGTGTCCGCCCCGGCTTGATTTAAGCAGCGCAATCATGCGATGGGCCAGTGGGTGCATTTGTTCTCCCATCCATAACAATTCCCGGGCATCCATTTTTTCTATTTTTTGAGTAAGGTCCTTTTTGATATATTTTGCCTGGTCCAGTACCTGAAGAGTTTTCTTTTTTAAGGAGAGTTCTACTGTTGGAGCAAAGGCAAACATATGATCTTTCTTGATTTCAGGAATAAAATGGCGAATGTCAATTGGACTAATTACTTTTCTTTTTGCTGATTCGCCTTGTACTTCTTGAAAAGCCTGCATAAAGGCTGTACAAAGAATGGCATGTACAGAAATACTATTGTCTTTGCATTTCTGCTTTATAACAGCTGAGTCTGCCGGATCTAATTTCCAGTGAATGGCATAATTTTTTCCGAGATTTCTTTTTTTATTTTTCCGCTGCAGCAAAAAGAAGCATTTTCCCAGAAGTAAAAATAGCTTTGCTTTGCGTTCTTTTTTTTGAAGATCAAACTGTGGTGATAAAAAATGGTTTACCGATTGGAACAATGGATAAGGTTCGAGATCAAGAGTCGGATCATCTATTAAAGCAAGTAATTCCTGCATCAAAGTTACCATGCTCGTTCCATCGCAGATACAATGTGGCGATACCCATAACAATTCGGACAATTCGGCTCCTTTGATCCATACCAATTGAGCCAAAGGAGAATCTTCCTCTTTAAACGGTCTGTACCATTCCTGTTCGGATTCTTCCAGCCAATGGGTATCGGTTTGACGTTTTACGATCCGAAGCGGAATAGGTTTCATATTTTCTTTGACTACAAAAACAGGATGTTGCTTATCCTGCAAGTCAATTGCAGCACGAAGCAGCGGGTGTTTCTTTTGGATTTTTGCTAAGGCAATTTCGATTTGTTCCTTCGAAATTTCACCTTTGATTTTTGCAGTAAATACGCAATTTAAAGGTGTAGTGGCATCAATATACATGATTCGTTCCACTAATAAGAGTTTTCGTTTGATCATGAGGCTGCTTGATAATTTAGTCGGCGTTTAATAGAATCAATTATTTCATCACGAATCGCTAAGGCTTCTTGATAGGGCAAATACCCTTCGCTTCCCATAAAGGTGAAGTCCATAACACCTTGATAAGTGGAGGTGAGTATTGTTGTTGTATTGCCCAATGGTCCAATGACGGTTGGACTGATAATAGCCTCCACGGTAAAGGATTGGTATTGATGAGGTATCTGAATACGTCCGAGGTTGGAGAACATACAATCATTGGATGACTTGCCCCGTTTTAGAAGCTTTGTAAAATTGTTTAATGCATTATGGGCAGATTCCATAACCATCAGGACGATATAAGGATTAAGTTTGGCTGTTTTGCGGTCTACATCATTTTGCATTACACGTAAATTGTCTAAGAAATCGAGTTTGGGATTGGATGACATGACGATCATCAAACCGAAGGCAAAAATATGATCTTCTTTGACCTGTGGAGCGAAACGCCTGATATCTACCGGACAGGAAATCTTATTAAAGGCTTTGTTTCCGCGTACTTTTTTAAAGGTATCCAGCACGATAGCACTTAAAAAAGTGTTGACTGTGATTTCTAGCGATTTGCAGTGGGAAATAAGCTGTTGACTCGTGCCAGGGTCTAGTTTCCAATGAATCAAATAGTCTGTTTGCCGATCAATTGCTTTTTTGCCGACGGGAATGCATTTGATCGCAAATGTTGCCAGCTGACCAATCATTTTTGCCTTAAACCTTTGCCTGTTATTTTTTAAAATAGGGGCAGGAACAACATCCTGAATACCCAGAATAGGATTTTCGGTGCCTATATCCGCTGTCGGATCATCCAATACCTTTAAAAATTCATGAATTAAAGTCATCGCAGCACCGCCATCACACAGGCAGTGATGGAAGACCAGCAACATATCGGAGCGATCGTTTCCTTTGATCCACACCAGGCGGATCAAAGGTTTGTTTTTGTAATCAAAGGGTGTCTGCCATTCCTGCATAGCTTCTTGTTGCCAGTCCTCTTCGTTTTTTTGATCCTCTATACGGATCGGAATAGGATTGGTTAGTTTAGACACTTCAAACCATGGAACATTCTGCTCATCGAGATGAATGCATGCTCGTAACCAAGGGTGTTTTTTCTGAAGTCTGCCTAAAGCATACTGAATGTCTTTTTCGGCAAATACACCGCGCAGTCGAAAAGGAATAACAACATGAAAGGGGTCTTTTCCTTCGCCCAATAACATGCGCTCTCCAAATAACAATCTTCTTTTCATATTTTATAGTGTAGCTAGTACCGAATGTTCTTGTTTTACAAAATCTTCCAATAATGCAACCGCCTGATCATTACCACCTGCTGTTAAGAAAGCGGTCTGAACTTCTTTGGCGGCATTTCTGTATTTCGGGTTTTCCAATAGTTCAAAAACGGTCTCCCTAAGCGCTTCTATTCGAAGTCGTTTGTATCGGATACTGATTCCACAGCCGGCCTGTTCAATTAGCTTTGCGGTATGGAAGTGATCGTAAGCAATGGGGGTAATCAGCATGGGCAGACCATTGGTAAAGGTGTCGTTCACAGTATTAAAACCGCCGTGACAGATCACCATATCCATATGGGGCATCAAAGTTGATTGTGGGACAAAGCCATTTACGATAAAATTATCGGGCCATTTTTCAAATATTTCGGGCGGTGTTGCTGCAATTATAGTAACAGGTTGGTCTGCAAAGGCTTCAATGAGTTTACCAAAAAAAGCTTTTCGGATGTCCACTAATAAAGTACCCAATGACACAAATATTTTAGGCGTTGTGCTGGCTGCCAATCGTTCCCAGTCAAAAGGACTATTGTTGGGACGGCCTTTTACCGGACCTACAAATTTCATGTGTGAGGGTACGGTTTTAAAACCTGCAAAGGTCTGCGAGGTGAACACCAGATTTAATTGATGAGAATGTATAAAGATACCCTCATCAAGAATACCTATTTCTTTTTGTAACCCTTTGATTAGGTTTTGCTGCCATTTAAATATTTTGGGAGCACTTTTCTCGGTGTCACCCATAACATCCGGTGGTACTGGGGTTGTTGTCACAGAAGGGATACGATGTTTGTGTGCAAATAAAGCGCCACCAAAGGTGATGCAATCATTGATGATAACATTAGGTTGCCAGTGACCGAGTAGTGTTTCTAATCCCGGCATCATCATTTTAGCCAATGGAACATAGGTTTCTTCCAGTGCTAATTTCATGACTTCCGGTCCGGAACAAGAAGGGCCATCATCTTGTCGTTTTAAGATGCGCTTAAGTTCGTCCTGAAAGGGGATAAGATCCTTCTCGGGATAGATATAGGTTCCTCCTGTCGGAATATGTTCCTCCGCCAGTGGTGTAATACCAAACCATTTGACTTCATGACCACGGGCAAGTAAACTGGCGCCCAAACTTAATGTCGGACTGATGTGCCCAAAAAAAGGTGGAATAACGATGAGAAATTTGGTCGGAGATTCGACTGCTGACTGCGCAGGAGCTATGGCCTGTTCCAATAGATCGGCTGCGGTTTTTGTTCCGCCTGCTTCTATAAAAGATTGACGAACTTTGAGGGCGGCTTCACGATATTGCACCAGATTCAGGATATTATGAACACTGTCTCTTAGGTGATTCGCTTTAAATCGGTTAAAATTGAGACGTTCACCTGCACCGGTACGTACTACACGTCCTGCCACATGTGATTGATCGTATGCAATTGGAATAACAACGAGTGGCAGACCATGGGAAAGGGCTTCTGAGACCGTATTGTGCCCGCCATGGCAAACTACAGCATCTAAATGCGGTAGCAAATCCAATTGCGGGATTTGCGAATAGACCATAAAATTTTCCGGCCATTGATCAAATAGACTGGAATCTGAAACCACTACTACCGTTAGATCTTCATCCTGAAAGGCATCGATTACCTTTTGAAAAAACGCTTTTTTATGCTCATGGGCGAATGTGGTGCCAATACTGACTAAGATTTTTTTCCTTGGATTACTTTTCAGTTGCTCCCAATCAAAGGCACAGGCTAAACGGCGTTCTGTTATTACCGGACCTGTAAATTTAAAGTTTGAAGCGAGATCCATTTCTCCAAAGAAATAGGGGGAGGTTAATACCAAAGTGAGAAGATCCGAACAATCCAAAGATCGGTTTTCTTTGACTCCAAGTTCTTCCTGTAGCGCCATGATCTGCTTGGTTTCCCATTCATGCACTTTAGGAAGCTCACTGACAATCTTGATTGCTGCCGGGGCTGTTACAGTGGTAGCATAAGGGCGATTAATTTTTTTTGCCGCAATTGCCGCAGCAAATAATTGATGATCACCAATTACTAAATCCGGCTCATAAGCTTCCAACAATTTAACGATTCCTTTATAACAATGTCTGTTTAAAGGGATCAAAACTTCTTCGTATAAAAACTTGATACTGTCAATGCCGTAAACGATCTTTTTTGAAATGATATCCAGGTATTGTTCGCTTTCTCTTTTTTCTTCGTCTGTTTGATCGTATTGAATAAGCAATAGTTCTCCGTCTACAGGAAGTTTAGACTCTAAGTTTTGATCAAGACTGATCCAAGCTACTTTATGTCCTCTATCTAAGAGTTCGGCACCAATGCTCAATGTAGGATTGACATGACCTGTCAGTGGGGGAACAACAAATACAAATTTAGCCATGATTTTGTAATAAAGGGTTAGTTAAAAATTGAACAATAGTTTCTGCTATCTGAATGGGAGCCTGAATGGGAATATTGTGATCTCCATCGATGAGCTCTAGCTCAGCTGTACTGATTTGAGATTGCAACCATTCTCCTGTTGGTTTGCAATTGGAAGCTGATCCATATAGTAGCAGGGTGGGTATGTCTAATTCGGAAATAGAAAGCTGATGTAGAAAATGCTTTTCATTTACCATATCTGCTTTGATGCTGGTTTCGTTAAATAAAAACTCGTATAACCGATGATTTTTTTCCAACTGTCTTTTTCCCATTTTCACTTTTGTGGTATCGGTAAAATTGGCGATGTAATGTTCGAGAAATTCCTTGCTATAAGATTCGATAATATCCCGAGCTTTCTCATCTTGGGGATCAGGTGCTTCAATAATAACCAATTGCCCCACACGTTTAGGGGCTATCAATGCAGTTTTGAGTGCAATAAGTCCCCCAAAACTATAGCCAACAAATTGTGCTTTTTTGATTTGGAGGTAATCCATCATTGCGATTAAATCGGATGACATATTTTCTAAATCATATCCTTCTGATGTGCGCTCACTCCTGCCATGACTTTTTAAATCATACATGACCACATGAAAGTGCTGCGCCAAAATGGGAGCAATGTTAAAATAATAAATAGAAAGATTACTAAACATACCGTGAATCAGTATCACGGTATCTTCAGCACCTTTATTTAGTTCCTGTACGTGAACTTTTTTATTATTAACAGTAATTATTGGCATTCGTAAATGTAATTGATGATCTTATTCAGATCAAGATTAATCAGTTCATCAAGATCCATAGCAGAGAGCCAACCTGTGAAATCAATTTGATCGCCAAAGTGTGCTTTGATTTTTTCTGAAAAGGAAACAATCTCTATACTGTCCATTTCCAAATCTTTAGTGAAGGAACTTTGTGGAGTAATATCCATCTCTTCTATAAATTCTTCACCGATAATTTCCGTAATAAAACCCTTTAATAGGGTAAATAACTCCTCATGATTCCTTTTTAATGTCGTGTTTAAAGTGTCCATCCGATGATATAGTTTTGGTGTTTGACTGTTTTGATTTCTATTTGATCGATCCACAGATGATCGCCTTGTATGCGTGTTACTTCGTATTTTTTTGGGTTTCCTTGTAGCCCTGTGCCTAATAGTTTGCTATAAGCTTCTTTGGCTACCCAAAACCGTGTGGTCCATTCCGCCTGATCGCGTTCTTTTAATAAGGCCGATTCTGTATCGGTGAAGACCAATTGATAAAATTCAGAGCTGCGTTCGGCAATGATTTCCATATCGATACCCACAGCTTTATCCTGCCGTGCAATGGCAACGGCATCTTTTCCTTTATGGGCCAATGAAATTTGGATCTGTTCTGTGGCATTCCCTTTGAGATAAGGTTTGCCTGCTTTATCAGAATAAATTTCAAAAGTTATGGGGTAACTGGGTTGATTTTTCTGTTCACTCAATACATGGCGTACAGCATCTTTTACCGCTACACGACTTACCATCCAGTTCTTTCTGCGGTTGGGCAGGAGTTCCTGATAGTATTGTTTTTCCCTTTGATTAAAATAACGTTTCAATATAAAATCCCAGGAAGATACTCTGGAATAGGCCTGATGAAAGAAAAATACCTGTGGGGCGATTTCTTCAGACAGACGGTTATGAAGTGGCGACATCGAAACATTCCATAAAGCTTCGTCAATTTCTAATCTTCGGTTTTGCCATCCTTTTATTGCACACCATACTTTTCCGTTTCTTTCAAGTACAATGTCAGCGATTGCAAATTCATCGTTTAATTCCGTCAGTATACAGGTACATTCAAATTCACCATCCTGATCGTGCATGTCTTCGAAAAATTCAATTTGTTTGATTTTTACCGGGAAAGCAATGCGGTCTTTGGTTAAGGTAAGTTGTAGCCATAATCCAAATAATTGTCCTGCATTGTCTAATAAAGAACCTTTTCCGCCATTTCCTTTTATCCGTCCTGCAATACCTTTCTCGCCAACAGCCGATATAGCTGTAATACCTTGATAGGCGTCTCCATGAAACATATGCTTCTCATAGATTTCTAAAGGAGTCCGTTCGATTGGTAATCGTTTGCCTATCGAAAGGTCAAACGTAGGTGGCTGCCGATGTGATGCTTCTAAAAATACTTCGGCGTTGGCAAAATTCTCGATATCCAGATAGGCGTGATTGTTGGAGCGCCAAACACCTTTTATTGTTTTTTCAAAAGGCGTGGCAACGTTCATCCACTGAAATACACTGACGTGCATGATCTTGTGAATTTTTGTTTCCGGTTGTTCTGTCAGTGCTGTTTCGGCCAATACTTCAAAGATCATGGTCATTGGAATCACAGGTTCCATATCGGCTACCTCCGACCAGCCTTTGGGTTGTCGTAAAAGACTGTGATCAATCAAATAGGGATGTGTAACCAAATTAACCTGTAGTGTTTTTGAAAAAGGACTGTTGCTCAGTTGTTTTTTCGTTAAGACAGGTGTAGCAATAGCAGTTTGTGTATGATTTTGAAAGACGTCCAATACTTCTTCCTGCATTCGGATCATATCGGCGATATTGTCCTGAAATGCCTGAACTAATGGGTGACTTACTTTTGTTGCTGTTTTGGTAAAAACCTCTTTTGGGCGTACGGTATCGATAGATTTTCGCAAGTTTTTTATAGCTTCAAAATCACGGATAATAGGTGATCCTAATTGCAATTTTATACCTTTTTTTGGTACTACTTTTCTGTGATTTTGGATGTCTAAAAAATCGAGTGCCAGAACTTTGCCTTCTACAAATAAGGCGGCTACTACCCGTTGCAATTGGGCAAGTGCTGTTCGGTTGGCTACACTTGCGGCAAGTGTACTGAAGGCTTTCCCTTTTAACGTATCATCAATAAAACCAATTAATCCTCCTGTACCGATCTGGATGAAAACACGGACTCCTTCGTCATAAAGCTTTTCAGTCAGTTCCCGGAATCTTACAGGCTGAACAAGATGTTCGGCACTTAGCTGACGGATGGACTGCAAATCTGCCGGATAAGGCAGGAGTGTAGTGGCCGACCACAACGGGATTTTTGTTTTTTGGAATTGAACTTTTTCCATCCCTGCTAAAATTACCTCCAGTTTATCGGCAACAAAAGGGGAATGAAACCCGGATTGAAAGGGTAAAATTTGATGAAAGATCTGTTTTGATTTTAATAAAGGCGTTAATTCTTCGAGTGCGACATGGGTACCGCACAGGATTACCTGATGTGGACAATTATCATTTGAAACATAGAGGTTCGGAATTTGTTCAATCAAAGGTGCTACATCTTCCAGACCTGCTCCAATGGCAATGAATTTAGAGTCTTTTAGTTCAAATGTTTTTGGATCAAGTACATCGATCAGATCCTTGACAGTACTTGCTTCGGCCAGATCTGATGCATATCCCGCTAACCATTCTCCCAAACTATGTCCGGCATTCATATCCGGATAGATCCCCAGTTTTTTTAAAGCACTGTCGAGTATACCACAATTATTAAAAACACCTAATGCTTCGTTCAACAGTCCTTCACCGGTTGTTTCTATGGGAGCTGTCAATTCAAAATATCGACTTACCGTTTCGACTTCGCCTTTTGCTAAACCATCCAGTCCCGGGAATACAAAGGCTACTTTGCCACCTGCCTGTAAAAGAGGAGTGGAGGTGTACCATATATCTTGTTTGTTGCGCCAGGTATTATTTTTAGACACAATTTTGATCGCTTTTTGAATACGTTCGGTTGTCGGATCAAAGAGCGCAATACGATAATCGCCATCTCCAACAGCAGTATCGTTATCCTGAAGTGCAGAAAGCAAGGCTTCACGTGTTGGTCTTGCAAGCAACAATACTTCATCTTTTTTAGGGATGTCATACCCCTCCAGAACTACATGGGCGTTGATACCTCCAAAGCCAAATGCGTTTACTGCTGCAATCTTTGGTAAACCGGTTTGCGACCAGTTTTTAGCTTCCTGTATCGGTGTAAATCTGGTGAGTTGCATGGCGGCAGTAGGATTTTCGCAATATAAGGTAGGTGGTAATATGTCGTGATACAGGGCCAGACAGGTCTTGATTAAACCTGCTATTCCGGCAGCTGGCATGGCGTGACCTATATTGGATTTGACTGATCCTATACCGGCACGTGCAGCGGTTTCTTCTTTTCCAAAAAATTGAGCCAGAGTTTGCAATTCTGTTTTATCTCCTAAGGGAGTTCCTGTGCCATGAGCTTCCAGATAGCCAATTTGTTCTTTATCTAAATTGGCCTGTGTCCACGCTTGTTCCAATGCTTTTAACTGGCCTTTTACAGAAGGGCTCATCACGCTTGTTCCATTGCCATCACTGCTCACGCCTACACCTTTGATGATCGCATAAATTTTATCCTGATCGCGTACGGCGTCTTCCAGCCGCTTCAGGACAACGAAACCACAGCCTTCTCCAATGAGCAGTCCGTCCGCATCTTCGCTAAAGGGTTTGATTTGCTGTTGCTGAGATAATGCTCCTAATTGGCTGAATATGCTCCAAAATGCAGCATTTTGACCTGTATGAACTCCTCCGGCAATCATCATATTGCTTCGGCCACGCTGCAACTCTTGTACGGCATGGTCTACGGCTACCAGAGCGCTTGCACAGGCCGCATCAACGGTGAAAGCAACACCTCCAAGATTGAATCGGTTGGAGACTAATGAGGCAACAAGGTTGGGGATTAACCCCATGGCCGTATCTGCAGAAAACCGTCCTTTACGTTCCTGAAATGCCTGTTTTATTTTTTCAATATCTGCTGAAGATACCTCCGGCAATAGTTCTTGTAAAAGGGAGGAAATCTGTTCGCCAGTACGTACAATTTCAATGGCGCGTGTAGCTCCGGGACCTGTATAATTCCCTTTTCCGATGACAATTCCGGTTCGTTCCAATGAAGCTTTTTTTCGGAATACACCTGCGTCTTCTAATGCTTTTTGAACGAGTTCAAGTGTTAACAGGTGGTCGGGTTCAGTGCCTTCAACGGCAAGAGGTAGGATACCAAATGCTGTAGGGTCGAATTCATAATCAGGTATAAACCCGCCACGATTACAATAAAAGCGGTCCACAGCTTCCTTGCTATCGCTAAAGTGAATAGGATCGATGCGTTCTGCCGGAACAACTTGCGTGGAGTCGACTTTATTGATGATATTCTGCCAGAACGCCTCGGCATCTTTTGCTCCGGGAAACAGGCAGGATAAACCTATAATAGCAATATCTGTTTTTTTCATAATAGACGAATACAGCGGTTTTTACCAATTTTTACCTGACATGATTAATACCTGACTTTCTGTTCCATACTTGATTTCGTTAAGAAATAGCTCTTTTCCTTCTTCTAATGGGATCAGCGAAATTCCGCGACGTTCGTATTCATTTTCTAAGGATGAGGAAACCATTCCTGCACCCTTCCATGGTCCCCAATTGATCGAGATTACTTTTCCTTTTAGCCTTTTGTTTAATACATTGGCATAATCATCCAACACACTATTTGCGGCTGCGTAATCGGTTTGTCCTTTGTTGCCATAAACGGAGGCAATGCTTGAAAATAGGACTACGAATTGGCAATCTGAACGTAACTGTTCCACTAGTACACGTAAGGGTTTTACTTTAGTGTCAAAGACACGTTCAAAAGAGCTGGTTGTTTTCTGCTTGAAAAGTTTGTCTTCCAAAAGACCAGCACCATGAATGACACCATCTAATTGGCCGTATTGTTCATAAATATCATGGAGAAGCTGAGCCAATCCTTCTTCATCACAAACATCTAAGGATTGATAGACTACTTTATTTCCCAATTGTTCCATGTCGTGAATGGTACGCAGAATCTGATTGTTTTTGAAAATTCGTGATGTCTCTTTTTCAATTTGGGGTGGCGTGGTAAAATTACCGGTCTTGATGAGGTAACTTCTGATTTCTTCTCGCGATTTCATCAACTCTAATTCTTTTGAATTCGTGCTGACTTCTCTTGGATCTGTTGATCTGCCGACAAGGATATAGGTACACGGATAAGTTGCCGACATATGTTTTACCAGTTCAGCAGTAATACCCTGTCCTCCTCCGAGGACTAAAACAACCGATTTTTGATCCAATTGGATATGTGCCTGGTCAAGAGTTGTTAATAAAGGTGAAGGTATAATGTCGACTTTATGTCTTTGATCGTTTTTGTAAATGACTTCAGCTGATTGGTCTGTTGTTAGGATCTCACGTAATGTAATTTGTGCTATTTGATTTATTTCCTGTGGGGTATTAAGACTGATTAGTCTACAGTTGGTTTGTTCAAACTCACGGGCTAAACTTTTGAAGAAGCCTGGATAACCTTGATAATGACGCAGTGCACGGGTGTCTTTTAATTCTTCAACATGTGTTGGAATATCTGAGATCAAATAAATCCATTGCGCTTTCTCAAGATCCATCTTTTTAATTAAACCAACGTGGTCGATGATACTATGTTTGACAGCAGCGGAGCCTATATCGAAAATAATCAGTCCATCAAATAGCGTCAGATCCTGATCAGTATGAACCAATTGTGCAATTGCACCGTGTTGTTCAAGTATCGTTTTAATTGCTGCTGTTTGTGTTCCATTGTCCGGAGCTATTGCAAATCGTTTTCCTTTAAGTATTTCGGTATTTTGTGCTTCAGAAATAGCGGTTGGTATCAAATCAAATCGCAGGCGTGTTAGTAAACTTTGCACGGGTTCCGTTGTACTCATTTCAGTTATCCAGTTTGCCAAACCATTTAGTGTTTTTATGGCAGCTAAGTTTTCCATAAGATCGTCAGCTTGCTCCTTGTCATCACCAAATCCGATTTTGATTTTTAATTCACTGATAATTTCCATTCGTTTGATAGAATCTATACTTAAATCTGCTTCAAGATCCAGATCCAGTCCTAACATCTCTTTTGGATAGCCGGTCTTTTCGCTGACAATATCTAAAATGGTTGTTTGCAATTCTGCAAGTGTACGTATGGCTTTAGGGGCGATTACGGGTAATTCGGGTGATAATTCAACCGTTGTGACAGGGGAAGTGACAGTTCCTGTGTATTCCGTAAGCCAGGTTACGAGTCCATTTAAAGTCTTTATTGCTGCCAGTTGTTCCATTACCATATCTTCATTTTCGTGATCACTGTTGAGTATGCCAAGCTCATTGCGGAGCGTTCCGATGATTTCAACTCTTTTAATAGAATCTATGCTGAGGTCAGCTTCCAGATCCATTTCCATCCCTAACATTTCATGTGGATAGCCCGTTTTTTCGCATACTACGTTTAACAGCAAGGATTTGATATCTGTTGAAGGTGTTGACAGGGTTACTGTAGCAATTGGTTTATCGTTGGTAATTAGTGTTGGTACCAATTGATCAGCTGTAATGTTTTTTGCTGTTGCAGCATAAACAGGTATTGGGGTAATGTGTTCCTGTTGTCCTAAAAAGGAAAGCATGACATCACGTTGAGCCTGAATGAGCATTTTCATACTGTTTAAATATTCCTGTAGTACGTGTTCTGTAGCAGGTTGTGCCTGTGGTGTTTGGATAATAGTAGAGTTTTTCATTTGAATTGGGGTTACTATAGGTAAGGCACCATGAGCAGGTAATGTACCTGTTGTTGGATGAGCGGCTTGTCCATTTACACGCCAAATCGTTGAACTTTTTTTATAAAGATCAGGTTGATCGATCTGGATTAAAGTCGTGTGTCTGCCTTCAAAAAGTTTTTTTAAATTAAGGGTTCGGCCAGTTCCAAGGTATTGCGCAAGCATACAAAGGAAATGGGTGAGACTGTTACGGTTATTGTCCTCGACATGTAGGGTTATTGCATCCTGGTTGAGGCAGGATTTTGTTAATCCGGTCAATACTTTTCCGGGACCTACTTCAATAAATATTCTCGCTCCATCGGCATACATCGCCTGGATTTCGTCAACAAAACGTACGGGTTGAACCAAGTGATCGGTCAATTGTACTTTGATATCAGATACCGGGCTTGGGTATAAGCTTGCGGTAGTGTTTGACCAAACTGGAATTTGCATTTCCTGAAAAGGAATTTCTTTCAGAACATTGGCATACAAATCTTTGGATTTGCTTACCAGAGGACTGTGAAAGGCGCAGGCAACTTCTAGTTTTTTGGAAGAGATACGCTCGTTTTTAAGATGTTCTATAAATTTGTCAATGGCCGCGGTACTTCCGGCAACAACACATTGAGTTGGTGAATTATAATTGACAGGATAGCAGTCCGGATGCTGTTCAAGAATCGCTTTCAGACGATCTGCATCGATGTTTACGGCTACCATAGTTCCGGGATCACCATCTTCAACAGCCTCTAAAATGCTTTGTGCACGTTTGCTGCTGAGTTCAACCAACTGTTGTTCGTCAAATACACCGGCGAAACACAATGCCGGTAATTCTCCATAACTATGTCCTGCCAGCATATCAGGCTGGATGCCAAATGACTGTAACAATTGTGCTAGGGCAAGATCTACAATACCTAAAAGCGGTTGTGCCAGACGCGTATCCTTAATGGTTTCTTTTTGTTTTTTTAATGCCGCGGTATCAAATGTGGCTGCAGGAAAAACAACTTTTTCTAAATCAGGATATTGTGCTATAAGTTTGCGCAGAACCGGAAACAGAACGAACAGATCTTGTGCCATATGAATGTTTTGGCTGCCTTGACCGGGGAACAGAAATGCTGTTTTACCAGCTTGTTTGTTGACAATAAAGATATCTTTACTTTCAATGCCCGTTAACAAGAGTTCGATTTTCATCATCAAATCTTCGGCTGTATCGGCAACAATACTTAGTTGTATCGGTTTTTCAGAACCGGCGACTAAACTGTAGGCAATGTCTTTTAAGGATAAGCTATCATTGATTTCCAATAGCGTTTTTACCTGTTCCAATTGAATTTTGGCCTGCTCATAATTGTCCCCACGGAAAACGAATAGCTCAGACGACCAGGATTGTAGTGTGACAGCCTCTTCTTTTTGCGGGTGATTTTCGATTACCATATGAAAATTGGTACCGCCAAAGCCGAAGGCACTAATACCGGCATACCGTTTTTCTTCAGACCATAATCCTGTTATGGAATGAAAAGCAAAAGGACTTGTATGCACATTGTAATAGGCATTGGGCTGTTGGAGATGAAGCGTAGGAGGTTTTACGCCATGGTATACCGCCATAGAGGCTTTGATAAGTCCGGCTAAACCTGCAGCACATTTGGTGTGCCCAATTTGAGTTTTTACAGATCCGAGATGTGTTTGAGCGGGTAAGGCTCCGGATCTGCTAAATAAATTGGTGAGCGCACTAAGTTCTGTTTTGTCTCCAACTACCGTTCCGGTGCCATGAGCTTCCACTAAACCAACTGCTGCTGCACTGATACCCGCCTGATCATAGGCACGTTCTAATGCACGTACCTGACCGATTTTTCGGGGTGCTGTCAAACCAAGAGCTTTACCATCGCTGGATCCTCCAACACCTTTAATAACAGAATAAATACGATCACCGTCGCGTAGGGCATCTTCATATCGTTTTAAGACCAAAATAGCAACCCCTTCGCCAAGAGCGATACCGTCAGCAGTGCTGTCAAATGTTGCGCAGCGTCCTTTGCGGGAGAGGGCATGTGTGCTGGAAAACATCAGATAATCGTTAATACCGTTGTGTAAATCGACTCCTCCGGTAAGTACCATATCCGATTTGCCCAGTATCAGTTCCTGACAAGCCAGATCAATGGCCGCCATCGATGAGGCACAGGCTGCGTCTACAGTAAAATTTCTTCCACCCAAATCCAGGCGGTTTGTGATTCTTCCGGCAATAACATTGGCTAATATACCCGGGAACGAATCCTCGGTGGTGTGCGGAAATGCTTTTTCGACTTCTTCATGAAGCTCTCCAAAAACTTGTTTATAATAGCCTCTGAAACTGTAACTGTTGGCAAGATCATTTCCGCCTTCAGCACCGATGATAACCGATATATTTTCTCTGTTGATTTGTTTTTCACCATAACCGGCATCTTCCATTGCACGTTTGGCAACGAGTAAGGTTAAAAGCTGAGTTGGCTCTATCGCCGCAAGTGATTGTGGCGGAATACCAAATTCTAAGGGATCAAAATCTATTTTTGGGATAAAACCACCCCATTTTGAATGGGATACATCTGAAGCATTGGAATCAGGCTGATAATAAATCTCTTTATTCCATCGCTCACCCGGTACTTCGGTGACGCAGTCTTTTCCAAGAATGATATTACGCCAGTATTCTGCTAAATTTTTGGCATCTGGGAACACGCATTCCATACCTATGATAGCTATATCCAGGGCTTTTTCGGTTGATGAAGGTTTTTCCGGCAGTGCTGCCTGTTGAATATATTTTTGATTTTCGATAGCAACATTATGATGGAGTGATTCAAGTGTAATCACCTGATTGTGCATGGTGGCTACCTGCCCAATCATATACATGCCTAAATCAAGTTGTTGGTTTTTAGGTATAGTAATGAGGGCGTCGCCTTGACGGTCAATGCCTTTTGCAGCAATCCTGAGACGTCCTACATTCAGTTTTTCAAGTTGTTCCCAAATTTGCTTTTTGTCCGTTCCAAGGGCTAGTAACTTTTTCTTCTCACTGTCGAAATGTAAGGCGAATGTGGTATTTAAGCAACGTGTTTCGTGACCAGGTGCAGTTTCCAGCAGAACGGTGTCTCTGGCTTGCATCGCTTGTTGCTGGAACTCTTGCTGAATAGCACCAGTGCTCACAGCTTCCTGTGTATACAAATAGGCCGTTCCCATCAATACACCGACCTTTACACCGCGGGCAGCGAGCGGAGCGGCCATGATAGATACAAAGGCTGTGGAAAAAGCATTATGAATTCCACCGGCAAAAAAGACACTTATATTTTCCGGATGATCTTCTTTTAGGATACGTTCGATTTGTTTTTCCCAAAGTACTGTACTGGAAAGTGGACCAACATGTCCACCACACTCCCTGCCTTCAAATATGAAATTTTTGGCACCTTCTTTTAGGAAAATATCTAATAACGCAGGTGAAGGGACATGTAAAAATGTTGTTATACCGGCTTTTTCAAATACTTTAGCTTGTGCAGGCCGACCTCCTGCGATCAGTACTACTGGAGGTTTGGCTTCAAGAATATAGGTAGTTTGTTCTTCTCGCAATTCCTGTGGTGCAAAACCTAATATACCTACACCCCAAGTTTTATCGCCGGCCAATTTTTGAGTTTCGATGACTAAGGCTCTTGCTTGTTCCCCTTTGAGTAAAGAAAGGGCTATAAAAGGTAAGGCTCCTGTTTCTGCAACAGCATTGGCAAATGCCGGAACATCACTTACGCGGGTCATTGGTCCTTGTGCGATAGGATAGCGTAGGCCAAGTTGTTTTGCTAATGGATTGTTTTGGTCAATAATTTGAGATGCTTTTGCTTGTTTCAGATGACCATACATGGCTTCTTTAAATCCAAAAATCAATTTTTTTAACGTTGTGAAATTTTCATAGAGATCTGTTGCTAAAGCAATGTCTTGCCCCATAGGAATGTAACTTTTGTTGGGATCAAGGTCATTAAAATATTTTTCTAACTCTTCGATGGAAGCATTTTCAGATAAAACAGGTGAATTGGGTCTAACCAATACACGATGGTGCGCGATGATCTTGGTTTCTGTACCATTTAATTTTGAACATAGATTTTTGAGGTCTTGGGGAATGCTACTTTCTGAATATAGTGCCAATTGACTATCTAATACAATGCCTTTTGCTCCAAGTGCTTTTGCAGCAGCGGCCGTATGAAGGCCTATTCCTCCTTGTACCCATACAGGTATAGTGTTGATTTCTTCTATAACACGTTGAAATAAAACAAATGTGGATTCATAACCAACTAATCCTCCAGCTTCGTTTCCTTTCACAATAATTCCAATTGCTCCCAGTTGTTCGGCTTCTCTGGCTTGCTCAAGGCTACTTACCTGATAAATTCGTGATAAGTTAGGATAGGTGTTTACTGAGATCCCAAATGGAAGAATAATAAAATTTACCTGTTCGGACAGTTGAAGAGATGTTAGTTTATCATTTGTGAGATGTATACCATAGGAAGGTATATTGATCTTGTCAAGTTGTTTTAATGTTTCTTGAGCGATTACTATATCATGTCCCAAACTTAATACGGGGAATGCTCCAGCCTGAAATAGTTTAGACATCAGGTTGACGTCAGGCTTTTCAAAAGGCGTTACTCCTAAAATGGTTAAATTTTTCATACGTCGATGAGATTGAAATGAGATTTGGAAATTGTGTAAACTATAATAAAAACCTTTACGGTATTATTCGTTAATGTGGTATAGTGTAGTAAAAGTAGTTAATTTCTTCTAAATTTTAAGTATTAGAATTAATTTTATAATGATTTTTTTACAAAACCTTTAAATATCGAATTATTATTAGCTTGTTTGTAAAAAAATACTTCTTTTTTTATGATTTTTATAGTTTTTCTTATTTCGTTCGTACTGTCATCTAATGTATTTGCTTCATTTTTTGATAACTAGAGAGGGAAGATTTCTAAAATATTGTTGTACGTTTTAATTAAAGCTAATTGAAATTTAAATGTAACTTTTTATTTTTGTAAAAATTTACTGTATTTTAAATGAAAACTTACGGTTATTTGAATGAAAATTCAAATCAGTCGGACAAAGTAATTGACAGCCCACTGAAAATAACAAAGAAGGCATTTAAGATGTCAATAAAACAGGTGAAGATCTACTTAAGATGTCAATAAAAAGATGATTGAGGATAAATTAAAAAATTAATCTTACTGTGGTAAAGTTTCGAACCGGAGTATTTTAGATGCTTGTTTTGTTGGTTTGCTCTTTTAAAAAATACCATCTGCCATGATTTTTCCACGAAACTTAGAACGCCAATTTTTTGAACTTTTTTTAGGTAATTTTCGGCATAACTTGTTTAAATGAATACATAAAGTTTTTGCGGTAAAGAAGTTATCTCTTATATTGTAGGATTAATCGTAAAACCACAATTTTTTGGAATGTAAAAAAATATTTGTAAGCTCGTATTAAATTAGATTTAAGTGAAATGAACAGAGTTAAAAAAAATCAATAAAATAAAATGTTCTAGCTTCAATATTTCAGAATGTAAAAATTACGGTTGAGGTTAAAAATATGATTCTTCAGTAACTTAAAAATATGTTGAAAGCCATAATTAAACAATTTTACCCTAATAATTGTTTAATTGATCTATATATGAGTTCACCACTTACTATAATTGCTGCCACAAATTTTTCTGATATATCGAATAATGCTGTTACTTATGCAGCTGGAATTGCAAAAACAGCAGGGGCTAAGCTGATTCTGTTTAACTCTTTTTCATTAAGTTTTCACAGCGCCAATTCTCTTATTTCAGCTGAAGGCTTGCAGAAACAAATTGAAAAAGCCACTCTAAGGCTTGAGACACTGAGCGTAGAAACAGCTGATTTATACAATATAGAAGTAAGTTCTGTATGCACTTATTCTTTTTTAGAAGATGAACTTTCTTATCTTATTGGCAGTACAGCGGCAAGTCTTGTGGTAATGGGAATGGCAGAGCGTTCTTTTGAACAGGAATTAATGGGAAATTCAACTACAGCTGTAATAAAAAATTTGAATATTCCTGTTTTGGCTGTGCCTTTAAAAGCCCGTTTCCATAATATCAAAAAAATACTTTACGCTTCTGATTCTTTCAGTTTATCATCAATTAAAAGATTTAGCTGGATAAGGCATATTGTTGGCAAATTAGAAGCAGAAATTGAGTTCTTTAGCGTAGAAGAAAAACTGAATAATTTAAAAGAAGAACAAGATAAAATATTGCTGACTTCTACATTAGAGAAAGAATTTGAGCAAGTGAAATACATGTATAAAAGCGTAAAATCAAATGCCGTAATTAATGAAATAGAGAAAGAAATCAAAAATTATGATGCCGATATTTTAGTAATGGTACCTCAAAAATATGGTTTTTGGGATTCTTTGGTTCATAAAAGTAAAACCAGAATTATGGCGGCAGGTCTGGATATTCCGCTATTGTCTTTTCCAAATTATTAGAAAACAATAAACTAAGATCATCTGTCAGGAAGAAAAAGATTTTAGAAGTGTAATAGGCATTGTCAATTTTTATCTTTGTCTCAATTAAAATGCATAAATTTAATATTTAACCAATTATTAGTTAATGAATTCAAGTATTCAAAATAAACTATCCGGAAAGAATTTTTTCTATAAATATTATAGAGTTATTGTTATACCGGTGGTTTTTCTGATTTATTTATCCTCTTATTATTTCCTGAATCCCTATCAGGATTTTGAGCATAATACTTTATTAGTAATAGATTGGACGCTTGATATATTTATAATCCTTGTATATTGTGCTGTACTTACAGAGTTAAGTCTTTTTGTTGGGCGTAGTCTAAACTATTGGATCAGTTGGGAGCAAAAACCAATTTTCAGAGCTTTTGCACAGTTTGTATGCATTATTTTAGGTAACATTCTTTTAAACTACTTTTTTTCGTATCTGTGGGAATATTTATATTCCTGGACACCAATAAAAGAAAGTGAACTTGTTCAAATCTGGCAGTCCAATTTAATGGCTGCGATATTATCCCTTTTTATAAGTTTTATACATACGAGTATATTTTTGCTGAACCGCTGGCGTGTTACTTCTGAAGAAGCGGCAGAACTGAAAGTAAAAGCTTCTGAACTTCAGGAAGCTGCTGCAAAATATGAATTAGAGTCCTTAAAATTACAGCTTGATCCGCATTTTATCTTTAATAATTTCAGCGCTCTGACCGAGCTAATTCATGAAGATCCAAAAGCCGCTGCATCATTTTTGGAGAACATTACAAAGGTGTATCGTTATATGATTTCAAACCTAAATAAAGATACCATAACAGTAAAAGAAGAGATTGAATTTTTGAATGCTTATTTTTATCTTTTAAAGAAACGACTTGGTGAAAAGGTTGATTTGAAACTTCAAATTGATATGACTTGTTTAGATCGTCATTTACCACCATTAACATTACAATTATTAGTCGAAAATGCCGTAAAACATAATATGGCGACAGTGTCAAATCCCCTTACGATTTCTATTTATTCTGATCTTGGTGATCTTGTGGTTAGAAATAATCTACAGCCAACAGCCGGAAAGAGTTTGGTTTCAACAGGAATCGGGCATAAAAATATTGAGTTTCGATATAAAATTCTGCACGATAGAATGCCCGTTTTCTCGGAGTCAAATGGGGCTTATTGTGTACGTTTGCCTTTAATTTCAAAATAGTATGAAAATTTTAATTGTAGAAGATGAAAGTATCAACGCCAGCCGTTTGAAAAGACTGTTGGAAGAACTGGAACCTCAATGTGAGATTCTGGCCATTATTGATACCGTTGCAGATTCAGTTAAATGGCTGAATTCAAACCCTGCGCCCGATTTAATCACGATGGATATTCGTCTGGCAGACGGATTGAGTTTCTCTATTTTTGATGAAGTCGAAATTACTTCTCCCGTCATCTTTACAACAGCTTATGACGAATATGCCATAAAAGCTTTTAAGGTAAACAGTATTGATTACCTGATGAAGCCAATTGAAAAAAACGAACTTGAATTTGCTTTAAAAAAGTTTAAGTCCGTTTCTAAAGTTGAAAATAGTACCACAGATATTGCCGGAATTCTAAAAGGTTTTATGAATAAACCCTCTTTTAGATTGCGTTTTTTAGTAACCTATCGCGACGGTTATAAAAGTGTAGATGTTGCCGATATTGATTTTATATATTCGGAATTTAAGACCAGTAATTTAGTGCTTAAAGACGGCACGGCCATTCCCGTAACTCAGACTATGGAAGAATTAGAGCAGGAACTTGATCCGGATGTTTTTTTTCGTGCCAACAGACAGTTTTTCATTCGGGTGGAAAGCATAAAGTCGATCTCAAACTATTTTAATGCAAAGCTAAAAATACAGCTCAGGTTAGATCCTGAACGTGAGGTAATCATAAGCAGAGAAAAAGCGCCTGTATTTAAACAATGGATGGATCGCTAGTAAAGGTCCTGAGATACTAAGTTGCTAAGGTTCTAAGTAAAATCATATTTTTTAGTTGCCTCCAGTTTTAACTGGAGGTAAAATAAATTCATTATCAAGGGCTTTAGCCAAAAGATGAGTTTGACTAAAGTCTTTTCCATCCTATCAATACCTCCAGTTAAAACTGGAGGCTATTCAAAAAATTTAAACTTCGTGCCATTGTGTCTTTGGCATTATCATTCTCATTCGTTTCAGTATCGAAAAATTCCGTTTGGGTAACTTTCTTCTGTTTAAAGGTCATTTTGTGCTGTTCTTTTGCGGTCAAATTCTATGTATTCATTAAAGTGAAATAAAATGACAAAACAATTTTTTCAAAATTATAAAACATTCAATAAGGTTGTAGTCTTATTGATTATCATCGGTTTTTCTTCATGCGGTAAAAGCGGATCTGAAGCAGATGCAATGGCGGTTCCAAAACCGGAAGTAGATTTTTTTCAGGCAAAATCTGTTACAGGTGAAGTGGCGAAAAAATACCCCGGAACTGTAGAAGGTACTGTAAATGTTGATATTAAAGCTCAGGTTTCAGGATACCTTGAAGCAATTTATGTAAAAGAAGGTGATTATGTAAACAAAGGACAGTCACTTTTTAAAATTAAAGGAGATGTTTACGCAGAGCAGGTTAACAGCAGTCGTGCAGCATACAAAAGTGCTTTGGCAAACTTAGCGAATGCTAAACTTGAAATTGAAAAAGTGAAACCTCTCGTAGATGCAAAAGTATATTCGGACATGCAGTTAAAAACAGCACAGGCAAATTACGATGCAGCACAGGCACAGGCAGCACAAGCAAAAGCAGCTTTAGGGTCTTCACAATTAAACGCTGATTTCTCTTTGATAAAAGCTCCGGTAAGCGGTTATATCAGCCGTATTCCAAATCGTGTTGGAAACTTGGTTACGCCATCAGATACTGTTCCGTTAACTATTTTATCAGACATTAATACAGTTTTTGTTTACTTCTCGATGAGCGAATCTGATTATCTGACTTTCTCCAAAGATTCAAAATCAAAGAAAACAGTAAGCCTTATTATGGCCGATGATAGTGCATACGATCAAAAAGGAACATTAGAAATCGCCAGCGGAAACATTGACAGAACTACCGGAACAATTGCCTTAAAAGCGATTTTTCCAAATCCTAAAAAACTTTTGCGTGCAGGAGGTTCAGCAAGAATTATTTTAAACAGCAGTTTGTCTTCTGTTGTAACGGTACCAATGGCAAGTGTAAAAGATATTCAGGATAAGTTTTTTGTTTTTGTTTTAGGTAAAGGCAATAAAATAGCCATGACTCCAATTGAAGTTGCCGGAAGTTCCGGTACAAATTATTTTGTAAAAAACGGTGTAAAAAGCGGTGATAAGATTGCATTAAATTCTATCGATGTGCTAAGTGATGGTATCGAAGTAAGAGCGATAATCAAGTAATGCTAAATGCTATTATCGTAAAGGCTCTTAGTAAAAATAATTTTTAGTTTTTAATATAAATAACATTTTCCATGTTAAAAAAAATAATAGACAGGCCGGTATTGGCCACAGTAATTTCCATTGTTCTGGTGATCTTGGGTATTATTGGTCTTACCAGATTATCGGTTACCAGATTTCCTGATATTTCGCCGCCAACGGTAATGGTTAGTGGCTCGTATCCGGGAGGAAATAGTGAAACAGTAATCCGTTCCGTAGTAACTCCGTTAGAAGAACAGATTAATGGTGTTGAGAATATGCAGTACATTAAATCTTCTGCAAGTAATGACGGATCTTTTTCGATCAGCGTTATTTTCAAACAAGGGGTAGATCCGGATCAGGCTGCGGTAAACGTTCAAAACAGAGTGCAGCAAGCGACTCCAAAACTTCCGCAAGAAGTAATCAGAATGGGACTTACAACATCGAAACAGCAAAACAGTATGATTGTTATTTTCAACTTGTATACAGATGATAATAACAAGTACGATGAGCTTTTTCTTCAGAATTATGCTAATATCAATTTGGTTCCGCAAATGAAACGTGTTCCTGGCGTAGGTCAGGTTCAGATTTTTGGTCAGAAAGATTACTCTATGAGAATTTGGCTTGACCCAAGAAAAATGGCAAATGCAGGTTTGGTTCCATCTGATGTTACGCAGGCAATTGCAGATCAAAGTTTAGAATCGGCTCCGGGGAAACTTGGAGAAGAATCAAAAGCGGCTTTAGAATATGTAATTCGATATAAAGGAAAGAAAAACAAACCGGAACAATATGAAAATATTGTGGTTAAAAATGACGGTAATAATTTGTTGCGTCTTAAAGATGTGGCAAGAGTAGAATTTGGTTCGATCTCTTATAGCGGGGACAATAAATCGAACAGTAAAAATGCGGTTACAATGGCAATTTTACAGACTTCGGGTTCTAATGCAAACGATATTGAAATCGGGATTAATAAAGAAGTAGAGCGATTATCGAAGTCTTTTCCTCCCGGAATTAAATACGTGAACGTAATGAGTACCAAAGAACGTTTGGACGAAGCGACAGGACAGGTAAAATCGACTTTGTTAGAAGCTTTTATTCTGGTATTTATTGTCGTATTTATATTCCTTCAGGACATTCGCTCCACGATAATTCCAGCTATTGCGGTGCCAGTAGCGATTGTAGGAACCTTTTTCTTTCTGTTGGTTTTCGGATTTACCATCAACATTCTAACACTTTTTGCCTTGGTTTTGGCCATCGGAATTGTAGTGGATGATGCTATTGTTGTAGTCGAAGCCGTTCACAGTAAAATGGAAGAAGACGCCGGTATTTCGGCCAAAGAAGCGACTCATAGTGCAATGGCAGAAATTACCGGAGCGGTAGTTTCTATTACTTTAGTCATGTCGGCTGTATTTATTCCAATTGGTTTTATGACAGGATCTTCAGGGATTTTCTATAAACAATTTGCTTATACTTTGGCAATTGCGATTATTATTTCGGCTGTAAATGCCTTGACGTTAACTCCTGCTTTATGTGCGCTTTTATTAAAAAATCATGGTGACAAACACGGAAATCACGAACATAAAACCAGTTTTAAAGACCGTTTTTTTGTGGGTTTCAATACGGGTTTCAACAATTTTACCGGAAGATATATCAAAGGTGTTCGCTTCCTTGTGGGAAGAAAATGGATTGCAGCAGGATTAATTACCGGTATAACAGCTCTTGCAGTTTATATGATGATGTCAACGCCAAAAAGTTTCGTTCCGCTTGAAGATGATGGTTTTATGGTGTACAGCTTATCTATGCCACCGGGAACAGCGCTAGATCGTACGACTGAAGTAGTTCAGAGAATGGAGAAAATATTAGAATCAGAAAAAGCGATTGATGTTAACACCAGTATTACCGGATTTAATATTTTGAGTAACAGTTCCAGTACCGCATACGGATTAGGTTTTATTAAATTAAAGCCTAAAAAAGAAAGAGGTGAAGTTAAAGATATTGATGAAATTTTGAATAGTGTTGCAGCCAAATTATCCACAATCAAAGAAGGTTCGGTTATGGTGTTTAGAATGCCACCTGTAGAAGGATTTGGTGTAACAAGTGGTGCCGAAATTGTATTGCAGGACAGAATGGCAAGAAGTCCGGAAGTTTTAAAAGCAATGTCAGATAAAGTGATCGCACAAATTATGCAGCAACCCGGAGTTCAATATGCGTATACGACTTTTAGAGCCGATTATCCACAGCTGGAATTGGAAGTTGATGAGGACAAAGCACGTCAAATGGGAGTGAACATAAAAGAACTGCTAGGAAATATTCAGACATATTTTGCCGGAGATCAATCGTCAGATTTTACCCGATTTGGTAAGTTTTACAGAGTTAATGTAAAAGCCGATGGAATTTTCAGAATGGATGAGGATGCATTTAACGAAATTTTCGTTAGAAATGCACAGATGCAGATGGTTCCTGTAAAATCAATCGTAAAATTCCATAAAGTGTACGGACCGGAATCGGTAGACCGTTACAACCTTTACAATTCGGTAAATATTACAGCAATGGCATTGCCGGGTTACAGTAACGGTCAGATTATGGGGAATTTAGAAAAGGTTTTAGATAAACTTCCAGCTGATTACAGTTACGAATGGACAGGTTTAAGTTTGGAAGAAAAAGCTGGAGGAAACCAAACGATTGCCATTTTCGGATTATGTCTGTTGTTTGTATTCTTTTTATTGGCAGCACAGTATGAAAGTTATTTACTACCGTTGGCGGTTTTACTTTCGATTCCAACAGGAATTTTAGGCGCTTTCGCCGGAGTAAAAGCTGTTGGTTTGGATAACAATATTTACGTTCAGGTCGGACTCATTATGCTAGTGGGACTTCTCGCGAAAAATGCCATTTTAATTGTAGAGTTTGCACTTCAAAGGCGTATATCAGGTTTAAGTATTGTTGAAGCGGCAATTGAAGGTGCAAGGTCAAGGTTGCGACCAATTATCATGACTTCGCTTGCTTTTATTGTAGGTATGATTCCGTTGATGTTTGCTTCTGGAGGAACAGCAGTAGGAAACAGATCGATAAGTGTGAGCGCTTCAATCGGGATGTTGAGCGGAGTTATTTTGGGAGTTTTTGTGATTCCGTTGCTCTTCATTGTATTTCAATATTTACAGGAAAAAGTTTCGGGCAAGAAAACCATAGTTCAATCTATAAAAGAATAATAATGAAAATACTATATAAAATAGGAATTACTTTGTTTACCGGCTTGATTTTGACGTCATGTGTGGTAGGAAAAAAATATTCCCGTGCAGCATTAAATTCACCTGATAAATACCGCGAAGAAATTGCTGTAACGGGTGATACGGTTTTACTTCCGTGGAAAAGTTATTACAAAGATCCATTACTGGTTGATTTAATTGAAAAAGCCCTCGTTAAAAATAACGAGGTGCTTATCGCAATGAAAAGCATGGAACAGCTGGATTTGAATTATAGGCAGGCAAAATTAGCATTGCTTCCTACACTTGATTTTGATGCAGGAGCAAGTAGAGCTTATCAGTCTAAAAATTCGCTGAATGGTTCCTTAAGTGCCCAATTTACGAGTAAAGATTATTTGGATGATTACAGCGCCAATCTTCGTATGTCCTGGGAAGTTGATATTTGGGGAAAAGCAGCAATGCAAAAAAGAGACGCAAAAGCCACTTATTTTGCTCAGAAAGAAAATCTTTCGGCATTAAAAACCAGAATAATTGTTCAGGTAGCGCAAGCTTATTATAACCTTTTAGGATTAGACGAACAGCTTAAAATTGCTCAGAAAAATATAGAATTGAGCAGTAGCACTTTAAACATGATGAAGTTGCAATACACTGCAGGATCAATAAGTTCTCTGGCAGTAAACCAAAGTGAAGCTCAGAAAAAAACAGCCGAATTATTGGTTCCTTTAGCAAAAGCGAATATTGCAGTTCAGGAAAATGCATTACAGATTTTATGCGGAGAATATCCAAATACTGTAGCACGTGCAGGAAACTTAAATGCATCAGAATTTGAGGTTGAGGTTCCGGCAGGAATTCCAGCTTCACTTTTAAGCAGAAGACCAGATATTAAAGCAAGTGAATATGCTGTAATGTCGGCTTATGCAAAAACTGGATTAGCAAAAGCTACGATGTACCCAACATTAAGTTTGAGTCCGTCGATTGGTGTAAATTCATTTGAGTTTGATACCTGGTTTAATTTTCCGGGATCTGTAACCAAATCGATTGCAGCAAATTTAGTGCAGCCTATATTTAGAAAGAAAGAGTTAAGAACAGCCTATCAGGTTGCACTTTTGGAACAAGAAAAAGCAGCGATTCAATTTAAACAATCTTACATAACTGCGGTTGGTGAAGTAAATGATGCTTTGTCAAAACTAAAATATGCAGATGAGCGTATTACACTTGTAACAGAAAAATCAGCTTCGTTAGAAAAAGCAACTGCAGATGCAGGTCTTTTATACAAAAGCGGAATGGCAAGTTATCTTGAAGTAATTGTAGCGCAAAATAGTTCTTTACAAAACGAACTTGATGTTGTGACTATAAAATTAGAAAAGCTAGATGCAGCAATAAATTTATACCGCGCCTTAGGCGGAGGAGTGCAATAAAAATAATATTCAAGAGTTCATCATCTTTAGATTAATTTGTAGAGATGATGGATTTTTTTGTTATAATAGTATACTCTAAAGAGCATTTAGGATAATTCTGGGTATATTTATACAGAAGAGTTTATTTTACAAATAGGAAAAGATTCTTTTAAGAAGGAAGTATTTTAAATTTATGAGTTTAAAACATAACGACTTACATAACAAATTAACATTGGGAGGCTTGTTGAATCCCGTAAGATAAATTCAGATCGAGACAATTTTAGATATTTTTAATTTTGTAAATCGTTTAAATTTAAAAAATCCAGCACCTTTGGTGAAACTTTCAAATCAGATCGGAACTTTAAAACGCCCTTTATGAAATGTCTTTTTAGTTCTTTTGCATTGCGTATTGAAAACGGAGTGTTGAATGTAATGGCTTTATACATTATTGCGTTTCTGGAGTTATCGAAGTAATACAAACAAATATCATGAGCTGCATCTTCTCCCACCGATAAAACGATATCATAATTTTTCAGATCGGGAGTTGGACATAAAGACTCAAAAGTTAGGGATTCAAGAATTATTTCATCTTTATAATGGTGCAAACCATTTTGATCCACTATTACTTTTGTGATTTTGTTTTTTTGGTGAATAATCATATCCTTTACTACAAAATACACCAAAAAAGATAAAAGAATTACGGATAGTACTGCAGAACAAATTTTAAATTCAACAGATAGTTTAGATTCGATAATAATTATTTCTAAGTTAATTATTCCTAAAACGGTACCTATAAAAATAATTGCCCCTAAAAACTTTACTATAAAAGTTGTTTTCTTTGATTCTAATGACTCTATTTTTGAAAATTCATTATTCTGAAAATCCATTTTTTGTTAGGAGTTAGAAATTAAACATTACAGTTGTTGAAGCGAATTTAAGAAAGATAGATCTAATTTCGACAATTAGTAAAAGCTGTAGGTTATGTTTAGAATTCGATCCTCAAAGTAATGACTCATCTTAGCTGTGTCTGATTTTCTTTGTATTGTTGTGAGAAAGCCTTTTTTATCATAAGTCATCACCAATTCGCTTACTTTTTGCGCACTCCATATATCCTCCATCAGTACCAGATTTTTATTCTTATTATAAGTGTATTTTTCGCTTTGGGGTTCAATGCTGTTTGGAGCATCAGCCAGAGCTGAAAGAAATCCTTCTTTAAATTGGTATAGTTTAGATGGAGTGGTCTTATCGACACAGCCATTATGTAGAAACAAAGCAACAGGGATTCCGTCTAGATAATAATACGTTTTTTTCTGATTACAAGTCTCTTGATTGTCATTCTTCTTTAAAAAATCATAATATTCCGTGCACTCTTCTACTTCAAATCTATTTTCGTTATAATAGCGATAGTGCCATGAAGAAAAAGAGTTTTCTTCGATCATTTTATTTAGAAGGTTTTCATTTGGTAAAGTACCAAGTGTTACTATTTTATCTACACCCGGGTATGATTCTCCTAACCAACCGCTATTTTGTAGTCTATTAGGCATTTCGGAATTCAATGAAAAGAATCGGATTTTATCAATTCTGTTTTTTTCATCGTATTGGTAAGAACTGATCTTTACGATGCCATTATTATAATCAATGCTTGCTTTTTTATCAATCAGCCCTTTTGGATTGTAGTAATTTCTTATATAGAAAGTTGTGTCTCTTTTCTCTTTATTGTGTCGTATGTTAGTTATACTCACGACTTGGCCATCCGGGTTAAAATTGTAAATATAATTTATCCCATTTTCATCATTATTTTTTAGAACAATACTTTTTACCTTATGGTTCTTCATAAAAGAGGAATTGAAAGGAAAGACTGTTTTTGTAAAATAAATTTCTTCCTCAAAAGGCATGACAGTGTAAAAAGGTTTTACCTGTGCTTTACCATTAAAGATGATACAGCAGATAAAAATGCTGGTCAAAAATGAAATAAGTTTGTATTTTGAGTATAACATTTTTTGCGAAATTCAAGAATAGTAACTTTATTTAAGATCTTATTGTTAACAAATGTATTCTATATTTATTTAGCATTAATAGCCCGCTTATAAACTTAACTATATAAAATTTAATTATATAAGAGGAAATTTTATATTTTCAGATGTTTAATATATTCGAACCTAAACTTCTTAGGTCTTTATTTTGTTGAATTTTTAATAGTTAAAAAAACATTGCGCCATGATTTTGTCACCTTACAACATTAATAAACTTTCGTTATCATTTCATTTATAGGCAAGCGAACTTTTTTCATAGTTGCCATGTAGTCTTTTTCCAAATCACGGTATCCTAATGCAAGTATAACTGTGGAATGCAGCCCTTTCTCTTTCAAACCCAAAACGGCATCGATAATAGAAGCATTAAATCCTTCGATAGGAGTGGCATCCACTTTCAATTCTGCTGCAGCAATAAGTGCCGTTCCTAGTGCAATATAAGCCTGTTTGGCAGCCCAAAGTGCTTTTTGCTCTTCGTTGATATCGCTAAAATAGGAATGCAATCCATTTCTAAATCCTGATAAGGCACCAGCATCAAGACCTCTTTGCTTTTCTGTCATCGCTATGTAATTGTCAATGTAAGTCGAAGAAATGTCAGTGAATGCGGCAAAAACCAGCAAATGAGAGCAAGAGTGAATCTGTCCATTATACGAATCAGCACCTAATTTTTTTTGGATTTCCGGATTGCTTACAACAAAGACACGGTAAGATTGCAGACCACAAGAAGATGCTGAAAGATTTATAGCCTCTAAGATCTGATCGACCTTTTCTTCTGTTACTTTAATGTTATTGTAAGCTTTTGTGGCGTAGCGCCATTTTAAAATTTCTATCAAATTCATTGCTATATCTATCTTAATTTTTGGCAAATATAAATGATATTGTTTTCTTTTTCGAGTTTTTGAAGCGCTCTGGGAAACTCCAAATCACTCATCTTAGGTCGCTAAAGAATAATTATCTGTTTCTTTTCATTATTATACATCTTTAAAGATTAATAATCTTTAAAAACACATGTAAAAAGAATGATTAACTGATTTTGTATATAAATAAAAATATTTAATCTTTTATTTTCAAATTTGCAGGGTAAAAAAACTAAATAGTATCATCAGATGAAAGCAAACATACAAGAAGATAGGGGAATAAACGAAAAGCAGGATATTGAAAACACCCAGAATACAATCAGGAATGGTTTTGCATTCACACTAAAGAGCACTTGTTTAGATGAAAATTATCACCCCTCAAGTGAAACGCGGTTGACAACCAATTTTGCAAACCTGGCTAGAGGAGGTAATCGCCAACAAAACTTACGTAATGCATTAAATATGATTAACAATCGATTCAATGCATTGGCTCATCTGGATAATCCAAAAGCGGATCGTTACCTTGTAGAACTTGAAATCATTACAGTAACGATGCGTATTGATGATAAGAATGGTAGTAGCAATCTGCCGTTGATTGAAGTTTTAAAAACGAATATTTTTGACCGCAAGACTAGTCAGCGTATCGAAGGTATTGCCGGAAATAATTTTTCGTCTTATGTTCGTGATTATGATTTCAGTATTTTATTGATCGAGCACAATAGAAATAAACCTAATTTTTGTATTCCTGAAAATTTTGGTGATTTGCACGGAAAACTTTATAAGTGCTTTGTGGGTTCAGCCACTTATAAAGAGCACTTTAAGATGTCACCGATTATTTGTCTAAGTGTATCGAGCAACAAAACTTATACTCGGACTGAGTATCAGCATCCGGTTCTGGGTTTTGAATATTTGCAGGATCAGTATTCTATTACGGATGAATATTTCTCTAAAATGGGCTTGAAGGTTCGTTTTTTCATGCCTTTGAATAGTGTTGCACCAATGGCTTTTTATCATTCAGGAGATCTGCTTGCTGATTATACTGATCTTGGATTAATCAGCTCAATCAGCACGATGGAGACTTTCCAGAAGATTTATCGCCCTGAAATTTACAATGCAAATTCAGTGGCCGGGGAAATCTATCAACCTAGTCTTAAACACGAAGATTATTCATTGACTCGCGTGGATTATGACCGCGAAGAGCGCAGCCAATTGGCTGTTGAACAGGGTAAATATGCAGAAGAGCATTTCATTAAGCCTTACAAAAGTCTCCTGGAACAATGGTCTGCTAATTTTACCCTTTAATTGATTACAACGCATTAAAATTATATTATTATGAAGAAATTATTATTACCTACCTCTATTGTTGGAAGTTTACCAAAACCTGCCTGGCTAGCACCACCCGAAAAACTTTGGTCACCATGGAAATTAGAAGGCGATCAGCTGCTTGAAGGGAAACAAGATGCTTTACGCATTTCTCTGCAGGAGCAGCAATTGGCAGATCTGGATATCATTTGTGACGGCGAGCAAACACGCCAGCATTTTGTAACGACTTTTATCGAGCATTTAAGCGGTGTAGATTTTGAAAACCGTAAAACAGTAAAAATCCGTAACCGTTATGACGCGAGTGTTCCAGTGGTAGTAGGTGAGGTTGCACGTCAAAAAGCAGTTTTTGTTGAAGATGCTAAATTTTTACGTAAACAGACTAATAAGCCTATAAAATGGGCATTGCCAGGCCCGTTGACAATGGTAGATACCTTGTACGACGACCATTATAAAAGCCGGGAAAAATTGGCGTGGGAATTTGCGAAAGCACTCAATGAAGAAGCAAGAGAACTTCAAGACGCAGGGGTAGATATTATCCAGTTTGATGAACCTGCATTTAATGTGTTCTTTGATGAAGTAAACGATTGGGGAATGGCGGCATTAGAAAGAGCCATTGAAGGTTTACATTGTCAAACTGCGGTTCATATTTGCTATGGTTATGGAATACAGGCAAATACTGATTGGAAAAATACATTAGGTTCAGAGTGGCGACAATACGAAGAAATTTTTCCGAAAATTCAAAAATCTAAAATTGATGTGGTGTCTTTAGAATGTCACAATTCCAATGTGCCTTTAAATTTAATGGAACTTGTTCGCGGAAAAAAAGTAATGGTCGGTGCGATTGATGTAGCAACCAATACTATCGAAACACCAGAAGAAGTAGCTGCGACCCTGCGTAAAGCTCTTGAGTTTGTAGATGCCGAAAATCTTTACCCTTCTACAAACTGCGGTATGGCGCCGCTATCTCGAAACATAGCCAGAGGTAAGTTAAATGCTTTAAGCGCAGGAGCAGAAATTATACGCAAAGAACTTGGGATTTAGTCTCAATATATTAATAATGGAGTCCTTGTCTTCACGGAGGAATAATATTTAAAACACATTGAAGAAATTATTAGAAGTATTAAAAAAAGCAGGTTTCGACGGTTTCCTGTTAATGATAGCCACTATGATTCTGATGGCTTATTTTTTGCCACAGCCAGGTATGGTCAAAGAGCCTGTTTCGCTGGAGGAGATTGCCAATGCAGGCGTTTCCTTGATTTTCTTGTTTTATGGCATGCGACTGAGTGTTGAGAAACTAAAAGCAGGACTTTCCAATTGGAAAATGCACATTGTCGTTCAGTTGACAACCTTTTTATTTTTTCCGCTCATCGTTTTGGCATTTCGTCCGTTGTTTGTCAATAACGGCTTCGAGCTGCTTTGGCTGGGTGTATTTTTTCTGGCAGCTTTACCATCTACAGTATCCTCTTCGGTGGTCATGGTTTCCATCGCTAAGGGAAACATTCCCGCAGCCATTTTCAATGCGAGTATTTCCAGTTTGATCGGAGTAGTCGTTACGCCGCTATGGGTTGGGCTGTTTATAGCTTCTGCCACAGGCGATTTTGATGTTACTCATATCGTCATAAAGTTGATTCTTCAAGTCTTGCTGCCTGTTATCATTGGCATAAGCCTCAATTCCCGTTTCGGCGCCATTGCCGAAAAATACAAGAAACAGCTCAAATATTTCGATCAGTCAGTTATTCTAACGATTATTTACACATCGTTTTGCAAGTCATTTTCTGAACATCTTTTTGAAGGCTTCACCGCGCTTGAACTTGCTGGACTCGCTGCAGGGATGATGGCGTTGTTTTTTGCTGTATTCTTTTGCATCGGACTACTTAGCCGCTTGCTTGGTTTTTCAGATGAAGACCTTATTACTGTTTTATTCTGCGGGTCTAAAAAGTCATTGGTACACGGCACCGTTATGTCAAAAGTACTTTTTCAGCACAGTACCATCACCGGCATCGTATTGCTGCCGCTCATGCTTTACCATGCCTTGCAATTGATTGCTGCCAGTATCATCGCTCAGGGTATGGCTCGACGAAAAGAAGTATAATGTTTATTTATGACGTGGCCCTTTATCTTTTTTCGATAAAGGGCACCAAGGATAACGATTCCTGCTATAAAATAATGCCTTTTAGATTTTTATACTGTAAAAATAAAAGCTGCAGTATGTTATGTTTTTAACTTGCCTAAAATAAGATTTTTGTATTGTTTTTGGTTATATTTGAAGAATTTTATTCTGATTTAAAAATAAATAAACCTGTTTAAAGTAATATTCTATGGAGCAGATAGATGAAATTGATCTTCAATTATTAAATATACTTCACGATAATTCTAAATACACTGTAAAAGAGCTTGCTAAAATGGTGAATCTTTCGGCATCGCCTGTTTTTGAGCGGATTAAAAGATTGGAAAACAGCGGATATATTAAAAAATACATTGCCCTGCTTGATGCAGAAAAATTAAATAGAGGTTTCATTGTTTTTTGTAATATCAAACTTAAACAGCACGATCGTAATATCGGCAATCAATTTGTTAGTGATATTATGAAAATAGAAGAAGTTGTGGAATGTTACAATATTTCAGGAGATTACGATTTTTTAATGAAAGTTTCTGCCAAAGATATGAAGCATTATCAGGATTTTGTGTTTAATAAATTAGGATCAGTTGAAAGTATAGGAAGTACCCAAAGTACCTTTGTTATGTCGGAGATAAAAAATATGTATGGATAGTTCCGCGATGGCTTATTTATTTGAAATTCGCCTTAGCTTTTGTGACAGAAAATGTATTGAGTACATTATGTTTAAATTTGATTTAATTCTTTCGTTATTGTAATAAAATATTGATCTATTTTTTTTTTAGTTGTTCTACTGATAATTTCGAATCAAACATATAATAAAAAAAACGACGCAGAATACTTTCCGCGTCGTTCCATTCATTTCTATTTAATTGATTTAGATACCTTCCACCATCAAACGAGTGTCTGGTAAATTTTTCAATGGCTGTATTTTAACCTCTGGTTTTGCCATTCTCGAAATTGCATTTAATGCAGCTGCAATAGCGCCTTCTTGCCAACCAGGAAGGGAGGAAATTTGATCACCAACAATAAAAAAGTTAGCATTGCTCGCATTTTTTGTTTTCGGATCTATAATTCCAGATCCTTGTGCAATAGCGTTAAATTGTTTCGTTGAGTAGTTCGCATCTCCAACGGCTTGCCAATATGCCCAGCCACCCTTGATATTTGGCATATTTTGCCAAGCTATGGCAACACCTTCTTCCAAGCCTTCGGCAAATTTCTTACCGAATTTACTGGCATCATTTCGTGCTTTGGTAAGTCGCTCATCAACGGGTAATTTTCCCCAATCGTGTGCTACTTTATCAAAATTATAAGCGCCTGTTAGCACGCCTTTTTCGTCTTGATACGCCGTAGATGGATACCAAATTTGTTGAATTTCATTGTCTGTCCAAGAGATTCCTCCAAAAATAGGTACAACTCCCACTTCGGATTTTTCAACTCCCATTGTCTTGAGATTTATTGGGCTTCCTTGCCATAAAGATCGATTTGCTTGCCAGCCCACTTTGGAGGTACAGGCTAAAAAACGCGGAACGTATCCGTCTCTTCGCGGTTTATAACCTGGAGCTTGTGTTGGTTCAAATTGTGCCACAAAAACGGCTGTTAATGCATCTTTAAATTCAGGTTCTAGTCCCGATTTTAGGAGATCAGAGTCTAGAATATTTTTCAAAAAAGGCATCGCAAGGTTGCAAACACAATAATCAGCTTCGTAAAAGATCGGTTCTTCTGTTCCAACTTGTCCAACCGAAATGATGTACTTCTTTTTAGTTGAGTCCCATTTTATTTTTTTTACAGGACTATTCAAAAGAATATTTCCTCCCAAAGCTGCCACTTGTTGAGCAAAAGCGTGTTGCACCTGATCCATTCCTCCAACGGGTTGAAATAAAGTAGGTTGCCAAAGAAAATCTGTAGGTTGATAGAATTTTGTGCCTTCCCAAAATTTTGATTCGAGCAATTTATCAAAACTCAAAACATCGGCTACAATTCCAGCCGCAACACCAGGTAAAACTTCATATCCAGCGCGTGTTTTTCCATCCTCGAAGCCAGGTGATCCAGCCGTTGCGCTATAGGTTCCATCTACATCAAGCTCTCCGAAACTGATCATCAAACTTTGTAATTCTTCAACGCGTGTATTAAGATTACTTTCACTAATTCCCACTTGTGAATTGCGAAGTAATTCTTCCGCATTTTTGTATACCATGTGCGCCAACCAACCTCTTGTATTATGATCCAAACGACGGTAAACCATAGGTTCACCTCCAAAACTTTCGTCCTTTTGAACCAAATTAGATTCAGAGTTCATCACATATATTTCAACGTCTACCGAAAAACGTTTTAAGTAAGAAAGGAGTCGTTTGTGACTGCTTGGAATACGACCAGGTCCTGCATTAAGGTAAGGTTCTGAGTCTCCCACTGGGCGTTTAAATCGAACAACTTGTGGTTTTCCAGGTTTTGAATCGAACAAATCACTGTTTGCATCTTCGATGAGTGTATCCCCTGTGCGTAAGCTCATGCAGCGTCCTCCCGTTTTATGAGATGCTTCCAGAATGGTTACTTTTGCACCAGACCCTTGAGCGAGTAGTTCGTACGCGGTGGTAAGTCCCCCAACACCAGACCCGATGATTATAACCTCCTTTCCTTCTAGTTGATTTGGACTAAGTTTAATCGCTTGATTGGTAATCTTGTCTTGCATTTTTGTTGCTTTGGCCAATGCGGCGAATGCAATTGATCTCGGATTGTTTTCTAAAAATTCCTGACGACTTTTGTACTGTCCCATTTTGTATAAATTTTATGTTAAAAAATAAAAAATTTTGATTTCTATGGTATTCGTATTTTCTTTGGGTTAATCTCGAAAACGCTTTCTAACTCTAGATTTTATTTTCTGAAATGAAATTAATGATTGAAAATAAAAAAAATGAAAAAGATGTCGTTAATGAAGGTTTTTCTGTCGTGAATGGATGTTTTTTTGTTGTGAATAAAATTGATTTATCCCTATAAAATAAATTACTTAAGGTTATTGTATGAATGCGGTTTTATAAAGAAGATCAGGTTCTGTGACATCTAAAGCTAAGTTTTATCTTTGCCTTTTTTAAATTTTCAAATTGATGAATACGATAGCTTAGGTTTACATTAAGCTATCGGGATCTTGAAGAGATCATGAAAATGCGTGGAGTTCATGTTGATCACGCTACTATTCAGCGTTGGGTTTATAAGTTTACACCTATTATTGAGTCAGAGATGAAGAAGAGAAAGGGTAAAGTAGGTACAAGTTGGAGATTGGATCAAATTTATATCAAAGTAAAAGGTATTTGATGTTATTTATATCGAGCAGCAGATAAATTAGGCTATACAGTAGACTTTCTTTTGACCAGAAAAAGACAGAGAATGAGTGCTCAGTCTTTACAAGGCCGCCTTATCTTTTTGTGGTAAAAAAGTATCCCTTCCATCTAAGTTTTGCCGCAATTTTGCCACAGAACTTTTGAGTGTTTTTACAAAGATTGAAAACTGTCATAAATGCAAAAAAACCTGCGAATCCTATGATTTGCAGGTTTTACTATGTTTTTTTGTGGGGAGAGCAGGATTCGAACCTTAAGCTTGAAACCCTTGCCTATACTGCATTTGTTATTTTTTTTTAATCACTGTGCCACGATGTTGCCACAAAACTTAGAATGATCAATTTCTGAGAACATTGTCTTGTTTTTAAATGAGCGATGTAATTCTATTTATATCAAAAATAGACAATTACTTTTGATAAATTAAGAACCTTAGTTTTTTTGTGGCAAAAAAGGTATCCCTTCCAGTCTAAACCCTTGCTTATACTGCATTTGTTATTTTTTTAATCACTGTGCCACGATGTTGCCACAAAACTTAAATGATCAATTTCTGAGAACATTGTCTTGTTTTTAAATGAGCGATACAATTCTGTTTGTATCAAAAATAAGCAATTCTGTTTGATAAATGCAGGAAATTAACAACCTTAGTTTTTTTGTGGCAAAGTAAGAGATAATTCCAAATTTATATAACTCAAAATCCACTACGATATTTTGCAAAACCGCCTTAACTTTTTATGACAAAAAAGTTATCCTTTCCAAAATTCCAATTCGGCAAATATGTCGATTATTTAAAATTTCATTATTCGACTTTTGAATGATGTCAGAAGAATTTTTAATAAATCTAGCTCAGAATATAAGCGTAAGAGCGAAAGCCAAATTTAATAGTAATTTGGAATTTGCACCTGCGTGTAATGTTGATGAAACCAGTATCAGGAGAATTTTAAAAGGAAAACAGAACTTTTCTATCAATATCGTTTTAAAAATCTATAACGCATTAGATATTAAAATGTCGGAACTTCTTTGAAAGCCCAAAATGTAACGTTGGCCTACAATACTTTTAGTCACTCTTTATAAAGCTCTCATATACGTAACAAGATTATATATTCTGCTTATTCTTCTAAGAGTTTTAATCAAATAATAAATTTCTCAAATGTGCTGTTCGAAAATCTTCTGACTTCGTACCCACAATCAAAAGCAAACATAAAAAGTCATTCATAACGGAGTGGTTTTTGAGTTTTATCTGCGATATCAACCGATTACAAGTAAACTAAACTTACAATTTTGTAGTGTATTTAGCACGTAATTACTATGCGATTCAAAAATAATCACGATTCGAATTCAATACTCCCAGTCCTCCCTGTATCGGCTATTTCAATACTAAATTCTCCGATTTAGTTAGTCCAGTTATCCGCCCGTGATATAAAAAGTGTACCTCATTTAACCTCTCCCGCCTATACTAGAGTTTCTTCTTTGAAAAACGGAGCGGAACAAGACCAGCTGTTTTAAGCAGGTGCATGGTCTTTATGATTATCTGTACTAAAATTACGGAGCATCAACAGAAGTCTGATTGTTCTTTACTACTGAACCTTTCCCAAATGGAAAAGGTTGTCACAATCATTTTGTGATCTACATTCCTGATAAAAGACTTCATGAGCAGATTGTGACGGATATTCAGGACGAGTAATGTAAAATAAAGCAAAGTATCCTTTTGAGATAAAAAAAACTCAAGGGAATTGTATAATAATTTGTAAAAAAAAAATATTTAACTGCTACATTACTAGTAAGATCAAATAAATTTCATTTTTCTCAAAAGTTTTTGGAAGTATTTTTTATCAATAATTTTGCTGTAAATGCGGAAAACCGTAAAGATTGAATGGTTTAATATCTTAGTTTTGCTGAAAATTGTGTAGTTGTTAACTGTTAAAAAACAGTGATAATCGCAAAAAAAAGGATTTTTTTTTATTTTTTAATTGTAATTGTAATTGTTGTTTTAGAATAGTGACAATAAATAAAAATTAAAAGATTTAAAAATTTTACAATAGTATACAAAAAAAATAGTTCAAATGATTTATTCTAAATTATTATTATCTGGACTTATCATTTAAAATAAAAGTGAATAAAGAAATCAATTACATACCATTTGATAAATACATATTGAGAACGCCCTATCTTACATTTAATGAGGTATGCGATTTAAATATAAATAAAGTAAGGGAATTATGTACTGATTCGTCAGTTTCTGAAGCAATTTATTTAGCATCACCAGAATTACATCAGGAAATGTTGAAATATTTGGGAAGAGACCATGAAGATACTGATGAAAAGTTAGTGCTTTCGCTGTTTAAATATGTAGTAAGGATGGGAACACGCTGTACTCCGTTTGGATTATTTAGTGGATGTTCAGTTGGTAAAATCGAAAATAAAACAAATATAGTTTTAAGTAATGTTGTTGATTATAAAAGAGTTACACGTTTGGATATGAATTATTTATGCGCTCTATCTCAAAAATTAGAGTCCAATAAAGAAATCAGAAAAGAACTTTTATACTTCCCGAATACAAGTTTATATACTATAGGCGATGAAATGAGGTATGTAGAATATCAATATGTCAATACAGATAGAAAACACTATTTAATGTCGATCGATTCCAGTGATTTTATTGATGAAATACTTGAGAAATCAGAGGATGGTATTACGATTAATGAACTAGCTTCTTTTATAGTAGATACAGATATTTCATTGGATGCTGCGACAGATTTTGTACATGAATTAATAGATAGTCAAATATTAATTAGTTCTATTTCTCCTACAGTTACGGGTGGAGATTATTTTGAAGTATTGAGAGATGAAGTGAAGTCAAAACCGATTGCGGACAAGTTTAACGAAATTAAGGAGAAGTTAGATTCATTAGATAATAAGAAAGGGGATAACTTTTTGTTATATAGTGAGATAGAAGAAATAGGTTCGTCATTAAATATTGAAGTAAATAGAAAATACCTTTTTCAAACAGATCTTAATGTAACTTTTAAAGAGAATAGTCTTGATTCTGATATTATTGAAGATATTAAAGATGGAGTAAAGATACTAAACAAAATGGCTTCTAACTTAGAGAATAAGAAACTGGACCATTTTAAAAAGAAATTTCATAAACGATTTGAAGATGAAGAGGTTCCTTTAGGGTTGGTCTTAGATGTAGAAACTGGAATTGGATTTGGAGAGGAGCATGAAAATTCAGATGCTTTTAGTATTTCAAACCTTGTAGACGATATATCAGTAAAAATTCCACCAGCAAGAAAAAAAAGTAATCCAGTAACAAAGGTTGCTACTACAAAATTAAGCAGACTTTTATTGAATAAGATAGTTTCAGGTTTTGATGATAAAGAAAAAATAATAGAATTAAAACAGGAAGATTTTGTCGATTTTGAAGAAAATTGGGATGAGATGCCAAATACTTTTTCGTCTTTGATTAAAATATTTGAAACGGATAAAGCAAAACCACTGATCTATTTCTCAAATTTAGGTGGCACAACAGCTGCTATTTTATTGAGCAGATTTAGCCATGTTGATAAAGATATATACAATTTTATAGAAGAAATATTGATTAAGGAGAAGCAGAAAAATGTAATTTTTGCTGAAATTGTACACTTACCTCAAGCGAGAGTTGGAAATGTATTATCTCGTTCTAATTTGAGGGATTATGAGATACCTTATCTGGCTAAAAGTGCATTGCCTAAAGAAAGACAGCTAAAGGTGTCAGATCTTATGATTTCTCTAAGGAACGGACGCATTGTGCTAAGGTCGAAGACGAAAAACAAAGAAGTTATACCGATTTTATCTAATGCTCATAATTTTGAAGCGGATCCATTACCTATATATAGCTTTTTAGCCGAGATACAAGCTCAAAATTCCAGAGTTTATTTTGGATTTGACTGGGGCGATATTCTAATAAATCAGCCTTATTTACCAAGGGTAATGTATAAAAATATTATTTTTTCATTAGCAACTTGGAACTTCAAAAAAGAAGAATTTTTGAAGTTAAATACAATCGAGCAATTGAAGAAATGGAAAGAAATTAAATGCATTCCGGACAGAATTCAAATAATTGATTTTGACAATAATTTATTTGTTGATTTTAAAAATGAATTGAGCTGTAAAATGTTCTTATCAGTAATTAAAAACAAAGAATTCTTAACTATTAAAGAATATTTATTTAATGAAAAGAAAGCACTTATAAATAAAGAAAAGAAAGCAGTAGAAAATGAATTTATTTTTTCATTTTATAAAGAAATGCTATGAGAGATATTCCGAATGAGCCAATACGATCGTTTATAGTTGGAAGTGAATGGCTGTATTACAATATATATTTAGGTCCCGAAACCTCAGATAAGTTTTTAATTTATGCACTTGCGCCACTGACGCAGATTCTTATTGAGAAAGGTATTATTGATAAATGGTTTTATATACGGTATATGGATGAGAATGGTTTTCATTTAAGAGTGCGCTTTCATTTATGTGATACTAAAAACAATAGTGAAATTATTTTAAGGTTTTGTCACCTGCTTATGCCTTATTTAAAAGAAAGGACGATATCGGATGTTACCATTAACACCTATAAAAGAGAGTTAGAGCGATATGGATTTAATACTATTGAAGAGTTTGAATCATTATTTTTTATAAACAGTCAGCTAATATTAAAATTACTAATCATAACAGAAGACAGTCAGGAGAATAGATGGCTTTATGGAATGAAAGCAATAGATGCTTTTTTAGAAAGTTTCAGTTACAGTTTGCCGCAAAAGAAAGAATTATTGGAATCTTTAAAAGTAAGTTTTGGAAAAGAGTTTGGTGCTGATAAAGAGATCAGGAAGCAATTGAGTAAAAAGTATAGAGATAACAAATATAAAATTGAAGCTGTATTTAATGATGAAAATCCAGAACTAGATGCTTTAATTAAAGTATTTGCAGAAGAAACTAAAGGTTATTTTGAGATAATACTTAAAAAAGTGAAAGCCGATACTTTGGATAAATCTATAATAATAGAAGATTTTCTGGCGAGTTACATACACATGCATTGCAATAGACTTTTTAAATCCAAACAGCGCAAAAATGAATGGGTTTTATATGACTTATTGTATGAATATTATTATAGTAAAATAGCGAGACTAAAGTATTCTTCGAAACAACAACAACAACAACAACAACAACAACAACAAATAGATCTTATCTCATTCTAAATAAATGAAAAAAATATTTTTAGTACTAATTTTTAATGTTTTTTGCTCCATTAGTAACGGGCAAAATTCTAATCTGAAAGTTTTGAATTTGCCCGAGAATCCTACTAAAGAAGATTTTTCCTTTTTGAAAGAAGAGTTAAAAGGGGTACAGGTGTTACTATTAGGAGAGAAAACACATTTTGATGGGAATGTGTTTGAAATGAAAACTAAGATCATTCAATATTTACAAAAGGAACTCGGTTTTAACACCATTGCATTTGAATCCGGAGTTTACGATGTTTGGAAAGCTCAGAATGAAATTAAGAAAGGAGTCAGCGTGCCATTGGCTTTTAAAAATTCTCTATTTCCCATCTGGTCTGGTAAAAAAGAATTCCAAAGTTTTGTTCAATTTTATGATATAAACAAATCGAATTTAAAACTGTTTGGTTTTGATAATCAAATTACTGGAAGATATGGAGACGAAAACTTATTTATTGATCTGTTTGAATATTGCAACAGCAACCAGTTGGAGCTTAAATTAGACAGAGGGGATTTAGAATTGCTAATTGAGTCGATCAATTCATCTTTTGTATTTGATGAAAATGATATTACTTATAGCCAGTATAAATCATCTTTTGAAAATTTATTAAAAGCAATTTCTAAAAAGTCAAAAACAGAACTAACTTTTTATTGGACGCAAATAATAAAAAGTTTGCTGGTATTAGGTGAAAACTGTTATTCTAAAAAGACACTAATTTTAAGCCCTTTTAATACAACTTCTGATGATAACAGCAGAGATAAACAGATGGCTGATAATCTTTTGGAATACATTAAAGAGCATCCGGATGAAAAGATAATTTGCTGGGGGGCAAATCAACATTTTGTCAATAATATGTCTTCTATAAGTACTCCGGTTCTTAAAGATTTTGTTCCTATGGGGACTTATATAAAAAAAGCATTAAAGGAAAGTATGTACAGTTTAGCGGCTGTGACAGCTTATGACTCGATTTTTTTGGGAGGAAAATGGAACAGGACCTTAATAGATAATAAGTCTTTTGAATATTATTTAAGAAGCAAAAATATTCCTCACATGTTTATTTCGTCCAAACAAGAAGAAATGGTAAAACCGCAGTTAAATAGGCTGTTTAGTCCTGAGGTTTTTGTTGAAGCAAGATTAAATTCAATTCATGACGGCTATTTTTATTTTAATAAAGTAAATCGGTCTACTTTGGTTGAAAGTGATGAGAAAGAATTAGATACAGATAAAAATAGTGTTGTAGAAAGTGATAATCGCTTACCGGTTATTGATAATCAAAAACAATGGAACGAAAAGGGGATTGCCTTAAACGAAATTGTTATTCGAGGACGGAAATATCCATATAGCATTGTAAAAAAGGCAATTATAAATAAAAAAAACAATTATGCGTTAAAAGACTTTAATTCAAAATTCATTTCAAGTATTGATGTTAAGGTTAGGGATACCACAATGTTGAACTTTGATTTTATTGCAAAGCAGTATGAACTTGGTTATGATAAGGTAAATCGAAGTTATTATCAGCTAAAGGAGATACGTTGGAATATAAAAAATGGATATGCTCCAAAAAGCTTAAAATCTGATTTTTTTTATATTTATGGTGATAATCCTATAATTTTTGGCAAATACCTGGATGAAAAAAAGTTTAAAAAATTTGTTTTTAAAGAGGATGAGGAGATAACCTATAACGGCAAGGAAGTTTATGTAATTAATTTTTCTACACTTCGAGATCAATATAGTTATACGAACAGAAGTTTTTTGTGTGATTTTTCTGGTACATTGTACATAAATAAAGATGATTATGCCATTGTAAAAGTAATTGAGAAGTGGGAAGTTAAAAAGTACGATAGCCGTTTTGATAAAAGAATAGAGTTACAAGGCTGGCCGAAAAATTATATTCAAAAAGAATCTACATTAGAGATTACAGAAACTGATTTTAAAAAAATAGATGGGCTTTATTATATAAGTGAAGTAAAAAATAAGGTCTATGGCAACATAGTTGACAAAGACAATAGCACTCACCCGTTTCAAATCGTTGTCAATTCATTTTGGAATGATTTTAATGTTCTCAACCCCGAGAAATTTACATACCGTCAAGAGCAAACTTTATTTGAGAAAGCTCAGTATAATAAATCATTTTGGGATAATTATGACTCTCTCAATAAATTATAAGAGATTTTGGGAATAAAGTAATATCTACCAAAGAAATGAAAATTTTAAAGATGAATCTTCATCAATTCGTAGTGGTATAACTTCTAATAATAATCACGCTTGTTGTCGTTGCCTGGAACAAAAATACAGGAACCACTCTCGCAATTAAACTTTCGAATAAATAATAAATCTGCGCAGATTTTAGGGGTTAGCTGAAAATCCTATCTAACAGAGTAAGCAATAAATATAAAGTTATTTTAAAATGAAAAAATTACAATTAAACAAAAAAACAGTTTCAGTATTGGACAAAAAAGAAATGAAAACCGTAAACGGTGGATTTTTATCAATCTTCAGCTGTAGTGCTTCTAATGGAAATAGAGGTTGCTGCCGTCACGAAGAAAGTAATTACTAAATAGTTTTAGCAGGTGCTTGTTTACAAGTACCTGTTTTTTAATATACAGTATGAATTAAGCTTTAGTTAAGAAATGGATAGTTTGTTTAAGAAGATTGATAAAATTTTATTTGCATCTGCAAAAAATATGTCGAAACCGGTAATTAATCATGATTTAGGAGTTTTGATTTATTTTGCCACGAGATATAAAATAAATAAAGAACAGTTATATAAAAAGAGATGTATTTATTTACTAAATAAATTTGTTACTATTTTTAATGATCATGAATTTTCAAGAGGGTCTTTTGATGGTTTTGAGAGTGTTTTTCTAACTTTCGAATATCTTCAGAAATGTGAAATTATTGACGATGCCAGCTTTTTTCTAGAAGAATTAGAAGGTAATTTATATCAATCTATATTGAATGATATAGAAGAGAATATGTTTGAAGTTTTTTACGGAAGTATAGGTAAAATACACTATTTTCTTGATGCAGATAAAATTAAGAATAATAAAAATTCTGAACTAATTAATCAATTAGTGAATTCTTTGTGGGAAAACCGAAAAGAAACTGAAGGTCAGATTTATTGGATTGATAAAGTAAGAAATGATGAGGAGTTAGAAATCATAGATCTTGGTATGGCGCATGGTATTTGCTCCGTTTTGATTTTTTTTATACGACTAAAGGAACTTCAGTTTAATAATCCATATTTAGATAATTTAATAGCAGGACTTGTAAAAACCTTTAAAAATGCAGAAAATGCAGTTAAGGGAACTTCTTTCTTTCCAGATGTCTATAGTATAAAAAATAAGCACCTCAATTTAATTAATAGCAGACCTGCTTATTGCGTCGGTGATCTACCCATTTCCTACGCATTTTGTTATGCAGGCAGAGTTATGAATAATGATGAGTGGATTCAATATTCTAAACAAATAATAAAAGTAAAGGCTAATGCGGCAGTTTCAACTTCTTCACTATATTATTTTGAAGAGTATGATTTTTTTGACATTGGATTTTGTCATGGAATAAGTAGTTTTCTATTCTTATTTCATAAAATAAACAAATATCATGAAAATGATTTCATAGATTTTAAGATAAGGTATTGGAAGAAAGAATTAATTAAGAATATTTCTAAAATTATAAAAATAAAAGAGACAATTTACTATTCGTATCCTTATAATGAAGTAAGGTATAAGGTCCCGGTTGATAAAAATTCGTTTTTAAATGGTTTGTCTGGTGCGGCTTTGGCACTATTATCTGTAGAATATAATGAAACTGAGTGGAGCGGATTTTTATGTCTGGGTGAATAATTTGCTTCTTACTATTTGGCAAAATCAATAAGTTGGCAGAAAGTGTTTTTAGAATTAATTTTAGTTAAGGTAGATTATTAATCTTCGACAAATAACGAATACAGATGAATGGATTTCCATTTTTGATACAGGCCGATGCTAAAGATTGTGGACCAACTTGCATAAAAATAATTGCAAAACACTATGGTAAAACTATTCATATTCAGGATTTAAGAAATTACAGCGAAACTACACGGGAAGGAAGTAACTTACTTTTTTTAAGTGATGCTGCTGAAAAGATTGGCTTTAGGACATTAGGTATTAGAACAGATGCTGACACACTTAGCGAAGTTCAATTACCGTGCATTCTGCATTGGAATAAAGAACATTACATTGTATTATATAAAATTAAAAATAATATCTATTATGTTTCCGATCCTGCTTTTGGCTTGATAGAATACAATAATGAGGATTTTATTAAATTTTGGATCGGAAACAATGCAAATGAATCTACTCAGGAAGGAATAGCATTATTGATTGAAGCGACTCCTAAATTTTTTCAGTCGGATTTTGATAAAGAAGACAATCGCGGACTCGGATTTGGTTTGTTGTCACAATACGTGCTTCGGTACAAATCATTTTTAATACAGCTTAGTATAGGGTTGCTGGCAAGTACGCTACTGCAGCTTATTTTTCCGTTTTTAACCCAAAGTATTGTTGATGTTGGGATTCAAAATCAGAACATTCACTTTATTTATCTGATTCTTTTTGCGCAACTATTTCTCTTTGCCGGAAGAACAGGTTTGGAGCTTATCCGAAGCTGGATATTACTACATCTTTCGACCCGGATAAACATTTCGCTAATCTCTGATTTCTTTATAAAATTAATGAATCTGCCCATCTCGTTTTTCGACGTTCGAATGACAGGGGATATTATGCAACGAATTAACGATCATCACAGGATTGAAAAAATTCTAACCACATCGTCACTAAATGTCTTGTTTTCAACAATAAATATGTTTGTTATGGGAGGCGTTTTGGCTTACTTTAACCTGAAGATCTTTTTTGTGTTTTTTGCAGGCAGCGTGCTTTATTTTGGATGGATTACTTTATTCTTAAAAAGAAGGGAAGTGCTGGATTATAAACGTTTTGCCGAAGTTTCCAGTGAGCAAAGTAAAGTGATGGAGCTTATTAATGGAATGCAGGAAATTAAGCTTCATAACGCCGAGAAACAAAAGCGCTGGGGATGGGAATATATACAGGCGAGACTTTTTAGAGTTTCGATAAAAGGTTTGGTTCTGGAGCAAACACAAACTATTGGTTCTTCGGTAATCAACGAGCTAAAAAACATATTCATTATATTTCTTTCCGCAAAATTGGTAATCGATGGGTCAATTACACTCGGAATGATGTTGGCTATTAGCTCGATAGTGGGAAGTTTAAATGGACCAATTACCCAATTGATCGAATTCGTCAGAGAACTTCAGAATGCCAAAATATCATTGGCCAGATTATCTGAAATTCATGAGAAAGAAGATGAGACCCAACAGGAAGTTTATCAAACCGGTGATGTTCCTTTTGATTCAGATATCGATATTAATAATGTTTCTTATCGGTATTTAGGTTCTGATATACCAGTTCTGGAGGATTTAACGCTGAAAATTCCCGCTAACAAAGTAACGGCAATAGTAGGAGTGAGCGGAAGCGGAAAAACGACATTGATGAAGCTGCTGTTAAAATTCTATGAGCCTGAAAAAGGTGAGGTGAACATCGGAAATGCACAATTGAAAAATATCTCACAAAAGGCCTGGCGATCTAATATTGGTGCCGTCATGCAAGAAGGCTTTATTTTTAGTGACACCATCGCTAATAACATCGCAATTGGCGTTGATAAAGTTGATAAAGAACGATTGGTTTATGCCGCTGATGTAGCCAACATAAAAGAATACATTACAGGCTTACCGCTAGGATACAATACAAAAATTGGAGGTGAAGGATTAGGAATGAGTACCGGACAAAAACAACGTTTGTTAATTGCCAGAGCGGTTTATAAAAATCCGGAAATACTGTTTTTTGACGAAGCCACTTCGGCATTAGATGCAAACAATGAAAAAGAAATAATGCAAAAACTGGATATTTTCTTTAAGGACAAAACCGTTGTGGTTATTGCGCATCGTTTAAGTACTGTTATGAATGCTGATCAAATCGTAGTTTTAGACAAAGGAAAAATTATCGAAATTGGCAGTCATTCTGTTTTGGTAGAGCAAAAAGGGAATTATTTTGAACTGGTTAAGAATCAATTGCAATTAGGAAATTAAATCATGGCAGAAGATACTACATTTGAACTAAGAAGTGAAGAAGTTCAGGACATCCTTACTAAGGTGCCACATTGGATGATTCGTTGGGGCACAGTGCTTATATTCGTTATCATTTCTATGCTTTTTTTCGTGTCCTGGTTTGTCAAATATCCTGATGTTGTTACTACCCAGATTGTAATTACAACCAATATCCCTCCGGAGAAAATAGTTTCTAAATCTTCGGGTCGTATTGAGGCGATTCTGGTAAAAGACAAATCTATTGTTTCAAAAAACAGCACACTTGCTATCATTGAAAATACGGCCAATTATAAAGATGTGTTTTTACTGGAAAAAATTGTTGAAGACTATAATGTCAATGATCCTAAAAAAGCCTTTCCTTTTGAATTGTTAAAAAACACTCAGTTGGGAGAGATTGAAAGTGCTTTTGCTGTTTTTCAGAAAGACTATCAGGCAGAACAGCTAAATAAAAATTTACAGCCTTTTGAAGTCGAAAACCGGGCGCAGGTTTCTGAAAAAGTTCAGATCAAAGACAGATTGGAAATTTTGCAGCAGCAAAAGGTAATTAACGAAAGCGAACTACAGCTTCAGAAAAATGAAATTGCAAGATTCGAAACCTTATTCAATAAAGGAATCATCTCTGCACAGGAAATGGAGGCTAAAAAACTGGGATATCTCCAGGCGCAAAAAAATTATAGAACCCTTTTGTCTTCCATTTCTCAGTTAAAATCGGCTTTAATTACCAATACTAAATTGAGTCAGAACTCACAAATCAGCGGTACTAAAGAAGAAGTTACTTTAGGGAGGAATATGGCGCAGTCTTTTTATCAGCTTAAAAAAGTAATAAAAGATTGGGAGCTGGCTTATGCTTTAAAATCATCTGTAAGCGGAGTGGTTACTTTTCTACAGGTTTGGACAGAGAACCAAACCATCAGTGTTGGTGATAATGTTTTTTCGATTATTCCCGATACTAAAAATGGTTTTGTAGGTAAGGTGAAGGCACCGGCATTAAATTCGGGAAAAATAAAAGTAGGACAGATGGTGAACATTCGATTAGCAAATTTTCCAGACAGGGAGTTTGGAGTGTTAAAAGGAAGGATTCAAAATATTTCTCTGGTTCCGGATAAAGACGGAAATTTACTATTGGACGTAGCACTTCTAAACGGATTGGAAACGTCCTATAAGAAACAAATTGTTTTTCAGCAGGAAATGAAAGGAACTGCCGAAATTGTAACCGAAGATCTGCGTTTAATAGAGAGGATTCTATATCAGTTTAAAAGTATTTTTGAGCAGGTTTAAGTTGTAACGATTAGTGAAAAATAATGCAGTTAAAAATAATGATTAAACAAACAATTGTGATAGTGTTTCTATTGTTGCAAACGGTCTTGTATGCGCAAAAAGCGAAAAATTTATATGATTCGTTTAGTATTTCTGGAACGGTTAAAGATTCAAAATCAGATGCGATGATAGTAAATGCAGATCTTTATCTTCTTAATTGCAACAAAAGTGTGGTTTCAAACTCAGAAGGAAATTTTCAATTTAATATTTTTAAAGGAAGTTTTAATGATAAATTGATTATTTCGGCTTTAGGATATTTTTCAGATACAATCATGGTTTCTCAACTTGAAAAGTTGCAAAGCGAACAACTGCATATAAAATTAGACAGAGAAGCAAATGCTCAGGTTTCATTGAATGAGACGGTCGTTGTTTCTTCTAAAAAGAAATCCAAAACCTTATCTGCAGCGACAATTTTACAAAAGGCAAGAGCAAATATTGAAAATAATTATTATCAAAAACCATTTAATCAGAAATTCTTTTTTAGGTCTCAGACCAATAAAGATGGCATTGCTGTAATAAATGAAGAGGCGTCAATTAATACCTACAGCCCAAATGGAGTGAAAGTTTCAGATGATGCAGCAGCTAATTATTTTGGGGAAATATTGCAGTTTAGAAAAAAACTGAACGCAGAAACCATTGAAAACTGGAAAGGAATAGGGTATTTTGGAGTTGTAATTTTTAGAAACATAATGCTGAGCAATCAGAATTTGCTTTACGAAACAAAAGATTTCGAATTAAAGAAAGAAGGAACGACAACTTATGGCGGTAAAAATGTCTATGTAATAAGTTTTGCAAATCTGAATCCGACAGTTTTTTCTACCGGTTTTGGAAACCCTGCTCCAAAATCTGCTATTGGTTTTATTTACATCGAAACCGATTCTTTTGCAATTGTAAAATTTGAGCAGTATGTAGTTTTAAAGAGAGACAGATCGAATGATAGTGACGATATTTGGATAGAGTCTTCATTGAAGATCACACAAACCTATAAAAATGTCAATGGACGCTATTTTATTAACTATTGTAATGAAAAAGTGGAAAGCAATTATTATTCATTAGTGGCTAAAAAACAAATAAGTACTGTAAATTCTAATTATGACTTAATGTCTGAAGATATTATTACAGAAAATGTATCGGTTATAAAACGTCCTATTGATCGTTTGAAATTAGATGTAAAAGTTAATGAAGATGTGGAATATTGGAAGAATAACAATTTGATTCTCGAGAGTAAAAAATTGGAGTTTTGAATTACATCTTCAGGTAAAAATCTTTAGTTAGTTCAATGTATTCCGGAGTATAGACATGTCTTTCGATTTCGATTGTTAATTCATTTGTCTCTGTTTCCGGGATTTCATTTCGGCTAAAAGCAATCAGGCTTCTTTTGATTTCTGATGTTGGAGTGCCTTTTACCCTTGTGATTTTGATAGGATATAATTCTGATTCTTTGGCTAAGGCAATGAAATTTTCTTCCTCTTTATGGGGAAGAATTACCGCAAAAATTCCGTTTTCTGAAAGCAATAAATCTGCGGCTTCTATTAATTCTTCAAAAGGCATTGCGTCCTGAAAACGTGCCAGATCGCGCTGTTCATTTTCAGTTTTGTAATTTTCGGAATAAAATGGAGGATTTGAAACAATCAAATCGTATTCGTCTTCTGGTTCTTCAATAAATTCATCTAATCCGGCATGAAAACAAAATAAACGGTCTCCCCACGGCGAGTTTTCGAAATTATCAACAGCTTGTTCGTAGGCATCTTCATCAATTTCAAGTGCGTCAATCTGCTCTGCAGGAGTGCGTTGTGCCAACATTAAAGCAATAACTCCGGTTCCGGCTCCAATGTCTAAAATGCTAAACGGATTATGATTTATTGGTGCCCAAGCGCCCAGTAAAACACCATCTGTACCCACTTTCATAGCGGTTTTGTCTTGTAGAACTGAAAATTGTTTGAATTGAAACATCTTGATTTGTGATTGAAGATTAACGATTTTTAATTTCAGATTGGGTAATAAGGATGACAAGACTTTTAATTGTAGATCGAAGTAGATTTGAAATCTAAAATAGTCTAAAAATCTAAGTTAGTCTAACAATCTAATCAAAGGTACATTTCTACCAATCCTTCGGGTAAATTCATAATGACCTTTTTGTTATCACGGTCTATTTTTACAAGGAATTGATCGATCATCGGAATTAACATTTCGACTTCGCCATTCAAAACTTCAAAAAGAGGTTGTGCTGTCGTGTCATTTACGGCAGCGATTTTTCCAAAAACGCCTAAACGTTGGTCTTCGATTTCAAAACCGATTACTTCGTGGAAATAAAACCTGTTGCCGGAAAGTTTTGGCAACATGCTTAAAGGAAGATAGATTGCATTACCAAGAAGGGCATCTGCATCTTCTTCTGTGTTTACATCTTCAAAACGGATTCTTAAGAAATCGTTTTTGTGTAAAGAACTTGTTTCAATAAAAAAAGGAACCAAGTGTTTGTTGCATTCAACAAACACTGATTCCAGATTTTCGTATAACTCAGGTTCGTCCGTGTCTAAATAAGCCAGAACTTCACCTTTGAAACTAAATTTTTTAGCGATTTTACCTAAATAAAAACATTCTTCTTTACGCATTCTCGCTGGCTAAAATTATGCTTCAGTTGTTTCGTTATTCTCTTCAGCAGCAGGAGCTTCTTCAGCTGTAGCATCAGCTTCAACTTCAGTAACTTCTTCTTCAACTGCAGGAGTTGCAGCAGCGATAGCATCAGCTTCAGCTTGAGCTGCAGCAGCTAAACGTTTAGCGTTAACTTCTTGTTCTGCTTTTAAAGCTTTAGCTTTAACATCAGCTTGCGCTTTTGTTAAACCGTCTTTTTTAGCATCAACTTTTCCAGATTTAGCTTCTAACCAAGCAGCTAATTTAGCGTCAGCTTGCTCTTGAGTTAAAGCTCCTTTACGAATACCTCCATCAAGGTGGTGTTTCAATAAAGCACCTTTGTAAGAAAGAATTGCTCTAGCAGTATCAGTTGGTTGTGCACCATTGTGTAACCATTTAACTGCGCTATCAAGGTTTAAGTCGATAGTTGCCGGGTTTGTGTTTGGATTGTAAGTACCGATTTTCTCTAAGTATTTACCATCTCTTTTTGAGCGTGCATCTGCAGCTACAACCCAGTAAAAAGGTTTTCCTTTTTTACCGTGTCTTTGTAATCTAATTTTTACTGACATAATCGTATGATTAAATTTTGAGGTACTCGACCCCTATTAATTAAGGGCGCAAAGATATAATTTTTTTATGAATTATACGTTCGAAATCATATTAAATACATCTCGGGTGTATTTCTAGAGCTTTTTTGTCCTTTTTGACTTCATTTTTTAAATAATTATCTTAAATGAGGTACTTTTGCCTCAAATTCACTGTGATATGAAAAAAATAGTTTCTTTAGTATTGCTGCTTTTTATCGTTTCCTCCTGTTCAGAAGACGTAAAATTTAATAATCCTGCTTTTCAAAGCCTAAAAGAGAATGTATTTTGGCGTGCGACGACTTATAAAGCGACTAGTGGTGCGAATGGTAGTTTTGTTATTGAAGGTGATCTCGGATTTGAAAAAGTAGTTTTAAAAGTATCGGGTTCAACAGCACAAACTTACATTTTGGGGCGTGATAATAGTACGACCGCAACTTACTTAAATATGCAAGATTCGAAATCATCTCGGTTTTCTACAGGAACAAATAAAGGAGATGGGCAAATTGTGATTACTGAATTTAACGCAGAGAACAGAACTATTTCAGGAACTTTTAAGTTTAATGCATGGAATGAGGATGAAAAGGATACCGAAAAACCAAAAGTTAGTTTTACAGAAGGTGTTTTTTACAAAATTCCAATTTCGACAACATTTGAGAATTAGAATTTTAATTTGTGACAGTTTGGTTTTGTTGATTTCTATTTTTTTAAATCAAAATAAAAGCATAAATAAACTAATATATAGTAGATTACAGAAAAATAAGACTACATTTGCTACATTATTATAAATAAGTACATATGAACATTTTTGTTGGAAGCCTTCCATTCAGTATTGAGGAAGCAGATTTAAGAGAGTCTTTCGAGGCTTACGGAGCAGTAGATTCAGTTAAAATCATTACTGATAAATTTACAGGAAGAAGCAAAGGTTTTGGTTTTGTTGAGATGCCAAACGATGCTGAAGCTCAAAAAGCAATTGATGAATTGAACGGAGCTACTGTTCAAGGTCGTGCAATTGTAGTTAATAAATCTGAGCCGAAACCTGAAGGTGAGAGAAGAAGCTTCAATAACAACCGTGGAGGTGATTCTCGCGGAGGTTACGGAAACAACCGTGGTGGAAATGACCGTGGTGGTAACAGAGGAGGATATTAATATTTTTTTCTAAATATATAAAAGGGATCAACTTGCGTTGATCCCTTTTTTTGTTTCAAGTTTCAAAGTTTCAGTTCCAACAACCTGAAACCTGAAACTTGAAACAAAAAAATTATAAGTTAGCAACAAGCCAATCTCCAACTTCACTGGTTTTGTATGCTTTAGAGCCTTTTGGGGCTAAATCTTCTGTAACAATTCCTTCTTCCAGAGATTTGTTTACAACTGCTCTAATCGCCTCGGCTTCATCTTTTAGTCCAAAAGCATCTTCAAACATCATGGCAGCAGATAAAATAGTGGCCAATGGATTTGCAATATTCAATCCTGTAGCTTGTGGATAAGATCCGTGGATTGGTTCGTATAATGAAGTGTGTTCTCCAACAGAAGCAGAAGGCATTAATCCCATCGAGCCTGAAATGACAGAAGCTTCATCGGTTAAAATATCTCCAAATAAATTCTCTGTAATTAGTACATCATAGGAGTTTGGCCATTGAACCAGACGCATGGCAACAGCGTCTACAAATTCGTAGGATACTGTAACCTCAGGATAATCTTTTTCCATTGCCTGAACCGTTTCTCTCCATAGACGTGAAGTTTCCAAAACGTTTGCTTTGTCAACGCAGCACAATTTTTTGCTTCGGGTCATAGCCAGTTCAAAACCTTTTTTTGCTAAACGTTGCACTTCGGCTCTGGTGTAAACACAGTTGTCAAAGGCTGTATCTCCGTTGTCTGTTCTTCCTTTTTCTCCAAAGTAAATTCCGCCTGTTAACTCTCTCAGGAAAATCAGATCAGTTCCTTCGATTCTTTCTCTCTTTAAAGGAGAATTATCAATTAAAGAAGGAAAAGTAAAAGTTGGGCGTACATTGGCAAACAATCCTAGTTTTTTGCGCATTAGTAACAAACCTTGCTCCGGACGAACGGGTGCGCTTGGATCATTATCATATTTTGGGTGACCAATTGCTCCAAATAAAACAGCATCGGCTTTCATGCATATTTCGTGAGTCTCATCAGGATAGGGAATCCCCACCGCATCGATTGCGCATGCTCCTGTTAAGGCTGGTGTCCATGTTATTTCGTGATTGAATTTTTTTGCAATAGCATCAGATACTTTTACAGCTTCATTTATGACCTCAGGACCAATTCCGTCTCCTGCTAAAAGGGCTATATTAAATTTCATTATTTTTTTATATTTTGTTTTTTATTAAGGTTCATAGAGGCAAAGGTTCAAAGGTGTTGGGATGAAAACTCTATTTTCTAGCCTTTGTCCCTTTGCTTCTCTGAACCCTAGTTCCTTTATATCAAGTAACTATATTCAGCATTTTTTGAGTGGCAATGATTGCTGCGACCGTTTGATCAGAATCTAGCCCTCTTGTTTTAAATTCTTTTTCGTTGTTTACCCAGGTGATAATAGTTTCGCACAAGGCATCGGAGCTACTTCCCGGAGGGATTCTTACCGCGTAGTCAATTAATTTAGGAAGTGTTAGTTTTTTGCTTTTATAAATCTTAGATAAAGCATTCATAAAAGCGTCAAACTGACCGTCTCCCTGGGCGTTTTCTTCGATGATTTCATCTCCGAATCTTAAGCATAAAGTAGTGGACGGACGCATTCCTTTGGAGTGAACTAATATATAGGATTCGATCTTTATTCTTTCTTCGTAAGTATGGCTGTCCAGGACATCAGAAATAATATAAGGAAGATCTTCCTTCGTTACGGTCTCTTTTTTGTCGCCTAGTTCAATGATTCTTTGTGTAACCAGCTTCAAATCTTCCTGGTTTAGTTTTAAGCCTAGTTCCTGAAGATTTTTTTCGATATTGGCTTTTCCGGAAGTTTTTCCTAAAGCATATTTTCGTTTTCTTCCAAAGCGTTCCGGAAGTAAATCGTTAAAATATAAATTGTTTTTATTGTCTCCGTCCGCATGAATTCCGGCAGTTTGGGTGAAAACATTGTCTCCAACAATTGGCTTGTTGGCAGGGATTCTGTAGCCTGTGAAAGTTTCTACCAGTTTGCTTACGGTATATAAAGAAGTTTCTTTGATGTTGATACTTACTTCGGGCAGATAGTCGTTTATCACGGCTACTGTGCTTTCAAGTGGTGCATTTCCAGCGCGTTCGCCCATCCCGTTTACCGTTACGTGAAGTCCGTTGATACCAGCTTTTATGGCTTCCATTACATTGGCAACGCTTAAGTCGTAGTCGTTATGAGCGTGGAAATCAAAATGAATTTTAGGGTATCTGGCTCTGATTTTCGAAAGGAACTCGAAAGTCAAAGACGGAATTAATACGCCCAAAGTATCCGGAAGTAAAATTCGTTTGACAGGTTGAGTTGCCAGGAAATCCAGAAATTGAAAAACATATTCAGGAGAATTTCGCATGCCGTTGCTCCAGTCTTCTAAATACACATTGGTTTCGATATTGTTTTCTTTTGCTAACTTGATAGTGTGCGCGATTTCAGAAAAGTGTTGTTCGGGTGTTTTCTTTAATTGATGTGTGAGGTGATTTAATGAGCCTTTGGTTAATAAATTCTGGACTTTTGCACCTGCTTTTTTCATCCATTCTATCGAAACGCCGCCATCTACAAACGATAAAACTTCAATGCGATCAATGTATCCTTTTTCGGTTGCCCAGGTGGTAATGCCTTTTACGGCCTGAAATTCTCCCTCACTTACGCGTGCAGAGGCAATTTCGATTCTGTCAATATTTAATTCATCCAACAATAATTGTGCAATGGTCAGTTTTTCTGCGGCAGAAAATGATACTCCCGAGGTTTGCTCACCATCGCGGAGTGTTGTATCCATTATTTCAATTTTTCTTTTTTCCATATTGATTTTCCAAATTCCTTTATACCGGTAAATTGTTGTTGTGTTGTCTTGGTTTAAGTTATAAAGACCCGACAGATTTTTAAAAAAAATCTCCCGGGCCTCAAGGGACTAGACTTGATTTTTTAATAAGGAAGTTTGTCGGCAAAAGCTACAATGTCTTCTTTGATATTTTGTAAATAATCAATGTCATCAAAACCATTGATCATATTGTTCTTTTTGTATCCGTTAATTGCAAATGATTCTTGTTGGCCTGTTGACAATAAGGTAATCGTTTGATTTGGTAAGTTGATTTCTAATTCTGTTTTAGCATCAGCTTCAATTGCTTTGAAAATGGTATCCGCAAATTCAGGACTCACCTGAACGGGTAAAACTCCAATATTCAAACAGTTTCCTTTGAAGATGTCGGCAAAGAAACTTGAAACTACAGCTCTAAATCCGTAATCGTAAACTGCCCAGGCAGCGTGCTCTCTTGAAGATCCTGAACCGAAGTTTTTTCCTCCAACAAGAATTTTTCCGCTGTAAGTTGAATCGTTTAAAACAAAATCAGTTTTTGGAGAATCGTCTCCGTTATATCTCCAGTCTCTAAACAGATTGTCTCCAAAACCTTCGCGTTTAGTGGCTTTTAGGAAGCGCGCTGGAATGATTTGATCGGTATCTACGTTTTCAATTGGCAGCGGCACTGCACTGCTGGTAAGTATATTAAATTTATCGTATGCCATTTTCTGGAATTTTAGATTTTAGATTTCTGGATTTTAGATTTTTTTTGAAAACTTAAAACTTAGAAACTAAAAAGTTTTGTATTAAATAATGTAAGTCAATTTTATCTGAAGAGGTTTAGATCAGCAATCTGAAATCTAAAATCTTCAATCTAAAATTAAAATAACTCTCTCGGGTCTGTTAGTTTTCCGGTAACAGCGGCTGCGGCAGCCATAATCGGACTTGCTAATAATGTCCTTGAACCGGGACCCTGACGGCCTTCAAAATTTCGGTTAGAGGTACTTACAGCATATTTTCCGGCAGGAACCTTATCGTCGTTCATGGCTAGACAAGCCGAACAACCCGGCTGACGTAATACAAAACCGGCATCCGTAAGAATGTCTAAAATACCTTCTTCTTTAATTTGAGCTTCAACAACGTGAGAACCGGGTACTAACCAGGCTGTAACATTATCTGCTTTTTTTCTTCCTTTTACAATCTCGGCGAAAGCTCTGAAGTCTTCAATACGTCCGTTTGTACAGCTTCCTAAGAAAACATAATCAATTGGTTTTCCAATCATCACATCGTCTTCCTGAAAGCCCATGTAAGCAAGGGATTTTTTATAAGTTTCCGCACCGCCTTCGACTTGGTTGGCGTTCGGAATATGTTTTGAGATACCAATTCCCATTCCTGGGTTAGTACCGTAAGTAATCATTGGTTCAATATCTGAAGCATTGATGTTCAATTCGGCGTCAAAAACAGCATCCGAATCTGTTTTTAATGTTTTCCAGTAGGAAACCGCTTTGTCCCAGGCTTCTCCTTTTGGAGCATATAGTTTTCCTTCAAGGAAATCAAAAGTGGTTTGGTCAGGAGCGATCATTCCTCCTCGGGCACCCATTTCAATACTTAGGTTACAAACCGTCATACGGCCTTCCATGGTCATATTTTCGAAAACATCTCCGGCATATTCAACAAAATAACCCGTTCCACCTGAAGTAGTTAACTGAGCAATAATATAAAGTGCAACATCTTTTGGACCAACACCTTTGCTTAATTGACCATTTACGTTGATACGCATTTTCTTTGGTTTTGGCTGCATGATACATTGAGTAGAAAGTACCATTTCAACCTCAGAAGTTCCGATACCAAAAGCAATTGCTCCAAAAGCACCGTGAGTAGAGGTGTGTGAATCTCCGCAAACAATGGTAGCACCTGGCAAAGTAATTCCGTTCTCAGGGCCTACTACGTGTACAATTCCATTTTTAATATGTCCCAATCCCCAGTGTGAAATTCCGTATTCATTGGCATTGTCTTCAAGAGCCTGAAGCTGATTGGCTGATAAAGGATCCTGAACTGGTAAATGTTGGTTTATAGTTGGTGTATTGTGGTCGGCGGTTGCAAAAGTACGCTCCGGGTATAAAACGGAAACGCCTCTGGTTTTTAATCCTAAAAAAGCAACAGGACTTGTAACTTCGTGAATGAAATGGCGGTCAATAAAAAACACATCTGGTCCATCTTCAATTTTACGCACTACATGTGAATCCCATACTTTGTCAAATAATGTCTTACTCATTTTTTATTTTTTTAATTGTAATTTCTATAACCACAGCGATCTCCTGCTTATATAATAGGAAAACAAAATTAGAAAAAGCTTCAAGGTGGTCAATTTCAATATTTCATTATATACGATACCCAAACTGAAAATACAAATTAGGATTGACTTTAGTGCGATCGGTTTTGAATGGTAAAAGGAATAAGAAATTGGTTTTGTTTTTCTTTTTCGGATTAATTTTTAGCGAACTGCTTTGGTTCTTAATAGTTGATGGAATCCTCTATAAATCACTATGAAATATGATGTTTTCATTTTAAAAATGTAACAAAATCAATAAAAACGGCAGTAATTGTTGGTTTTTGATTCTTTTTTAAGTTTTTGGAATATCAAATACAAACACTTTTTGAGGACGCTTAGATGCATTTAACAGCTTTGTTCGATTGTATTTTTTTAATGGAAATAATACGACATCCAAGAGTTGTATTTTTTTCTTTTTTAGAATGAAATTAAATGAAAAGGAGTGGGATTGTTTAGGAACAAATTAATAGGTAATGACGGGTATCTGACATTTGCTTTTAAAAGCAAGTGCTAATTTTGAACATTCTAATTTTTAAAAATAACATTATGAATTTAAATGAATTTGCGTACAAGCTGGGAGTTTTAGGAACTGTAATCATTTTGCTATGGGTCGGGCTTTTTAAGTTCACAGCAGTTGAAGCCGGAGCGATAAAAGAATTGGTTGAAAATCATTTTGCCATGGGCTGGATGTACAAAGTAATGTCGGTTCAGCAGGTTTCAAACCTTATCGGAATTTTCGAAGTACTGACCGGGATTGGTTTACTGACCTCTTTGTTTGTAAGGAGAATTGGTTTTTATGCCGGTTTTGCTTCAGCGATTATATTTGTAACGACACTGAGTTTTTTAGTGACCACTCCGGGAGTTTTTAAAATGGTGGAAGGTTTTCCGGTAACTGATTTTTTTATTCTGAAAGACATTCCGTATTTGGCTATTTCGCTGATGGTTTTTGTAAATGGGAAAGAATAAAAAATATTGAGAGGTGTTGATAAAATCCTGCGCTCTTTCTCTAAAAAAAAGACTAAATTTGAACTTCCTCAATTTTGTATCTCAAGTTTTTTTATAGTTCATAAAATCAACGATTTATGCGATGCGAAACTTGGAATTTGGAATTTTAAATTTGTCTTTTTATACCTATGTACTTAATATTCGATACCGAAACTACTGGATTACCAAAACGTTGGGATGCTCCAATAACTGATTCTGATAACTGGCCCCGCTGTATTCAGATCGCATGGCAGCTGCATGACGAAATGGGGCAGCTTATAGAGCATCAGGATTACCTGGTGAAGCCTGACGGATTTAATATTCCGTATGATGCAGAACGTATTCACGGAATTTCGACAGAGCTGGCAGATGCCGATGGAATCACTTTGGCTGAAGTTTTGGAGAAATTCAATATTGCTTTAAGTAAAACCAAATTTATTGTAGGTCAGAATTTAGGTTTTGACGTCAATATTATGGGAGCCGAATTTCATAGAATGGGAGTGGATTCTCCTATGAGTTCAATGCCGGTTTTGGATACTTGTACAGAAGTTACCGCTTCATTATTAAAACTTCCGGGAGGACGTGGAGGAAGATTCAAATTGCCAACGTTAACAGAATTACATGAATATCTTTTTAATAAACCTTTCGCAGAAGCGCACAACGCAACTGCCGACGTTGAGGCAACTACGCGTTGTTTTCTGGAATTAATAAGAAGAGAAGTTTTTACTAAAGAAGAACTGGATGTTCCGAAGGATTATTTTAAGGAATTCCAAACTAGAAATCCTCAGGAGTTTCCGTTAATCGGTTTAAAACATATTAACCTAAAAAAAGCTTCTGATAAAATCAGAGAGCAATTAAAGGCTTTAGAATCTGTTGGACAAGAACCTACCGTTTCGCATTCTGACAGAGAAGATTTTAAAGAGGCAAAATATGCACATTTACACAATCATACTCAATTTTCGGTTCTACAATCTACTATAGGTATTGGGAATATTGTTTCGGCTACAGCCAAAAACGGAATGCCTGCCGTTGCGATGACGGATACTGGAAACATGATGGGGGCTTTTCACTTTGTGAGCGCCGTTATGAACCACAATAAAGGGGCATCAGCCAAAAATAAAGCTTTGGTGGAAGCAGGAGAGGAACCAACGGAAACAGAGATAAAGCCAATAGTAGGTTGCGAATTTAATGTTTGTGAGAATCACTTAGATAAAAGTAAAAAAGACAACGGAAACCAGATCGTATTATTAGCCAAAAATAAAAATGGTTACCACAATCTGGCAAAAATGTCGTCGATCGCTTTTACAAACGGATTTTATTATGTTCCGAGGATTGATCGAAAAATTGTCGAGAAATACAAAGAAGATATCATGGTTTTGTCCGGGAATTTATATGGAGAGATTCCAAGTAAAATTCTGAACGTTGGTGAGAATCAGGCTGAAGAAGCTCTGATCTGGTGGAAAGAGCAATTTGGAGATGATTTTTATCTGGAAGTCATGCGCCATAATCAGGAAGATGAAAATCGTGTAAACAAAACACTGATTGAATTTTCTAAAAAGCATGATGTTAAATTAATTGCCACCAATAATACTTACTATTTAAATAAAGAAGATGCCAATGCCCACGACATTTTGTTGTGTGTAAAAGACGGTGAAAAACAAGCAACGCCAATTGGACGTGGTCGTGGATATCGTTACGGATTGCCGAATCAGGAGTACTACTACAAGTCGGGAGACGAGATGAAAAAACTCTTTGCCGATTTGCCGGATGCGATTATTAACATCCAGGAAATCATAGATAAAGTTGAAGGATATTCGCTTTATCGCGATGTATTGCTTCCTAAATTTGATATTCCGGAAGAGTTTGTGGTTGCCGAAGATGAAGCTGATGGAGGTGTTAGGGGAGAGAATAAATATTTGCGCCATCTTACTATGGTGGGGGCAAAAAAGCGATACGGCGAAATTACAGAGTCTATTCAGGAACGTTTGGACTTTGAGCTACTGACCATTTCGAACTCCGGATATCCGGGATACTTTTTGATCGTTCAGGATTTCATCGCCGAAGCCAGAAATATGGATGTTTCGGTTGGTCCCGGTCGTGGATCTGCTGCCGGTTCTGCGGTAGCATATTGTTTAGGAATTACCAATATTGACCCGATTAAGTACGATTTGCTTTTTGAGCGTTTCTTAAATCCGGATCGTGTATCGATGCCCGATATTGATATCGATTTTGATGACGAGGGTCGTGGTCGTGTTATGGAGTACGTAATTAATAAATATGGTCAGAATCAGGTAGCGCAAATTATTACCTATGGTAAAATGGCGACCAAATCTGCTATTCGTGATACGGCTCGCGTACTGGATTTGCCATTGTTTGAGGCCGATAGAATTGCAAAACTGATTCCGGCAATGATGCCTTCAAAATGGAATTTAGCGCGTTTTATTTCGGAAAGTGAAGATGAGGTTAAAAAAGCTCTTCGTTCCGATGAATATGATAATGTAAAAGAATTGATTGCTATTGCCAATGAAGATGATTTGGCAGGAGAAACCATTCAGCAGGCAAAGATTCTTGAAGGATCAATGCGAAATACCGGAATTCATGCCTGTGGGGTAATTATTACTCCATCGGACATTACGAATTTCGTTCCTGTTACCACAGCAAAAGATTCTGATTTGTACGTGACCCAGTTTGATAACTCGGTTGCAGAAAGTGCAGGATTGCTGAAAATGGACTTCTTGGGTCTGAAGACCCTTACTCTGATAAAAGACACCGTTAAACTGGTGAAATATAGAAACGGAATTGATCTGGACCCCGATACATTCCCGATCGATGATGTTGAGACTTATGCACTTTTCCAAAGAGGAGAAACGGTTGGAATCTTCCAGTACGAGTCACCCGGAATGCAGAAGTATATGAAAGATCTGAAACCTACGGTTTTTGGAGATTTAATTGCAATGAATGCCTTGTATCGTCCGGGACCTTTGGAATATATTCCGTCTTTCGTTCGAAGAAAAAATGGAGAAGAGGAAATTAAATACGATTTAGATGCCTGTGAAGAATATTTAGGAGAAACCTACGGAATTACGGTTTATCAAGAGCAGGTAATGCTTCTGTCGCAATCGCTGGCTGACTTTACAAAGGGTGAGGCCGACGTTTTGCGTAAGGCGATGGGTAAGAAACAAAAGGACGTACTGGACAAGATGAAGCCTAAATTTGTGGAGCAGGCAGCAAAAAAGGGTCATGATGCAAAAGTTTTGGAAAAAATTTGGAAAGACTGGGAAGCCTTTGCGAGTTACGCCTTCAACAAATCGCACTCGACTTGTTATGCCTGGATTGCTTATCAGACAGCTTACTTAAAGGCACATTATCCGGCAGAATATATGGCGGCGGTTCTTTCCAATAACATGAACGATATTAAACAAGTATCGTTTTTTATGGAAGAATGTAAACGAATGGGATTACAGGTTTTAGGACCGGATGTAAACGAATCCTATTATAAATTTACCGTAAATGATGAATATGCGGTTCGTTTTGGAATGGGAGCGATTAAAGGAGTGGGTTCCGGAGCAGTTGCAACTATTGTAGAAAACAGAAAGGACGGAAGATACAAGTCGATTTTTGACTTGGCTAAGCGTATTGATTTGCGTGCTGCCAATAAAAAAGCAATTGAAAACCTGGCTTTGGCCGGTGGTTTTGATTCATTTGAAGGAACAACAAGAGCGCAGTATTTTCATGATGATGGCGACGGAATTACGTTTTATGAAAAAGCAATGCGTTACGGATCGAAATTTCAGGAGAACGAAAACTCGTCACAGGTAAGTTTATTTGGAGAAGCAAGTGAAGTGCAGATTGCCGAACCTGTCGTGCCTCCATGTGAAGACTGGAGTACCATGGAAAAACTGGCAAAGGAAAAAGAAGTAGTCGGAATTTATATTTCAGGACATCCGTTGGACGATTTTAGATTCGAGATGAAATACTTCTGTAACTCTCGATTAGAATCCCTGAAAAGTATGAATGAATATGTGGGTAAAAATTTAAATTTTGCCGGAATCATAAATAATGTTCAGCATCGTGTGGCTAAAAACGGAAAGGGCTGGGCTGTATTTAACTTAGAAGGTTATGATGAAAGTTATGAGTTCAAGATCTTTGGTGAAGAGTATTTAAAATTCCGCCATTTCCTAATTCAGAATAATTTTGCTTTCATCAAAATATTGATAAAAGATGGATGGGTGAATCATGATACGGGTAAAAAATCGGATCCAAGAATGCAATTTGTTGAAATAAGACAATTGCAGGATATTCTGGAAGCTTTTGCTAAAAAATTGATTTTGCTATTAAACATAAAAGACTTGGGGACCGAATTTATTCATCAATTAAGTCATTTGTTTAGTGAGAATAAAGGCGATAATTCAGTGACTTTTGAGATCATGGAATTAGAAAAAGTAAAGAGATTGGTTGAGGTAGAAACGCCAACAGATTTTGAGGAAACTGATGATGCCGTTTTTGTGGATGAAAATGATCGGGAAGATGATGGAATTGAAGAAACAAAGATTCAGGAAGTAAATGAGGTCGAGGAAATTAAGGTTGTGACCAAATTAACGATGCCAAGTCGCAGGCTAAAAGTCAAAATCTCAACGGAGTTATTGATAGAATTGGAAAAAATGCAGGTAAATTTTAAGCTAAACTAAATTTTAACAGTTAAAATTTAAAAGAATGCATTTTTTTTAAGTTAAAATTATGCATGCATAATAGTTTTTTAGTAATATTGCCTAAAATTACAACGATTTCGTTCCAAGTCTAACATCGCAAACCAGAAGATTATGTTAAAATAATCTATGTTTGTAAAAATTAATTAAATCAAAATTATGAAAAAGAACCTATTTTTATTAGGATTATTAATTTGCTCTATGGCCACAATGGCGCAAACAGAAAAAGCAGATAAACCAGAAAGTTGGTATTTTAAATTAGGAGCATCTTATTTTAATCAAACTGCTTCTACAGAATTTCCTGTTGTTGGAGGTCAATTGCCAAACAGAGATGTTTATGCAGGTACTTTAGCAAATAATAAATTAGCATCTAGAGAAAGTGTTACAGGGTCTTTTGGACAAGGTTTTAGAAGTGGAATTACTGCAGGTTATAGATTTTCAGCACGTTTAGGAGTTGAAATGTCAGCGAACTATTATGTAAGTAATGAAAAAACGATGTCACAAACCACAAACAGACTTATTTCATATAATCCAGCTACGAGCCCAGCAGCTACTTATGTAAGTTTTACAGCAAATGGAGAAATTAAAGCTTTTGACTTAGCTCCGGCAATTGTAATGTTCTTAGGAGAATCTCATGGTTTTGAACCATATACTAAAGTTGGAGTTATTGTTCCGGTTCATGGTACATTAGATATTAAAACGGATAGACAATATTCGACGTTTGTAGGAGCTAATCAAGTTGCTTCAACAAATGCTTTTTCAAAAGATGTGGTTAAGCCAAATCCGACACTTGGATTTATGGCATCTTTAGGAACTTCTTATAAATTAGGAAAACATATTTCTGCTTTCGCAGAATTAGAATACCGTAACTTTACTGTGCACGGAAAAACTAAAGAAACTACAATATATACTGAAAATGGTGTAGATAAATTAAATGAAACAACTGCTTTCAGAACGGCTTCATACTCTGCAACTCATACTAAATATGTAGATCATTTAGATGGAAGCTCTAATAATAAAGAATATAATCCAGCAGGATACGATTCTACTAAACCAATGAATGAATTAAGTTCTTACGTTGGAATTTCAGGTTTAGGATTGACTTTAGGTCTTAAATACAGCCTATAATTTTATAGAAGTTTTTTAGTTTTTAGAAAAAAGAGGATATTCATAACGGATATCCTCTTTTTTTGTACAATCCTTTCATCTTGATTTTTTTAACGAAACCAAATCTTTTTTCAGGAGCTAATCCCGCTATCCGTTCCAATCTTTTGTGGCGAACCCCGCCACAAAAGGATTTCCACTCCTATCGGGGCTAGGAGAATCATTTTCATAAGAATGTTTTCATTTAATTTGTCATTTCGACCGAAGGGAGACTCGAGCGACAGCGAACAGGCGAAGCAAATCACACTAGTAGTTCGACAAAGATTGGAGACTGCCTATGAGCAGTTTTTTGTGCGATTTAATTCGTCTATTCGCTATCGCTAGAGTCTCCCTTTTATCGAAATTAAAAACGAAACAAAAGAGTAAGGGATAAAAACAAAAAAAAAGCCACTTTCTATAGTGGCTTTGCAATTTTTTTAATCATTCACATCCAGATAAGGATTTAAAATTTCGGCTAATTGATTGAGCCAGTAAAATCCATTTTGGAGGTTGGTCCTCTCGGATTGTAGGGATTCGTGTTCCTGCATTACGCTTAAGGCAAGTGCATAGTTTACCTGACGAATGGTTTTGGCCATTGTTTCAGGATCGATCGAATTGCTGAAAAAATCAGCTAACCTCAATTCGGTTTCTTTGTTGAAGGTGTTTGTACTCATAATCTCGAAATTTAGGAAATAAATAACCCGCATGGGTTAGCTGTCCTACGCCTTCGAGAACGCGTTGCAGTTGTTTCCAATACCGCCAGCATACCATGCGGGCAAAAAGTTTTGTTGTGTTCATATTCTCGATGTTTAGGACTGCGAAGATATGAAAATCAGAAAAACTGGGAGTAATTTTCTTAGTTTTTATAGAAAAAGAGGATATTCGAAATGAATATCCTCTTTTTTTGCTTCCTGTCATTTCGACTGAAAGGAGACTCGAGCGATAGCGAACAGGCGAAGCAAATCGCACAAACAATTCCGCAAAGAAACTCCGTACAGAAAGTCGCCAATCTTTGACGAGCTGCTAATGTGATTTGCTTCGCCTGTTCGCTATCGCTCGAGTCTCCCTTCGGTCGAAAATGACAAGATTATATTGAATTGCCTCCAGCTTTAGCTGGAGCAACAAAATGTAAACAAAAAAGGCTTTAGCCAAAAAGATCCAAATCCTTTGGCTAAAGCCCTTTTTTAAACTAAGGCTCTAAACTCCAGCTAAAGTTGGAGACAATTCAGAACTTACAATTGTAATCATTATTTAGAATCTCTAAACTCCTTCAAAACTTCATCGATAACCCAGGTTGTTCTGGCAGCAGAGGTTCCTTTTGATGGAGAAAAATCTTCTTTGCCTAAAATTTCAGCTACCACGGTTTCAACAAGTGGCTGCTGAATGTGAAGCGGATTTTCGATCGTAATGCTTTCTTTTTCACCATTTGCATACTGAATATGAATTGGATCATTACCGAAGGTAGAGAACGAAATTTTCCCTTTATCGCCTACAATATCAGTATTGTCGTAACGTTCAAAACTGGCAAAATTCCACAAACCAGTTCCATGGATTCCATTCTCGAATAAAAATGACATAGAAACCGAATCTTCTGCGGGATAGGCTTTCAGCTGTGAGCTAGCGTGTCCGCGAACTGATTTTATAGGGCCAAACACGAAATCAAGAAAATCTAAGGTGTGACAAGCCAAATCAACAAATATTCCGCCACCGGAAATGTGCGGTAAAACCGTCCATGGCAAATTGATTTCATCGTCATAACGCTTTTCAAACGGATGATATAAAACACAATTTACATGTCTGACTGTTCCAATCTTGTTTTGGTCGATTAGTTCTTTTATTTTCAGGAATCTAGGAAGGCACCTTCTATAATAGGCAACAAACAATGGTACATCATGTTCTTTGCAAACACGAATCATTTCATTGCATTCTTCAAAATTTAAAGCCATTGGTTTTTCCACATAAACAGGTTTTCCGGCTTTGGCACATAAAATAGTATATTCTTTATGAGAAGATGGAGGTGTGGCAATATAAACGGCATCAACTTCAGGATCATTAATTAAATCGATGGCGTTGGAATACCATTTCGGAACGTTGTGACGTTTGGCATAGTCTTCGGCCAGAGCTGCGTCTCTGCGCATAACAGCAACTAAAGCTGAATTTGAAGCTTTCTGAAAAGCAGGACCACTTTTAACTTCAGTTACATTACCGCAGCCTATAATTCCCCATTTTACAATTTTCATGTTTTAGATTTTAGTTTTTCAAATTTAGAAAGTTTGCCACGAATTACACTAATTTTCATTAATTCTTTGTGGTTAGAATATTTGTTATGAATTATTTTTCACGCAGATTTAAAAGGATTTGAGCAGATGCCCGCAGATTTTTTTAAATTGAATCGGTTCTGTATGCGAAAAAAGTTTAGTCACGAATTCATAAATTATTTTTCACGCAGATTTAAAAGGATTTGAGCAGATGTTTAAAGATCTTTTTAATTCAATTCACTTAGGTTTGCCTAAATGTGCGGAAATGAGCGACAGCGAATAGACGAAGCGATCTGCATGAAACAATCAAACAGATGAAGAAAAGAAATTCGTGAAAATTCGTGAAATTCGTGGCTAAAAAACAAAACCACGAACTCACAAAATAATTCGTGAATTCGTGGCTAAAAAACTTAGCTTAAAGTATTACTTTTTAGGTAAAGCTTTAAAACCCATATTGTAAAGTGTAAACGCTTGGATGTCTACGCTTTCCTGAATACTTGCGGCAACAGATTTACCTGCTCCATGACCTGCTTTTACATCAATACGAATTAAAACTGGGTTGCTTCCGGTTTGTTTGTCTTGTAATTCGGCAGCAAACTTAAAACTGTGTGCAGGAACTACACGGTCATCATGATCACCAGTTGTTACCATAGTTGCAGGGTACTGAACACCTTTTTTTACGTTTTGTACCGGAGAGTATCCTTTAAGGTATTCAAACATTTCTTTATTGTCCTGAGAAGTTCCGTAATCGTAAGCCCAACCTGCACCAGCAGTAAAGGTATGATAACGTAACATATCCATTACACCAACAGCCGGTAAAGCAACTTTCATCAAATCAGGACGCTGTGTCATGGTTGCTCCAACTAACAGACCTCCGTTAGAGCCTCCGCGAATGGCAAGGAAATCAGAAGAAGTGTATTTTTGCGCAATCAAATATTCGCCTGCAGCAATAAAATCGTCAAACACATTTTGCTTTTGCAATTTAGTTCCGGCATCGTGCCATTTTTTACCATATTCACCACCGCCTCTTAGATTGGCAACAGCATAGACCCCTCCGTTTTCTAACCAAACGGCATTTGCAATACTGAAACTTGGAGTTAAACTAACGTTGAATCCACCATATCCATAAAGCATTGTTGGGTTTTTACCGTCTAATTTTAATCCTTTTTTATACGTGATAATCATCGGGATTTTTGTACCGTCTTTTGAAGTGTAGAATACTTGTTTTGATTCGTAATCCTCGCTTTTAAAATCAACTTTCGGTTTTTCATATACTTCAGACTTCCCGGATTTTGGTTCGAAAGAATAAATTGTTCCCGGAGTTGTGTAATTTGTAAAGCTATAGTATAAAGTTTTCTCTTCTTCTTTTCCTCCAAATCCGCCTGCAGTTCCTACTGCCGGAAGTTTGATTTCGCGGATTAATTTTCCATTGTAATCGTACTGTTGTACAAACGAAACAGCATCTTTGGTATAATTGGCAAAGAAGAATCCTCCACCGGTTGAAGGAGACAAGATGTCCTTAGTTTCTTTGATGAAATCTTTCCAGTTTTCAGGTTTTGGATTGCTTACATCAACCGTAACCACACGTGTGTTTGGTGCTTTTAAGTCTGTTTCGATAAACAATTTAGTTCCTTCATTCTCGATAATCTGATTGTTGCTGTTAAAATTGTCTACAATAGTTACAATCGGACTATTCACTTTCGTAAGGTCTTTAATGAATAACTCATTTCCGTAAGTAGAATTGGCAGCAGAAATTACCAGGTATTTGTCATCTTCGGTAACATAGCCACCTATATACCTGCGTTTCTGATCGGCTCCATAGATAACTTTGTCTTCTTTTTGAGAAGTTCCAAGTTTGTGGAAATACAATTTATGCTGATCGGTTTTTGCGGATAATTCGCTTCCTTTTGGTTTGTCGTAACTGGAGTAGTAGAATCCAGTGTTGCCATGCCATGAAACACCGCTAAATTTTACATCAACCAAAGTATCTTCTAAAACCTTTTTAGAGATAGCATCGATAATGATTACTTTTCTCCAGTCGCTTCCTCCTTCAGAAATAGCGTAAGCAGCTTTTGAGCCGTCTTTAGAGAAATTTAATCCACCAAGAGAAGTTGTTCCGTCTTTAGAAAAAGTATTTGGATCTAAGAAAGCCTCTTCTTTGCCGTCCTTACCTTTTCTATATACTACAGATTGATTCTGAAGTCCGTTATTTTTAGAATAATACGTAAATTTTCCTTCTACAAATGGAGCACTGATTTTCTCGTAGTTCCATAATTTTTCCATGCGTTTCTTAAGTTCATCGCGGAATGGAATTTTATCTAAATAACCATAAGTTACCTCGTTTTGAGCTTTCACCCAGGCTGCTGTTTCAGCTGATTTGTCATCTTCAAGCCAACGATACGGATCGCTTACTTTAGTGTCAAAATACACATCAACAGTTTCACCTTTTTTAGTTTCGGGATACTGAATTTTGCCTTGCCCGAACGAAATTCCTGCAGTTGTGATTGCCATTAGAAGAAATGTTTTTTTCATAATTTGTGTTTAACAGTTATAGCAAAAATAAAGTTTTTTGTGAGATGAGTAAGTATTTAACCGCAAAGCACGCAAAGATTTTTTCTAATTGGAGTTATTAGAAAACGCAAAGTCCGCAAAGCTTTGCGTGCTTTGCGTTTGGATAAACTTTGCTATGTATAAAAAGCTTTGCGTGCTTTGCGGTTAAACTAAAAATTATAAGTTGAAGTTAACTCCAAGAACAATATTTCGTCCTATATTTGGTATGCCGTCCGTTTTTAATCTTGACAGGTGAGCAATATATTTTTTATCCAATAAATTGTTTCCGTTTAAGTTAACATCAAAAGCATGTTTACCCAGTTTTACTGTTCCACCAAAACCTAAATTCACTAAAGTATATCCTTTTGAAGCAGTTTCAAAACCACTTACATTATTTTGGCTAAAAGTAGAAGAAACATTTAGAGAAGCATAACCTTCCTCAAACCAATTTTTGATTTTGAACTCAGTTCGTAAAGTATTATTCCAGTTATTAGCTGGAATTAAAGGCAGGTAATCATTGTTTTGTTTTTTACCGGTTACCGTTTCAAAACTGGTTTCAAAATGCAGCCAGTCCAGCGGATGAGGGTGAAAGTGTAAACCTGCTTCACCTCCGTATAATTTGGCGTCATTTTGAACATAAGCAAAAACATCGTTGTTATCACGTACTTCGCCTGTTGGTGAAGTATAAATGTAGTTGTTCACATGATTGTAGAATCCGTTGATGAAAAACTCAAAGTGTGTATTTTTATATTCTAAGTTTAAATCAGTTTGAACGTTTTGCTCGTTTTTTAAAGCAGCATTTCCAACTTCATAACGGTTTGTTCCTTCGTGAACCCCGTTTGAAGTAAGCTCGGCTAAATTTGGCGCTCTGAAACCTGTTGCTACATTCAATCGAAGTGTTAGTGGTTCTGCAAGTTTGGTTTTATATCCCAAAGAAGCATTAAAGCTATCAAAGGAACGGTCTAAAGGCAGAAAATAACCTTCTTCACCTTCGGTACCGTGAGCTTCAGAAGTTACTTTTCGATTGTCAAAACGTAATCCGGCTTGTAAAACATTATTATTCCATTCGTAATTTGCAGTTCCAAAAGCACCAAAGTCATTTGTAGTTGCATTCGGAATTAAATATTCTTCCCCAGAATTTTTATTAGTCTGATGCATTCCCTGAACTCCAACAATCGTTTCAATTTTACCGAATTTTGGAAAATGATATTTGGCATTGTAATTAAAAGTATTCAGTTTCATATGAAGTGCAGCAACATTACTGTCTTCAAATTCGCTTCTGTCATTGGCAATGTAGCCTAAATCGACATCCAGTTTAGAGTTTTGAAAAAAGATCACATTGTTCAAACTCAATAAATGATTGAAGATTCCTTGTCTTGGGAACATCGTATTTTTGCTTGATGACTGCTCTGCGATTCCTTCTTCGGGAATACCAATGTCGAGCTTGTTGTAATTGTAACGCAAAACACTTGAGAAACTAGAGTTGCTGTATCCAACTCCGGTTTTAAAATCGGTTTCATTATAGCGGGAATTTGTAACGCGGTCGCCATCGGCAATTTTGTAATCAGAGTGTGTGTTGAAACTTCCTCTGGCTAAGAATTTCCAGTTGTCTGTTGAAGTTTTTAAGCCAATAGAAGAGTTACTTCCCTGTGTATTGGTGAAATATTTTTGACTGAAATTAGCTTTAAACGTATTTGCATCAGCAAATTTTTCAGGATTAAAATATAAGACCCCACCTAAAGCATCAGAGCCATACAATAAAGAGGCAGGTCCTTTGATTACTTCAACACTTTCTATACCGGCATCATTAAGGCCTAGTCCGTGTTCGTCTCCAAATTGTTGGTTTTCGATACGAACCCCCTGAGAATATACTAAAACGCGATTTCCGCTTAAACCTCTAATTACCGGTTTCCCAATCGAAGTTCCGGTAGAAATTTGAGAAACCCCAGGAATAGTTGCCAAACCTTCAATTAAAGTTGAAGTTCCTTTTTGCTGTAATGTTTTAATGCTTTCGTGTTCCACTTTCATTACGTTTTGCGATTGCAATTTATTGAAAGGCGTTGAAACCACCACTTCGTCCATTTCAAAAACAGATTCGGTAAGTGTGATATCTAAGGTGTTTTGTTTTAGTAATCTAGTAATTGTTTTGCTTTGTGTTGTATAACTGATAAGCGTAAAAGAAAGTCGGAAACTCCCGTTAGGAAGATTCTTAAAATCATATTTTCCGTTTTCGTCTGTTGTCGTTCCTTTGTGTAGTTCAGCTGCATAAACAGATACGCCGGCTAAGGGTTTGTTCTGAAGATCAATTACAGTTCCCGATACCGAATTTTGAGCAGAAAGAATGCCCGTAAACCCTAAAATAAGGGCTAATATTAGTTTTTTCATTTGAAAATGATGCTATAGTTAATTGAATTTGCCTCTCAATCAGAAACTAAAATGAATTGTAAAACTTGCCGATCCTGAAAGTTTCAGGATGGGGAAATCCACTAATTTTTTTAGAATTAGATAAAAAGATTTAGAATTGATTTCGTGTATTTCGAAATTTAGTAAACTATAGCTTGTGGAGGTCCGCGTAATAAATAGGCACTTTCTGAAAATGAAAAGATTCTCTCGGAAAGCGTAAAGAAATAGGGAATTTCGTTATCGAAATGGTGAAACTGAAGCGCCATTTCTTCGGGAACAACATAACTGCCAAAAGCAAAATGACAAACATAACATAAGTCATAATTATGGTGCTGATGCGTTATTTCACCACTTGGATCATTGTAATCGTGGTGGCATTGTTTTTCTGAAAGCTGCTTTACAATATGCTCATAACTGTGTATGGACTGAAAGAATATTGAGAACAATACCATCAGGGCCAAAGAAACACTTAATATGAGTTGTTTTCTTTTCATTACGGACAAAGGTATAAAAGATCGAAGAAAAATAGATTTATTTTTTGGATTCTGTTAACGATTCATTGAAAAAAGTTTAGAAAAAGCATTTTTTAGGGATCGAAAAGCGAATAATTACATTCAAATTGCATCCTGAACTAGCATTATATTATATTTGTAAACCGTTGGATGTAATTAACAAAAAAATGATTTAACATATAGAAATATAGATTTTAAGTGTAAAAAATAGAATTAAAAAAAGAAATATATTTCTTTCACATAGTAAGATATGTGTATTTAAATGAAGTGAAACGTCTTTTTTAGGAATACAGAATCTATGTCACTATGTGTTAAAATGAATTACACCAAACGGGTTATTTGTAATTGAAATAAAACTACTATAAAAAACGTTTACTTGAAAAACTCTTTAAAACCAAAATACGATATGCGATTACTTTTTAGTTGTTTGTTTTTAGTATCGTTTTTTAATTCTTTTGCCCAGGAAGTTAAACCGGAGGTAAAGCCAGAAGTGAAGCCTGCGGTTAAAATCGATTCTTTGTATCGGGAAGATCAGTTTTATTTTTCGGTTACCTATAATCTTCTGACAAAGATTCCGCAAGGGCTTAAACAAAATAAATTTTCTGCCGGACTTTCTGCCGGTTTTCTGCGTGACATGCCAGTCAATAAAAGCAGAACCGTTGCTATTGCTACAGGTTTGGGTTTGAGTTATCAGAATTATAATCAAAATCTAACTATCGCCAAAGGGGCAGATGGAGCTTTGACCTATGAAGTAACCGATTATAATGATATTTCGTCCAACAGATACAAACAATATTCGGTTGATCTGCCAATAGAATTTCGCTGGAGAAATTCGACTTATGAAAGTACTAAATTCTGGAGAATCTATAGCGGATTTAAACTAAGCTATGTATTCTCTAACAAATCCATTTTAGATACCGGGGAAGAAACGTATAAAATTTCGAACAATCCGGATATAAACAAATTGCAATACAGCGTATATCTGGCTGTAGGGTATAACACTTGGAACCTTTATCTCAATTATGGATTAAGTCCATTGTTTAAAGACGTAAAAACAGTTTCCGGACAAAATATTAACGTAAGAACGCTTAATGCCGGATTGATATTCTACATTTTATAACCACAAATACAAAAACAATAGCTGCGGTAAAATTCCAATAAAAGTTCCCATTACCAATTCATTAGGCGAATGCGCTTCCATTTCTAGGCGTGATGAAGCGACAATTCCCGTCATTAAAATCAGGAAAGCACTCCAGTAAGGATTTTGCATCTGAAGATGGATGTTTAGTCCAATTACAAAAATGGTGAATCCGCTGAGGGCCATCATGTGTAAACTTGCTTTTATTTTAAACAATGAGCAAACCAGAGCCAGTATAGTACTAAACAAAGCGCCCAGAAAAAAGAAATGCAGTTCAGGATATCGCGTAATGATAATGCTTCGTTTTACTAGTAAAATATATAAAAAACACTGTAAAATCAGAGGGATTTTACGTTGCGAGGTTTCATGAATCATAACAGAATCTACATGTCCTGTTGAACGAAGCAAAAGGAAGAACAATATTGGGACCAGAATAGTGATAATCAGAATCTGAAATAACACAAAATATTTTTCCTGAGTACTAAAAAGATCCTGCTTGCAAAAAAGGTAAAACAGGGTGGCGTACATCGATACAAAAATTGGATGAAAGATATAAGAGAATATAGGCAGAATTCTTTTCAAAGCACAGTAATTTTAGGTGTTGAACAAATATAACTAAATAATATTTTTTTGCCACGAATTGCGCGAATTAGCACAAATTTTAATTTGTGCCCTATTTTTTAAATGCGACAGGTACTTGTTTAAAGCAGATCGATTTATTGGATATGAAAAAATCTGCGTAAAAAATAACCGGAAAGGATTAGCAAAAAAATGTGCAATTCGTGGCTAACGATTTTATTTTTCGGTGGTAAAAATCACCACAAATAATTAGTGAAAATTTGTGAACTTGCTGGCGAACCTTTTTTTAAATTTGACAAAAAGAAAATCTTAATGAGCATAAATATAAAAAGCCTGATTCCGGTTCTCGAAGCCCAATGGACTGGTTCAGATTCTGATGTTTTTGTCGATCATATCTCGATCGACAGCCGTTCTTTACAAAACGGATCTAAAACTTTGTTTATTGCCCTGTCAGGGGTTAATAATGATGCTCATTTATATATAGAAGAACTTATAGAAAAAGGAGTTCAAAATTTTGTAGTACAGTATATTCCCGAGAATGTAAAAGGGAAAGCTAGTTTTTTAGTAGTCAAAAATACGTTACAGGCTTTACAGGAATTTGCAGGATATTATCGCGATCTGTTTATCTTTCCTATTATCGGATTAACAGGAAGCAACGGTAAAACGATCGTAAAGGAGTGGTTGAATTTCCTGCTGAGTCCGGACTATAATATTATCCGAAGCCCTAAAAGTTATAACTCTCAGGTGGGTGTTCCATTGTCAGTAATTGCAATTAATGAAAAGCATAATCTGGGTATTTTCGAAGCCGGAATATCGACGGTTAATGAAATGGTGAAACTCGAAAAAATCATTAAACCTAATATTGGAGTTTTAACGAACATCGGTTCTGCACATGACGAGGGGTTTAAAAATCTGGAAGAAAAAATCGATGAAAAATTACTACTGTTTAAGAATGCAGCTGTTATTATCTATCAGAATAATAAACTTGTAGATGAATGTCTGGTAAAGTTAAATCAGGAATATTTTTCATCAGAAAGAGTACTTTTTTCGTGGAGTTTTACCGACGAATCGGCAGATGTTTTTGTGGTGAAGCGAGTTAATGAAGACGAAACAACGAGTATTCAGGCCCGTTACGGGAATGAAATTTTCGATTTAGAAATCCCATTCAGTGATTCAGCCTCCATAGAAAATGCGATCTCCTGTTTATTGGTTATGCTTTACCTAAAGTACGATGCAGAAACCATTCAAAATCGATTTCAAAATCTGTATCCCGTACAAATGCGTCTTGAGGTTAAAAACGGAATCAACAATTGTAGTATTATCGACGATAGTTACAGTTCAGACTTCCAGTCACTCAAAATAGCACTGGATTTTTTAGAAAGCCAGCAGAAAAAAAATGCCTCAAAAACGGTTATTCTGTCGGATATCTTTCAAAGCGGATTTTCTAATGAAGAATTGTATACAAAAGTAGCACAGTTAATTGCGGACAATAAAATAAACCGAGTAATAGGCATCGGATCAACCATTTCTTCCTTTGCTGCTAAATTTTCGAACTGTACCACTTTTCAGAATACAGCCGAATTTATAGCAGAAATTGAAAGTCTGAACTTCGAAAATGAAACCATTTTAATCAAAGGAGCAAGGTCATTTCAGTTTGAAGAAATTGTATCGTTGCTGGAAGAGAAAACCCACGAAACGATTCTGGAGATTAACCTGAATTCGATTAGTCACAATCTCAATTATTATAAATCGAAATTAGCGGCAAACGTTAAGCTGATGGTAATGGTCAAGGCCTTTGGTTATGGAAACGGAGGATTGGAAATTGCCAAATTGCTCGAACATCACAAGGTAGATTATTTGGGAGTGGCATTCGCCGATGAAGGAATTTCACTTAAAAACGGCGGAATAAAACTGCCAATCATGGTTCTGAATCCGGAATCGACCAGCTTCCCTTCAATTATACAATACCATTTAGAGCCCGAAATATATAGTATTAAGGGACTAAAAGCTTTTTTAAAAATTGCCAGAGAAAAGAATCTAAAAGACTTCCCGATTCACATAAAACTGGATACGGGAATGCATCGTCTGGGTTTTGAAGAAAACACTTTAGACGAATTAATTGAAACACTGAGAGGGAATTCGACTGTAAAAGTAAAAAGTGTGCTTTCGCATTTGTCAACAAGCGATGAGGAAAGGCATTTCGATTTTGTGCGATCTCAGATTCGCTTGTTTGAGACCTTGTCGGTAAAATTAATTACAGCCTTAAATATCAATCCTATTCGCCATATTTTGAACACTTCCGGAATAAGTAACTTTCCGGGTGCGCAATACAATATGGTGCGCTTGGGCATTGGTTTGTATGGTGTATCAAACGATCCTGCCGAACAGAAGTACCTCGAAAATGTGGGAACGTTAAAATCGATTATTTCTCAGGTAAGAACAATTCCGGCAGGAGACAGCGTTGGTTACGGACGCCGCTTCATGGCAGAAAAAGAAACCAGAATCGCTACAATTCCTATTGGATATGCAGACGGAATTTCACGTTTATGGGGTAATCAGGTAGGTTATGTCGTTATTAAGAATCAAAAAGCATTTATTTTAGGAAGTGTTTGTATGGATATGCTCATGGTAGATGTAAGCGAGATTGATTGTAAAGAAGGAGATTCTGTAATCATTTTTGGCGAAAATCCAACAGTTACCGAAATGGCAACAGCCTTAAAAACAATACCCTATGAAATCATGACCAGCATCTCGCAACGGGTAAAAAGAGTGTTTTTTAGATAATCTTAACAAATTGTCAGGAAAATTATGTATTTTCGAGATCAATTAAGTATAAACTAAAATAATCGATTATGGGATTTTTTGCAGATTTTAAAGCTTCTTTGCTAAAAGGTGATGTGCTTAGTTTAGCGACAGCAGTCGTTATTGGTGGCGCATTTGGAAAAATAGTAGGTTCTGCTGTAGACGATATTATTATGCCAGTTGTTGGTTTACTTACAGGAGGAATAGATTTTACTCAAAAATTTGTTACGCTGGATGGTAATACGTATCCAAATTTAGCTGCTGCTAAAGCCGCCGGGGCTGCAGTAATTACGTATGGAAATTTGGTTCAGGCGATAATTAATTTTGTGATTATATCGTTTTTTGTATTTGTTGTACTAAGAGCCGCTGAAAAAGCTAAGAAAAAAGAAACTGTGGTTGCGGCACCTGCCGGACCAACTCAAGAAGAGTTACTTACGCAAATTAGAGATTTGCTTAAAAAATAATTCCGCTACACTAAGTCTAACTAAACCGTTCCTTAATTGGGGCGGTTTTTTTTACTATTTGTTTGTTTTGTAACATTTTGTTATTTTTTGTGAAGGGCGTTGTTTTGACTTTTATTATGTATACTTTTGCATAATAAAATAAATTAATTCATACTAAACATATAAAAATGAGAATAGCAGTCGTAGGTGCCACTGGTATGGTTGGCGAAGTAATGCTTAAAGTTTTAGCAGAAAGAAATTTTCCTGTTACAGAGTTAATTCCGGTAGCTTCTGAGAAATCAGTAGGAAAAGAAATCGAGTATAAAGGAACAAAATATAAAGTGGTAGGATTGCAAACAGCAGTTGATATGAAAGCTGATATTGCTGTTTTTTCGGCTGGAGGAGAGACTTCACTGGAATGGGCACCAAAATTTGCTGCAGCCGGAACAACTGTTATTGATAATTCTTCGGCATGGAGAATGGATCCGACTAAGAAATTGGTAGTTCCGGAAATCAATGCTTCGACTTTAACCAAAGAAGATAAAATTATTGCAAACCCAAACTGTTCAACCATTCAAATGGTGTTGACTTTGGCTCCATTGCATAGAAAATACAATATTAAAAGAGTTATCGTTTCTACTTATCAATCAATCACTGGAACTGGTGTAAAAGCGGTAAGACAATTGGAAAATGAGTATGCTGGAGTTCAGGGAGAACTGGCTTACAAGTACCCAATTCACAGAAATGCTATTCCACATTGCGACAGCTTTGAAGAAAACGGATATACTAAAGAAGAAATGAAATTAGTTCGTGAGACTCAAAAGATTCTTGGGGATAACACGATCAGAGTCACAGCTACAGCGGTTCGCGTACCGGTTGTTGGCGGACATAGTGAGGCTGTAAATGTTGAGTTTACGAATGACTTTGATGTAAACGAAGTTCGTGAAATTCTGCACAATACTGATGGAGTAGTAGTACAGGATAATTTAGATACCTTTACCTATCCAATGCCATTATACGCAGAAGGTAAAAATGATGTTTTTGTTGGTAGAATTCGTCGTGACGAAAGCCAGCCAAATACTTTAAACCTATGGATTGTTGCTGATAACCTAAGAAAAGGAGCTGCAACCAACACGATTCAAATCGCTGAATACTTAATTGCAGCTGGTTTGGTATAAACAGAGATTAAATAAAATTGTTATAGAGAGAAAACCGTAATTGCAGTAATGCAGTTGCGGTTTTTTTGTATTATGCTAAAAGTCTTATTACGATATTCTTATGGCTTATTTGAGTGATTGGATTTAATCATTAGAATTATTTTTGTTATTTAAATAAATGTTTAAGAGGGTAATTAAATTATGAGATTGAAATGGATATGAGATGTGATGAAAATGAAGGAATAAAAATTTTAAGAGATTTCGCAGAAGGGACTCTTGGAGTTAGGGATTTTGAAAGCCAGATTTATACCAACAAAAAATTAGAAGAAGTTCTTTTAGGTTCAGGTTTGAACTGGCAAAACACGTATATTAAGAACACAACTCCGTTTCTTTATTTAGCTGAGATTAATTACAATAACTATGCAGGAAGGCTGAATGCTCATGGTTTTGTACAGCTGTTTTTAGAGAGAAAGAATATTACATTTTCGGAGTTTAAAGGATATTCGGATGAATTTGATTTAATTTCGGTTTCTGAACCCAAATACATTGATGCTTGTTCTTCTTTTATTGAAAAGTATATTTTGCCACAAGATAAAAGTTTAACCAAAAAAGAACAGAAAGAGAAAATTAAAAATAATTTTGCTAGCCTTTTTAAGTTTCAAAGTAAACCACCAAAATGGATACAAAGTCCCGATTGGATAATTAAAAATGACAAACCTTTATTTTTTCTAGGTCAATTTGATATTAAAAATTGTAATCACTTTCATGATGATGGAAGTGTGTATTTATTTGTAGATACAGAAACAGGAGAAATTGAAACCGTAAAGCAATTCTACTGAATAATGTCATTAAAGTAATGTAGTTGCGTTTTTCTTGTATTGTGTTAAAAGTCTTATTGTAATAGTCTTATGGCTTATTTGAGTGATTGAATTTATTTTTTATAATTAGGTTTGTAATTCATAAATTTATAAAATAACAAAGTATGGCAAAGTATGATGATGCCTCCTGGCATTATGGAGGTGATTACCCGGATGGATTACCTGATGAAAACGCTTCAACTCATATAGGTATGTTTTTAACATGGTGCATAGACCATGATCTCTTGTCTGAGGAGCATTTGGAAGGTTCAGAAGAGGAAATTGATGCTGTGAAAAATAGAGAATTGACAGGAGCTGAATTTCTGATTAGCAATTGTGACGAAAAATTTACCCAGTATGATCTTAATGATATAGGAAATGCATTTGCTAAAGCTTATTATGAAGATGAATCGAATTTTGCGAAAAAATTTGGAGCATACTGTGACGATTATGCAAAACATTTTGATAAGGAAGCAGAAAAAAAAGGGTTTGAATATGAATCTTTTTATCATGTTGAAAACACTTGGGAGAATTATAATTCATTAAAACCAATTATAGATTCACGTTTTGAACAATGGGAAAAGTATTAAAAAAGATGATAATGAACGCTGATTCTGTGGATATGGATATAGAAATTTTAGCTATAATAGTGGGAAGGAGTTTTAATAATAAATAATTAAGTAAAAGATGGCAAAAGACGAGAAAAGTTTAAATAACGAAACGATGCAGAATTATTCATTCTTGAGCGAAATGTATCAGGATAGATACTTCCCTGAAAAATGTGTTGATAAAGGTAAAAGAATTTTAATTGACTTATGTTTTCAGATTGAAGAAGAAAATCCAAAAGACTTAGGAGGGTTGTACAAACTGACACATTCTGCAACAGATAAATTCAATGATTTACAGGAAGATTTCGATGAAAATGACAGTGAAATAGAAACTGTTGCAAGAGATTGTATAGGTAGAGATTTTGAATTTATTGCATTTTCATATGGCTTTAAAGATGCTGACACAGAAGAGCTAATAGCAACTAGAGATTGGTAAAATGTTAAATTAAGGAATGGGTGCTGTTGATTGTATATGATTTGAAATTTTATTTCTATGGATAAACTGAAAATAAAAAAAACAGATAATTGATTTTACAATTCAGGGAGTAAAGGCATTTTTAAGAGAGAATCCTGCACTTGAGTTCTATGCTTTTGCTTATGATTGTAATGCAGAGTATGCAGAGCTGAGTTTGTGTTTTAACACATTGTCAGATTTCGAGGAAACCCTGCATCATTACCAAAACGGAAGTTTTTCCGAAAAGTATAATTCTGATGAAGGAATAAATGATATAAAATATAATACAGGGGATTGGGAGTATCAGTGTTTTGAAACGATAAATGTACTGTCTGAAGAGCAATTGAATCAGATATTCAATAATTTTCCTGATGATGATTATAAGTATTGGAATCAATTTAAAGAGAGTTTAATGGAGTTATTTTGCGAATGTTTACTTGAGTTTGAAAACTCAGATGTTTTTAAAAGCATACCGAAGAGTGATTCGTTTCTTTTATTATGTATGGATCATGACGATGATTTGCAGCTTGCACAGGAGAGGTTGGAAAGAGTGAAATTTCAATTTAAGAATAGTTAAATTTCGAAGTAAAAAGTATTATTTTAGCTAGTAGAAAAACAAAAAGGGATGAACTTCAATAATTATAAAATAATACCCAATTACAAGACTAATAAGACCGATTTGTTCGTGGCCGATGAAGAAGAGATTCTGGCTTGTGAGAAAACCTTAAATATTGCTTTTGATGAAGATTACAAAGCATATGTTTCAGAATTTGGGAGTGGAATACTTGGTGGGACTTACGTGCGGATCTATCTTCCCGAAACGATAATACTAACCTTGGAAGAATGGAGAAGCCGTATAGCAGAGTATTGGTTCTGGGACGAAGGAAAAGAGGTGCTCACCAAAGAAGAAGTTTTGAATGCTGTTAGAATAGGGGATACTTATGATGGCGATGAAATTATTCTTTTTAAGAATGAATATTTTATTTTGCCAAGGCATAGCGAACTGATCTACAAAGCAGGAAATACACTTGAAGAAGCTATAACCTGGCTGTGTTCGTCAGGAATTCTAACAGAAGCATTTTCGGAAAGAGAATTTGAACCTTTTGATCCGGGCGAGTTACAAGCATAATCTTTAATTGATACAGCATTACAACTCATAAAAAAAGCGAGAATTTTAATTCTCGCTTTTTTTGTGTTTTAATATTCCGGGGCTAGTTCTAATTCCAGACCTTCTAATTCAGTAGTAATTGGAATCTGACAACCTAAGCGGCTATTTGATTTAACATAAAATGCTTCCGACAGCATGGCTTCTTCTTCATCTCCCATTTCTGGTAACGCAACATCATTTAAAACATAACATTGGCAGGAAGCACACATGGCCATTCCGCCACAGGTTCCTTCAACAGGAAGCTCGTATGCTTTGCACAACTCCATTATATTCATTGCCATATCAGTTGGAGCTTGTAACTCGTGTATAACTCCTTCTCGATCTTTAATCTTTATTAATACATCCATTTTAATTAGTGGAATTTTACTGATTCGGATTTTATAACGTGAAAAAATCCTTAATTATATTAACTGTTTTTGATACTAAATGCGTATTCTTTTTTATTGCCTTCTTTAAGGTGCATTTTTACACCAAGGATATTTCCGTTTTTCTCCAATATTGTAACTATAGCAATTACGGAATAATAATCTTTATCAGATTGAAAGACTAAAGTACCTTCATACGTTGAATTCATCACTCCTTGTTTGTCTGTTGTAACAGATACTTTTCTTGGGTGCGAAAATTGTGCAACACTATAGGTGGCTTTGTTGGCAAATTTTGCTTTTCCGCCACAGATGTCAAACAGAAAATCATAGTTTCCTATTCTAAGACTTCCTTCTTCGTCATTTGCGTTAGTCGAAAATACAATCTGACCAGCGTACTTAAAATCTGACCATTCTTCAGATTCATTTAGCCAGGCTTTATCAACAACTAGCGTCTGAGTGGTTTGTTGCGCATAGTTTACAGAAACACAAAATAATAATAAAAAAAGAGCGTAATACTTCTTCATAAAATTTAAGATTTAAGGGTTATGTCACAAATTTAGATAAATATGTCACAATTCCTTAACTAAAACTCTTAAATATTTGTATTATTTTTTGCTAAATACGCAATAACTCGCTTAATTAATATTGTTTTTTTGTGAAATTACAAATCAAACCATACAAAGCGCTATTATTCTTGTTAAATCGATAAAATCGAAATGCTGAGAAAAATTATGTTTTTTATTACATTATATTAACCACAGTTTCTATTTGTGGTGCATATTTCTTTATAGTTGTCTCAACTCCCGCTTTTAGCGTCATTTGATTTACACTGCAGCTGATGCATGCTCCTTCAAGACGAACCTTAACGTGTTTGTCATCGTCTATCGAAATAAGCGTAATGTCTCCTCCGTCAGAATTTAAAAAAGGTCTGATCTCGTCAAGAGCCAATAATACGTTGCTTGTTAATTCTTCTGTTGTCATAATTTTATCAATTAGAAAATTTGTCAATTAGATAATTGGACAATTATATACATTGTCTAATTATCTAATTTTCCCATTATCTCATTATATTAATTCTTTTTTACTGCTGAACAACCTGCCATAGTTGTAATTTTTATGGCTTCGGTTGCTGGTAAGCTATCGTTTCTGTTTACGGTTTCCTGTACAACATTTCGGGTAATTTCTTCAAAAACGGTTTCGATTGCCGAAGCAGTTTGCAAAGCAGCCGGACGACCATAGTCACCAGCTTCACGAATAGATTGTACAATTGGAACTTCTCCTAAAAAAGGAACATTTAAATCTTCGGCAAGATTTTTGGCTCCTTCTTGTCCAAAGATATAATATTTATTATCAGGTAATTCTGCTGGTGTAAAATAAGCCATGTTTTCTATGATTCCCAAAACAGGTACATTAATGTTGTCCTGCATGAACATCGCCACTCCTTTTTTAGCATCGGCCAAAGCCACAGCCTGAGGAGTACTTACTACCACAGCTCCTGTAATTGGTAACGATTGCATGATCGAAAGGTGGATGTCTCCTGTTCCCGGAGGTAAATCGATTAGCATGAAATCTAATTCTCCCCAATCAGCATCAAAAATCATTTGGTTCAGGGCTTTTGCAGCCATCGGACCTCTCCATATTACAGCCTGACTTGGGGCTGTAAAGAAACCAATTGAAAGTATTTTGATCTCGTAGCTTTCGATAGGTTTCATTTTTGATTTTCCGTCAACAACAATCGAAACCGGTTTTTCGTTTTCAACATCAAACATAATCGGCATTGATGGTCCGTATATATCGGCATCAAGAACCCCAACCGAAAAGCCCATTTTGGCAAGTGTTACGGCAAGATTTGCAGTAACAGTCGATTTTCCAACTCCGCCTTTACCGGAAGCAACGGCAATAATATTTTTGATTCCAGGGATAGCACGACCTTTAATTTCGTTTTTCTCCGGAGTTTCTACTTTAATATTTACTTTTATTTTTGCTTCAGGAGATACTAATTCATGAATTGTTTTTTTGATATCATCTTCGGCTCTTTTTTTGATATGCATTGCCGGCGTATGCAACACCAGGTCTACCACAACTTCATCACCAAAAGTAATAACATTGGCAACAGCGCCGCTTTCAACCATATTTTTTCCTTCTCCGGCTATAGTGATTGTTTCTAGAGCTTTAAGAATTTCTTTTCTGTCTAATTTCATTTTAATGGACTATTTTCGATTGATTGAAATCGATTTAAAGTATTGTATTTATTTAAACTGATTTCAGACTGCAAAGATAACAGATTATGTTCGGATTCAAACCCTTTTTAAATTGTATTTATTGATATTGAGATTGGTCAAAATGATTCTTATAGGCCTTTTTTGATTTCGGAATGTAAAAAAGGATAAGTCGTATTGTATTTACAGGCAAATATTTATAGAAAGCATAACATGAAATCAGGTTAAATTTAAGAATAAGGTCGTTAAAATGTCAATAATCTTAGCTATATTTGAGTACCCCAAATTTGCGATTCCTAACTATTCTGAAAAGTATGTGAAAACTTGTCTTTGGGTAAATTATAGGTTTTTGGTATTTTTTGAATAAAATTTATTTTCTAAAATTTAAATCTGAAAAATATGCGAAATTTTACTTCTTTGTCTGTAATTATTATTGTTAGTTTTTTGCTGTTTTCTATTGAATCTTTCTCCAAAGAGAGCACTGTAAAATATGAAGTTAAGGGGCTTGAGAATGTCTTGGCATCCAAAAAGTATTTTTCTAAAATTGCTGTTGATGCTGAATCAATCAATCAGTTTTACAAAAAGTATCCCAATTTAAAAAAATACCAAAGCGATGTTCTGGATCTTTACAAGAAAAAAGAATATAAAACAATCTGGTATGACGATAAGAGTGTGAGCGAATTTGGGGCGTTGCTGTATCACAAAGTACGCTTGCTTAATGAGCAGGGAATTAAAGCTACCATGCCTTATATGGATTTGGTAGACGACGTTTTTAATGAAAATGTCACAAACGAACTTCCTCAGATTGATACGGAACTTTTACTATCTAATATGTATGTGTTTTATGCCAGCAATGTCTATTCAGGAGTTGATCCGGCAACACTAAAAAAAATAGGGTGGTTTCTTCCGGCAAAAAGTATTTCTTATTCCAAAATATTGGATTCCCTTATGGTTGATCCCGACCGATTAAACAAAGATGAAAATCTTTTATTTGGACAATATTATAAGCTTAAAGCGGTATTGAAAAGATACAGAACGATCGAAAAAAATAATAAGTGGACAAAAATTGATATTGATAGTGTTAATTATAAAGACCTGAAACCTTTTGACAGCGGTATAACGGTCCAACAAATCAGACAGCGTTTGTTTGTGGTTGGTGATCTGGCACAGGACTCGAAAAGTCATTTATATGATGAGGAAATGATGGCTGGAGTTTTAAAGTATAAAAAGAGATATGGGCTTAAATTGAATTATGCGATAACCCGTGATCATATCAACCAAATGAACGAACCCATTGGGAATCGTATTAAAACGATCATGTTGAATATGGAACGCTGCAGATGGATACCAACAACATTGGCAAAGGCCAGTGAATATGTGATGGTTAATATTCCTTCTTTCAGGCTGATTTATGTGAAAAACGGTAAATACGAACTGGTCTCAGATGTTTTTGTAGGTACCCGAATGACGGAGACTGTAATTTTCAGTGGTAATATGGATCGAATTGTATTTAGTCCGTATTGGTACGTTCCACAGAGTATCATTAAAAATGAGCTGAAACTGAAAATGGCGGAAGATAAAAATTATCTGGCTGATCATAATATGGAGTGGAACGGAGGGAATGTTAGACAAAAACCAGGGCCTAAAAATTCTTTGGGATTAGTCAAATTTATGTTTCCAAATCCCAATGATATTTATTTGCATGATACTCCGGCCAAAAGTTTATTTGAGTTTGAAAAACGTATTTTCAGTCACGGCTGTATTAACGTAAAGGAGGCAAAAAGTTTAGCTCTTGCCATTTTAAAAGATAATCCGGACTGGCCTGTAGATAAAATTGATAAGGCAATGAGTGGAGAAAAAGAAACCACCTGCATGCTGAAAACCAAAATTCCAATTTACATAGGATATTTTACGGCCTGGGTAAACGATGATGGAGAAATTGGTTTTTACCCTGATGTTTACGACAGGGATAAACAACTGGATAAGTTATTGTATTCAGATTCTGTTGTTTCGAAATAGGAAAAAGAAACCCGCCACATCGTAATGATTTGGCGGGTTTCTTAAAAAAATGGTCTACAAGTTTATTCGTATTTTAAATATTTTAAGATATCGATCTTTGTTACCTGATAGGCTTTTGCTAAAACGATCATTAGCGTTAAAGCCAGCAGAGAGGCCAAAGCGATACTAAATGGAATTACCGAGACTCCAATTCGGAAGGCAAAGTTTTCCAGCCATTTTTGTAGCAAAATATATGCCGGAATGATGCCAATTACAAATCCCAGTAAACAAAAGCCAACATATTGCTTGGATAATTCTTTTAATAAAGCATCTGTTTCAGCGCCCAATGTTTTTCGAATGGCAATTTCTTTTAGTCTTCGTTCCATTGAAAAGGACGCCAAAGCAAACAATCCGAAAATGGCGATGATGATTACTACAAGATTTAAAATGAAAAACAGATTTTTCTGTTTTACCTGTTCCTGATAGGTTCTGGCAAAGCCTTTATTGACAAATTCGTATTCAAAAGGATAGTCTTGGTTGATGTTTTTCGCCCAGAATTTGTCTAATTTTGATAAGGTTTCGGTTAAGTTGTTCGGAGAAACTTTCACATAAATATTATCATAATTATTCCACTTTAAAGTTTTAAGATTGATAAAAACCATTGGTGGTACTTTGTCCTGTAATCCCGTGATGTGAAAATCCTTTACAACACCAACGATTTTAAATTTCATGTTTCCTTTTTCATTTCCCCAACCCGATGTTATAACCGTATTAATAGGGTTTTTAAGACCTAATGTTTTAACAAGAGTTTCGTTTACCAGCCAATTGTCAATGGTATCCGAAGCAAATTTTGGAGATAAATCGCGTCCCTGAACAATTTTTATTTTCATCATATCGAGAAAACCAAAATCCATTTCGACATTTCGGGATTGTACAAAAATACTATTGTGTGTAAATCCTGAACTGGAGTTGGTGCTATTTCCAAAAGAACCGGCAAAGGTGGATACATCTGTAACCCCTGGCATTTTTAAAAGTTCTTGTTTTGTGGTTTGATATTTAAGGAATTTCTTGTCGTATTCCTGATAATTAAAAGGAATTTTAATAACCTGATCTCCACTAAAACCAAGATCCTTATTCATCATATAACTTACCTGTGAATTCACGATTAAAGCACCAATGATAAAAAAAGTGGCAATACCAAACTGGAAAATAAGCATCGAATTTCGAATCCAGATACCGCTTTTACTTCTGGAGAAGTTTCCTTTTAAAACCTTAAGTGTTTCGAAATTTGAGATGTAAACGGCAGGAAAAACACCTGCAAGAACGATTACTAATCCAATTATAAAGAGGAGCTGCAGGTAAAATTCATTGCCATTCAGGGTCAGGGATTTTTTCAAAAAAGTATTGTAGTACGGAAGAGAAAGTTCTACAATTGCCAGAGCAAAAATAATGGCTAAAACTACTATTATCGCGGTTTCGAAAATAAACTGCAGAATGATCTGCTTTTTAGTGGCTCCCACAATTTTACGTACACCCACTTCTTTGGCACGTTTTATTGCTGAAGCTGTCGCTAAATTGATGTAATTGACCAAAGAAAGCGCCAGAATCAAAATAGAGAGACCGACCATAATGTAAAGCAATTGCAGATTTCCTTTTCCTTCCGGAAGATTTGCTCCCTGTGACGATTTTGTACCGTGCAAACGGGTATCGCTTAATTTATCTAATATTACAGTTGTCTGTCCATTTTCTTTTACATACTGTTCCGGAGTCTGTCCGTTGGCTTTTGCATCTTTTAAAGTTCGGTTAACGTAATCTACATTTTGTATTTTCTTTAAAACAGTTGCAATATCAGCTCCTTTTTTAACTTTAATCATTAAGCCATAATTAAAGTTGCCCCAACTTTGCTCGTCGCCATCACGGGTAACTCCGCTAAAAACGTAATTGGGTTCAAAAGCCGAGGGAGCTACAATTTTATAAACCGATTTTACCGTGTAATCTTTGTAATTATAGGTAATTGATTTTCCAATTGGGTCTTCGTTCTTAAAAAGTAATTTTGCTGTTTCTTCTGATAACGCCACACTGTTTTTCTCTTTCAGAATATTGGTTTTGGCTCCTTTTACGATAGGTAGCGGAAACATATCAAAAAAGCCATTGTCGGAAACAGCAATTTTTTTGTGAAAGAATTTTTGCCCCTGATATTTAATCATATCATTGCTATACCAGGAATTAAAAAAACAGATCGATTCTATTTCGGGAATTGTTGCTTTACAGGTTTTTCCGAAAGGAATACTGCTGGAGGCCCAGGTATCTCCTGTTGCTCCAATTTTATTCAAAACCTCATAGACGTTATCTTTTTCAGGATTCCATTGATCGTAGGCATTTTCGTTATTCCAGTATAAAATGGCGAAAATCACTCCGGCAATTCCAATGCTTAATCCAAGGATATTTAAAAACGAAAACAATTTGTTTTGCTTCAAATGATATATAAATATTTTAAACCAGTTAAAAATCATGTTATATTTTTTATAGTTGTTATAGTAGCTTTTAAAATAGTCTTACAGGTTTTGCTATTAGCCAGATTTTATAGGATTGATAGTATTTTGCAAACAAATCCCATCAGGATTATGACTGCGGTTACAATAAATTTGATCATTTTATTTTTATTTAGCGTCCATAAAAACATCAACATTACGCTGATTAAATTTTTCAGAGAATATCACACCATCTTTCATATGAATCGTTCTTTGCGAAAATGAAGCGTCATAATCAGAGTGGGTAACCATTAAAATGGTAGCTCCTTTAGCATGCAAATCGGTTAAAAGTTCCATTACCTCATTACCGTTTTTACTATCTAAGTTTCCGGTTGGCTCATCGGCCAGAATAATTTTAGGATCGTTTACAAGAGCTCTTGCAACGGCAACTCTTTGCTGTTGTCCTCCGGAAAGTTGTTGTGGGAAATGTTTAAGACGGTGTGAAATATTTAGTTTTTCGGCAATAGCCTCAATTTTTTGTTTTCTTTCAGAAACTTTTACATTGTTGTAAATCAAAGGCAATTCGATATTGTCATAAACCGAAAGTTCGTCGATCAGGTTGAAATTCTGGAAAATAAAACCAATGTTTTCTTTGCGGACATTTGCTCTTCCTTTCTCTTTTAAACCAATCATTTCCTGATCTAATAATTTGTAGCTCCCGCCCGATGCACTGTCCAAAAGCCCAATGATATTTAGTAAAGTCGATTTTCCACAACCAGAAGGCCCCATAATGGTTAAAAAATCTCCTTTTTTTATCTCTAAAGAAATGCCGCTTAAAGCTGCCGTTTCTACTTCTTCTGTTCTAAAAACTTTGGTTAGGTTTTGAATGGTTATCATAAGTTTTAAAAATTTAGTTGTTGTTAATTCTATTTTTTGATTGATGATTGATGATTGAAACTTTGTGTATTGTAAAATGTTAATTGTAAAATGTAAACTGTGAACTGTGAATTGTGAACTGTGAATTGTGAACTGTGAATTGTGAACTGAGACTGCGACTGAGACTGCGACTGCGACTGAGAACTGCGACTGAAAACCGCGACTGAAAACTAAAAACTCCTACTGAGCGCGATTAATCGATAACTCTTCAATGTCTTTATAATCGGTATAAGATGAAGTAATGACAGATTCTCCTTCTTTTAAACCTTCCAACACTTCGTAATACGATGGGTTTTCGCGGCCTAGTTTTATGTTTCTTCTTTCGGCTTTGTTTCCTTTTACTACAAAGATCCATTTTCCGGCTGTTTCCTGATTGAAACTTCCTTTTGAAACCACAAGTGTCTTGTTCTTTTCGGACAGAATCAGTTTTACCCCAAAACTAAGCCCGTCTTGTAAAGTGATATTTTCTTTGGAGATAAAAGCCAGCTCCACTCTAAAGTGGCCGCTTTTTACTTCCGGAACCACTTTTGTAACTAACACTTCCAGATTTTTCCCTTGAAACTCTACCTGGCCTTTTAAGCCTTCGCGTACTTTTTCGAGATAGAACTCATCTACATCAGCGGTTAACTTATACCCCTGTTTAGAATCGATTTTTCCGATACTTTCGCCTGCCTGAAAAGTTTTTCCCAAAACAGGTTGAAAAGAAGTCAGTCTGCCCGTTTCAGGTGCTGTGATTAAAAAGTTCTTTTTATTGTTTCTTAAAATATCCAGGCTTTTCTCCATAGTCTGAATAGAACGGTTGATTTGAGAAATTTGAACCTGATTGGTTTGTTTTTCTTTTTGAATACTTTGCTGGATCGTTCTTTTGCGCTCGTCCTGAAAACGCAGACTTTCTTTAAAATTATTCCAGTCATTTCTCGAAATCACATCTTTTTCAAACAATTTCGCGTTCATATCGTACAGCCTTTTGGCATCATTATAATCATGTTCGATTAAAACCAGGTCTTTGTTTAAGTTTAATTCCTGATTTCTAATGTTCAGTTTCCCTGTATTTAGATTGTTAATTTGCTCGATAATTGCTGTTTCCTGAGTCAGATAGTTTAGTTCTGTGTTTGGATTGAACAAGCGGGCTAAAGACTGACCTTTGGTTACCATTGCACCATTTTCAACAAAAATTTCTTTTACAGATCCGCCCTCGGTAACATTCACAAGCATTACATTAAGAGGTTCTACTTTGGCCTGAAAAACAACGAAATCTTCAAAGAAATCTTTTTCGACTTTCTGAATACTTAGTTCATCTGCTTTTACGTTTAGACTTCTTTTGGTATTAAACGAGAAAAATACGATTGTTGCCAAAACTAAAAAAACTCCAATTGCTATTGTGAGATATCTAAATTTTCTATTTTTACGAGGAATTAACTTGTCCATTTTTTTAAATAATTTACTGATTACCAATAGGTAAATACTGTGCCATAAAAATTATCATTTGTAAAGTGTTGATTTTAAAGAAGCTTTAAAAACCATCCAAAATAGAAGTGTTCGGAAATGAACAGTTGACCGTTCAGAATCGGACAAAAAAAGACAGCATGCGAAAAAAACAAGCCCAAATATTAATCGTTGACGATCAGGAAGAAATTCTTTTTTCGGCAAAAATGATCCTCAAAAAACATTTTGAAACCATTTTCACGACAAATAGTCCTAAAAAAATCATTTCAATTTTAAGTGAAAATGAAATAAATGTGGTTTTGTTAGACATGAATTACCGGATTGGTTTTGAAGACGGACGCGAAGGAATCCATTGGCTGAAGGAAATAAAAACGCTTTCGCCGCAAACGATTGTGATCTTAATGACTGCTTTTGGTAAAATTGATACCGCAGTTGAAGGAATCAAAATTGGTGCTTTCGATTATGTTTTGAAACCCTGGAACAACGAAAAATTACTGGAGATCATTGATAAAGCAGTAATTGAAAGTCGAAAAAACAGTAAAAAAGAAATAGTTGAAAAAACGACCAAAAGTTATTTTACAGGAACTTCTCTAAAGATCAAACAAGCCTATTCGATTGCCGAAAGAGTAGCTAAAACGGATGCTAACGTTTTGATACTTGGTGAAAACGGAACCGGAAAATATGTTTTTGCAGAGTACATTCATCTGAATTCAGAACGTAAAGAGCGCCCTTTTGTACATGTCGATCTGGGTTCGCTGAGTGATAATTTATTCGAGAGTGAACTTTTTGGTTATGCCAAAGGAGCTTTTACAGATGCTAAAACCGATACGGCCGGAAGATTTGAAACGGCTTCGGGAGGTACGATCTTTTTGGATGAAATAGGGAATATTCCGCTGCATCTGCAATCTAAGTTACTGCACGTTTTGCAAACTAAAACCGTAACCCGCTTGGGAGAGAGCAGAGCAAGGCCACTAAATGTAAGGATTATTGCTGCTACAAATGCCGACATAAAAGCGGAGGTGAAAAATAAAACATTTCGTGAAGATTTGCTGTACCGCATCAACACGATGGAGATTTATCTGCCTTCTTTACGCGAACGAAAAGACGATATCGTTCCGATGGCTAATTTTATTCTGGATAAGATTGCCGAAAAATACAATCAGGAAAATTGGCGTTTTGAGGATAACGTTGGTCCTTATTTGGAGAAATATCCCTGGAAAGGAAATATTCGGGAGTTGGAGAATAAAATTGAACGCGCTTTAATTTTAGCCGATAACCAGACTATTTCGGTGACCAATCTGGATATTTTGGATTTCGAAGAATTTCAGGAAAATGATGAAAATCCGTTGTCTGAAATGGAAAGAAGTGCGATCGAGAAAACATTGTTTAAAAACAATGGCAACATCAGTAAAACAGCCGAAGAACTTGGGTTGTCAAGAGCAGCTTTGTACCGAAGAATTGAGAAATACGACCTAAAAAACACCTAAACTCAAAAGCTTTTTGAGGCAGACTTTAAGGAATGTTTTTTAAGCTGCGGGACTAAAAAATAAAATAATGAAGAACTGGAAATTTTATAACGCTTTGTTTGCAAGGGTGCTGCTCGTCATGATCCCCTTTTTCTTTTGTGTCTTTCTCATTTACAAAACGTTTTATTACAATGCGCTTCTAGTTGGTTTTGTGGTTTTGCTATTATTGGCCGAAATGTACTTTTTTGTTAAAAATCAGTCTTTGTTTTACGATAAAATGCTTCTGTCGATCTTGCAGAATGACTTTTCAAGTAATTTTCCCGAAGAACACAAAACAGACAATTTCAGGAATTTGTTTTTGTTGTATGATAAGCTAAGGTTTCAGCGACAGGAACAGACTTCAAAAGAACGCATCTATCAGTCTATATTAAACAACATTGATACCGCTACTTTAATTCTCGAGAAAGAAGGGGAGGATTGGAATCTTTTTTTAATGAACGATTGCTTTTCCAACTTATTTAAGGTGCCAAAAGTAAGCCATTGGAAATACCTTAAAAATTACCTGCCATCTCTTTGTGAGGAAATTGAAAAAATGGGTTTTACCGAATTGAAATCGGCTATTTCTATCAAAATTGAAGAGCAGGATTTGCAGACTTTTATGCTGCAGACCTCGCATACAAAAACGTACGACAAAGAGTATTTTATTATTTTGCTGGACAGTATTCAACGGGTCATTGAGAAAAAGGAGAAAGAAGCCTGGATTAATCTGATGAAAATTATCTCACACGAGTTAATGAACTCCTTAACGCCAATTCGTGCGCTTTCGCAGAATTTACTCCAAATCGTAGATCAGGAAGCATTGGAAGAGGATGATTTTGAAGATATCAAAAGCAGTATTTCGACGATTATCAATCGAAGTGATCATTTGCAGGCTTTTGTAGAAAACTACCGAAAACTGGCGATGCTGCCGACTCCGACAAAAAAAATGACTTCTATAAATGTTCTTTTTGAAGACTGTCTTCGGGTGATGAGTCCGATTTTAAAAGCGGAAAATGTTGAATTGGTAAACGAAATCAATAGTTCGAGATCGATTTTAATTGATAAAAGTCAGATGGAACAGGTGATTATTAATTTAATCACAAATAGTATTTATGCACTGAAAGAAAAGAATGAAAAGAAGATGTTTTTATCGGCTTATACCGAAAACAATCGTTTTTTTATTACCATTTCGGATAACGGAAAAGGGATCGATACCGAGATCAGAGATAAAGTTTTTCTGCCTTTTTTTACTACGAGAAAAGATGGTGCCGGAATTGGACTGACGCTTTCTAAAAATATCATCGAAGCGCATGGAGGCTACTTGAGTTATCAAACCGATGAAGACAGAACCAGTTTTGTGATTTGTCTGATTTAGTCAAGATATCAAAGAGTAAATAGTACGAAATATACGGTTCGCACAATCAAATTATGATTGTCATCTTTGGACTTTAAGATGCAGAAGGAAGACGGGTGCAGAGCCGTTTGGAACTAAATCTTGCGTCCCTTGCGCTTTCATTGCGTTCATTGCGGTTAAAAAAATTAAAGTTCGATTTCCGGCTGCCAGAAGTGTTTTTCAAAATCTATAATCTGATTGTCTATAACTTCGATGCCTTCGTTTTCGAGTAGCTGCTGCATTAAATTGGTTCCGTCAAAATGATGTTTTCCAGTCAGCAGTCCTTTTCTGTTTACAACACGGTGTGCCGGAACATCATCCATATTGTGACAGGCGTTCATTGCCCAGCCTACCATTCGGGCAGAACGGGCAGTTCCTAAAGCTTTGGCTATTGCGCCATACGAAGTTACTTTTCCGTGCGGAATTTGTCTGGCAATCGCATAAACTCTTTCAAAAAAATTATCTTCAGCCATAATTTGTAACACAGGTTAAAGGGTGAGAAATGATTTTACTAACGAAATTTTCACGCAGATTTTATGCATTAAAAAGAAGCTAAAAAAGCTTTTAATTTATTAAAGAAAAAGGATTTGCTTAATCTGCAAAATCTGCGTGAAACTAAAATTTTACAAACAAAGAAAATTACCTCTCGTCCTATATAATTTGAACTTATATTTTATTAGCTGAAATAATAATTCAAAATATTAAAAAGCGTCAGAAGAGCAATTAATCCTGTGATACTTCCAATGATGGTATTCATGTTTCGCATCAGATAATCTGTTTTTTTTTCGATTCGCCCAAAGAAACCGATGTAGCTGTATAGTGCAGCAAATGAACCTAAAACAGATCCGAATACAAAGGTAAAAATGATGTTGTTTTCGAATACAAAAAGGTGATAAGAAGCCAAAGTAACACTTACAACCACATAATACGGAATCGGGAAAAAGTTCAGTCCGGAAAGCAGCATTCCTAAAAAGAAGCGGCTCTTTTTGCTGCTCTTTTTAATCTTCGATTTTTTGGCTTTGGGTTCTTTAGCGATAAACAAAAAGTAAATCGTTAAAACAGAGAAAATAGCAAATCCCACTTCACGTAACAAAGTCACCACATCCGGGCGATTGTCGATAACCTGCGCAAATAAAACGGCTAAAGAAACCTGAAAAAAGATAACCAATACAGCTCCGGCAACAAACCATAAGGCATTTTTTTTACCCTCTTTCAAATTTACTTTGGCGGCAGTCATGTTGATCAGACCTGGTGGAATAATCCCAATGAAAGCAGCAAGAAAACCTGAAAGTAATGGGGTAAGTAATGCCATTCAGTTGTTTAATGGGTTTGAAAAACGTTTTTAAAATTAAATTAGTCTTTAATTTTGAAACGAATATACGTAATTGCCTTGTTAATCTCTAAATATTGTTTCTCATAAAAAGTCTGGAATGCAGTAACTTCTTCCGGGCTTCCTTCGTTTTTATACACATTATGATTTGCGTATAAAACTTCGTGACCTTCACCGTGAAGTAACCCTAGTGTATAACCGTGCATAAATTCGCTGTCGGTTTTTAAGTTTACAACACCGTCTTTTTTAAGGATTTTTTTATACAGTTTTAAAAACTCCGAATTGGTCATACGGTGTTTTGTTCTTTTGTATTTGATTTGCGGATCCGGAAAAGTAATCCAGATTTCGTCTACCTCATGATCAGCAAAAATATGATTGATCAGTTCGATCTGAGTTCGAACAAATGCAACATTATGTAATCCGTTTTCTACAGCGGTTTTAGCACCTCTCCAGAAACGGGCTCCTTTAATATCAATTCCAATAAAATTTTTGTTTGGATATCTTTCTGCTAATCCAACAGAATATTCTCCTTTTCCACATCCTAATTCTAAAACTAATGGATTGTCATTTTTAAAGAAATCAGAATTCCATTTTCCTTTCAAAGGCATTAAATCACCTACAACTTCTTCTCTGGTTGGTTGAAAAACGTTTTGAAATGTTTCGTTTTCTCTGAATCTTTTTAGTTTATTTTTACTTCCCACTTTTACAAAAATTTTCAGCAAAATTAAGGAATATAAACGAATGAAAATAGCACAATTAGCTTTAAAAGTTTTCCTTCACGAATTTTCATCAAGGATATTTTTTTTCGCCACGAATTCACGAATTAATTTAAGCGGTTTGGTCGGAAAAAATTAGTGCAAATTAGTGGAATTCGTGGCAACCTTTTTTTAGCCGCAGATTAACACAGATAAAAAATCGGTTAAATTCTTTTAATTTGTGGTAAGAGAAATAGTAAGAATATAAACGAATGCAAATAGCGTAATTACGTTCTAAAAGTTTTTCGCCACGAATTCACGAATTAATTTAAGCGGTATGGGCGGAAAAAAATTAGTGTAGATTAGTGGAATTCGTGGCGGGAGAAAAGATTTTTTATCCGTAATGTGGTTCTGCAATAGGTTTTAATTTTGGATCAAGCGTCTCATCGTGTTGGGAGAGATCCAGTCCGATATGCTCGTTTTCTTCAGAAACACGTAACGGAATAATAAAATTGGTCACTTTGAATAGGAAATAGGCTCCGAAGAAAGTAAAGATTGAAACTAAAACCAATGCCATCATATGATGTGCAAATACATTCCATCCTCCGTGTAGTAAACTTGCGTCTTCGCCATGGGCAAAAACGGCGGTTAAAATCATTCCCATAATACCGCCAACACCGTGACAGGCAAAAACATCAAGTGTATCATCGAATTTTTTCGAGAAACGACAATTTACAACCGAATTAGAAACCAAAGCCGTTATAAATCCAAAAAACATACTTTCTGGAACCGATACAAATCCGGCAGCGGGTGTTATGGCCACCAGACCTACAACAGCTCCAATGCAGGCACCAAGAGCCGAGACTTTTCTGCCGTTCATTCGGTCAAAGAAAACCCAGGTTAACATGGCTGCGGCCGATGAGGTTGTAGTTGTAGCAAAAGCCATTGCGGCGGTTCCGTTGGCAGCAAGAGCTGAGCCAGCGTTGAATCCGAACCATCCAAACCATAACATTCCGGTTCCTAACAATACAAACGGAATGTTGGTTGGAATATGTAAACTGTTTTTTCTTTTTCCTAAAACCAGTACTCCTGCCAAAGCGGCAAAGCCGGAACTCATGTGTACGACTGTTCCTCCTGCAAAATCTTTGACACCAAAATAACTTCCTAAAATACCTGTTGGATACCAAACGGCATGGCATAAAGGAGCATAGATGAAAAGAGTAAACAGACTGATGAAAATTAAATACGATATAAAACGAACGCGCTCTGCAAAGGATCCGGTAATAATTGCAGGGGCGATAATTGCAAACTTCATTTGAAACAAAGCAAAAAGCATAAACGGAATCGTACTCGCCAATTGTTTATGAGGCAAAACCCCCACATAATCCATAAAAGCAAAAGTAGTTGGGTTTCCAAAGAAACTATAAAAATGGCCTCCCAAGTTAAGTCCTACAGGATCGCCAAAAGCCAGACTAAAGGCAACCACAACCCACAGAAGTGTTACAACTCCCAAACAGATAAAACTCTGTAACATGGTCGAAATCACATTCTTCTTACCGACCATTCCGCCGTAAAAAAACGATAATCCCGGGGTCATGATCAAAACCAGGCAGCAGGAGGTTAACATCCAGGCAACATCGGCAGGAACGATATGATCGGTTGTGCCAAATTCAGCTAATACATAACTATTTTCGGTTACAGTTGGCCAAAAGGCACCGGTAATGCATACAATACTTATAATAATAAAGGAAATGATCCAGCGTTTTTCTATTTTCATTTTTCAAATACTTTATTTAACCCTATTTTTTATAGGGTCAAAGTTATAAAAAAATGAATATTCTGTGTTACAGGGCTTTAAAAATAGAGGTGCGAGTTGTATTTTAATCAATTTTGCAAAATCCAATCCGTTTTTTTGAGAGTATCTTATTTTACACTTCCAAAAAATGGGCAAAATTGTTAATTGTATTATAATGAAATCGCCACTACATCCTCTAAAGCGCTAGAAAAGTTAGGATTATAAAAAGAAAGTTCGAAAATGTTTATTTTTTTTGAAGCTTTGCAATAAAAACGTCCTCAATTGGTGCTTTAATTTTGATCGCAGCATCCACTTCTTCATTAGGAACCGTCATCGATAAAACATAATGTTGTATTTTCCAGTCTTTCCCTACTTTAACCAAAACTCCTGATCCGCGGCAAATTTTCATCTGAGTGTTTAGCAATTCGTCAAACCAGGCAATTTTTCCGGTTTTGTCAAAAAAGATATGACGTTCTAATGCTTTAAAATTCCAGGCAGTTCCTTTGTCAAAATAAGGTTTCGCCCAAACTTTAAAATCTTTTTTGTTCCAGTTTTCTGTAGCATCTGTTCCAATGAAAATCGCATCATCGGCCATTAAATCAAAATAAGCATCAAATTTCACCTCACCGGCAGCTTTGTGCCAGGCATCGATAGTTTGGTTGACTTTGTCTTTTTCAGAAGTTTGCGCGTTTGCAAAAGCAGTAACAAATAATAAAAGTAAGATTGATTTTTTCATAAGAGGTTTGTTTTGGATTTAAAGTTAGCAAAAAATATAGTTTAATCTCGCAAAGACGCAGAGCCGCAAAGCTTTTATTTTAAAACCTGCACGAAACATTAACTTTGCGTCTTCGCGTCTTCGCGAGCCCAATTCACCGGGCAAAACTTAAATTATCTTACATCACTTATGTGTTATAATATGATTTAGTATATTTGATAGTTTTTAAATCGATACATCATGAATCCAAAAATACTTATCACCTCATTAGTGCTTACCTCAGTCTTTTTAACTTCTTGTAAAAAGGAATTAGAGCCTCAGGAAAACACACCAAATTCTGAATTGGTAAAACTGGGACTGGCAAAAGATACGGCAAAAGTAAATTCAGTTGTTCAGACTCAGGCTCAGGCTCCTGTAACCGCAAATCCAAATACAGTTTTGAGTGCCAATGGCGGAATGAATCCTGCACACGGGCAACCCGGACATCGCTGTGACATTGCGGTTGGCGCGCCATTAAATTCGGCTCCAACACAAGGGCAAACAGCAACTGTACAGCCTACGCAGACCGTTCAGGTAAAACCGGGACAACAAAATGTGGTGACTACGACAACTGTCGCACCGGCAAAAGTGGCTAAAGGAATGAATCCTGCTCACGGACAACCCGGACATCGCTGCGATATTCCGGTTGGAGCACCTTTAAATTCTCCTGTAGCGGCCAAACAGCCTGCCGCCGCCAATACAGCTCAAAGCGGATCTTCTTCACAAACCTTTACCGTGACACCACCTGCAACAGATAATGCTGTGCCAGCTTTGTTAAGTACAGAAACGGCAACTGTAGCTGACGGAAAGAATCCTGTACATGGAAAACCGGGGCATCGCTGCGATATTGCAGTTGGGGCGCCATTACCAAAATCATAAGGAAGCCAAGAATTGTGTAAATAATAATCTGGGCGTGCCACCAATATAAAAAGGGGCTGACTATTGCAATCGCTTAGTCGCCCCTTTTTATATTGCTGTCGGGCTTTCGCTGCTACTTCGGTAGCTTAGCTCTATCCCTCACGCGAAAAACTAGGTTGTATTATAAAATATAGGTAATCCCTATGAGCGATGTCATTAAGCTAAGCTTTTTTAAGCACAATCTCCTTGCGATTTCAAAGTAAAGCGTAATTCACGAAACTTTGTGGCCTTTGCGTAATTCTTTGCGAACTTTGCGGTAAAATTTTCCTTTATTCAATTTCAAAAATCGCCTGAATTTCAACAGCCGAATTAATCGGTAACGAAGCCGCACCAATGGTTGCTCTGGCGTGTTTTCCTTTTTCTCCAAAAACCAAAGCCGTCAGGTTTGAAGCCGAATTCATAAGGGCTGCATGTTGCGTATATTCCGGAGTGGTATTAAAATATCCTGTTAACTGTACACATTGTTTTACTTTGTTCAAATCGCCACCGCAAGCTTCTTTCAAAACGGCCATTACATTTAGCATTGTTTGGTAGGTAGCTTCTTTGGCCTGATCATCCGTAACCGTTGCGCCAACTTTACCTGGATTCAAAATCTTACCGTCTTTTAAAGCCACCTGATTAATGTATACTTTATGATTTGAAATCGTAAACGGAACATAGTTTCCAACTGGTTTAGGAGCTTCAGGAAGTACAATATTATTGTCTTTTAATGTTTTGTTGATATCGCTTTTAGCTTCAATGGCAGTTGTTTTGACTACTTTATTACTTTCTGTGTTTTTCAATCCCGAAGCCACTCTTGCTAGAGCTTTTCCTTGCTCTTTAGCAAAATTCAATTCGCTTTGTGACGGACGTGTTCCAACAGATCCTGCCAATGAAGTTGCTCCAAACGGAGTATTTCCTTGCGGAACTGTTTTGTCCAAAGTGGCTGTTCCCATGATTCCGGTAGGCACAATCACCATTCCGTGAGACGCAAGAATATTCCAGAACGATAAAATCGCAGCTTCTTTTCCTGCTCCCGATCCTGCCGACATAAATACAGTGGCTGGTTTTCCTTCTAAAGCTCTTGAAGTCCAAAGCGGAATACTCTGACCGAAGAAGTAATTCATATCGGCACTAATATTTGCAAAGTGAATAGGGCTTCCAAAAGCGATTCCGTCATAATTTGCAAGCTCTTCGATGGTTGCAATTGGTAATTTCTCTACATCAACATTCAATTTTTCTTTCGGATTGATCGAAGGAACACGTTTTAGAATTGCTTTTGCATTAGGATATTCCTGAATTCCTTCGGCAATAGATTTGGCCATTTTATAAGTTCCGCCATTTTGAGAATAAATCAAAACCAGCACATTTGTTTCAGATGATTTTACTTGCGCATTTACGTCAAAGCCTATAAATACTGCGATTAATAATACGAGTAGTTGCTTTTTCATGAGGGTAATTTTTAATAATTTGTAATGGATAATCTCAATTAAGAAGCTTGTTTTTATTTCAAAAACTAAGTTCCACTTTTGGGACTGCAAAATTACTTCTTACAATATCAAAAAGCGTTATTATTATGTTAATCGTGTTTTGCTTTGCGTTGTTTGTTGTCGATGTTTTAACAAATCGTGAGTGTGAAAAACTTTTAAAGTGGGCTGAAAGCCCTAAAAGCAATAGCGTAATGCAACGCACTGCGAATTAAATCAAGAGTTGAAATTGCCCTGAAAGGGCAACAGCAAATAGACAATAAAGATTAAGGAAAACCGCAGTTTCTCATAAAAAATAATTAAAAATAGAATAAATGTTCCCTTTGAAATTAGGCTTTCGCCCTTTCAGGGCTTAAAATAAAATTCATCTTCATTCATAGTGCTTCGCACCATGCTTTTGCTATAGCTCTTTCAGAGCAACATACTCTGAACGTTTATAGTCACAGATTAAATAGACTAGAAGAAATCTGCGTGAAAAATATTTAAACACATAGAAACATAGGATTTAAAAATGAATAAAAAAGACTTAAATACAAATCAAGATTTGGCACATAGCTATGTGTATTTAAACAAATGAAATGCCTTTTTTTAAGTTTGCAAAATCTATGTTTCTATGTGTTTAAAAACTCAGCCCAAAAAGTTTATGTATAAAGTAAGCCTATAAATTTCTAACTTCGAGGAAACAAATCGCCTTACTTATGAAAAAAGCAATTCTGTACGGAGCAAGCGGACTAGTAGGTTCCTATATTCTCGAAAATCTGTTGAACAACAATAACTATGAGCAAGTAATAATTGTAGTAAGGAAAGATTTAAACATCCAGCATCCAAAGCTAAAAGCGCTGATAGGTGATTTTAACTCCTTACCCAAAGTGGTGAAGGACATTCAGGCCGATGAAGTTTTTATCGCTCTTGGTACTACACAGAAGAAAACACCGGACAAAAAGTTATACTATCAAATAGATCATGATTACCCAATTTTGGCAGCAAAACTGGCAAAAGAAAACGGAGCAAAAGCGGTTTTTCTAGTTTCGGCACTTGGTGCAAATGCGAAATCGTCGATATTTTACACCAAATTAAAAGGAGAAACCGAACAAGGGATCATCACTTTGGATTTACAGCATACTTATATTTTTCGTCCTTCGATTATTTTAGGAGACCGAAAAGAGAGCCGACCAATGGAGAAAGTTTTCATTGGAATATTCAAATTGATCAACCCTTTGTTTGTGGGAAGCTTAAGTAAATACAAAGGAATAGAAGCCGAAGATATTGCCAAAGCAATGGTAAAAAGCGCAGATCAATTAGATCAGAAAGTAAAAATAGTACACTGGGAAGAAATGACGGCTTTGCTAAAATAGAAAATGGCCTTATCCGGATTAGAGATAAGGCCATTTTTATGGATGGTATATAAATTAATATGCTTTCATTTTTTCGAAAGTAGTAGTAAGAGATTTTTTTGCTTTCGCCAATGCACCGATAAAAGCTTTTTCGAGTGTATCGGCATGTTCTGTAACAGTTACTGGTTGTAATTTTGCAGTACGAACTTCAATCACACATTTTTTATCGTTTAAGCTAAATTTCTCTCCGTTTTCATCACCAAAATGTACTTCGATGCGGGTTATTTTTTCCTCAAAACGCGCTAAACCTTTTTCTAATTCGCCAGAGAAATAAGCTTCTAATCTTTCGTGTCCTTCGATGTTCTTGTCGGTATTGATCTGAATTTTCATATGGGTTTATATTTAATGATTGTTTCTCAAAGCTATCTTTTTTTAGACAAAAACACAAGTAGGTTAATAAAACATTAAGAAATTAATTTGGCTTTTTTTGTCATTTCGATCGAAGAGAGAAATCACACAAGTAACTCCGCAAGGTTTGATTTAGATCGTAGAGTTACTCACGAGGATTTCTCATTCTTCGAAATGACATACTTTATGGATATTTTGTGTTTTACGTGCTATTTGTCATTCCGAGGCAGGAGGAATCCTCACAAGTAACTCCGCAACAATAGACAAGTTAAAAACTAAGAAAATCCTCCATAACTTTTTTGGTTTTCATATCTTCGCAGTCCTAAACTTTCAGATTATGAACTTGACTAAACTTTTGCCCGTGTGGTACGCTGGCGGTATTGGAAACAACTGCAACGCTCTGAAAGGCGTAGGACAGCTAACCCATTCGGGTTTTATATCCCTTAAACTTTCAGATTATGAGTACAAACACCCTTTCCAAAGAAACCGAATTAAGGTTAACTGATTTTTTCAGTAATTCGATTGATCCCGAAACAATGGCAAAAACCATTCGTCAGGTAAACTATGCGCTTGCCTTAAGCGTAATGCAGGAACACGAATCCCTACAATCCGAGAAAGCAAACCTCCAAAATGGTTTTTACTGGCTGAATCAATTAGCCGAAATCTTAAATCCGTATCTGGATGTTGAATAAACTTGAAAAGCCACTGAGAAAGTGGCTTTTTTATTTTGGTTCCTTTTGTTCCGCTTAGTTTGTCATTTCGAAGAATGAGAAATCTTCGCAAGTAGCTCCGCAACAATTATCAAACTTGTCTTTCTACAATTGTGTTTTGAATTTCAAGAATACAGGAATCCAAATTCCTTTTGATATCATTACTCCAAAAACGCAAAACTTTCCAGTTTTGAACTTCTAAATAGGCATTGACTTCAATATCTCTCTGAATATTCCGTTCAATTTTTTTGATCCAGAATTCAGGATTAGTTTGTGGTTTTTTTCTCGTTTCCCAATCTTTCCCATGAAAGAACTCTGAATCTACGAAAATGGCAATTTTTAATTTTTTAAAAGTAAAGTCTGGTTTCCCGAAAACGGTTTTGTTGTTTTTTCGATATCTATAACCCAGATTCCATAGTGCTTTTGCCAAACGAACTTCTTCTTTGGTATTGGTGCTGCGAACAGCTTGCATGTTTTTGGAGCGTTGTTGTGGGGTTATACGGTCCATTGTGAAAATTTATTTCTAGCGCTTGTCGAAAAGATTTAATCGATTATTATTTGAATTATATTACTGATTAGAATCGCTAATTCTGCGAACTTTTTCAAAAGTTATTATTTGATTACTTTGAATTACCTTTACGGTTGGTGGTTCAGAAAATTGATAATTTTTTAATTCTAAAATTAATTCATCAAATTCTTTGCTAGTAGCAACTACTACATCATCAAGTCCAATAACATCACCACTTTTAATTTTTGCTTTTACACTTTTTGCTTCAGTGGGATCAAGTGTTACAAGGTAGCTTAATGCTTTTCTGTGAACATATTTTAAAGCGATTGCTTCTAAGTCAGCTTGTTTGTATCGTTCTCTTAAACTGGTTTTTGCGGAAATACAAATTGGTCCCCGTTCGCTAGTATATAACATTAAGTCATATATTACATTAGGTACAAATGCAACTTTTGCGCTCAAATATAATGGCAAAATTTCTTCACGAACAAATAAAGTTGCAAGAATATATTCGAAGATCTTACCATTAAGATTGTTGTTGCCTTCTTCGTGTTTTTTATAAGCATCCCAATAAATCGAAACATATTCTGATGGTTTGCTATATTTTATATGTAAAAAATTTTCAAATAGGCTATCAAATATAATGTTAGCTTTTTTGTCTTTTCCTACTGTAATTCCAAGTTCGTTAAGATTACTCATTTTGTAGCTTTATGATTTTTTGTATAATTTTTTCAGCAGTTGCTTGAATTGCAGGAACCGCAACAGAATTTCCAAATTGTTTATAAGCTGAAGCATCTGCAACTGGAATTATAAAATTATCAGGAAAGCCTTGTAATCTTGCCCATTCACGAGGCGTCATTTTTCTAATTCCTTCACGATTTACTTCTCCTTTTATGTGTGTTGTTGGAGTAAAATCTTTTATTCTGTTGTCAAGTACTAGATTTCTTTCACGACCCATTCCTCCAACTAAGATTGAATTTGAAATTTCATCATCTTTAATAATTGAATATCCAAATCCGTTTCCTTTATTGGCGTGTCTTTCTTTATGGTCTTTTAGAGTTTGTAAATATTGAGTTGATAAATAATATTTTGTAGGAACAACTGTTTTCTCTTTCACACTTTTGAATGTTACTTTTTCTTCAAAAGGTTTAGGATATTGAAATGAATCAATATTTAGGTTTTTTCTAAATCCGACAATGTAAATCCGCTCTCTGTTTTGAGGAACTCCAAATTCTTTTGCGTTCATAATTTCAGGTTCAGGAACATAATATCCTAAATCATTTCGTAGAACATTTAGAATTGTTTCTAAAGTTTTTCCTTTATCGTGACTTTTTAGGCCCTTTACATTCTCTAAGAAAATTGCTTTTGGTTTTCTGTCTTTGATGATCTTAGCGACATCAAAAAATAATGTTCCTCTGGTATCTTCAAAACCACCTCTTTTTCCGGCGATTGAAAACGCTTGACAAGGAAATCCTGCGCATAAAACATCAAAATTTTCAGGGATATAATTTTTAGTTTTTTCTTTTGTTATGTCCCCAAATGGAATTTCTCCAAAATTGGCTCTGTAAGTCTTTTTTGCATTGAGATCCCATTCTGATGTAAAGACACATTTTCCTCCTAAATTTTGTAGAGCTAATCTAAATCCTCCGATTCCTGCAAAAAGATCAATAAATTGAAAAGTATAATTTTCAGGAGTTGGAAAAGGTACATTTTCAACTTCAAATAGTAATTGTTGTAATGCAGAATCAGAAACCATGTTTAAATTTTCTTCTTCATTTTTATATTCAACAATTTCATTTAGATATTTTACGGCTTCTTTTTCGTAATGTTTTTTTGCTCCATTATGATAATTATGCAGATAATGAGTTACAACGGCTTTTTTATTATCGTTCTCTTCTACAGTTCTAATTTTGAATTTTTTCCCATCAAATTCTTCAATTGAAATTTGCTCTTTCATTTTCATTTCTTAAAATTATTATCATTAAAAAAAGCTCCAAAATCAGTATCAAGAGCGGTAATTATTTTTTCTATTATTTCTATGGAAACATTGCGTTGACCTTTTTCGATGTCTGAAATATAGTTTCGATCAACGTTGGAAATATTGGCTAAATACTCGATTGAGTATCCTTTTTGTTCTCGAAGTTCTTTGACTTTGAATCCGAATTTTTCTTTGATATTCATAGTTTATAAAAGTAGTTTTGTGCGTACAATTGACCCGAGTACAATTGGCCTCATTGTTTAATAGTTTTCAACGTGATATTAACTGGGTTTTTAAAATTTTTCCATAAAAAAAACGCCAATCATTTCTGACTGGCGTTGATTAATATTTCTAAATTTCTCATGAAACCAAAACCCCTAGCCCTGGCGGGAGCGGCATCCTTTTACAGCGGGGTTCGCCGCAAAAGATAGAGTGGACAGCCAGGACACGAGCCAAAGCGAACTGACGAAGTAAATGGCTCCTAGATATTCAAATTACAATATCTTAAATCTCAAATTCCAAGTTACAAAAGACTTTTCGACTTCGCTCAGGGTGGTAAATCTTTGTCGAGTTACTTGTGTGATTTCTCTCTTCGATCGAAATGACAAGATTGTGTTGAAAGGATGTGATAAAAAAACTACTTATCCCTCTTTCCCCATTTAATTTTCATTTTTCCCTCCTCGTCGAGTGCAATTAGATGCAGGACGATTCCACGTTCGCGGACGGCATCGCGTTCGGCTTTGGTGGCGAGTTTGATGTCGTTTTTGGAGTTTCGGAGTGGGATGGTGAGGGCAAGATTGGTGCCTCGGCCAAAAGAATAAACACCTTCGGCATCAAGGTTTAAAACACTCGAACTAATGGTGAAATTATTCACATCGACCTGTTCTCCGCGCAATTTTAGAGTGCCGGATAAATCGCTAAATGTAATATTCTTAACATCGCGGAACGGAAAAGCAAACTTGCCAATTTTCACAATAGGTTCAAAGTTTAACAAAGCGCCCTGATTGACGTTGAAAGTCAGATTGCCGTGCATCGAATTCGTAATCAATTCGCCATTACCGTTGATGAATCCGGTTACATTGGCCTGGCTGCTTAGCTTTCCTTTAATATTACTTGGACTAAAAGACTGAATCCCAAAGTTGTTGAACGACTTTAGAAAACTCGCAATATCAACTCGATTTACGTTGGCGTTTGAGCTAAAAGCAAAGTTTTTTCCGCTTGGTTTTACTTCACTGTTAAAGGTGATGCTTCCGCCCGAAGTTTGCAGCGAACCGTTTTTGATAACCAGTCTCGAATCGATCATTTGTACGGTGGCAGTAGTGTTGGTTGCGGTTAATTTGTTGTAATTGATTTTATCGGCTTTGATGTCGATTACCACCACACATTTGTCGATTACGGTTCGTAGATGATTCGAAATTGTTGGTTTTTTGTTGGTTTTGGCGGTGGGGTTTACTTTTTGAGAGGTCGCTAAAACGCCCAGAAATTGTTTCAGATCGATATTGGGGCAATAGATTTTCCAGTTTACTATCATTTTTTCGGGAGCATCATAATAGAGGTTGAGGAAATTGTCAATTTTTCCTTCAACGAAAATCGTATTCATATTGTGTTTGTAGGCAATTTGCTTGATGAGTAAAGCTTTCTCGGTAAAGTCAAGATGAATGTTGGTTTTTACGGCACGAACATTTTTTGGAATATAATGAAACGAAGCGTCATCGACATCTATTTTACCAATAAAACGAGGTTTGGTAATGTACAAATCAACAATGTCAAACTGAAATTTTAGGTTGGCTTTGGCATGACCGGCTGTAAACTGAATCCATTTGTCGTTGCTGATTTCGTTGAGCCTTTCGATATCAAAGTCAGAACTTACGTTTCCGGTAGCGAGCGGTTTTTCGAGATTATTGATAGACAATTGCGGAATCGAGAGTGGAATATTTTCGTATTCACCTGCAAAATTTGTTAAAATAATAGCTGAATTAGCATCGTTATAACCGGCTGTAGGTTTGAAATTATTGGTAAAAATCCCTTTGAAGTGGCAGTTTTTAATCAATCCGTCCGGAATGCTCAGTTCGTTGTTTTTGATAATGGCCTGAACGACAATTCTGGGATCACCTTCGGCATTAAAATCGCCCTTGATGTCACAATTCACATCGATTGGTTGTTGTAAATTAAATCGGTTAAGCTTAGAACTGATGTTTGCCGATAATAAATTGGATGCATTTTGCCATAAAATAGTCGTCCCAATATTGATTCCGAAAAGTGCTTTTCCTTTGGCAAGATTGAAAAAAGCGGTAATGTCAAAAGCATCCGATCCAATTTTAAGGCCTTTGGTTACCACGTCAATTTTTTCATTTGAAGCGGAGTAGGAAACGGCAAAAGTACCTTTGAGTTCTTTCTGTTTTGCAAAACTTCCGTGTACCGTATTAAAGGCGAGACTTTTAATTTGGGTGTCTAAAAAAACGTCGGTTTGCCAGTTGTCTCCATCATAATCTACTTTTGACTGTAAGCGGTCCACATCAAAATCAAATAATTTATGTCCGAGAAGATTGTTTAGCGTAAAGTGAACCTCATTTAGCTCGATTTGATTGATTGTGGTCTCAGTATCGGATTTGTTTTCCGGTGATTTTTTCTTCTTCGGCTTAAAAATATTGGCATTCGAGTAGCCATTTTGCGCTTTATACACATAGATAGCTGCATCATTGATCAGGATTTTATGGATGTTGATTTCGTTTTGCAGTAAACTCGTAACGTTTAAACGTACTTCTATTTCCTTGGCTTTTAATAAAGTGTGTTTGTGCGTGGCCCATTGATTGTCTTTTACTTCGACATCTTTTAGGGCCAAGGTAAAGTTGGGGAAACCGGTTAGAAACTTATAATGAAAATCGCCAATATGAAATTTTCCGTTGATGTTTTCATTGATTTTGGTGTTGATCTTGGCGATGATTTCGGTTTTGTTTCGATTAAAATAAAGAGACAATCCACCGCAGGCAATAAGTAGTAAAGCAATAAGTCCCAGAATGAAAAAGCCAAAACGCCTGGCGTATTTTCTAAAATGAATCGATCGAAAAAAGTTTTTTATGTGGAGTAAAGTAGCGTTCATCTGGAAGAATTTTCAGGATGATTAAAGATAAGTCAAAAAAATGACGTTTCCCTAAAAAGATAAAAACCGATATTAGTGTAGGTTAAAACTTATGATTTTAGGTTTTTGGATTGATATAATTAATGACAATACATTTATAATGAAAACTAATTTGGTTATGGTGTTTCATTTGCATTTAATTTTTAAATTTGTGGTCTAGTTTGAAACGAAACAATTCAGACGATAATTTTAAAAGACAAGAAATTATGGCATTAGCAATAACAGATGCTACTTTTGATGAAGTAGTTTTGAAATCAGACAAACCAGTAATGGTAGATTTTTGGGCAGCATGGTGCGGTCCTTGTAGAATGGTTGGTCCAATCATTGACCAATTAAGCGATGAATACGCAGGTAAAGTAGTTGTTGGTAAAGTAGATGTAGATGCTAACCAGGAATTTGCTGCAAAATATGGTGTGCGTAACATACCAACCGTTTTGGTTTTTCATAACGGTGAAGTAGTAGGAAAACAAGTTGGAGTAGCTCCAAAACAAACCTACGCAGATAGTTTAGACGCTTTGTTGTAATCGAAAGATTATAATTTATATAAAAGAGGTTCGACGGAAGTCGGACCTTTTTTATTTGTCTTTTTGCAGCCGATTAAAATGTTTTTTTTGCCACAAATTTCACGAATTAGTGCTAATTAATTTCGCTTTAAAAATGAATTCCGCGAATTAAAATGAGGTTTATTTTTTTTGCGACAGATTAAACTAGTTTTTACGATTTAAAAAGAAATCATCCTAATCTGTATAATCTGTGGCAAAAGAATTTTAATTCGTGCTAATTTGTGGAATTCGTGGCGAACTTTTTTTATTTTTACAGATCTAACATTCCTTTAAAAATGAAAATTTTCTACAGCTTTCTTTGTTTTCTGACGATGGCGTCATTTGGTTTTTCTCAGTCTAAATCAAACGAAAAATTGATTTTAGAAAACGGTGTCTCAGAACAAATGGCACATTTTCGAAAAAAACAAATCTCAAATGTAACTTACGGACTTTCTTTTGAGATTCCGCAGCAAAAACAGCAGGAAATCAATTCGATTTTGACTTTAAATCTGACAATTTCAAATTTGAGTGAACCTTTGTATTTGGATTTTAAAGAGAAAACTCAGAACATAAAATCGATTCAGGTTAATAATAAAAACACTGCTATTGTTCATGAGAAAGGACATATTATTATTGCTGCTAAAGACTTGATTTTAGGAAAAAATACAATTGGTATTTCTTTTATTGCAGGAAATCTATCCTTAAACCGAAATGATGATTTCTTGTATACTTTATTGGTTCCGGATCGGGCAAGTACATTATTCCCTTGTTTTGATCAGCCGGATATTAAAGCGACTTATAAGTTGAGTTTGACTGTTCCTAAAGACTGGTCGGTTTTGGCCGGAGCCGATGTGAAAGAGAAAATGGAGAAAGGAGAGTTTACAGCTTATACTTTTGGAGAATCGGATAAAATGAGTACCTATTTGTTCTCTTTTGTAGCGGGGAAATTCAAAAGCGTGACCAAGAAACCCGGTAATCTGGAAATGACAATGCTGTATCGCGAGAACAATGCAGAGAAACTAAAAAGCAGCACCGATACAATCTTTAATCTGCATCAGCAATCGTTAGATTTTCTGGAAAAATATACTAGTTATAAGTTTCCATTTCAGAAGCTGGATTTTGCTTCAATTCCAGTTTTTCAGTATGGCGGGATGGAGCATGTAGGGGCGATACAATATAAAGAATCAACTTTGTTTTTGGATAATAGTGCGACAGACAGTGAGAAATTAGACCGTGCCAAATTGATTGCACACGAAACTTCGCACATGTGGTTTGGCGATTTGGTGACTATGAAATGGTTTGATGATGTTTGGATGAAGGAAGTATTTGCCAACTTTATGGCAGACAAAATTATGAATCCGATTTTCCCGAAAGTCAATCATAATCTACAGTTTTTAACGGCTCATTATCCAAATGCTTATGCTGAAGATCGTTCGTTAGGAACACATCCGATCAAGCAAAATTTAGCCAATCTTAAAAATGCAGGATCACTTTATGGAGCCATTATTTACAACAAAGCACCAATAATGATGCGTCAGTTAGAAGCTTCGATGGGAAAAGTAGCTTTTCAGAAAGGAATCGAGAAGTACATTAAAAAGTACGCCAACGATAATGCCGACTGGAACAATCTTGTAGAAATTCTTGATGCCGAAACGCCTCTTGATATGCAAAAATGGAGTAAGGTTTGGGTGAATAAATCGGGAAGAGCGATTTTTAAAGATCAAATCAAATACGATGCTCAAAATCGAATTTCAACTTTTGAAATCACACAGCAGGCAGAAGATCAATCGGCAAATGTGTGGCCTCAGATTTTTGATATTGGTTTGGTTTATCCCAATAATGTAAAAGTGATCAGTGCTACTATAAAAGACAAAAGTCTGTCCCTGAAAGAAGCCCTTGGACTTGAGAAACCATTGGCTGTTATTTACAACTATAATGGTTTTGGATACGGTGTTTTTCCGCTTGACGGGAATAGTTTAGAGTCTGTTTTAACATTGAAAGATGAGGTAGCAAGAGCTTCGACTTATATTAATATTTACGAAAATACTTTAACGGGAAATATTGCTCCTGTGAAAGCATTTGATTGTTTTTTAAAAGGAATTCAACAGGAACAAAACGAATTGGTTTTGAAAATTATCACCAATCAAACCAGTGCGGTATTCTGGAAGTTCCTGACCGAAAAACAGCAAAACATAAGACAAAAAGAACTTTCGGCTATTGTATATGCGCGTTTGCAGGCCAATTTGCCAAGTAATATCAAGAAAACTTTGTTCAATTTATTTAGTTCAATTGCCTACTCCGCTACTGATAAGGAACAATTGTATAAAATTTGGAATAAAGAAACCGTGATTCCGGGTTTAAAACTCAATGAAGATGATTATACCAATATGGCGATGAATCTGGCTATATTTAAGCATGAAAAAGCGGATGAGATTTTAAATAAAACCAGAACCACGATTACAAATCCGGACAAGCAGAAACGATTTGAATTCCTGCTTCCTTCTTTATCGAAAGACGAATCGGTTCGTGATGCTTTTGTGTTATCCTTAAAAGACGACGAGAACAGAGAAAAAGAATCTTGGGTTTCTGTAGGTTTGGCGAATATAAATCATCCGTTACGCCAGGAAAGTGCTCAAAAGTACATTCGATTTTCGTTAGATTTGGTGGAAGAAATTCAGCGTACCGGAGATATCTTTTTTCCAAAGGACTGGCTGAATAATACGGTTGGGAAATATTCGTCGAAATATGCTTTTGATGAAGTACAGCGATTCCTGAAAGAGAATCCGGAGTTTAGTCCGATTTTGAAAAGAAAATTATTGCAGGCAACCGATGGTTTGTACCGCGCACAAAATATTAAAAAAGAAACCGAATGAAAATTGAATCGGAAATAGAGAAAGTCTCCAGTTTTCAGCATCTCGAAATGTTGGCGAATCAGGTGGTAGAAGGGTTTATCTCGGGAATGCACAAGAGTCCGTTTCATGGATTTTCGGCTGAATTTGCGGAGCATAAAGTCTATAATGCCGGAGAAAGCACTAAACACATCGATTGGAAATTATTTGCAAAAACTGATCGTTTGTATACGAAACGTTTTGAGGAAGAAACCAATTTGCGATGTCATTTAATTGTAGATAACTCATCGTCGATGCATTATCCGGAACTCAGATCAAATCAGCCTTTTTATGAGAAGAAAATTGGTTTTGCTGTTCTGGCGTCGGCTGTTTTAATGAATATCCTTAAGAAGCAGCGTGATGCCGTAGGGTTGAGTGTTTTCTCAGACAGCTATGAATATTATGCTCCCGAAAAAGGGAGTGATCGTCATCATCGAATGTTGCTCAATAAACTGGAAGAATTACTGCAGCAGCCAAAAGTCAAAAAAAGCACCGATACCATTACGTATCTGCATCAAATCGCTGAGAAGATTCACCGTCGTTCGATGATCATTCTGTTTACGGATATGTTCCAGTCAGAAGATGATGAGAAGCTTTTTAACGCTTTACAGCATTTAAAACACAACAAACACAAAGTAGTTTTGTTTCATGTGGTGGATGATAAAACAGAGCTTAAATTTGATTTTGATAACACGCCGCGTAAGTTTATTGATTTAGAATCAGGTGAAGAAGTCTCGCTTTTCGCGGATAATGTAAAAGCAGAATACGAAAAAAGGGCAGAGGAGTACTTTAAGAAATTGTCTTTAACTTGTGCAAAGAATCAAATTAAGTACGTTTCGGTGAATGTAGGAGATAATTTTGAAAAAATATTGACGACATATTTAGTTGAAAAACAAAACTTTGGCTAAAACTTTGAAAATTTATTTAATTTTTTTTCGAAAAACACTTGCAGAAACGAAATTCTGTACTATCTTTGCAACCGCAATAACGCAGAGGTTTGGTAGTTCAGTTGGTTAGAATACATGCCTGTCACGCATGGGGTCGCGGGTTCGAGTCCCGTCCAGACCGCAATATTGGGAAAAGCCTTTCTTAACGGAAAGGCTTTTTTGCCCAAATACGGTATCTAAGATTAGTTGTGTTGTTTTGCTACGACTTTGTAACTCGTAGCTGGTTTAGTAGTTAGACCAATGAAAAGCTTTCCACTTTTGTGGATGGCTTTTTTGATTTAAGGCTATTCTGATTTTAACCGCAAGGTTCGCTAAGATTTACGCAAAGTCCGCAAAGTTTTTTATAAGCTTTGTGGATTTTTTGTTTCTATTTGTTTGGATTAACCGCAAGGTTCGCTAAGGTTTACTTAAAGTCCGCAAAGTTCTTTTAAGCTTTGCGGATTTTTTGTTTTTACTTGTTTGGTTTAACCGCAAAGGGCACAAAGTTTTTAAACTTTGCGCCCTTTGTTTTTTATAAAGAAATTAAATATTGCTATTATATATTAGGAGTTTTCGGTACACATGTTGGGTAGCCGTAACTTGGGCAATGAGATGGTCCGCTAAAGCAACCTGCACTTGTGTCTGGTGGTGGGCATGTAGGGTCTCCACCATTGATGGATTTTAATTCAGTAATAGTTAGTTCTACGGCGCCATTTAGGTTTAATCTTTTTAACATAATTTGTGGTTTTTTTGTTTGATTAATTCCCAATCATTTTAAGACACTTGGGATTTGTGTCTGTAATGTTATGGTAAAAGCTTATTCCTACAAATATTGAAAATTTATTTTGATATAAAAACTTTATTTTATTATTTTTTGATTATAATGTAAAGGAATTATTAAATTATTGGTAAAATAGAGGTGTTTGGTTGATGGGTCATTAAGAATGTGTTTTGGATTTGAAATCTATCAGATTTGAAATTTAATCGCAAAATTTCTTAAGATTCGAATCCTTTGTGCTTTCAACTTTGCGTTCTTTGAGGTTTAAAAAGAAAGAAAGTTCTTCTTTTTGGTTTTATGGGTAAATTTTAAAATATTGGAATTTAATCAATTAAAAATTTCTTGAAATTTATTCGCAAAAAAAGCTTGTAGAATCAAAGATCTGTTGTATTTTTGCACTCGCAATAACGCACGGTTTGGTAGTTCAGTTGGTTAGAATACATGCCTGTCACGCATGGGGTCGCGGGTTCGAGTCCCGTCCAGACCGCAATATTGGGAGAAGCCTTTCTTAACGGAAAGGCTTTTTTGTTTTTTGTATTTAACCGCAAAGAGCGCTAAGATTTACGCAAGGTTCGCAAAGTTTTAATTTAGCTTTGCGAACTTTGCGTTTTTTTCTTTGCGAACTTTGCGGTTAAGTCTTAATGGTTCAGCTTTGGAATTTGGTATTTCAAACAATTGGAATTTAAATTTCTTATATTTAAAGTTGCAAAAACATTGTATAAACTCCAATGGAATATTCCGGTCAGAAATTAGATAAGTATTACATCAAAAAAGTAGATGCCGATAAAAAAAGCATTTACTGTCACCACGATTTGATGGGCGAATTGTTTGTGCCTACACATAAACACGACAAAGCGCAATTGTTATACGCTGAAGGAGATGTTGTTTTTGTAACGACCGAAACCAAAACCTACTTTTTGCCGGCACGTCATTTTATTTGGATTCCGAGTGGGGTGGAGCATAGTATCGAGCCGAAGTCGGAAAATGTAACAATGCGAAACCTGTATTTTCCGGTTGAAAAAGACGAAGATGTTTTTTACAAGAACGAAGGAATTTATCCGGTCAATAATTTATTGTTGCAAATGATGCTTTTTACCAATCGATGGAATGGAGATCTTAAAAAAGGAAGCCCGAATTTTGCCATTGCCAAAGCGATTAAAGCAATATTGCCTCAAATTTGTCTGACCAACTTGCCTTTAGAATTACCGCAGCCAAAAGATCCTCGTTTGGGTAAAATTCTGCGCTATGTTGAGAATAATCTGGGAGAAACTATTCTATTCGCAGATGTTGCCCATGAATTTGGATACAGCGAACGTTCTTTGTATCGTTTGTTTCAAAAAGATCTCAACATGTCCTTTATTCAATATTATACGATTAGGAGGATCCTAAAAGCCATAGAGCTTCTGCTTGATAGAAAACTTTCGGTTAAAGAGGTAGCCGAAGAAGTTGGATATAATAGTGTTCCAACTTTCAGTAATACTTTTTTTAAGATTTTAGGACAAAGACCTTCCGATTACTTAAACGGTGAAGAGATTTTGGAGCAAAAGTAAAAATTTTGTTTCACGCTGATTTATCCAGATTTAGGCTGATTTGACAGATTTCGTTATTTCGCGCTAAAAATTTTTCTCTCGCAGATTTAGGAGGTTTTTTTTAACTCTTTAATAATCTGCTCAATCAGCGGAATCTGCGAGAGGGAAGAATAAAAATCAGCTTCATCAGCTTAAATTCTTTAACATCTGCGTGAAAAATCACAATCCAAATATATTTTGTAATAAATTGTTTTTCAGTGTTTTAATATAGTTTTTTCGAAAAATAAGATTTCAATATTTGTCCGAAATGAATATGTTATTGACTTTTTAGAATTATCAGTCACCAAAAAAATGCAGGAACTTTGCATCATAAATTATTTATGTATTCATGTTCCTTAAAAAACAGATTTCCGCACTACAGTGTTTCCTGAAAAATAGGGCTTATGCTTTATTTTTCCTCGGATTCACGACACTACAAGCGCAAGAAGTAAAATCGATTTCATTAAATGAGGCGATTAAAATTGCGAAAGAGAATAATCGAAACATTCTCAAATCTAAACTCGAAGTAACACTTTCTGAAGAAAATATCAAAGAAAACAAAGAGTTGCGACTACCTGAAATTGAGATGAACGGCGCTTATTCGAGAATAACCAACATTACCGAATTTAAAGGAGGTTTCTTAAAAGGCAAAGAAGTTACCAGGACCATCCCTGAAATTTACGAGGTTGGAACTACGTTTAAAATGCCGTTGTATGTTGGGAATAAAATCAACAATGCAATTAAAATTGCCAATCAGGAAAATCAAATTGCTCAAATCAAAAAGGAGAAGACTGAAAATGATATCGAGTTAGAAGTGATCGGTACTTATTTGGGGATTTATAAAATGATGGAACTTCAGAAAATCATTGACGAAAATATCAAAGAAGAACAAAATCGGTTAAAAGAAGTTCAATCCTTGAAAAAACACGGAACGGTAACCAAAAATGAGGTATTGCGAGCAGAATTGCAGCTTTCGGACCGTGAGTTGAATGCTTTGACGAATTCTAAAAACATCAAAATTGCGCTGCATGATTTAAAGACACTGCTTCAGTTGCCGGAGCGAGAGGAAATAACAATCGACACAACGGCAAATATTGATGAAATGCAAGGCCTTGATCCTTATGAAATGTATATGAATCGTGCTTTGCAGAACGAAGAAATGCGAATCTCAAGCCAGGAAATAGCAATCAAAAAAACGGAACTGAAATTGGCAAAGGGGAATTATTACCCAAGTATTAATTTCTTTGGAAATTATAGCTTTAATTATCCTAACTACAAATTTTTTCCTCCAAATCCGTATTTGTACACCTTAGGGCAAGTGGGAATTGAAGCCAGTTTTGATATTTCGGGTTTGTATAAAAACAAAACCAAAGTGCAGATGGCGACGACCAGAATTCAATGGCAGGAAATGCAGTCTGAGATTGTGAAAGATAAAATCCAAGACGAGTTGTTTCGTAATCACACGCAATATCAGGAAATCGTGGAGAAGTTTAAAGTTGTCGACAAAGCCGAAGAATTGGCCAATGAAAACTACCGAATTGTAAAACTAAAATACCTGAATCAATTGGTTTTGATAACCGAAATGGTAGATGCCGACAATGCACTGTTACAGGCAAAATACAATAAAATCTCTACCCGAATCGATGCTGTGATGAAACATTATGAACTGCTACGTACAGCGGGAATGTTGCCAAGTGAGATTTAAGATCGAGGAGGATAGAGGCAAGAAGATAGAGGCAAGAAGATAGAGGCAAGAGAATAGAAGAAAGAGAATAGAAGCAAAAAGCAAGAGAATAGAAAAAGATATAGAATTTATGGTAAAGATTAAAAATGAAACCAGAGCAAACAAATCGTTTCATATCATTATAACAATAATTGCCTGTCTGTTGGTGGTAAGCGGAGTCATTTTAGGAATTTGGTTTTATGTGTTCAGTCAGAATCATGAAGAAACCAATGATGCTCAGGTGGAGCAATACGTTACGCCAATTATGTCCAGAATTACGGGTTATGTTCAGGACGTTCGTTTTGAAGAAAATCAGTTTGTACACAAAGGGGATACTTTGGTGGTGATTGATAACAGAGAGTATAAATCAAAGCTGAATGTGGCTTTGGCCGATGTTCAAAGTGCGAAACAAAGTAGTGTGGTAGCGCAGAAAAATGTGGCGACAACAGCAAGTTCAACCGCAATTGGTGAATCGCAATTGGAGGTGGCGAAAACCAATCTTTGGAAAACAAAATTAGAGTACGATCGATACAAAGCCCTTGTGAAAGAAGAGGCGGCGACTTCTCAGCAACTAGAAAAAGTAAAAGCCGATTATGAGTCGGCACAGGCGCATTTTAAGGAAATGCGAGAAAGAATACAGTCTTCTAATTTAAGTACTTCTCAGGCGCAGGCAAATGTTCCTACCACACAAACGGTTGTTGAGTCTAAGCAAGCTGTTGCTGATAATGCGGTATTGTTTCTTTCGTACACCGTAATCACGGCTCCTTATGACGGCTGGGTTGGAAAAAGAATTTTGCAGCCGGGACAAATGGTTAAAGAAGGGCAATCATTACTTTCGATTGTGAGTAAAGAGAAATGGATTACTGCAAATTTTAAAGAAACACAGTTACAATATTTAACCGTAGGTCAGGAAGTTCAAATTAAGGCTGATGCTTTAAAGGATAAAGAATTTACAGGAATTGTTAAATCATTGTCGCCTGCCAGTGGTGCCCGATTTTCGTTATTGCCTCCTGATAATGCCACAGGAAACTTTGTGAAAATAGAACAGAGGATTCCGGTTCGAATTCAATTAAAAGAAACCGACAAACAAGCCGACTTCTTAAGAGCCGGAATGAATATTACGGTTATTGCCGAACACCAATAAAATGGAAGATAAAAGTATTTTTAAGTCCTGGGTTCCTAATTGGGCGATCATTATTATTTTGTTTGTGTGCCTGTTGCATTCCATGATTTTATTGGGGGTTTACAGTTCGAACGTGACCTATGCGGCGAGTTTTCTGGATATCGAAGCCGAGGATCTGCAGTTTGCCATGTGTGTGACCTACGGAACTTTACTGGCGACGATCCTTATCGAGAGTAGGTTTTCGAATTATTTCCCGGCAAAAAACTACTTAATGATGTTGTATGTTTTGATTGCCGTAACGATAATTGCATCAGGATATGTGACCAATTTTGCGGTTTTTATCATGTTAAGAGTCCTCGAAGGAATCTTGATGGCTTTGCCGGTGATGATTTTGAGGCAGTTGCTGGTAGAACGTTTTAATTCTAAAAACGCCATTATAATTGGGTTTTCGTTTTACTACGGATCGCTTTTATTGGCGACGCCCTTTATTATGAACATCGCTGTTTGGTTTCTCGATCATTACGATTGGAAATACATGCTGTATGTTTCGGGAATGCTTCAAATTATTAATGTCTTTTTGATTCTGGTGACTTTTAACAGCCACCGAATCACTAAAAAAATTCCGCTGTATCAAATTGATTTTCTGAGTTTTGTTTTGGTGTTGACATCGATAATAAGCGGGGCTTATTTTTTTGTGTATGCCGAAAGAAAATACTGGTTCGAATCGTCTCAATTGATTCTTTCTTTAATAATATGTCTCATTACGGGAGGTTTGTTTATTTTCAGACAATTACTGGTAAAACGACCAAGTTTTAATTTTGAAGTTTTTAAATATGCGAATCTGAGAATTGGATTTCTATTGTTTTTTCTGTTCTATATTGCCAGAGCGACTTTGAGTTTGTGTCATAGTGTAATGTTTACGATTTGGAATTGGGATCCGTCGCGTGTCGCCGGAGTGCAATATATAAACGGACTAGGAAATGTAATTGGGTTGGTTTTAGCGGCTATTTTTCTGATGCGATCTATGGCGACCAAATACATATTTATGATAGGTTTTGCGCTTTTGGCGGTATATCATTTTTGGTTTACGTTTTTGTTCGTGCCCGATGTTTCGCTGTCGGATATCTTGATTCCTTATATTTTGCAAGGGATCGCGGTTGGGGTTTTGTTCGTGCCTTTGGTTTTGTTTACGGTTACGGCTGTTCCGGGGAAATTGATGACATCCTCTGGAATTATTGGAGTCTCAGGACGTTTTTGGGGGAGTACTATCGGGTTTTGTATCATGCAGAATGCGCAAGTATTCCTGAATAAAAAACACTTTCTGAAATTAAGTCAATTTGTAACAGGCGAGAATCCCGAAGCACAGCAAACCATTGCTGCAACAACGCAGAGTTTTATAGCAAAAGGATATTCGGTCGATAATGCCAATACATTGGCCTTGAAAAAAGTCTTTACGACCGTTGCCAAACAGGCTACCTTATTATCGGATATGGAAATTTATACCGCCGTAGGGTATAGCTTAGTGATTTTGGTAGTTTTGATTGGTTTGAACCAACATTTAAGACACACAGCAAACCTGTTTAAAAAGAAAATTTGGATTAGCTAGTGAATTTAATCTCGCAAAGGCGCGAAGGCGCAAAGTTTTTACTTGGTATAAACGCTTAGCAGGGCTGTTTGACATTTCGAGCGAAGGGAGAAATCACATGAGAAGCTCTGTTCCAAGTGTCGTCAATCTTTGTTGAATTGCGAGTGTGTAAAAAGAAGGTCTGGATTGGTTGAGAGATCTTAGGTATTTGTTTGAAGATTTAATCTCGCAAAGTCGCGAAGATGCAAAGTTTTTACTTGGTATAAACGCTTAGCGGGACTGTTTGTCATTTCGAGCGAAGGGAGAAATCACATTAGAAGCTCCGTTCCAAATGTCGTCAATCTTTGTCGAATTACGAGTGTGTAAAAAGAAGGTTTGGATTGGTTGAGAATGTCTTTAAAATAACCTCATAGTCAGGGAGTGATGATCCTGACTTTTTTTTCGATTGATGATGATGAAAGCCCGTGCTGATTACACGGGCTTTTTCTATACGAAAAAATAAAATAGGGATGGACTCATATATGCGTCTAAATGAAAATGAAATTGGTGGATTTTTGTGGTATTCTTAAAATTTAGAAATCATGACAACAGAAAACTTCTCAAAAGAAACCGAAACCAGATTAATGGATTTTTTTAATAATGCGATTGATCCTAAAGATATGGCAAAGAGTATTCGTCAAGTGAATCATGTGCTTTCTTTGTGTGTAATGAGGGAATGCGAAACAATACAGTCTGAATTATCAAATATTGATGACAATTTTTATTGGCTGAACAAATTGGCAGAAGTTCTCGATCCCTACTTAGATGTTTGATGAATTTGGTATGGAAAATATGGAAAATATGGAAATCCGTAAAATACACTCATTTCTATAAATTAGTTTTGATTAATTATTAATCAAAAACAATAAGAATATGAGATGTAGTAACTGCGGAAAAGAAACGCCATTTAGTGGTAAAGTGTGTCATTGGTGTAATAATGATAAATCGAAAGATCAGCAAACGCATAGTGTAGTAGTGGTTGTGTCTGTGATTATAGTTTTTATAATATGGATGTGTTTTTAAGTGAGTCTGAATTGAACAAAATTTACTCGCTTAATAAACAGAAAGAAGCTTTAGGTCCTTATTTGGATGTGAAGTGAAGAAAGATTTTGCGCCTGGTTTGTTATTTTGAGGAACAAGACTCGAGCGATAGCGAACAGACGAAGTAAATCTTTGCGAGAAATTCGACAACAGGTTGTATTTTAAACCCGACAGGTTTTAAAAATCTGTCGGGTTTAATGGAAAACAAAAAAGCTTCTGATTTCTCAGAAGCTTTTTTTCGGTGCGGATAATAGGACTCGAACCTACACGCCTTGCGGCACCAGATCCTAAGTCTGGCATGTCTACCAATTTCACCATATCCGCGGCAATTGTGGGTGCAAAGATAGACATAACTTCGAATATTCAAAGAAAAAAAACGAAAAAATTGAAAAAAAATATTAATTCTCTTTTTTGTACTTTTGGATTTCTATAAAAATAATTTAAATGGAAAATATAAAGTCTTACGTTCAAGAACATAAGGATCGCTTTATCAACGAGTTGATCGAATTATTAAAGATTCCGTCGGTTAGTGCCGACACTGCATACTCGCAAGATGTTATCGATACTGCCGAAGCAGTAAAGGAAAGTTTATCAAAAGCAGGTTGCGATTTTGTCGAAATTTGCGACACTCCGGGTTACCCAATCATTTATGGAGAGAAAATAATCGACCCAAATTTACCAACTGTTCTTGTTTACGGACATTATGATGTTCAGCCACCAGATCCTTTAGAGTTATGGACTTCGCCTCCATTCGAACCTGTGATCAAAACTACAGACATTCATCCGGAAGGTGCAATCTTTGCTCGTGGTGCCTGCGACGACAAAGGTCAGATGTACATGCACGTAAAAGCGTTGGAATACATGGTTCAGAACAATGTTTTGCCGTGTAACGTAAAATTCATGATCGAAGGAGAAGAAGAAGTAGGTTCGGCAAGTTTAGCGTGGTTCGTAGAACGCAATCAGGAAAAACTAAAAAATGACGTCATCTTAATTTCAGATACCGGAATGATTTCTAACCAACAGCCGTCGATCACGACAGGTTTAAGAGGGTTGAGCTATGTTGAGGTAGAAGTTACAGGTCCAAACCGCGATTTACATTCTGGTTTATACGGAGGAGCAGTAGCGAATCCAATAAATATTCTGGCAAAAATGATCGCTTCGCTTCATGACGAAGACAATCATATTACGATTCCAGGTTTCTACGATAAAGTGCAGGAATTGTCTCTTGAAGAAAGAGCCGAAATGGCAAAAGCGCCTTTTAGCTTAGAAAAATATAAAAAAGCCTTAGACTTAAACGATGTTTATGGTGAAAAAGGATATGTAACTAACGAACGTAATTCTATTCGTCCAACCTTAGATGTTAACGGAATCTGGGGTGGATATACTGGAGAAGGTGCAAAAACGGTTATTGCAAGCAAAGCATTTGCTAAAATCTCGATGCGTTTGGTGCCTAATCAGGATTGGGAAGAGATCACAGAACTTTTTTCAAAGCATTTCACAAGCATTGCTCCGGCGGGAGTTACAGTAAAAGTAACGCCACACCACGGAGGTCAGGGTTATGTAACGCCAATTGACAGTATTGGATATCAGGCGGCAAACAAAGCGTATACAGAAACTTTTGGAGTTCCCGCAATTCCGGTTCGTTCAGGAGGAAGTATTCCGATTGTGGCTTTGTTTGAAAAAGAATTAAAAAGTAAAACGATTTTAATGGGCTTTGGTTTAGACAGTGATGCAATTCACTCGCCAAACGAGCATTTTGGAATCTTCAATTACTTAAAAGGAATCGAAACTATTCCGTTGTTTTATAAGTATTTTGTAGAGCTTTCGAAGTAATTTAACCGCAAAGAACGCAACGATTTACGCTAAGCTCGCTGTTTTTTTGGTTCGCTAAGATGTAAAAAATTAAATCTTAAGATGCAAAATCCGTTCAGAAATGAGCGGATTTTTTTATTGGTGTTCCTGACGTGGCGGATGGGTTTTTGGCTAAATGGGGAGATACCGCCTCTATCCCTAACGTGTAAAGAGAGGTTTAGAGGTACAGAGGTACAGAGGTTCAAAGGTTCAAAGGTTCAAAGGTTCAAAGTGGAGAAGGTGTAGAGGCTCAAAGGTTCAGAGGGACGGGAAAAAATTGAAATTTTTGGTGAATAGCCTACAGCTTCAGCTGTAGGTAGGTTTAAAAGGATTAGTTAATTGGCTTTAGCCAAATAAATTCTGGATTTGTATTTTTAAGTCATTGTGTAAAATTCGGCTAAAGCCATTAAATGCCTTTTATTTCTACAATCTCCAGCTAAAGCTAGAGGCAATTCATTCAGGTTTTGTTTCTCTGCGCCTTTGAGCCTCTGTGTCTTTAGTAAACGTTTTTTATGGGCGTTTCCGCGGCGGCGGACGGGCTTTCGGCTATATCTTTTATTCCGTTTCTCTTCATAAAAGGATACCGCCTCTATCCCTAACGCGTAAGAAAGGTTAGAAGATTCTAAGGTTTAGAGGTTCAAAGGTTCAAAGGTTCAAAGTGGAGAAGGTGTAGAGGTACAAAGGTTGAGAGGGACGGGAAAATTAAAGTTTTTGTTGAATAGCCTACAGCTTCAGCTGTAGTTTAGGTTTAGTGGGATGGGATAATTGGCTTTAGCCAAATAAATTCCGGATTTGTATTTTCAAGTCATTGTGTAAAATTCGGCTAAAGCCATTAAATGCCTGTATTTCTCCAATCTCCAGCTAAAGCTGGAGGCAATTCAGATCTTGTTTCTCTTCACCTTTGCACCTTTGCATCTCTGTACCTTTGGGCCTTTTTAAATCTTTGCACCTCAGAAAAAAGAAACCCTCAGAGCCTTAGCATCTTAGAATCTCAGCACCTTTTTCAAAAAATTCTTGCATATTAAAAAAATAACTCTACATTTGTAGAGTAGTATCTATAATTGTAGAGTAAAAATATTCAAATGAGGCAGCTGGTAATCTTGTTATTTTGTGGGTTAGTTCTTTTAGGGTGCAAAAGCAAACCGATCAATCAGATTGTTAATAAGAAAAGGGAAGGTGTCTGGATTGACAATTACAAACAGGACAGTACGATTTATAAATCGTTTGAATATTACAAACATGATCAGCCTGTAAAAAAGTGGAAATCGTATATAGACGGGAAAATCTATAAAACAGAAAAATATAAAAACGGAATCTGCTTTGTGAAATACTATTACGAAAACGGAAAAGTACAATCGAAAGGAAAAACAAAAATTGAAACCAATTCGGTAGAAACACATTGGTTTTATTTTGGAGATTGGAAGTTTTACTCGGATAAAGGGAAATTAATCGAAGTTAAGAAATACGATAACGGTGAGTTGATTTCGGAACGGATGGTGGAGAATAAAGAATAAAGAGGATAGAATAAAGAGGATAGAATAAAGATTATAGAAGAAAGAACAAAGAATATGGAATTAGTGTGGCGCAGAAGAAATCATTTTAATCTGTGGCAAAAAAACTCAGCACCTTAGTAACTCAGAACCTTAGAACCTTTAGAATATGCAATTATCAAACTCAGAAGAACAATTAATGGAGCATCTCTGGAAGCTTGAAAAAGCTTTTATGAAAGATTTGCTTGAAGCGTATCCGGATCCAAAACCGGCAACAACAACGGTTGCGACGCTTTTGAAGCGAATGATCGATAAAAAATTCGTTGCTTATAATGAATTTGGGAATTCAAGAGAATATTATCCCTTGGTCAAAAAAACAGCCTATTTCTCTAAGCATGTTAATGGGTTAATTAGTAGTTTCTTTAATAATTCGGCATCACAATTCGCTTCTTTTTTTACCACCGAAACGAATTTAAGTACTACCGAACTGGAAGAACTCAGAAAAATAATCGATTCAGAAATTCAAAAAAAGAAAAAATGATAAGCTATCTTTTAAAATCGGGAATACTGCTTTTGGTTTTTTATGCAGTATATAAATTGGTACTGGAAAACGAAAAAATGTTTCGTTTTAATCGCGCTTATTTGCTGGCGAGTTTGGTTTTTAGTTTTGTAATTCCGCTACAGCTTATCTCGTTTGGATCGTTTGTATCTGCTAAAATTGGGTTGGTTCAATTAGATGAAATCGTACTTCAAAAAAGCAATGAGCGTCTTAGTACAATTTCGGCTAATGATTTTCTGCTGGTTTTGATTGTTGCAGTTTACAGTGCAGTATTTTTGGTGTTGACGGCCAGGTTTGTTCTGGGGCTTAATTCGTTTCGTAAGAGGATACAGCGCAATGAAGTACGGTTTGTAAATGGGCAAAAGATAGTGTTGCTTCAGGAGTCCGGCTTGCCATACTCTTTTTGGGAATCGATCTTTATTAATAAAACAGAATTCGAAAACGGAAAAATTCCTTCAGAATTAATAGCTCACGAGAAAGCACATTTAAAACAGAGACATACTTTGGATATTCTTTTTGTTGAGGTACTGCAGATCGTTTTCTGGTTCAATCCGTTGCTTTTTCTCTATAAAAAAGCCATCAAGCTTAATCATGAATTTTTGGCCGATGAGGCTGTAAATGTGCAGTTTGGTGCCATCAAAAGCTATCAGCATTTGTTACTTGATTTTGCTTCGAATAAAAACACTGTTGCTCTGGCAAGTAATATTAACTATTTAATAACTAAAAAACGTTTACTTATGATGACCAAAAAAGAATCCCCGATTAAAATTGTGTTGAAAGTATTTACTGTAGGTACAATTTATGCCTTGCTGTTGTTTGTTTTTAGTACTAATGCGATAGCTCAAAAAAAGTCTGGTAAAGCAGAAGTGAAAGAGAAGGATCTTTACGTGCTGGAAGATGTCGAGAAATTGCCTGAATATCCTGGCGGGATGACAGCGTTTTATAAGTTTATAGGGAAGAATTTCAAAATGCCGACAGCAGTTGGAAAAAATAAAATTGAAGGAAAAACATACATGCAATTCACTATTGAAAAAGATGGGAGTTTGTCGGATATCAAAACAATTAAAGATTCAGGTTATGGAATAGGGAATGAGGTTATCCGTGTACTGAAGCTTTCGCCAAAATGGACTGCGGCAACGCAACAGGGAAAAGCGGTTAGAGTAATTTACAGTTTGCCAATTACGGTTCAGCCTGAAAAATAGGTTTTTTTAAAGGCGCAGAGGTACAAAGGTACAAGGTACAAAGGTTCAAAGTTGCAAAGGGATAGAGAGAAGTTGAAGGTTTTCTTTTGAATAGAATAGTCTCCAGCTTTAGCTGGAGGTTTAAATGATAAGCTGAGTGGCTTTAGCCAAATCAGCTCAGGATTCAAATTTTGGTTTTCTGTACCTCCGCGCTTTTTCAAAAAAAATCCGCTTCCATGTTCTGGAAGCGGATAAAATAAAAAACTAAAAAAAAAATTCTAAAAAACAACAACCCGGATCTTAGAACAAATCCGGATTATATCCAAAATAGGGCATTTTTTGTTCATTAAAAATAACCCCATGTTCTTCTAACTCGTTTAAAATTGGCAGATAAACTTCTTCTTTTATAGGGAGTTGTACGCCCGGAGTTGTGATTTTTCCATTTAAAATTAACAGTGTTGCCATTGCCACCGGTAATCCAACGGTTTTTGCCATTGCGGTATAGGTTTGGTCGTCTCCAATACAAACCATTTTTGAGTCAATTTGCTTTTTCTCTCCATTGAGCTCATAGCCAAACTTATGATACATGACAATCATATCTTTATCATTAGGTTCTAAAGACCAGCTGTCGGATAGTATTTTTTCTAATATCTGTGCAGGAGTGGCATTGGGTAGGTTTACTTTCTTGTCAGGATTAAATAGATCCAGTTCCAAAAGTTTGTCCCACATTATATCGTCCTGATCAATTTTTAAGATCAGTCGTGTTTTAATTTCTGCAGAATCGGTTGGGTGGTATGGTAAAAAGGAATTCACAAATTGACGGTAGCTCATGTTTTCGGAATTTTCCATAATGTAGCTGTCGTCTGTCATACCTAGTTGTACAAACATATTCCATGCTTTCGAGAAGCCAACTCTTCTGATGGTTCCTCTGTACAACGTTAAAACATTGTCTAAACCGTAAACCGATTTGTATTTAAGAGAATCCCGATTGGAATAAGCTTCAAATTTTCCATAGCCTTCTACTTCCAGAAATTCGGTACGACGAAATAATGCGCTGTACGGAATGTATTTATAAGTGCCTTCCTGAATAAATTTTGCTGCGCCTCCCTGTCCCGCAAGAACGACATTTCGAGGAGCCCAGGTAAATTTATAGTTCCATAAATTGTTGTCGGATTCAGGGGCTACTAAGCCACCACAGAATGATTCAAAAAGCAGCATTTTGCCACCTTTGGCTCTGATTTCATCAATGACTTTCATGGCGCTCATGTGATCGATCCCGGGATCGAGACCAATTTCATTCATGAAAACCAAATTGTTTTTTCGGGCTTCTTCGTCCAGTGCCTGCATAGCATCACTGATATAAGAAGCAGTAACCAGGTGTTTTTTAAACTGAAGACAGTCTTTGGCGATTTCGATATGTAGATGTGCAGGCAGCATCGAGATTACGATAGAAGCTTTTTCGATTGCTGCTTTTCTTTCTTCGGTATCAAAAATATTTAAAGCAATTGGAGTCGCATTAGGATGTTTTTGTGTCTTCTTTTCGGCTAAGGCCAAAGAAAGGTCTGCTACAACAAGATGTAGGTTTTCACTCTCTGATTTTGCTAGTAAATAGCGTATTAAGGACGACGCAGATCTACCGGCTCCAATGATTAAAATGCTTCTCATATTTTATATTTATAACACAAATATATTAAAATGTTAAATATATAACAATTTTAATTTCGGAAAAATATTGGATATTTTTTTTTAATGCCAAAAAACGGGGAATTCTTTTTTCTGAAAAATATTTTTCAAAAGTAAAATGCTTTTTAAGTACGATTGAAGTATTTTTGTGTGAGAATCGAAAGTATAGAAAATATGAAAAGAAGAATTGTTTTGGCAGGAGCTTTTATGGGAATGTTGGCTATTATCTTAGGCGCTTTTGGTGCGCATTTACTGAAGAAATACTTATCTGTAGAAGAATTAAACACTTTTGAAGTTGGCGTTCGTTACCAAATGTACCATGCTTTGTTTTTACTTTTTCTTTCGACCAGAAAAGATATTGCCGAAAAAACGGTTAAAACAATCTATAATTTAGTTGTTGCCGGTGTACTTCTTTTTAGCGGATCTATCTATTTGTTAGCCACAAAAAGCTTCACTGTTTTTGATTTTAAAATTATCGTATTCGCAACACCTGTGGGTGGTTTTTTATTAATTATTGCCTGGGCGTTGTTATTTGTTACGATTTTGAGGAGAAAATCATAAAATACCGAATAAAAAATTCTATCTAAAAATTAATCTTTAATTTTGTCTCATAAATAACATATAATCTTGTTTATGTGAGTTTCTATTGTTTTTTACTTTAATGTGAGAATAATATAACAAATTCATTTAGAGGGATATAAGAAAATGAATTAGAGGCACTTATTTTTTTGTTTTATTCATTTTGGAAGGTTAAATTTTACTTAATTAATATAAATAAAAGTGAAATTTAAATTTTTTTAATGGTTTAATAATAAATTATATAATTTTGCTTCTCTTAAACATCACACACAACTAAAAATTTATGGACAGTCACACAGTTTTCACGCAATCGATTTCGCTGAAAGAATTAGGAATTGAAAATGCAAAAGTTCGCTATCAACTATCTGCAGATGAATTGCATGCGATCACTTTGCAATCAGGTCAAGGTGTTGAGAACTCCACGGGAGCATTGGCAATTAATACGGGCGAATTTACAGGACGTTCTCCTCAGGATCGTTATATTGTAAAAGATAGTATTACCGGAGATCAGGTTTGGTGGGGAAATGTAAACATTTCTTTTGAACCGGATGCTTTTGAAAGATTATACAACAAGGTAACGCAGTTTTTATCGAATAAAGAAGTTTTTGTTCGTGACTCTTATGTTTGCTCGGATGCTAATTACAGACTAAATGTTCGCGTTGTTACTGAAACAGCATGGTCTAATTTGTTTTGTTACAATATGTTTTTAAGACCAGAAGAGTCAGAATTAGCTAATTTTACTCCGGAATGGACAGTAGTTTGTGCTCCAAGTTTTATGGCAGATCCAGCTGTAGACGGAACACGTCAGTCTAATTTTGCTATTTTAGATTTTACTAAAAAGATCGCACTTATTGGAGGAACAGGTTATACTGGAGAAATGAAAAAAGGAATTTTCTCTGCTTTAAACTTCATTCTTCCGGTTTTCAAAAATACATTACCAATGCACTGTAGTGCCAATGTTGGTGAAGCTGGAGATACTGCAATTTTCTTCGGATTATCAGGAACAGGAAAAACTACTTTATCAGCAGATCCGCAACGTAAGTTAATTGGAGACGATGAACACGGTTGGACTGCAGAAAATACTGTTTTCAACTTTGAAGGTGGTTGCTATGCAAAAGTAATTAATCTTACAGAAGAACATGAACCGGACATTTTTAGAGCGATCAAAAAAGGAGCGCTTTTAGAAAACGTGGTTTTCAAACCGGGAACAAACGAAGTAGATTACGATGATGTTTCAATCACTCAAAATACTCGTGTAAGTTACCCAATCACTCATATCGACAATATTCAGCCAGGTTCTATTGGACATAATCCTAAGAATATATTTTTCTTAACGGCTGATTCTTTCGGAATTTTGCCTCCAATCTCAAAACTAACTCCGGGACAGGCTGCTTACTATTTTATCTCAGGATATACAGCTAAAGTTGCAGGAACTGAAGCAGGAGTTACAGAACCACAACCTAATTTCTCAGCTTGTTTTGGAGCACCATTTATGCCATTACATCCAACACGTTACGCAGAAATGCTAACTAAAAAAATGGAAGAAGCTGATGTAAAAGTTTGGTTAATCAATACAGGTTGGACGGGAGGTCCTTACGGAACAGGAAGCCGTATGAAATTAAAATACACACGTGCAATGATTACTGCTGCCTTAAACGGAGAATTGGATAACGTTGCCTTTAAAAATCATAAAGTATTTGGAATTGCACAGCCTAAAACTTGTCCAAACGTTCCAAATGAAATCTTAGATCCAAGAAATACTTGGGAAGATCCTGAATTGTACGATAAAAAAGCAGTTGAATTGGCTCAGAAATTTAAAGCTAATTTTGCCAAATTTGAAGAATTCGCTAATGCCGAAATTTTGGCTGGCGCACCGATTATAGAATAAGGAAGATTACTAATTCAAACTAAAAAAAGCTGTTCGTTATGAACAGCTTTTTTGTTTAGTATTCAGTCTCAGTCTCGGTGTTCAGTCTCAGTCTCAGTCTCAGTTTTTAGTCTCAGTTAAGAAACTGCCAACTGCGACTGCGACTGCGACTGCCAACTGTGACTGCCAACTGCGACTGCCAACTTATTTCTTCTCATCGATACGTTTCTGGATCAAATCCCAGGCGTAGTAATGAAACGTCATTCCGTTGCTCATAGCTACAAACAGGCCGTTTTTAAAATTGCCTCCCAAATTTATGCTGGTCACATCGGCACCATCGCATTCTATAGTCGATGTTGGGATTTCTGCTAATAGAGGATAGTTATTCGGATTTCCATTTGCTCCTTCTCTCGGATACACCATAAAAGTATTTGCTTGTTGGTTTGAAACTAAAATATATCCCGTAGAATCTGTTTTTTTATAAATTGCGATTCCTTCATTATCCGCTTTAAAACCTGTTTTACCAAAAATTGTGAGTTCTTTGTTGTCTTTTAAAGCCGGATCGGCTTTGTATTTTCTAATTCCGAATTGTTCGTCACAATACAAAACAGTTCCTAGTTCATTGTCAACCGCAATAGCTTCGATTTCTTTCTTTCCGCTGTATGCGCCAAACTTTCGAACGACTTTTGCTGTAGCAAACTTTCCATTTCCCGAAAGTTCATATTGCCATAAGTAGCTTCCTGATGGTCCTGATTTTCGGCCTACGATAGCAAAAATTTTACCGTCACTTTTTCGTGTATACAAAGCAATTCCCATTGGGTCGCGCAATGCTTCGCCTTCAAAAACAGAAATTCCGCCATTATCAATAGCTTTTAAATCTGGTAGACTAAAGATTCTTATTTTATTTGATTCCCGTTCTGTAGTTACGGCAACGTCGATTTTTTTTCCATCTACGACTAAACCGTAAGCGATATCAACATTGTTAGGACGTTTTAAAACTTCAGATTTTGCAATGATTTTTCCTTTTAGATCAAAAGCGTACAAAGCGCCGTCTGAATCTTTATCAGTGCCTACAATGATGCTTTTAGAAGGATCGGTTGGATGAATCCAGATTGAAGGATCGTCGGTGTCGTGAGGTAAGGCTTCGGTAATAACGGTTGGTTTTACAGCATTTGCAGCAACAGGTGCCAGCTTGTCCTCTTTACAAGCAATGAATAAAGTACTTAAAAGTAAAAAGGCTAGTATCGTTTTATTTTTCATTATGGATTTATTTTAATACAATCAGACAGAACCGTTAAGTTCTGTCCAATGTAATGATTTTTAAATAGTGTATTACAAGTCAAGTTTCAAACCAAAATTATATCGGGCCTGATAGTATTCTGCTTGTTTGGTATGTGCTTGAACACCCTGATAGTAGCGCAACGGCTGATTGGTTAAGTTATTCGCTTCAGCAAAAAGACGAAGCTTAGGTGTGATTTTGAAAGAAGCATTTGCATCTACAAAAAATTGTTTATCATAGTAACTGTCTTTGTAAGATTCAGAACCTAATTCATCTAAATAATCGGAAGTGAAATTGGTTGAAACTCTGGCAGAAAAACGTTTGTTTTCCCAAGATAAAGAGCCGTTAAACATGTGTGGAGTGGTCCCCGGAAGACTGATGTTGTTTCTTTCGTTTCCATCTTCATCTGCAATCCCTTTTGCTTTAGATTTGGTATAAGTGTAATTCAGATAAATACCAAATCCTTTAAGAAATTTACCAGGAAGGAAGTCTAACTGACGCTGAAAAGCGACTTCAAAACCATAAACATCAACGGTCTCTCCGTTTCTGGATTGTAAAAATGACCAGTTTTCACCTGCCGGAATTGGATTTACCTGATTTGGGAAATCTGCAGCAAATTTTGCAGCAGTGTATTGGTTGTCACTGTAATTGTAAATAAAGTTGTCTAGTTTTTTGTAGAAAACACCTCCCGAAATTAATCCAACCGACTTGAAATAGTTTTCGGCCATAAAATCATAATTGTAAGAGTAGGTAGCGTCAAGATCTGGATTTCCTGCCATGATTTCTTTTTCGGCAGCAATATTGTTTACATACGGAGCCAGTGCATAATAGTCCGGTCTTGCCAAAGCTGTAGTAGCAGCCGCTCTTAAAACTAAATCTTTGGTAGCATTGTATTGGAAAGAGATGCTTGGCAATAAATTAGTATAAGAGTTGGTCGTATTGATTTGGTTCTCTAATTTCTCTTCATCCAAGACGCGGTTTCCGGTATAATCAATACGAGTGTTTTCTACACGAAAACCTAAAACCATAGATAGCTTATCGTTAAAATCCTGATCCCATCTTACATAGGCGGCATAAATGTTTTCTTTGGCATTATAATTTACAGCCAGGAATTCTGAGGGATCCGCTTTTTTGTTAAATAATGCGGTATTGTTTAAATCTAAACTTCCTAAAAAGTTAGTCGAAGCAAAACTCCCCGGTACATATTTGCTTCCCGGATTAAAGTTTTGACCGTCGTAATAGCTATCTGGAACTTGCGAAAGTAAAGCCATATCCGTGTTGATAGGTGTGTAAGCAAAGAAATTATTGTTTCTTTCTTTTTCTTTCAATCGAAGTCTAACTCCGGTTCGCAATCTTCCTTTTTCAGAAGGAATAATTGTAAAAGGGAAACGGATATTAATTTTTGCTCCAAATTCACTTTCGCTGGTTTCATTCGTATTTTCGGTAGCCGTTTGAAATTTGAATTTGTTTAGAGCCTCGCCGGTTGTTGTGATTAAAGGAAATCGGATGTCTGATAGATCCTGAGTCATATCTAAACCTTTCTGACGGTATTCGATATAACGCTCTTCCGGACGGTATTCTCTGGCTTTTGCATAATTGGCAGACCAGTCTAAGTCCAGTTTAGAGTTGATTAAATGCTCTCCACGAATCGAATAATTCTGAACGCGCTGATCTTCTAATCTTCTGTTTTTGTTGCGGTCATTATCTACTCCGCCTTTCGTCTGGCGTTTTACACGTCCTTTAAATGCAGTAATTTGCTGACCGTTATAAATTGGCTGGATATCATCGTAAGTAGTTCTGAAACGGTTTTCTCTGTCGTCTCTCCAGTTGTAAATAGCGTTGGCAAAAATGGTATTGTTTTCATCAAATTTATAGTCTAACGCCACAGATCCGCTGCGACGAATACGCTGTACATCGTATTTTCTAATCTCTGATGCCTGTAAATATTCATTCCCGAATTTATCTTTTACCCATTCGTTTTCGATATTATCAGATCCGTAATCTACATTGTTATACGATCCGCTAAAAACAGCTCCAAGTTTATTGTCTAAAAAACGATTTCCATAAACCAATCCAGCGGTGTAGGAAGCATGTTCGCGTATTGGTAAATAACCACCTGCCAGCGTAGCAGAGATTCGCTCTCCGTTTGGTGTAGCTCTTGTAATTAAATTTACAGAACCTCCAATAGCATCTGCGTCCATATCGGGAGTCAGAGTTTTGTTGACTTCAATTGTCGAGATCATATCAGACGGAATCAAATCCATTTGTACATTTCTGTTGTCTCCTTCTGCCGATGGAATTCGGTCTCCATTTAGAGTAACCGAGTTCAATGATGGAGCAAGGCCTCGGATAATGATGTTACGTGCTTCACCCTGATCGTTTTGCATGGTAATTCCCGGAACACGCTTTAAAGCATCTCCAACGTTAGCATCCGGAAAACGTCCCATTTGGTCAGATGAAATTACGTTTCCGATATTTTTGTTGTTTTTTTGTTGATTTAAAGCTTTTGCCTGACCTTTTAAAATGTCTCCAACCACTACTTCGTTCAACTCGGTTCCGGAAGTTTTAAGCGCAAAATCAATCACGTTATTTTTACCTTGTTCAACCGTAATTTCTTTTGTGATGGCAGTGTATCCAATATATTTTACCTGCAACTGGTAGGTACCAGTATTAATGTTAAGCAGTTCAAAATGACCATTGTAATCTGAAACGGTATATTTATTTTCACCTACAATTTGAATCATTGCTCCCGGTAAAGGAAGCTTATCATCAGTATCTAATATTTTTCCTGAGATTATAGCCTTTTGGGCATAACCTGACAAGGCTAAAAACAGGAATGTTACTATTAAGTAAATCTTTTTCATTTGTGTTTTAGTTTGATTTGCTGCGAAACTAGAACCTAAATGTTATTAAAGGACTTGAAAAAAATTAACATAGTGTTATGATTCGTATCCAACATTAAAAATAGATTAATGTTAAAGTAACATTTATTGTAAAAATGTTTTTTAGGAAGCCAACTCAAAACAAATGAACTATTTAACTTAGAATTTAATTTTTTGGCGTTAAATTTGCCGTATCACACAAGTCCAAAGGACGAGTTGATAAAATAATCATCAATCAAAAATCATCAATCATGTTAAAACAATTTTTTATCCTCTGTTCAGGAGTCGATCGGGACCTGCTCGAAGGCTGTTCAGAAGGCGAACAAACCAAATATGTTGGTATTGGCGCCACCGTTTTTTTTACTGCAGTTATGGCTTTTCTGGCCAGTGCTTATGCACTTTTTACTGTTTTTGACTCTATTTATCCGGCTTTAATTTTTGGATTTGTGTGGAGTTTACTCATTTTTAATCTGGACCGATTTATAGTTTCGACGATTAAAAAAAGAGATCGTTTTATGGATGAATTTATTCAGGCGACTCCCAGAATCCTACTGGCAATTATTATTGCAATTGTAATTTCGAAGCCTTTGGAGATTAAAATCTTCGAAAAAGAAATCAATACTGTTTTATTGAAAGAAAAAAATGAAATGGAATTGGCAAACAAAAAGCAGGTGGGTAATTATTTCAAATCGGATTTAGATAAAAATAAGGCTGAGATTGCAGGGTTGAAAAATGATATTCTGAAAAAAGAAAAAGAAGTAAATGATTTGTATTCGACTTATATCACAGAAGCCGAAGGAACTTCAGGAACCAAAAAGCTTGGAAAAGGACCGGTTTATAAAGAAAAGAGAGAGAAACACGATGCAGCTCTAAAAGAATTTGCAGCATTAAAGACTACTAACGAAGCCAAAATTGCCGAGAAAGAAAAAGCGGGAAAACAATTGCAGGCAGATTTGGATAAAAAAGTCACTCAAACGCAGCCCATCATTGAAGGTTTTGATGGTTTAATGGCGCGTATCAATGCACTGAATAAGTTACCGTGGCTGCCGTCTTTTTTTATAATGTTATTGTTTTTAGCAATCGAAACTTCTCCGATTATAGCGAAATTATTAGCCCCTAAAGGCGAGTTTGATTTTAAACAGGAAGAAGCCGAAACAGCAATGAAAGCCACTTTGGAGCAAAACAAATACCAACGTGAATTATTGGTTAGAACCAGCGCCGAAATGCACGATAAAGTTTATGCTGATATTGCCGGAGATAGAGGCCTCTACGATTTGCAGCGTAAAAACGCAAAGGAATTACTCGAATTGCAGTCTAATAGTTTTGTAGAGAAACAGAAAGCTACTTTGTAAAATGTGATCAGTAAGAAGTAAAATGTGAAAAGTAAGATGCAAAAATGATCTTTAAAACGTAAAAAAGCCTTAAGTTCTATCTGAACTTAAGGCTTTTTAATTTTGAGTAAGAAGTCAACTAATATCTTACAGTTTACTTTTCACATTTTACAAACTACATCTTACATATAGCTTAAAATTTCTTTCTTATAAGTGTCATATTCTCCCTGCATGATTAAACCATTGTCAAGCAGTTTTTTATAATTCTGCAGTTTGTCAAAAAGTTCCTCTTTAGACAAGTCGCTCAATTTACGATCTCCGGTGGAAGCCTGAGTGGGTTGAATAGGCTCAAAAGTTTCATAAGGAGTTGTCGCAGGTAAAATTTCGGCAAAACTGGTAACTTCTTCCGTTTCAACTTCTTCTACGTCGTCTTCAAAATCATCTTCGACGATTTGTACTGGTTCTGCTGCAGGAGCTTCAGTAGCAACAGGGTTTTTCAATAAATCCAATTGTTCCTTAGCATAAGTATAAATTTTTCTTGCCTGAGTTTTCGGAATATAATCTATTGAAATTGCCAGATCTGTTTTGGTGCCAAATGAAAATTCAGAACCTAAAATGTTTTCTTTTACAAAAGTGCTTGCAATATCATCCCAGGTATAATCTGTAAAATCCATCGAAAGACCTAAGTTTTTAGGTTTGCAAATAATGATACGTTTATTGGTTAAGATTATGCTATCCGGAAAAACAGTAATTGCTGGTTTTTTTTGAACCGCGATGTACCCAACTTCTTCGTTTTTCATCAATAAATCATTGAGTTTTGAAGTGATTTTTTCAATCGCTTTAGGGTCTTGTTCTTCGTTCAGAAATTTTTTAAATTGTTCTTTCATGATTGATAAATTGCTAAGTTACACTGTAACTGTGTTGCTAAGTTTTTTGTCTTATGCTGCAAATGTAATGCCTAATTTTCTAATTCGATAATTTCATTCTGAATTTTCTTTGTCAAACTTTTGAAAACCAACTCATACGAGTGATCGATCAATTCTTTGATGAAAGAGGTCGGTAAATTACCATTAAGAGCAATGGTATTCCAATGCACTTTACTCATATGAAATCCGGGTTTGATTTCGTCATATTCGGCTCTTAGTTCCTGAGCGCGTTCCGGATCACATTTTAAATTAACCGAAGGTTCATTTTTTTCCCATTGTGATAAGGAGGATAATGCAAACATTTTTCCGCCAACTTTAAAAACCAAGGTGTCTTCGTCAAAAGGAAAATGTTCGCTAACCCCTTTTTTTGAAAGACAATATTCGTAGTACGTTTCCAGATTCATATTATTTTTTATTTACCGATTTCACCTAAATGTGTATACTTAAAACCTTTTTGATATTTCAAACCATAACCGAAAAAACGATCCATTGCAGCATGCGAGAATAAAATAACTCCGATAAGCTGAATGTATTCAATTTTTAAATAACAACCCACTATATAAACTAAGATCGCGAGTCCTTTGTGATGGAATAAGTTGTACAAAAAAGCTCCAATTTTAGAATTAAATACATAGCCGATCATCGAAAGATCAGGAGCCAAAATGAAGACTAAAAACCACCACCAATGATAGTTTAAAAGGCTAAATAGATAGATTCCGAGAACGAACATTCCTAATTCTTCAAGTTTGATTATTGTTTTCATACTATTTTCTTTTCCATCATTTTTTCGGGATGCTGCAAGGCGGTAAAGCCAAATTTCTCATATAAAAAATGAGCGTCAGTAGTCGCTAATCTCCATATTTGAATGTCTTTTAGAATAGGCTCATTCATCATCGCTTCTATTAAAACAGACGAATACCCTTTGCCACGCTGTTCTTCGGTAATAAAAACATCCATTACATATCCAAAAACCACATAATCTGTAATAACTCTTGCAAAGCCAATTTGTTTGTCGTTAAGGTAAATTCCAAAACAAACAGAAGCGGCTATTGTAGTTTGAACTTCTTCAATAGTTCTTCCGGCAGCCCAGTAAATATCCTTCAGGAAATTTTGTATAAACGGAACATCAAGTTTAGTTTTATCGGTCGAAACGGTTATCATAAGCTGTCGTTTTTTGCCATGAATTACACTAATTTTTATGCTTATCAAAAAAAGAATTAATTCGAGGGAATTTGTATAATTCGGGGCAAACTTTAAATTTTATATAAAATTGGTTTACTTGGACTTGCATCGTTTTCAAACGAAGCAATTTGAAGATTTAGTATATAGTCGCCATCTTTGATTTCATCAGAAACAAAAATCATTTCGGTAATCGTTGCATTTAATCTTGCGTCAGCGTTCAGATGAAGCGTATCTTTTACATTCCAAAAAGCTTTGTGAGCCAGTAATTTTCCCTCGTCATGTTCTTTGTCCACACTTGGTAAGTCAATTAACAAATGCTGAATTTTGCTTTCGCGAATGAAAATTGCCGCTTCTTCAGATAAATAGGGCGGGTTTGTATTCGAGTATTTTCTTGATTTTTTATCTTTTTGGTTTGGAAGTGTTCTGATAAGTAAAGCCTCAGTTGTTCCACTAAGAACATCTAAAATCTGATTTTTGGTAATCACGAAATCATCACCAATTTTTTCAGGTTCAATGGTAATTAGTTGAGCCAAAAAGAAAAACTGTTTTAAACATTCATTGATACTATAAAAATCATTTGTGATATGCCCCAAACATTCCGTATGTGTTCCGTGACCATGTGGATTGAAGAAGATATTGTTAAAATTAGTAGATGATTTTCCTTCCGAAACCTTTCCGATCCAATCGCCAAAAACTACGGGCTCAATAACTGGTTTTTCGATATACCAGGCAATTGGGTTTTCGTCTGTATTCGTTAACGGGATTGAAATATCAATGGGCTTTGATAAGTCGATTTCGAAGGTGTTTATTTTTGCTTTCATTTTACCGCAAGGTTCGCTAAGGTTTACGCAAAAGATCGCAAGGTTTTTTGCTTAAAATTATTGCGTTTTTAATTTTTATTCAAGAAATACTAAAGCTTGTTTACAACTCTGCGTATCCCATTTTTTATTAAAACTACATTAAAGTTTATTAATAAACCTAATTTACAATTTGTTAATTTTAAATAGGTCAATAGTTGGGCGAAATGAATTTCATTTAAAGCATCGACGGATTTTATTTCCAAAATTACTTTATTTTCAATTATTATATCTAGTCGATAACCAATATCTAACTTTACTTTTTCGTAAATTAAAGGTAAAGGTTTTTGTTTTTCAATTTCTAAACCAGTCTTTTTTAATTCATAGACCAGACATTCTTCGTAAGCACTTTCCAAGAGTCCGGGACCTAAAGTTTGATGAACTTTTAAGGCACAATCAAACACAATTCTTGATAATTCATTTTCTGACATGAGTTTTAATTTTAAATAGTAAAACTCAAATGTAGTACAAAAAAATAAAAGTAGTTTTATTCTTACATTAATTATATTGCGCTCTTTGCGTAAACCTTAGCGAACCTTGCGGTTAAACTTTTTATTCTAAATTTAAGTAAAAGAGATCACTTGCAATTCCATCCGTTAAAAATTTTCCTTTTGCGGTTGGTTTTAGAATGTTGTTTTCGATAAAAAGTAAATCATCGTTTAGGAATTTCTGAGATTGTTTTTGGAGATAATCCAGATAATCTGAGCCAAATTCAGCATCAATCCGATCTAAGGAAACGCCCCAAATCGTTCTTAAGCCCGTCATAATATATTCGTTATAACGATCAGATTTAGACAGAATTTCAGTTTCTATTGGAAGTTCGTCATTCTGAATTGATTTGATGTAAAGGGAATTGTTCGCCACATTCCAACCTCTTTTTTCACCATCGTAGCTGTGCGCCGAAGGGCCAATTCCGATGTATTTTTTACCGAGCCAGTAAGCCGAATTGTTTTTGGAGAAATAATTTTCCTTTCCGAAATTGGATAATTCGTAATGAACAAAACCATTTTTTTCAAGTGTGTCGACCAGAATCATAAAATGATTGGAAGCGGCTTCGTCTTGTGGTTCTGCAATTTTACCGGTGTCAATTAGTTTTTTTAAAGCTGTTTTGGGTTCTACCGTCAGGGCATAACTCGAAATGTGCGGAATACCAAAGGACAACGCTGTTTCAATATTTTTTTTCCACATTTCATCAGTCAGACCAGGGATTCCGTAGATGAGATCGAGTGAAATGTTATCGAAATATTTGGTTGCTTCTTTCAAACAATTTATCGCTTCTGCCGAATTATGGGCACGGTTCATCATTTTTAGATCTTCTTCGTAGAATGATTGGATTCCAATACTTAAGCGGTTTATAGGGCTTTTAGATAATTCGAGAATTCGCTCGGGAGACAAATCATCGGGATTTGCTTCGAGTGTTATCTCCGGATTTTCAACAACATTATAATTGTTGTAAACGGTATCGATTAAAAAGTTTATCTCGGCATTACTCAAAACGGATGGGGTTCCGCCTCCAAAATAAATAGTCTCAATCTGGTCGTTACTTTGGGTAGAATCGATAAATTTTAATTCATTTTTTCGCATGACGATTTCTTTGGCCAAAGCCAAAACCATTTCGTCTTTCTTTTTCATTGAAGTTGAAAAATGAAAGTCACAATAGTGACAAGCCTGCTTGCAAAAAGGGATATGGATGTAAATACCGCTCATGATTTTAGTCTCAGTTTTCAGTCCCGGTTTTCAGTCTCAGTATTTTTTAGTTGTAGACTGTGACTGCGACTGAAAACTATTTTTTAATTCGTTCTTCATTCTGTTTCACAAAAGCATCCCAACCTGAATAACTTTTACCGGCAATAACTTTACCGGAATTAAAATGATGACAAACGGCAGCCGCAAGACCATCTGTTGAGTCGAGGTTTTTGGGTAATTCTTTTAGTCCAAGAAGCTGCTGGAGCATTTTTGCGACCTGTTCTTTGCTGGCATTTCCGTTTCCGGTAATCGCCATTTTGATCTTTTTAGGTTCGTACTCAGTGATGGGAATGTCTCTCGAAAGCCCTGCTGCCATTGCTACGCCTTGTGCGCGACCCAATTTCAGCATCGATTGAACGTTTTTGCCAAAGAAAGGAGCTTCAATCGCAATTTCGTCCGGATGGTGTGTTTCTATTAATTCGATCGTACGCTCAAATATGATTTTTAATTTTTGGTAATGATTGTCGTATTTGGAAAGCTGCAATTCGTTAAGCTGCAGAAATTCCATTTTTTTATTAGTGACTTTAATTAATCCGAAACCCATGATGGTTGTTCCGGGGTCAATACCTAATATGATGCGTTCTTTTGTCAAGTGTTTTTTTTAATTTAAATAAGAGAATTTCTTTTCAACTTCTTGTTTAGAGATATTCGCTTTAATTATTTTGTTTTTATTGTTTATTATGAAATACTTTCCGTTTTTTTTGACATAAAATTCAGTTGCATTTCTTTTTGATGTAAATGCTAAATCAGTATATATCTTTTCATAATCAAGAGGGATTATATTTTTATTATGAATGTTTACAACGCCATATTTACCATTTTTACAAAGAATAATTGTGTTGTCATCGTTGTAAAATAAATTATCATAAATAGCCGGAATAACTATTTTTCCTTCTTTAGTAATTAATCCTTCCTTGCCGTTTTTTGTTACAAAATGATAATTAGAACCTGGACCGTATTCGACCCAATTTGACATTTCACTATATTCAAAAGGAATAATTATTCTTCCTAATCTATTTATAACGCCATATCTACTATTTTGTTTAGCTATGAAAAAGTTTTTATCGTCATAAAAACAGGGTGACAAATCCTGATAATCGAAATTTAAAATTGTTTTTAGATTTTTGTCGATAATTCCTGCTTTGTTGTTTTTGCTTATGATATAATAATTGAGATCTTTCCCAGTCATTATTGTTTCATTTTCTATAGGATATAAAATTTTGTTGTCTGAACTAATAATGCCAGATTTTCCTTTGAGTTCAACTACGGTATTTGCTGCTCCGTTAAAATCTTGAATTGCATCATACATAAAAGGAACTATTATTTTTCCTTGACCATCGACTACACCATATTGTTTTTTTAAATTTTGAATGATATAGATTCTATGCACTTTTTTGCCCAGACGACTAAAATCAAAGCGGTAATTTTTTATTTTGTCGTAGATTTTATTCCCACTTTTGTCTAACAAAGTGATATGATTTTTATTTTTCCCTTCAAAGATTTCAGATTCATGATAATCTTCTTCAGGATGTTCTAATGTATCATATTCTAATTTAAGTATTTCTTTTCCAAATTCATTTATTATTCCATATTTATGATTTTTAGAAACAATTGCAATTCTGTTTTGATTAAATTTTTCTCCTAAATCATATTTTCCAAAAGGAATTACTTCTTTTAAATTTTTGTCTAAATAGGCAGTTTGACCATTTTTCCGAACAAAAATCAATCCATTTTTCCAAAAGGTACTTCCATTTTCTCCGTTTAAACTAATGTCCGTTACAAAAATTTCATCATATATAAAATCTGTTTTTTGTTTTCCCGTATTATCGAAAAATGCCCATTTCCCTTTTTTGTTCAATGTAATTAAACTATCGAATGTGGCTTCGTTGGCATTTTGATAATTGATTGAAATTATCTCTTTTCCCATTTGATTTATAAATCCAAACTTATGATTTTTTTCTACAAGTGCTAATCCAGAGTTTGTAAAATCGCTATTATTATCAAATTGAATAGGAATTACTATTTTTCCTTTTCTATTTACGAAACCATATTTACCGTTTTTTTTTACTGAAGCCAATTCATGGTTAAATGGATCGATGTCATCATATTCGAAAGGAACTATGA